>MESE01000099.1:34450-122289 GCA_001770855.1 Burkholderiales bacterium RIFCSPLOWO2_02_FULL_57_36
GCCGGACCAGTACGCAAAGAACGTGGAGACCATTCCCGGCACCGGCGAGCGCGTTGAATTCGCGATCAAGCTGCCCGGCAATGACGACGGCGGTCGGCCGGTCTGGATGCCGATCGATGCGAAGTTTCCCAAAGAGCAGTACGAACGCCTTGCCGAAGCGGCCGATAACGCGAATGTGGAAGGCGTTGCCACAGCCGGCCGCGAGCTGGAACGGGCAATTCGCATCGAAGCGAAAACAATCGCCGAGAAATATTTGTCGCCGCCACTCACCACCGATTTTGCAATCCTGTTCTTGCCGACCGAAGGCTTGTATGCCGAGGTGATCCGGCGTCCGGGACTGGCCGACGACTTGCAGCGCACGTGCCGGGTTTGCATCTCCGGGCCATCCACGCTCTCGGCATTGTTAAGCAGTTTGCAAATGGGTTTCCGTACCCTTGCGCTGGAAAAGCGTTCGTCGGAAGTGTGGCAGGTGCTTGGCGCGGTCAAGACCGAGTTCGGGAAGTTCGGCGACGTGCTCGCAGCCACCAGGACAACCCTGGAACGCGCGGCGAAAAACATAGAGCAGGCCGAGACGCGCAGCCGGCAGATGGCACGCAAACTAAAATCGGTGGAAGCGCTTCCTACGGAAGCCGCTCAACTTTTGCTGGGTGCGGATACTCTGGTTTCCGACGAGGAAAAAGACAGTGCGGAAACGTGAGATTAACCGCCGATATACGACATTTCGACTTTCTTCAATGTTTGGTTGAGGCCGGCAGTGCGAGCCGACCGCAGTTCCGAGTAGCGATTGTCCCGGGCGCGCCAAACATGCGCGATGGCGCTGGAAATTTCTTCATCGGAGTGCCCGCGCCGCAGCAAGGCGCGCAAATCGTGTCCGCCGCTGGCGAACAGGCAAGTATAGAGTTTGCCTTCGGTCGAGAGCCGGGCGCGCGTGCAATTGCTGCAAAAGGCTTGCGTCACACTCGATATCACGCCGATTTCACCGCTGCCGTCCTGGTAGCGCCAGCGCGCCGCAGTCTCCGCTGCATAATTGGCGTCAAGCGCTGCGAGCGGCAGCACGGCGTTGATGCAACGAACCACTTCGGATGACGGAATAACCTCGTCCATCTTCCAGCCGTTGGAAGTGCCGACATCCATGTATTCAATAAAACGAAGAATGAACGGCGAGCCTTTGAAGTGCCGCGCCATCGGAACGATTTCGTGGTCGTTCAGGCCGCCTTTGACAACCATGTTGATCTTGATCGGCCCAAGCCCCGCTTGATGCGCGGCATCGATACCGTGCAGCACTTGCGAAACCGGAAAATCGACATCATTCATGCGCTTGAATGTCGCATCGTCGATCGAATCGAGCGACACCGTCACGCGCTTCAATCCGGCTTCCTTCAATGCCTGTGCTTTTTTGGCAAGCAGGGAGCCATTGGTCGTCAACGTCAAATCCAGTTCGCGGCCATCCGGTGTTTTCAACTGGCTCAGCATTGACACCAATTGCTCGATATTCTTGCGCAGTAGCGGTTCGCCTCCGGTGAGCCGGATTTTTTCGACGCCATGCGCAACGAATATCCCTGCGATGCGCACGATTTCCTCAAAGGAAAGCAGGGAAGTTTGGGGTAGAAAGGTATAACTCTTGCCGAACGTCTCGGCCGGCATGCAATAGACACACCGAAAATTGCAACGGTCCGTGACCGAGATGCGCAGGTCGTTCAGAGGTCGGCCCAGCCGGTCCGCCACCGATCCTGTCGCCGGTACCTGAATCAATGGAATCGACGGTACCGCCTCAAGCGTACGTTGATCTGTAACGGGGATGATTTTTCCAGCCATGATATTAATCGAGAGAGACACTCGGTTGAGCAATCATTATGTTACTCCAGACTGCCCGGCAAGATACGACACGACGAATCCGGCCGCTGCACAGGCAAAAATCAGCTTGATCGTGCCCGCCTTGAACCGGAACAGCGCAATGCATGCTGCCAGCGTAATTCCCATTGCGATGAAATCCCATTGAGCGATGGGCTCGGTGATGTTGAATACATGCTCGGCGAAAAATACTGCAAGGCTGACGATGACGCCGACTACTGCGGCTGAAATCGCGGTCAGCGGTGCGGTCAGCCGGATATTGTCGCGGGTTGACTCAACCATCGGGCCACCTGCCAGGATGAAGATAAATGACGGTAAAAATGTAAAGAAGGTCGCAACACAGGCGCCGACCGTGCCCGCAATAAACAGGCTGTCCGGACCAAACAATGTCTTGGCCCAGCCACCGACAAATCCGACAAATGCAACGATCATGATCAACGGGCCCGGCGTGGTTTCACCGAGCGCCAAGCCGTCGATCATTTGCGCCGGCGTGACCCATTGGTAGGTCTCCACACCGCCCTGGTACACATAGGGCAGCACCGCATAAGCCCCGCCGAATGTCAGCAGCGCCGCTTTCGTGAAAAACCAGCCCATCTGAGCCAGCGGATCGGTGATGCCGAATTGCAGTGCGATCAGCACCCATGCCGCCGCCCCCAAGCCGACCCCGATGGCCGCGACCATGATCAGCCGGCTCCAGGAAAAACGGGCATGCGGCGGTGTCGGCGTATCGTCATCGATGATGGCCGGGCCGTAGGACGCGAGGTTGGCCGTTCCATGCACGCCGCCGATCTTGAATTTATCCGGCATCACGCGGCCGCCGATCATGCCAATTGCGGCTGCGGCCAGGACGATGAATGGAAAGGGCAGTTGCAGCACCGCGATGGCGAGGAATGCGGTCACCGCGATCATTATCAGCCAGGCATTTTTCAAGGTGCGCGACCCGATGCGCCATGCGGCTGCCAGAACGATCGCAACCACGGCCGGTTTAATGCCGTACAGCACACCGGCCACTGCCGGTACGTTGCCGAACGACAGGTAGATCCATGACAACCCGATCAGGATAGCAAGCGACGGCAGTACGAATAGCGTACCGGCGATGACGCCGCCCCAGGTCCGGTGCAACAGCCATCCGATGTACACCGCAAGCTGAGTCGCCTCCGGACCGGGCAACACCATGCAGTAATTCAGCGCATGCAGAAAACGCCGTTCGGAAATCCAGCGGCGCCTTTCAACCAGTTCAGTATGCATCAGCGCGATTTGTCCGGCCGGTCCACCAAAACTGATAAAGCCAAGCTTGAACCAAAACCAAAAGGCCTCGGTCAGGGTAACGGCGGCGGGCCGGTCCAGTGGAATTGTTGCGATTGTCATGTCTTCGATGTCAGGTGTTCTTGAGGCTTCTGGCTGAGCGGCCAGTTACTAGTTTCATCTTTTGCGGTTTTGCACCATGCATAAAGCGCGTCATCATCGGCGATATTTGCACCCAGGCCAAGCCGGGAGGGACGGAAATTGGAAAAAGTCATGATGCCAGGATAAACTTTTTCCTTGGGGCAGAGCCAAGATCCATCGGTATACAAAAGAAAAGGGAGCTTGCGCTCCCTTTTCTTCATACTGCAAAAATTCATGCAATCCAACGCCGCGTCGCTACCCGCGGCGTTGGTTTTACCTGTGCGTTTCAACCTGGATCAGCGGCTCGCTTGGTAACGATGGCAAGGGCTTGCGCTCTCGCGGCACGCGCGGCACCACGGGAATCGTTGAGCTGGCCTCTTGCGCTGCGCGCAACTTGTCCGGGTCGGTTACCGCCAAAGTCAATCCCGCAGACTTTAATACTTCATCCAGATCGTTCAATTGCATCGGAGCCAGACCCGCCTTCGCCGGACTTGGCGCCTGCGGTGTGGTCGGGGTTGCAATTTCGGCTGCCGGCTCAACTTCGGCCATAGGTACGGCAGCTACCAGATCCGATGTGGGCAACGCCAACTCGGATTGAACTGGGACCGACGCAACCGGGGCAACCTGCTCCGGCTCTACTACAGCGGCTGTTTCGACCGATGCAGTTTCAACGGGCGCCGGTTCCGGAACACGACTGATTTCCTGAGGTACCAACGGAGCGGCAATCGCGGAAGTCAATGCACTTACCTGGGGCGCCGGCTCGGAAACTGCAGGCGTGGATTCAAATGCTTCTTCCGAAGCCGGATTCGATTCCATGACGGCAGTTGTGGCAATCGTAGTTTCGGACGAATCGGACTGCACCATAGAGTCCTCTTCAACTGCAGCCTCGTCGGTCTCCGACGCAATGCCGGATTCAACGATGCTGCCATCCTCGCGCTCACGTCGATTGCGGTTGCGGCCTCCGCGACGACGGCGGCGGCGGCGCTGCTCTTCACCTTGTTCAGCTGTTTCGCCGCCTTCGGGCAAATTTGCATCGGACAATAAAGCGTCGACCGGTGTGTCGGTTGCGACAACGGTAGACGGTTCGAGCGCAGCAGCTGCAAGTGCCGAGTTGCTCAATGGCAATTCGTCTGCTTTGACCGTGACTGCAGTTTCCTTGCGATCTTCACGTGGCGCACGTTGCGGACGCTCGCTATTGCGTTCACGCTTTGCTTCAGTCGTCTCGCGTGGTTCACGCGGTTCACGTGGCTCGCGCGGCGGCCGGGGTGGTCGGGCAGTTTGTGCGTTTGCCGTCTCGGCTTGCGCCTGCTTGACAGGCAAGTCACGTACCTCGGCCTTGGCCGAATCGCGTTCTTCGCCTCGATCGCGGCCGCCACGGGTGTTGCGGTTGCGGCCACGCTGGCCGCGGCCGTTGTTGCGTTCGCGGCTTTGCGGAGTTTTCTCAGCTATCGCAGGCACGGCAGCGGCTGGCGCCGGCGCAGGTTTTTTACGAAACAGGCCAAACAGTTTGCTGAAGAATCCTTCTTCCGCAGGCAACATCAATATCGGAATAGCGGCCGCTTCTTCTTGCTTGCGTTCAACAATTGGTGCAGGCTGATCCGGCGTAATGCCCTTGACCATTGCTTCCTGACGCGGCTTGACTTCTTCCTTCTGACGTTTGCTGTAGCTGATGTCGGTTTCGGCATCTTCCGCCATTGCGTAGCTCGCCTGTACTTCCTCCAGGCGCGGATCGTCGTGCTTGATGCGTTCCAGCTTGTAATGCGGGGTCTCCAGATGCTTGTTTGGAATCATGATGATCGCAACCCGATGACGGGTTTCGATTTTCAGGATTTCTCCGCGCTTTTCATTCAACAGGAAAGCGGCGACATCGACCGGCGCCTGCACATGGATCGAGGCTGAATTTTCCTTCATTGCCTCTTCCTGGATGATGCGCAAAACTTGCAATGCGGACGACTCGGTATCGCGGATGTGGCCGGTGCCATTGCAACGTGGACAGGTCACATGGCTGCCTTCCGACAGAGATGGGCGCAGGCGCTGGCGCGACAATTCCATCAAACCGAAACGCGAGATCTTGCCCATCTGCACTCGCGCACGGTCATAGTGCAAAGCGTCTTTCAATCGACTTTCGACTTCACGCTGATTTTTCGCGTTTTCCATGTCGATAAAATCGATGACGATCAAGCCGCCCAGATCGCGCAGGCGCAATTGGCGGGCAACTTCCTCGGCAGCTTCCAGGTTGGTATTGAACGCAGTGGTTTCAATGTCGCTGCCGCGTGTGGCACGGGCCGAGTTGACGTCGACCGACACCAGCGCTTCGGTATGATCGATGACGATGGCGCCGCCGGAAGGTAGAGGTACTGTACGGGAATAGGCAGTCTCAATCTGATGCTCGATCTGGAACCGAGAGAACAGCGGCACATCGTCGCGATAGCGCTTGACCCGATGCACCATGTCCGGCATCACATGACTCATGAACTGTTGCGCCTGTTCATAAATATCGTCGGTATCAATCAGGATTTCACCGATATCCGGCTGGAAATAATCGCGAATTGCGCGGATCACCAGCGACGATTCCTGATAAATCAGGAACGCGCCGGAGGACGACTGGCCCGCTCCTTCGATCGCACGCCACAATTGCATCAGATAATTCAGATCCCACTGCAGCTCGTCGACGTTGCGGCCAATACCTGCAGTACGCGCGATGACCGACATGCCGGTCGGCAAATCGAGCCGATCCATGGTGTCGCGCAGTTCCTGCCGATCTTCCCCTTCGACGCGGCGCGATACGCCGCCGCCGCGCGGATTGTTCGGCATCAGAACAAGATACCGGCCTGCGAGCGATACAAAAGAAGTCAGTGCCGCCCCCTTGTTGCCGCGCTCTTCCTTTTCGACCTGGACCATGATTTCCTGGCCTTCGCGCAACGCATCCTTGATGGATGCACTGCGGACGTCGACGCCATCCCGGAAATAGCTGCGCGCGACTTCCTTGAACGGCAGGAAGCCGTGGCGTTCTTCGCCGTAGTTGACGAAACACGCCTCAAGCGACGGCTCGATGCGAGTGATGACGCCCTTGTAGATGTTGGACTTGCGTTGCTCGCGTCCGGTGGTTTCAATATCGATGTCAATGAGTTTTTGTCCATCGACGATGGCCACACGCAATTCTTCCTGCTGCGTGGCATTAAACAACATGCGTTTCATTTTTTTAGCTCCGCGGCCCGTAGGCCATCTTCAATGCTGTTTACTATTCAGTATCGGCAGCAACAGTACAGGGATGTACGCAAGAGCGGAACGCTTGGGGGGAGGGAACTGCCTTGGTGTGCGAAAAATCAGCGCAATTGCGCTGATATCACAACGGGGCTCGGATACAATTGAGCGGGATGCCTGGCATGCATGAAACCCGCGCCGTGCACATCGAATGATTCGAGCGCAAAAGGCAAAATTGCAGGTAACGAACAGCTTGAAGAAGCTAAACAAAACATGGGTTCAGCGAAAATCGGCATACAGGTTTCAACTGCATCAACCAGCGAGCTCTTGCTTTAAGGGCGAGCTTGCCGGATTTATCCTTGTAATCCAAACAATCCAGTTCAACATTCTTGCGCGCTATCCGATTACAACAACGGTGCAACCTTGACTCGCGCAGGGATGGTGCGTACACATCTTTTCAATCGAATTTGCAAATTGGCGAGGCCGATCGAGACGCCCCTGTGTAGAATGTGCTTTTTATTCTCACTCACACCAACAGCAGCTTTGTAACTGCCGTGAAACAATTATATATTCAAAATGAAGGACTTAGCGATATTTTCTGGGAAAGAAGCCCAAACCCCGGTGCCGTCCCAACCGCCTCAAGTCCAGTTAGTCACAATTTCTGAGGAAGAGGCCGGCCAGCGGATCGACAATTTTTTGCTGCGCATTTGCAAAGGTGTTCCAAAAAGCCATATATATAGAGTGCTTCGTTCGGGCGAAGTTCGTGTCAATAAAGGCCGCATTGATCAGACATACCGACTCGAGCAAGGTGACGTGGTGCGCATTCCGCCGGTGCGCATGGCTGAAAAATCTTCACAGGTAGTTCCCGGGGCTGAGTTCAAAATATTGCTTGAAGATAAGCATCTGCTGGTAATCGACAAGCCGGCCGGCGTGGCGGTGCACGGCGGTTCCGGTGTCAGCTATGGCGTGATTGAACAATTGCGCGCCGCACGCCCGGAGGCAAAGTTCCTGGAGTTGATACATCGGCTTGACCGAGACACGTCGGGTATTTTATTGCTGGCAAAGAAACGCTCGGCCTTGACGAATCTGCATGAACAGATTCGCGAAGGCTTGCTCGACAAGCGCTATCTGGTATTGGTGCAGGGCGACTGGAAAAACCCGCGCGAACACATCAAATTGCCTTTATTCAAATACAACGCGCCGGATGGCGAACGCCGGGTAAGAGTTCAATCGGATGGCTTGGCATCGCATACCGTATTCAATTTATTGAAAAAGTATGGAACATTCGCGCTATTGGAAGCTGAGTTGAAGACTGGACGTACCCACCAGATCCGGGTGCATCTTGCATCGAGCGGGTTTGCAATTGCCGGCGATGACAAGTATGGCGATTTTGCATTGAATCGGACTCTGCAAAAAGCCGACGGTGTGCGGTTTGCGTTAAAGCGCATGTTTCTTCATGCGCACCAGATCACTTTTACGCATCCGGAAACGGGGCTGCCGGTTACATTGAACGCGCCGCTGCCGCCGGAATGCGATCGTTTTCTGAAAAGCCTGGAAAATACATCCGTCTAAAGAGAATTGAAACCGCAATCTATAATTTATTAGAGCACGAAGGAGCCGGCAGCCCAGTCTGCCGGAATACATGGCACGAAAGCAATTTGACCTGATCGTATTTGATTGGGATGGTACTTTAATGGATAGCACTGCCACCATAGTGAAGTGCATTCAGGCGTCTGCCAGAGATTTGGGTCTTCCGGTTCCGGATAACAAGTCCGCATCGTATGTAATCGGCCTTGGCCTTCAAGAGGCGATGCAAGCCGCATTACCCGACCTCGATCCCAAATACTATCCGCGCATGGTGGAGCGTTATCGTTATCATTACTTGGCCAAGGATCAAGACTTGATCTTGTTTGAGGGGGTGCGCGAGATGCTCGGCGAATTATCGCAGCAGGGATATTTTCTCGCAGTTGCCACTGGTAAGAGTCGCGTTGGGCTGAACCGCGCGCTCGACACGGTAAAACTGATGTCTTTATTTGATGCAACTCGCTGTGCGGACGAAACTTTTTCCAAACCGCATCCGGCAATGTTGCAGGAATTGACCCGTGAATTGGGACAAGACATGAAGCGAACCGTCATGATCGGCGATACGACACATGATTTGCAAATGGCAGTCAATGCAGGTGCTGCCGGAATCGGCGTTCGATATGGGGCGCACCCGGAAAGCGAATTGCTGCCCCTCAATCCGCTACACATGGCCGATTCGATTGCCGATTTGCATGTATGGCTGAATGAAAATGCGTGATGGATCATGACCGAGACAGTGATTTTCATCTGCGATTCAGAAGCTCTGGAAGAGGGGGGCAAGGGGATACGCTTTCCACTGATTGCGGGCAGTGAAGATGCGACCGGATTTGCGATTCGATATAACGGCACCGCTCACGCCTACTTGAACAGGTGTGCGCATGTACCGATAGAATTGGATTGGAACGAAGGTCAGTTTTTTGAATCCAGCCGGCTTTTCCTGATGTGCTCAACCCATGGTGCAATTTACGCTCCGGAGACAGGAAGATGCGAAGGTGGTCCATGCCGAGGCGGCCGCTTGCGCCCAATCACGGTGGAAGAGCGCGATAATCAGGTATTCTGGCGACCCGATGAATATCTGATCCCGGCAAGAGCATCGACTTCAACCAACAACGACAGCGAAAATCATGAGTAACGAACATTACGAAAATACATCGCGCCCTGCATTGCAGGACGCATCCGCGTATTCGAAAAAAGACGGTTGGGAGCGCGACGTTTTGGAAAAACTTGCATTCGCGTCATTGCGTGAACTGCGTGCACGCCGCCGCTGGAGCACTTTTTTCAAGTTGGTAACCTTGTCCATTGTCGCGTTTGCAATCTGGATGGCGATGGATTTTGGTGCCGACAAGAGTTCTGTGACAGCGCATACTGCATTGATTGAAATCGACGGCACCATCGAGGCCGGCGGCCGCAGCGCTGCGGATGCGGTTATTCCCGCACTCAATAAAGCATATGCCGACAGTGGGTCGGTCGGCATCATCATGCACATCAACAGCCCGGGAGGCAGTCCCGTGCAAGCCGGTATCATCAATGATGAAATCTCGCGGCTGCGTAAAATTTATCCGAAAAAGCCGCTCTATGTAGTGGTCGGCGAAATGTGTGCATCCGGAGGTTATTATGTCGCCGTAGCGGCCGACAAAGTCTTTGTCAACAAGGCCAGTATTGTCGGCTCAATCGGCGTGTTGATGGACGGTTTCGGTTTTACCGGCCTGATGGAAAAGGCCGGTGTTGAACGTCGTCTGTTGACTGCTGGTGAAAACAAGGGTTTTCTGGACCCTTTCAGCCCGCAGGTTCCGAAACAAAAAGAATATGCCCAATCAATGGTCAATGAAATTCATCAGCAGTTTATCGGCGTAGTACGGAGCGGCCGCGGTACACGGCTCAAAGAAACTCCGGACATGTTTTCGGGCCTGTTCTGGAGCGGTTCCAAAGCTGTGGAACTGGGATTGGCCGATGGTTTCGGCACCGTCGATTCAGTTGCGCGCGATGTGCTGAAAATGGAAAATATCGTTGATTACACTCAGCACGAAGGCTTGCCGGAACGTGTATTGAAGAAATTCGGCGCGGAAGTCGGGACGGCGGCCATGAAATCGATTTGGGGTGGTGCGGCGCCGACTTTGCGATAGTCCGACACGATAAATTCATAAAGAAAAATGCTGGTTTTTCCTTGCGATTTTCGTTCCATGCAATATAGTGAGAATACTTAATCGTTGGTGAAAGTTTCGAGCAAGGATAGATCGATCTTGATATCGACAAAGTCACCGCGTCGATGACGCGGCGTTGGGAAGCCTTGGGCTTCCCGCTTGACGCCCTTCGGGGCAAGCAAAACGGCGGCGCAATACCGCCGTTTTGCGTATCCGGCTCACTCTCCCAGCAAAAGAAATACCGTGGGCTTCTTGTGAAAATCCGGTGTGCGGCCCGACGCCAGATCGCGCTTCCAATTTCCCGCCGTTTGCGTCTTGATCGATTCTGATGGCAAGGTCAAGTCGGTCGCGATCGAAATCAGCGTATTTGGCTGACAGGTCAGAGCCAGCGCTTCCAGCAATACGCCATTGCGATAAGGCGTTTCTATAAAAAGCTGGGTTTGCTTTTCCTGGCGTGAACGCTCCTCCAGCATTTTTATGCGTTTTGCGCGTTGTGATGCATCGACTGGAAGGTAGCCGTTGAATGCAAAACTCTGGCCGTTTAAGCCGCTCGCCATTATTGCAAGCAAAAGGGAGGACGGTCCAACCAGCGGCCTGACAATGATGCCTCGTTTGTGCGCCAATCGCACCAGGTTGGCGCCAGGGTCCGCGACCGCCGGCACGCCGGCTTCCGAGATCAGGCCGGCATCCTGTCCGTCCAATACCGGCTCAAGCAGGGCAGGAAGTGCAGCGGCATCGGTATTGATATTGAGTTCCGCGATCCGGATATCCTGCAGCGGCGTATCGAGCGGATTTTTCACTCCGACGAGCTTTAGAAAAGCGCGTGTGGTTTTCGCATTCTCGGCAATAAAATAATCGAGCCTTGCCGTGATGACTTGCACTTCGGATGGAATTACAGACGCAAGCGGATTGAGTTGAATTGCGCTCGTTTGGCCGAGCGTGTTAGGAATGAGATAAAGAATGCCGGGCATTTTCTTCAGCGGTGGATTATGGGGATTGAGACGAAAAATACATGCCAAATCTGATCAGGCAGCAAAGAACGATACCCCGGCGCGCCGCAGCATGGTTGTCAATGCAATCAGCGGCAAGCCTGTAAGCGCCGTAGGGTCGCTGCTTTCTATTTGCTCAATGATGGTAATGCCAAGCCCTTCATTTTTCGCACTGCCTGCACAGTCATACGGTTGTTCGATTCGCAAATAGGCATCCAGCTCCGCATCTTGAAGGTTGCGAAATGTGACAAAGGTTTGCACATTTTCCAATTGCACCGCATCGCCTGGCGGATTTCTGCGCCCATCCCATAAACATAATGCAGTGTGAAATACGACGCGGCGTCCGCGCATTTTCTGCAGTTGCTTCAATGCATTCTCATGAGATCCGGGTTTGCCGATTTGTTCACCATCCAAGGTGGCGACCTGATCGCAACCGATGACTATCGCTTCATCGTTTTGGCTTGCAATTTCGGCGGCTTTTTCTCGCGCCAGACGTAGCGCGGTAGCCTCTGGCGTTTCATTCATGCGCGGCATTTCATCGATATCCGGTATTGCCACGGTAAACGGAATCCGCAGTCGCGACAGCAATTCCTTTCGGTACTTGGAACTGGAAGCCAGAATCAGTCGTGGCGGTGTCGGCAAAGAGTGCATGGTTCGATGAAATGTTGGCTGGTTTTCTCGTCAAAAAGTACGCTAACACTTTGACGAATAAGGAAAAAGTCTGCTATTATCGCAGGTTTTCCAGATTCAACTAAGCTATGAAAGCGTCGGTGATCGACATTTTTGAATTCTGTCGTCTCAAAGAAAAGCGTGAAGGCGAAGTGGCGGTTGCGGATTTGAACAGGCTGGCTGGCGAAGCGGCGGACGAATCCGGAATGCTGCGCTGGTCGTTGCAAGGCGGATCCAATAAGACAGGGTGCCAGCAATTGATGCTGACGGTATCCGGGCCGGTACATTTAAGGTGTCAGCGGTGCCTGACTTCATTTGCATTTTCGATTGAATCCGAATCGACGCTGGTTCTGGCTGCGGATGAAAAAAGCGCCGACGAAATCGATAGGCTGCTTGACGACGAGTCGATCGAGGTCATCGTCGGTTCAAGAGAGTTCGATATCCTACGATTGATTGAGGATGAAGCGCTGCTCGCATTGCCGTTGGCGCCGAAGCACGAGGTTTGTCCCGATAGTGCGGCGCTTGACGCTCTGGAAGGCGTAAAAAAAGATTCACCGTTTTCGGTATTGAAGAACTTGAAATAATAAATTTTGCTGTAGACCGTAAGCGGCTCTCTCGGTTTTTAAGTGAATTTGCTATCCGGATGTGTTAAAATTTTCGAACTTAAGGTTTAGGAGTTATCATGGCTGTCCAACAGAACAAGAAGTCCCCATCAAAGCGCGGCATGCATCGTTCGCACGATTTTCTCGTAGCACCGCAACTGGCAGTTGAGCCGACTACCGGTGAAACACATTTGCGGCACCACATCAGCCCGAACGGCTATTATCGTGGACGCAAGGTTCTCAAAACCAAGAACGACGAGTAATTCAGTCGTTGTTCCAAGCCAAATGCGGCGTAACGAGTTTTTGACTTGGCGCCGCTTTTTATATGCTGAAGCAGCATGTCGCGTCATTTTGAATCATGCCGAATCTGGCCGATAATGCGGTTGGAACAAGGCTCTGATCAAAGCAATGACAATTAAAATTTCTATTGACTGCATGGGTGGCGATCATGGCCCATCGGTTACGATTCCTGCCGCTATTTCATTCGTCAATCGCGAGCCTGACGCAGAGTTGATTTTGGTCGGCTTGGAAGACGAGATCCGTTCCGAGCTTAAAAAGCATCAGGCGGAAACGCACCCACGCCTGTCGATCAGGAATGCGACGGAAGTGGTGGCGATGGATGATCCGATTGAGGTCGCTCTGCGCCGCAAAAAAGATTCCTCCATGCGCGTTGCAATCAATCTGGTAAAGGAAGGCTCGGCGAACGCTTGTGTTTCGGCGGGAAATACCGGTGCGTTGATGGCTGTGTCGCGCTATGTGTTGAAGACCTTGCCCGGCGTTGACCGTCCTGCGATCTGCTCGATCCTGCCAAATCAGAAAAATCGCCCGACATACATGCTTGATCTGGGGGCGAATGTCGATTGCGAACCGCAGCATCTGCATCAATTCGCGCTCATGGGTTCCGCGCTGGCTTCCGCAATGGAAGGCAATCCGAAGCCAAGCGTAGGCCTGCTTAACGTCGGTGAAGAGGATATCAAAGGTAATGATATCGTTAAGCAAACTGCAGAATTGCTGCGCGCCGATCATCAGAAAGGCGTGCTTAATTTTTACGGCAATGTCGAGGGCAACGATATATTCGAAGGTACGACCGACGTTGTCGTTTGTGACGGATTCGTCGGCAACGTCGCTCTCAAAGCGGCTGAAGGCCTAGGCGTGCTGTTTAAGAGCGTCATTACGGAAGAATTGAAAAGAGGTCCGTTCAATATGCTGGGCGCCTTGATTGCCACCGGTGCGTTAAAATCGATTTCCCATCGATTGAATCCGTCCCAGTACAATGGCGCCGGCTTGCTTGGACTGCGCGGCCTGGTATTCAAGAGCCACGGCAGTGCGGACATGTATGGTTATGAATGTGCAATCAAGCGCGCGTTCGATGCAGCGAGAGTCGATGTGCTGACGCGCATTTCGAAGACAATTGCCGAATTGATGCCGCAACCCGAATTAGCCCTTCCTTCCGAAAATTCAGCTGTCGTCGCCGAACTAACTCAACAGAAAACCGCATGACCCTTTACAGCAAAATCATTGGTACCGGCAGCTGCCTGCCGCCCAAACGGGTGACGAATCACGCGCTCGCCATGCAACTGGCTGAGAAGGGGATTGAGACGTCGGATGAATGGATTGTGTCGCGCAGCGGAATCTCGGCGCGTCATTATGCGGAGCCCGATGTTCAATCGAGCGATTTGGCTGTAGAAGCATCAAGGCATGCGCTGGAAATGGCCAAGCTTGCCCCGAACGATATCGACTTGATCATAGTCGCGACCTCCACGCCTGATCATTTTGGCGGTTTTCCAAGTACTGCATGCGTAGTGCAACGCAAACTCGGAATCACCAACGAGTGTGCCGCATTCGATGTACAGGCAGTGTGCAGTGGCTTTGTTTATGCGGTAGCCGTGGCTGACAGCTTGATTAAATCCGGTGCGCACAAGAATGTACTGATCATCGGAGCGGAGGTATTTTCGCGCATCCTGAATTTTGAGGATCGCACTACCTGCGTCTTGTTTGGGGATGGCGCCGGCGCCATGGTCCTGACTGCTGCGAACGAACCGGGTATCCTGGCGACCAAGCTGCACTCCGACGGACGCTATGCCGATATCCTGTGCATTCCGGGAAACGCAAGCGCCGGAGTCGTTGCGGGCAGCGCCTTTCTTTACATGGACGGACCTGCGGTATTCAAGCTGGCCGTGTCGGTTCTCGAAAAGGTGGCAAACGAGGCGCTGAAGATTGCCGATATGAGCGCTTCGCAGATCGATTGGCTGATTCCGCATCAGGCGAATATCCGGATCATGCAGAGCACGGCGAAAAAACTGGGTTTGCCCATGGAAAACATGGTGGTCACGGTCGACCAGCACGGCAATACTTCGGCTGCATCGATTCCGCTCGCACTTGATACAGCGGTGCGAGACGGACGTATCAAGGCTGGGCAAACTGTAATGATGGAGGGCGTTGGTGGCGGGTTTACCTGGGGTGCGGTGCTCGCACGAATGTAACTAATCCGATAACAGCATGACTAAATTCGCTTTTATTTTTCCCGGCCAAGGCTCGCAAGCCGTCGGCATGTTGAATGGTTTCGCAGATAATGCGGTGGTCAAGGCAACCGTGGCGGAAGCTTCCGATGCCTTGCAATTCGATCTCGGCAAATTGATCGGCGAAGGGCCGAAAGAGGCGCTTGATCTAACGACCAATACACAGCCGGTAATGCTGACCGCAGCAGTTGCGTTTTATCGCGCATGGATTGCAGCGGGTGGCGGAAAGCCGGCAATCGTGGCAGGACACAGTCTGGGCGAGTATTCCGCACTGGTTGCCGCTGGCGTCATCGCATTCAAGGATGCGGTACCATTGGTGCGTTTTCGCGCGCAAGCGATGCAGGAAGCGGTGCCGGTAGGGCAGGGCGCAATGGCGGCGATTCTCGGCTTGTCCGACGAAGATGTGCTTGCGGTCTGCGCCGAATCGGCCCGCGACGAAGTGGTGGAGGCGGCCAATTTCAACGCACCCGCGCAAGTTGTCATCGCTGGCCATAAAAATGCCGTTGCGCGAGCTTGTGAGGCAGCAAAAGCGAAAGGGGCGAAACGCGCGCTTGTGCTGCCAGTCTCTGCACCGTTTCATTCATCCCTGCTGAGGCCGGCATCGCAGCGGCTGCAGGAATACATGGCCGGCTTGTCGTTTTCGGTTCCGCAGATGCCGTTGATTAATAATGTCGATGTCGCCATCGTTGATGATCCGGAGAGCATCAAGGATGCGTTGGTGCGACAGGCCGCCAATCCGGTACGCTGGGTCGAAACAGTCCAGAAAATCGCCGGGCAAGGAATCATGCAGGTAATCGAATGCGGACCGGGCAAGGTCTTGACGGGATTAACCAGGCGCATTCATGGTGATCTGACTGGCGATGCGATTGTCGATCAGGCTTCTCTCAATAAAATTTTGGAGCTATTGAAGTGAGTTCGCATAATCTGACCCTAAGCAATCAAGTCGCGCTGGTGACAGGCGCTTCTCGTGGCATCGGACGCGCCATCGCCCAGGAACTGGCGAGGCAAGGTGCAAAAGTGATCGGTACCGCCACTTCCGAGGCTGGTGCGATGGCGATTTCGGAATATCTTGGTTCAATATCTCCGGATTGCGGCAAGGGATTGGTTTTGAATGTCAACGATGCAGAGCGTTGTTCTACAGTCGTCGCTGACATTCAAAAAGAGTTCGGTAGTCTGTCCATTTTGGTCAACAATGCCGGAATTACACAGGACCAGCTGGCAATGCGGATGAAGGACGAGGAATGGGATGCGGTTATTACCACCAACCTCACCGCAGTCGCGCGTCTGTCGCGCGCCGTGCTGCGCGGCATGATGAAAGCCAGGCATGGGCGCATCATCAGTATTACGTCAGTGGTCGGGTCGGCCGGGAATGCAGGCCAGATGAACTATGCCGCAGCAAAAGCAGGCGTCGCCGGAATGAGCAAGGCACTTGCACGGGAAATAGGGAGCCGCAATATCACCGTTAATTGCGTTGCGCCCGGTTTCATCGACACAGACATGACAAAAGCGCTGACCGAGCAGCAAACGGCGGTTTTATTGCAGCAAATTCCGGCCGGGCGCTTTGGATTGCCGGAAGATATTGCCGCAGCGGTCGCATTCCTTGCATCTTCGCAAGCCGGTTATATCACCGGAACTACGTTGCATGTGAATGGCGGGATGTATATGAGTTAACGGTCATGATCGTTCCAAGCTTCGCCGTTGTTAAGAATCAAAACTAAAAGTCAATTTTCAAGCCGCAAACCTGCTAAAATGCGCGCACTTTCTGTAACCCACTCTCTGGAGGCATAAGATGTCCGATATCGAATTACGTGTTAAAAAAATCGTTGCTGAGCAACTGGGCGTCGCTGAAGCCGACATCAAAAACGAGTCATCCTTCGTTGATGATCTCGGTGCTGATTCGCTCGATACAGTTGAACTCGTTATGGCGTTGGAAGATGAGTTCGAAATGGAAATCCCGGACGAGCAAGCTGAAAAAATCACGACCGTGCAACAGGCAATTGATTACGCCAGGGCACACGTCAAAGCCTAATTCGTTTTAAAGACTCCAGGAGAATCGTTTGAGCCGCTCACGCCAGCGCCGTGTCGTCGTTACCGGTTTGGGATGCGTATCGCCGGTCGGCAATACCATTGCCGAGACTTGGAACGCGATAATCGAAGGCAAATCCGGAATTGCGACCATCACCAGGTTTGATGCCACGCCTTTCAGCACGCACTTTGCAGGTGAAGTCAAAGGCTTCAATATTGAAGACTATATTCCTGCGAAAGCTGCGCGCAGCATGGATAGGTTTATCCATTACGGCGTGGCGGCGGGCATGCAGGCGATGCAGGACTGCGGTATTGTCGTCACCGAAGCCAATGCCGAGCGCATCGGCGTTATTGTCGGTTCCGGTATTGGCGGTTTGCCGCTGATCGAAGAAACTCATGCTGAACTGGCAAATCGCGGTCCTCGCCGGATCAGTCCTTTCTTTGTGCCGGCTTCGATCATCAACATGATTTCCGGCCATCTTTCAATCAAATATGGTCTACAAGGCCCGAATCTGGCAATAGTGACAGCCTGTACCACGGGTTTGCACTGCATAGGCGTGGCAGGCCGCATGATTGAATATGGCGATGCTGACGTAATGATTGCCGGCGGCGCGGAAGCAACCATTTCGCCGCTTGGTTTGGGCGGCTTCGCATCTGCGCGGGCGCTCTCTTCGCGTAACGAGGATCCTGCAACGGCGTCCCGGCCTTGGGACCGCGACCGTGACGGTTTCGTTCTCGGTGAAGGCGCCGGCGTGATGGTGCTGGAAGAGTATGAGCATGCAAAAGCACGCGGCGCGAAGATTTATGCGGAGTTGCTCGGCTTTGGCATGAGCGCCGATGCCCACCACATTACCGCACCGATAGAAGATGGCGAAGGCGCGCGACGCTGCATGGTTGCCGCTTTAAAGAATGCAGGGACCAATGTGGATCAAGTGGACTACGTCAATGCGCACGGCACGTCGACACCGTTGGGCGATCTTGCGGAGACAATCGGTCTTAAGCGGACCTTCGGCGACCATGCAAAGAAGATCATCGTCAATTCGACCAAGTCGATGACCGGACACTTGCTGGGGGGCGCCGGCGGGCTGGAATCGGTATTCACCGTGCTGGCGGTACATCACCAGGTGTCGCCGCCGACCATCAATATATTCAATCAGGATCCTGCGTGCGATCTTGATTATTGTGCCAATACGGCGCGCGAAATGCCGATTGATGTCGCCGTCAAGAATTCATTTGGTTTCGGCGGCACTAACGGAACGCTTGTATTCGGCAAGCCTTAGACCTCTAGCTGTCCAACGCTTTCATCGGGCGGCGGACAGCGTCGGCAGCTAATCCCAATCATGTCTATCGCAGTATCTGCTGTGGTCAACCCATCCCGATCGCTGGTCGCAGCGGTCGGCGGCATGTGCGTAGCCGTGGCACTTTTCGCCGGCATGATCGGCCTGGGCCAAATCGGTGAGTTATCGGACCATTCACGGTTGCTTGTTGCAGGAAGTTGCATTATTGCAGCTTTTTTTGGTTTTTATCAGATTGTGCGGACAAGAAAAACGTTCCGTATTGATATTTCCGGTATCGGACAAATCCGGTTGGAGGAATATATCGTGGCAGGGAGATTCTCTTCTCCGGCCGAAGCGGCCAAAAGCGAAGTGGTTGACTTGATGCCGGATTCTACAATTTGGCCTCATTTGTTGCTTTTGCGATTACGGAGTGAAGACAAGCAAATTACTGTACTGCCAATTTTGCGGGATTGCATCGGGGGCGATGATTTTCGTGCGTTATCAATTGCGTGCCGTTGGATTGCCGCGCAAAATAGTGGCGCAAAAAACAAGCAAATTTGACTGGTATCGAACTTTTTATTGAACTTAATATATTTCACTTAGTCAACAGTTAGCCGCGTATATGTTGCATAGAGACAAGGAAACGGGGATTGACGACAGAACGCGATATTGATCAACTACTAGTTGAGCGCGTCCAGCGTGGCGACAAAAGGGCGTTCGAGCTATTGGTGACCAAATACCAAAGGAAACTGATGCGACTCGTGTCGCGGCTTGTTCGCGACCAGGCGGAGGCTGAAGATGTTGTACAGGAAGCTTTTATCAAGGCTTATCGTGCACTTCCACAGTTTCGTGGGGATTCTGCGTTTTATACTTGGTTATACAGAATTGGCATCAATACCGCGAAGAATTACCTGGTAACGCAGGGCCGCAGAGCGCCGACCTCGACCGAGGCCGATGCAGAGGAGGCAGAAACTTTTGACGATGGGGAGCACCTAAGAGATATCAATACCCCAGAGTCAATGCTGGCGACCAAGCAGATTGCCGAAACGGTCAATGTTGCAATGGATGCGTTGCCGGAAGAGTTACGCATGGCGATCACTCTGCGCGAGATCGAAGGCTTAAGTTATGATGAAATTGCCGAAGCGATGGGATGTCCGATTGGCACGGTACGCAGTCGGATTTTCAGAGCCCGCGAGGCGATCGCCGAGAAACTGAGGCCTTTATTAGGAACTGCAATTGATAAGCGCTGGTGAAGAGTACGAGATACAAGAAGATAAGTGGCATGAAGAAGGGCTGGTTTGGCTTTGGCGAGGTAACTTATGAATACGAATAAAACGAGTCGGGAGAATATTTCGGCATTGGCTGACAATGAATTGGCCGATGGCCACATTGATGCGATGTTGGTGGCGCTACGTCAGCCAGAAGAGCAAGCTGCATGGAACATCTACCACCAGATTGGCGATGTATTGCGATCTGACGACATGGCAATTGCGATGCGGCCGGACTTTGCTGCGCGCATGGCTGCACGTCTTGATGCGGAGCCGGTAATAATCGCGCCTTCGTTCGCCAATCCGTCGGCGACACCTCAACAAACAGGAACAACCGGTAACAAGACCAGTTCCGGTTCCAATAGCAGGTTCAAACGTTTTGCTCTGCCAGGTGTGGTTGCTGCTGCAGCGGCATCGGTGGCACTAATAACCACGCCTCAGTTAATGGTTGCGATGAAAGGAAGCGCTACCAGCGACAATGCACAGGCAATGGTCGCGTCAACGGACCGGTCAGGGTCGCATGCTTCCATTATTTCAGCCTCTGCTTCACACTCGGCAGTGGCTTCTACTGCCGCTTCGAGTGACGGCATGGTTTTGCGCGATCCGCATATCGATGAATATTTGCGGGCACACCAACGTTTTTCTCCTTCCATGTATAGCAGTGCGCAGTTCGCGCGTTCGGCAACGCTAGCGAATGACTCTGAAAAATAGCCTCATGCAACGAACACTGGAATTGTTTAAGTTTGTCGTTGGTCTATCCAGTCTAATTGCGTTTCCCGCATACGCCGAAGAGATCGGTTCGGCCGCAGTTGACAAACGTGACGCGCAGGTTTGGCTAATGAAAATCCAATCTGCGGCGCATAGGCTCAACTATTCAGGCACATTTGTTTACCAGCAAGGCGATCAGGTAAGGACATCGCGCATATCGCATGTTCTGGACGGGAAAAACGAGATTGAGAAGCTTGAAGTGCTGGACGGTAAACCTAGGGAATATATTCGTAATAACGAAGAGATTGTCTATTATGTTCCTGAAACGAAGACACTTCTCATTGAAAAACGCGTAACACAGGATGTCTTTCCTGCGATCCTGGCTGCAAATCCAACCGACCTGGCTAATTACTATTCCATAAAAAAGGCAGAAGTCGGCAGGGTAGCGGGTTTTGAATGCCAAGCGGTCGCGCTCGAACCTAAAGATAATCTGCGCTATGGTTATAAACTTTGGGCTGAGAAGTCAACCGGCCTCCTGCTGCGTGCCCAGACATTCAATGACCGAAGCGAAATCGTGGAGCAAATTGCATTCACCCATGTCGCCATAGGCAATATTGATCGCGAACAGGTGAAACCAAGCTTTCAAAATACGCGCGGGTGGCGTGTCGAAAATGCAGTGATGAATCAGGTCAATCTGTCCAATTGGACAGTTAAATCTGTGCCGGGCGGGTTCAAAAAAATTCGGGAATTGAAAAGACTTTTGTCTGACGCCGGCGCACAAGAACCTTCGGCGGATGGTACGCGCGCACCCAATCAACCGCGTCAAAGAGAAGTTTCTCAAATTGTTTTTTCTGATGGCCTTGCCGCGATCTCGGTTTTTATCGAGCCTGGAACGCAAAGCCGTACCGAAGGTTCAATGCAACAAGGCGCCATGAATATCATCGGTAAGCGTTATGGCGATTTTTGGCTTACCATTGTAGGAGAAGTTCCTTCAACTGCGATTAAACAAGTCGCTAATTCGATTGAATTCAAATCTAATAAATAATATTGAATTATGAAAATAACCTCTTCTATTCGGAAAATCACGCCAACTATAGTGTTGGCGGCATGCGGTTTCTTTACGCCGGTTTTGGTCGGCATCGCTATGCCTGCATATGCGCAATCGGTTGCCGGGCTGCCGGATTTTACTGATCTGGTTGACCGGGTTGGTCCTGCGGTGGTCAACATTCGCACCACGCAAAAGGTAAAGCCGGGTCAAGGCACAATCCCAGGCGGTGACGACGAAGAAATGCAGGAGTTTTTTCGTCGCTTCTTCGGCGTGCCGATTCCCCCGCGTCAGCAGCCCTCTCCCCGAGGCCGCAAACCGTCCCCGCAGCAGGAAGAAGAAGTACCGCGCGGAGTGGGATCCGGTTTTATCATTTCTGCGGACGGTTACGTGATGACCAATGCGCATGTAGTTGAAGGCGCAGACGACGTTTATGTAACACTGACAGACAAGCGCGAGTACAAGGCAAAAATCATAGGTTCCGACAAACGTACCGATGTTGCGCTGGTCAAGATTGAAGGCAGCAATTTGCCGCGATTGACGATGGGCGACTCAAACAAGCTTCGCGTTGGCGAGTGGGTGATCGCGATCGGCTCGCCGTTCGGCCTCGATAACACGGTTACCGCCGGGATCGTTTCCGCGAAGGCGCGCGATACCGGCGATTACCTGCCATTGATTCAAACCGACGTAGCAGTCAACCCAGGCAATTCGGGCGGCCCCTTGATCAACATGCGTGGTGAAGTTGTCGGCATCAACTCGCAGATCTATAGCCGATCCGGTGGCTACATGGGCATTTCGTTTGCGGTTCCGGTAGATGAGGCGATGCGAGTTTCGGAACAACTGAAAACGACTGGCAAGGTTACGCGCGGCCGGCTTGGCGTGCAAATCGGTGAAGTGACAAAAGAGGTCGCAGAGTCTCTTGGATTGCCGAAGTCGCAAGGGGCATTGGTGCAGCGCATAGAGCCTGGTAGCCCGGCGGAGAAAGGCGGATTGGAAGCAGGGGATATCATCCTCAAATTCAATGGCGCCGCGATTGAAAAATCAAGTGATTTACCTCGCCTCGTGGGGAACACCAAACCAGGCTCACGCGCTACTGTGACCGTCTGGCGCAGGGGAGCAAACCGCGACTTGAACATGACCGTGACCGAAATGGATGCGGATAAGGTCGCCAAGAAAGAAGAAAAATTCAAGCCCGATCAACCGGTCAATACTTTGGGATTGGCCGTCAGCGATCTGACGGAAGCTCAAAAGAAAGAACTCCGAGTTGATGGCGGCGTGATTGTCGAAACGGCAGAAGGTGCTGCCGCACGAGCAGGACTGCGGGCCGGGGACGTGATTCTTCGGCTCAACAATGTCGACGTCAAGGACGCAAAGCAATTCAATGCCTTGGTGACGAAGCTTGAACCCAAGAAGACGGCGGTACTGTTGGTGCGGCGAGGGGATTCATCTCAATTCGTACCGGTTAAGCCGAACGGACAGTAGCATATCGATGATTGGACGGGCTGCGGGCGGATAAGCCATGCAGCCCGTTTCTTTTGGCGCTCGGATAAAAATTATATTTGAACTATTCCTCCTTTCCTTGGCGGTTGACCTTGTCCGTTTGCCATGCCGGCGATAACTTTTGATTCAATTTACTCTTTACTCGCGATCGTATTGCCACCTCTGTGAGGACATGCTGCAGGCGCTGCAAGTCTTGCAACAGGAACATTTGTTTGTCATCGAGATAATCGATATTGATGAGGACAATGACCTTGTGGCACAGTTCGACGAACTGGTGCCGGTGCTGTTTGCCAGAAAAGGCGATACGGCACCGGTGCAACTTTGCCATTATTTCCTGAATGAAATAAAGGTCGGAGCATTCTTGCGCAATGAGGCATCTGATTAAACTCCCTAGACTATTTTCGCGGCCTTTACCCGTTGAAATCCGGTAAAATGCGGCTATCGAACAACCTTTCGCACTAAGGCGCTCGCCTGGGGAGACTTTCCCCTCTCGGAGCGCTTTTTTTGTAATTGCACTCAAGTTAATGAACAACATCCGCAATTTCTCCATCATTGCCCATATCGACCATGGAAAGTCCACACTCGCAGATCGCATTATTCAGCTTTGCGGTGGACTGTCTGATCGCGAGATGGAAGCCCAGGTTCTGGATTCAATGGATCTGGAGCGAGAACGGGGTATCACGATCAAGGCCCAAACGGCTGCGTTGACCTATAAGGCGCGCGACGGACAAGTCTATAATCTCAATTTGATCGATACGCCCGGTCATGTGGATTTCAGCTATGAAGTCAGCCGTTCGCTGTCGGCCTGTGAGGGCGCGCTGCTGGTAGTGGATGCTTCGCAAGGGGTTGAGGCGCAAACCGTGGCTAACTGCTACACCGCGCTCGATCTTGGCGTCGAAGTTGTGCCGGTGCTCAACAAGATCGACTTGCCTTCCGCCGATCCGGAGAACGCAATTGCGGAAATTGAGGAAGTGATCGGTATTGACGCAACAGACGCAGTGCGCTGTTCCGCAAAAACGGGGCTCGGCGTGCAAGACGTATTGGAATCGCTGATTGCCAGAATCCCGCCGCCCAAAGGCGATCCGACGGCGCCGCTGCAGGCATTGATTGTTGACTCTTGGTTTGATAATTACGTCGGCGTCGTCATGCTGGTGCGGGTGATCAACGGAACCTTGCGTCCTAAGGAAAAAATCCTGTTGATGGCGACCGGATCGCAGCACTTGACGGAAAGCGTCGGTGTTTTCACGCCTAAATCGATTGCGCGCGATTCGCTCTCCGCAGGCCAGGTGGGCTTTGTCATTGCCGGTATCAAGGAGTTGAAGGCAGCCCGAGTCGGCGATACCGTTACTTTTGCAGCAAAGCCCGCCGCAGAGCCGCTGCCCGGCTTTAAGGAAGTGCAGCCGCAGGTTTTTGCCGGATTATTCCCGGTGGAGGCAAACCAGTACGATGCGTTGCGCGACTCGCTCGAAAAATTGAAGTTGAACGACGCCGCGCTGCAATATGAGCCGGAAGTCTCCCAGGCTTTGGGGTTTGGATTTCGTTGCGGATTTCTCGGATTGCTGCATATGGAAATTGTGCAGGAACGGCTTGAGCGCGAGTTCGATATGGACTTGATCACAACTGCGCCTACGGTCATCTACGAGGTGGTGCTGCGGGATGGGACGATCCTGATGGTTGATAATCCTTCCAAGATGCCCGATCCTTCCAAGATCGAAGAAATTCGCGAGCCGATTGTGACAGTGAATCTGTACATGCCGCAAGAATATGTCGGCTCCGTCATCACCTTGTGCACCCAGAAACGCGGTATGCAAATCAATATGAGCTATCACGGGAAGCAGGTGCAATTGGTCTATGAAATGCCGATGGCCGAGATCGTACTCGATTTTTTCGACAAATTGAAATCGACCTCGCGCGGCTATGCGTCGATGGATTACGAGTTCAAGGAATACCGGGCGGCCGACGTGGTGAAAGTCGACATGCTGATCAATAGTGAGAAAGTCGATGCGCTTGCGATCATCGTGCATCGCGCCAATAGCCAATATCGCGGTCGTGCGGTGGCCAGCAAGATGCGCGAACTGATTCCGCGCCAGATGTTCGATGTCGCGATTCAGGCAGCAATCGGCGCCAACATTATTTCCCGTGAAAACGTAAAGGCCTTGCGGAAGAACGTGCTGGCTAAATGTTACGGCGGCGATATCAGCCGCAAGAGGAAATTGCTGGAAAAGCAGAAAGCCGGCAAAAAGAGAATGAAGCAAGTCGGTTCGGTCGAAATTCCGCAGGAAGCTTTCTTGGCAATTTTACAAGTGGATGAAAAATGAATTTGCAGGCAATTTTAGGTAATTTTGCTTTAATACTGTTTGTCTTAACTGTCGCAACCGGCATCGTCTGGTTTCTGGATGTTTTTTATCTGGCCAGGCAAAGACGGGCCAAAGCCAATGCCGCATTGGCCGAGTTCGATGCGCGCAATGCGCGTTTGGCGGCTGAAGGCATCAAGGTCGACACCAACGGACGAACTGCGTTGGCAGCCGGCATTCTCCGGCAGCCGACATGGATTGAATATTCAGGTAGCTTTTTTCCAGTCATTGCATTGGTATTCTTTTTACGCTCATTCTTGTTTGAGCCGTTCAAGATACCATCCAGTTCCATGGTCCCGACCTTGCAGATTGGCGACTTGATATTGGTGAACAAGTTTACTTATGGCATTCGTTTACCTGTCATTAACAAGAAAATTATCGATGTTAATGATCCTCAGCGCGGTGATGTTATGGTTTTCAAATACCCCAAGGATATTTCCCTTGATTACATCAAGCGTATAGTAGGGGTTCCCGGTGATAAAATAGATTATAGAAACAAGCGCTTAACGGTGAATGGTGAAGAGATTTCTTATGTGCGGCTTCCAGATTATCTGGATGAAGAGCATTTAAGTTATTTTCAGCAATACCAAGAGAATTTGACCGGGGTGGATCACAAGATCCTGGTTGACGAACGCATTCCTCCGGGGGTGTCGGGCGCCGAAAACTTCCCTGGCCGGGAGCGATGCACTTATAGTACCGACGGATTTACCTGCACTGTCCCTGCTGGACAATACTTTTTGATGGGGGATAATCGAGATAACAGCTTGGATAGCCGATATTGGGGTTTCGTACCGGAAGACTATATTGTCGGGAAAGCATTTTATGTCTGGATGAATTTAAATAATTTCCCGACCAATTTGAAACGTATCGGCGGCTTTCAATAAAACATGACATCAGGGAGCGAATCAATGAAACTGCGGTCGAATATCAAGCAACAGGGTGTGTCGTTGACTGGATTGATTTTCGTTTTGGCTATTGTTGGGGTATTTGCGGTATTGGGATTGAAAGTGGTGCCAACTGTTACTGAATATTTGTCAATTAGAAAGGCAATCGTCAGTGCTAAAGCGGCAGGAACGACCCCTGTAGAAATTCGAGCGGCGTTCGATAGACAAGCTGACGTCGGCTATATTGATTCAATCAGCGGCAAGGATTTGGAACTTGTCAAAAATGGCGATACTTTCGATATAAGTTTCGCTTACCAGAAAAAAATCCCGCTGGTCGGCCCGGTCAGCCTGCTGATTGACTACGAAGATTCCACTGCTCCGAGGCGTCTAGGAAAAAAAAAGCAGGTCGAGTAACAGCCTGATCGATAAAACAAAATGGATGTAATGTTATTGCAAACACGTCTAGGCCATACGTTCAAGGACACTGCATTGTTGCAGCAAGCCTTGACGCATCGCAGCCATAGCAGCTTGCATAACGAAAGACTTGAATTCCTGGGCGACTCGATTCTGAATTGTGCAGTCGCGTCACTGTTATTCGATCGGTACAGCAAGATCGATGAAGGTGATTTGTCCCGTTTGCGCGCCAATCTGGTCAAGCAGCAATCGCTTTATGAAATCGCACAGCGGCTGGAGTTATCGCAGTTTCTCCGGTTAGGCGAGGGCGAGTTGAAATCAGGCGGATTTCGACGCCCGTCGATTTTGGCGGATACGCTTGAGGCGCTGTTCGGCGCCATCTTTCTGGATGCGGGATTCAATGCGGCGCGGGATGTCATTCGCGCGCTTTACATTCCGATTCTCGATACGGTCGATCCAAAAACGCTTGGCAAGGATGCCAAGACTCTATTGCAGGAATATTTGCAGGGGAAGAAAATCGCGTTGCCGCAATATAACGTTGTGGCGACACACGGTGCCGCACATAATCAGGAGTTCGAGATCGAGTGCCTGGTGCCCAAGCTGGAAATTCAAGTGTTCGGCACTGGCGGCAGTCGTCGCGCTGGCGAACAGGCAGCCGCCAAGCTGGCATTGGAAGCAGTGCAGACTGCGCTGGTTAAAACGCCGGCTACGGCACGCAAAAGCAAGCCTCGGACATCGCAGCTCAAGCTCGCGGGTATCGCAACTATTCAGCCTGATGCGCCAGTCGAACCGCCGCTTAAGCAATCAGCGAAATCCATTGCAAAAATCGACCCCGTGCCAGATTCGAAATCCGAATCCAGGCAAGAAGCAAAAAGCGGCGCAACGGTCGAACCCCTTAGCCGGGAAAAGTCAGAATCCAACGCAGCGAGCGCTAAGGAAAGCGCCGTAGCCGATGAGCCCGGTACACCCTTTGTAGTCAACCAATCCAAGACCGCATGACAGAATCCGCATCACCCACCGGCTTTCGGTGCGGGTATATCGCTATTGTAGGTCGCCCCAACGTTGGCAAATCAACGCTGATGAATGCGCTGATCGGTGCAAAAGTGAGTATTACTTCGCGCAAGGCGCAAACCACGCGGCATCGCATTACCGGAATTCAGACGACCGAGGATACGCAGTTCATCTATGTCGATACGCCTGGATTTCAGACCCGTCATTCCAATGCATTGAACAAGACGCTTAACCGCACGGTAACCAACACGCTTACGGCGTCGGATGTGATCTTGTTCATCATAGAGGCAGGTACATTCGGCCCGGCCGATCAGCAGGTGCTGGACCTGATTCCTAAAGACGTACCGTGCATCCTGGTGATCAACAAGTCGGACCGGGTAAAGGACAAGGCCGTGCTGATGCCATTTGCGCAGCAAATCGCCTCCAAGCATTCGTTCAGCGCAGTAGTGCCGGTTTCCGCCAAACTGCATTTTCAACTGGATCATCTGCAAAGCGAAATTCGCGATCGCCTCTCTGAAAATGCACCAATTTTCGGCGAAGACGATATTACGGACCGAAGCGAGAAATTTCTGGCTGCCGAGATCGTGCGTGAAAAAGTGTTTCGCTTTGTTGGCGAAGAGTTGCCGTATACCAGTACCGTGCTGATAGAGAAATTCGAGCAAGAAGGTAATTTGCGACGTGTATTTGCCGCGATTCTGGTGCAGCGCGATACCCACAAATCGATGGTGATCGGTCAAAAGGGCGCTCGGCTGAAGGATATTTCCACGCAAGCGCGGCTCGACATGGAAAAGCTGTTTGGCGGCCCGGTATATCTCGAAGTCTGGGTCAAGGTGAAGTCCGGGTGGGCCGATAATGAAGCCGGATTACGCGCATACGGATACGAATAAACTGTCCCATACGATGGACCTTATTCCCTCCGACATGAAATCCGGTCCGAAGGCTTTGGCATCTGCATCAGGAATGTCTGGGTTAAACGGCGAAAAGAATGCTGACCCGGATATTGCCTTTGAACATCAAGAGCACGGGATGGACGATCCCTCGTTTTCCGGCGTGACTTCAACAGTCAAACGCGCGAAGTTTTCCGGTAAAGAAAACAAAGTCAGCGACCAGCCCGGCTTCGTGCTCCACAGCTATCCGTACAAAGAAACCAGTCTGATCGTTGATATATTCACGCGCGACTACGGGCGCATTGCGTTGATTGCCAAAGGCGCCAAACGGCCACATTCAAAATTGCGCGGCGTGCTGCAGACATTTCAACCTTTATCGATCAGTTGGAGCGGAAAATCCGAAATCCGTACGCTGGTGGCCGCGGAATGGGTAGGCGGACTGCTGCCGTTGGAGCGGTCCGCGCTTTTATGCGGTTTTTATCTCAACGAACTATTGGTCAAATTTCTCGCGCGTGACGATGCGCATTCGAGGCTGTTCGATCATTATGTCGCAACGCTGAACCAGCTTGCTCATAATGAGCCGCCGATCATCGTATTGCGCAAATTTGAATTGGCCTTGCTGAAGGAAACGGGGTTCGCCGGCGACCTGGCCATCAGTACAACGACGGCCGAGCCGGTCGAGCCCGACCGGATTTATGTGGTCGACCCGGAACGCGGTCCGCGTCATGCGCAAACAGCTGACATGTGGCCCCGGGTTTCCGGGAAAACCCTGCTCGACATGGAACGTGAAAACTACGCAGACGCGACAACTCAGATGCAGAGCAAATTTTTAATGCGCTTCCTGCTTGCGCATCATTTGGGCGGCACATCGCTCAACACCAGGCAGATTCTGATAGATTTGATGCAATTATAAAATCCGGACCAGAACACCTTTACTGTAAACGCAAATGAGTTTTTTACAACCGCATAACCAGCTCATCGATTTGGGCGTCAACATCGATCATGTCGCGACATTGCGCAATGCCCGCGGGACTCCGTATCCGGACCCGTTACAGGCGGCCTTGACAGCCGAAGAGGCCGGAGCCGACGCGATCACGCTGCATTTGCGCGAGGACCGCCGCCACATCCGCGACGCCGACGTAGAATCCATTCGGCCTCGGTTGCGCACGCGGATGAATCTGGAGTCCGCCGTCACATCCGAAATGATCGACTTTTCCTGCAGTATCAAACCGCAAGACGTATGTCTTGTTCCAGAAAGGCGTGCGGAGATTACGACCGAAGGTGGGCTCGATGTCGTCAAATATTTTTCCGAGGTGCGCGCAGCGGTAAGACAATTGCAAGCCGAGGGCATCCGCGTGAGCTTGTTCATCGATGCCGATGCCGCGCAAATCCGGGCTTCGGCCGAATCCGGGGCGACCGTGATCGAACTTCACACGGGTCGCTATGCGGACGCGCAAGATATGGGCATGCAGCAAAAAGAGTTGGCGCGAATTGCGCAGGGAGTCCAGGTCGGATTGAAGCTGGGGCTTAAGGTCAACGCGGGCCATGGCTTGCACTACACGAATGTACAGCCGATCGCCGCACTTACCGGCATCGCCGAACTAAATATCGGCCACGCGATTGTCGCGCATGCAGTGTTTGCCGGCTGGCAGAATGCCGTGCGTGAAATGAAGGCCATCATGATGAGCGCGCGCTTGGCGGCCTTGAAAAAATGATCTTTGGAATCGGTACCGATATTATCCAGATTCCCCGGATTGAGGCGGCGCTTGCTCGCAATGGCGAGCGCTTTGCCGAGAAAATTCTCGGTCCGGAAGAACTGGAAAAATACCGGCGCCGCAAATTCAAGGTGGAAGCCCGCGGAATTCGTTTTCTCGCTACGCGCTTCGCTGCGAAGGAAGCGTTTTCAAAAGCAATCGGTTTGGGGATGCATATGCCCATGACCTGGCGTGCAATGCAAGTACTGAATGTCACCAGCGGAAAGCCTGTTGCCGTAACCAGCGGCGCGCTAAAAGAATTCATGGATTTGCACGGCTTGACCGCGCAAGTGTCGATTACCGATGAAGTAGAGTATGCGGTTGCTTTCGTGATCGTAGAGAAGAACCAACATCAAGAATGAATAACATGAAAAACTCCGACCACAATCTTGGCCCGGTCATGCTTGACGTGGCGGGCACCGCACTGACTATCGACGACATCCGTCGCATCCAGCATCCGCTTACGGGCGGCGTGATTTTATTCGCGCGCAATTATGAAAACCGAGCACAATTGACTGCATTGACCACGGCAATTCACGCGGTGCGTCCTGGGGTGCTGATTGCGGTAGACCATGAGGGCGGGCGCGTGCAACGCTTCAAAACGGACGGCTTCACCAAACTCCCCGCAATGCGCAAGCTTGGCGAGTTATGGGATCGCGATGTACTGGGGGCGGCGAGAGCGGCGACCGACGTCGGCTTCGTTCTGGGCGCGGAACTGCGCGCATGCGGCGTCGATCTGTCGTTTACGCCGGTGCTCGATCTCGATTATGGCGAGTCAGGCGTGATTGGCGATCGCGCATTCCATCGTGACGCACGGGTGGTGACGTTGCTGGCGAAAAGCCTGAACCATGGGCTGGCATTGGCCGGAATGGCCAATTGCGGAAAGCATTTTCCGGGGCACGGCTTCGTCAAGGCTGACTCGCATGTTGCGATTCCGGTCGATGAACGCGCTTTGAAGGAAATTCTGGCCGAAGATGCCGCACCCTACGAATGGCTGGGCATGAGCCTGTCAGGCGTGATGCCGGCACATGTAATTTATCCCAAAGTCGATAAGCATCCGGCGGGATTTTCGAAAAAATGGCTCTCGATGCTGCGCAAGGATTTCGGATTTGAAGGCGTCATTTTCAGCGATGATCTCAGCATGGAGGGCGCAAGTGTCGCAGGTACCGTAATCGATGGCGCGAACGCGGCTCTAAATGCGGGTTGCGATATGGTGCTCATCTGCAATTCTCCGGATAAGGCCGATCAACTGCTTGATGGCCTGAATCCGGTGGCAATGACTGCCCATCTTGAAATATCTGCGGTCAGAATTGCATCGTTGGTTCCGCAAACAACTTCATCGACCTGGCATGAATTGCAGCAGAATTCACGCTATCGCTCCGCAAAACGTGTGGCGCAATCGTTGACGTGAACTTCACGATTTAGCCAGATGTTTAACTGAGTAAATTTATTGATCCGGTTTCTGTAATGACTGAACCCGCTGCACCTGATGCTCGTACGGTGGTTCTGGAGACCGTCGCCAAACTTCCCCATCTGCCGGGCGTGTACCGCTATTTCGACGCGGACAATAATTTACTGTATGTAGGCAAGGCACGCGACCTGAAGAAGCGCGTGTCGAGTTATTTTCAAAAAACCTTCGCCAGTCCACGCACGGCAATGATGGTAGAGCGCATAGCGCGCCTTGAAACCACAGTGACGCGCAGTGAAGCTGAAGCGCTGCTGCTTGAAAACAATCTCATAAAAACGCTGCAGCCGCGTTTCAATATTCTTTTCCGGGATGACAAATCCTATCCATACCTGAAGATCACCGGCCAGGAGTTTCCGCGGATCGCCTATTATCGCGGCGCGGTGGATAAGAAAAATCAGTACTTCGGTCCTTTCCCAAGCGCATGGGCGGTCAAGGAGTCGATGCAGATCCTCCAAAAGGTTTTTTTATTGCGGACTTGTGAAGACTCCGTGTTTGCCAATCGTACGCGGCCTTGCCTGCTGCATCAGATTCAGCGTTGCAGCGCGCCATGCGTCAATGCGATCGCCAAAGAGGATTATCTGGCCGACGTCGAAAATGCGGCGAAGTTTTTGCGCGGCCGACAGACGGAAGTGCTGGAAGCGCTGGAAGCAAAGATGCACGGTTTTGCGGCTGATCTGAAATTCGAGCAAGCCGCTTCCGTACGTAATCAGATCACGGCGCTTTCGCGTGTATTGCATCAGCAGACCATGGAAACCGGCGGAGACGCCGACATCGATATCATTGCGGTGATCGTGCGCGGCGGGCGCGCCTGCGTTAATCTTGCGATGGTGAGAGGCGGCCGGCATCTCGGCGATCGTGCCTACTTCCCGGTCCATGTGGACGGCGCATTGACGGTAGCCGACGACACGATCGAAGTGGAAGTTTTGAAGGCATTCATTGCGCAGCACTACATCGATAAATTCATCCCCGGTACGCTTATCCTGAATGTTGAATTCGATGAGCCTGAGCTGATGCTCGCATTGATGGAGCAATGCGGCCACCGCACCAATCTGGTATTTCAGCCCCAGGGGCAGCGCCGCCAGTGGCTGGAAATGGCGCATAAGGGAGCGGAAATTTCGCTGGCCCGGCTATTGTCTGAACAAGGTTCCCAGCAGGCCAGAACGCGCGCATTGATCGATACGCTTGGCATTGATATCGAAGACATCGACACGCTTCGGATTGAGTGCTTCGACATCAGCCATACGCAAGGCGAGGCGACACAGGCGTCCTGCGTCGTATTCCATCACCACGCGATGCAAAATGCCGAATATCGCCGATACAACATTAGCGATATCACCCCCGGCGACGATTATGCGGCGATGCGCCAGGTGTTGATGAGGCGCTATGAAAAAGTCGCCAACGGAGATGGTGTGATGCCGGACATCGTCTTGATCGACGGCGGAAAAGGACAGGTGGAAATGGCCCGGCAAGTGTTTGTCGAACTTGGTCTCGACATTACGCTGATTGTCGGCGTCGCAAAAGGAGAGGGCCGCAAAGTCGGATTGGAGAGTTTGGTCTTCGCCGACGATCGTCCCGCACTGGAATTGGGCAAGGACTCGGCAGCCTTGATGCTGATTGCGCAGATTCGCGACGAAGCGCACCGCTTCGCGATTACCGGAATGCGCGCCAAGCGGGCGAAATCGCGGCAGACGTCACGCCTTGAAGAGATTGAAGGGATCGGTGCCAAGCGGCGTCAGAAACTGCTGGCGCGCTTTGGCGGGCTGCGCGGAGTGGCGGATGCCAGCGTAGACGATCTCGCTTCGGTGGAGGGAATTTCTCGGCAATTGGCAGAAGACATTTATAAACAATTGCATTAAATTAAGCTCATAATTGCGTTTTTGCGATTCAAGCGCCATCTCCTCGATAAAAGCTTAATTTATGCCGTTTAATATTCCTATCCTGCTTACCTGGTTACGCGTCGCGCTGATTCCATTGGTAGTGGGCGTGTTCTATCTACCAGACACTTGGCTTTCGCCGTTTGAAAAAGGCGTGGCATCGACCGCCATTTTCATTGTCGCCGCGCTCACCGATTGGTTTGACGGTTTCCTTGCACGGCGCTGGAATGAGACATCCGCTTTTGGCGCCTTCCTCGACCCGGTCGCCGACAAGTTGATGGTCGCGGGCGCGTTGCTGGTGCTGGTGTACCTGGACCGGGCCAATGCAATGGTCGCATTCGTCATCATCGGGCGGGAAATTGCGATCTCCGCATTGCGTGAATGGATGGCGCAGATTGGCGCATCGAAATCGGTAGCCGTCAGCTCGATTGGAAAAATAAAGACGATCGCGCAGATGGTGGCGATCCCGATGCTGCTCTATTACGGCACACTGTTCGATGTTATCGACACGCGTATTTGGGGGCAATGGTTGCTGGGTATTGCCGCTGTCCTGACGGTATGGTCGATGTTTTATTATCTGCGCAAAGCATGGCCGTTGATCAAGGCGACTGCGGGCCATTTGCCTTGATTGAAGTGCTCCGATTGCTTGACAACGATACGGAATCGTCTATAATTGCGCTTCTTCATTGATGCGGGAGTAGCTCAGTTGGTAGAGCGCAACCTTGCCAAGGTTGAGGTCGAGAGTTCGAGACTCTTCTCCCGCTCCAGTATTCGAAAAAGGGAAGCTCACAAGGCTTCCTTTTTTTATTGATAGAATACCGTTTCGTCTGATCTTCGCGATGGGATTTTTCAAGCAGCACAGTTTTGATTTCGCGGTTACAATACGCACCCGTGGCGGGGTAGCAAAGTGGTTATGCAGCGGCCTGCAAAGCCGTTTACGCCGGTTCGATCCCGACCCCCGCCTCCAAATTTTAAAAAGCGCCGAGGCGCTTTTTTTTTGCTGTCTTGTTTTAAAATCGCACTATGCCCGAGTGGTGAAATTGGTAGACACAGCGGACTTAAAATCCGCCGCTACCCTGAAAAGGGGCGTACCGGTTCGATTCCGGTCTCGGGCACCACGCTTTACTTCCTGATTGCGCACAGCGCACTGCATTGCACGAAAACCCATATCTCCGATGGGTTGTGTCATCGTTCAAACTTTGGTTTCCCTTTTCGCCGAAGGCCATGATCACCGGCGCTAAACGCCACTCCCAGATCCCAAACATACTCTGCCCGGCCACCCACGCGTTTTCATCCTCTACAAGCGATCCACGTTCTTCTGTAACTGTCCACGTTCACTGTAATGCTGTACTAACGGAAGCGCCGTCGTGTTGAACGACCGTTTTCTTGATGTTGTCTTACAGTGTCGAATATCAGGGACATACCGACATTCGCCTGAATAGAAGCAGAATGATCGGAACAAGAGGTCGGACGAGGTGGCAGATATTCGATAGATTAATTCTGCCCTGATTTTCACGTGTGTTCAGGGAACTGACTCTACCGAGAACAGACCGGCATTCCTGTTCGGAGCAGTACACGGGATTGCAATTCATTTGCCGTAATAGAGCCGATGCCCGCCATAAAAGAATGCCGTCATCAACAATAGCGCAACGTAGAAAAGGATCGCATTCAGCACTGCATGCTGGGCATGCGTCTTGTGCGGCAACAATGCTGGTATCGACGTCTGGTTATGACTGAAGATCAGCAAGATCAATACGGCAATGAACAGCGCATGACCGATTGCATCAATCAAACCAAAAATAGGAACTGCCGACACAAGGAAAATCAATAGCACAGCTGCTGCCATGCGGCTTGCCAACGCGCCGGTGAGTAAGAAGAATGCCGCGGCGAATTCAATGAAGCCTGCTGCTGCCATATAAAGCTCTGAATCGAGGCCGAACGATATGCCAGGGTGGCTCTGCAGAATGGGAAAGCTCCATTCAGGATAAGCGAGTTTTTCTATGCCGGCCCACATCAAGGTAATGCCGGTAAAGATACGGAGAATGTTCCGGGCGAGCGCCGCATAAGACGTACCGAACAATGAGATGATGAAAATATACGCCGCCACTCCAAGGAAAATCGGGTAGTCGAGAAGATGGAACATTCCATAGCGATGTGCTGCTATCGCATATAAAACCGCAATGCCAATGCCGGACAGGAACGCGGTATGGCGACTGACTACCGCCACGGCAATGGCAATCTGCAGGACTTCCACCCACTTCCTATCACTCGCTACTATATTCAACTCAGGCGTCAGCAAGATATCGCCATACCAGAAAATGGAAATGAAAAAAGCGAAGATGCTTACCTGCATAACACGAAAAAACTGCGGCTCTATCCATGCATTACTTCGGATTAACAATGTTTTTAGCTGGATGTTATTGGATACAAGATAGTTGTCTGCATAACCTGCGAAGCCTATGACGGGTAAAAGCATCGCGCAAAACAAAACAACATAGAAATTAGTGAAAACAAAGTAGACAGACCGGGGAGGAATGGTCAGATCGTAGGCGGAAAACCATTTGGCATGGGCCAGCGCATCGGAGCTTAAAAAGATCAGCAGAAAAACCGATGCTACCGACAATACGCTTTTCAACGACACTGGCTTTACACTAAAGATGAATTTAGCAAATTGCTTATTGGGGGACGTACGGAACCGCCTAGCACGGCCGACATACCCATCCATTCACATGAGCGACAAAGAATTACAAGAGAAGAGTTTTTATTTTTTTCGAAAATCATATTCAACTTGTCTCACTATTTATTGAAGTCCATAGACGAAAGTTGACATTATATAACTATATTGACGCCCGCCAAGACTGAGAATTCTCATGATCGCTTGCGGTGCAAGGGCCGAGAACTAAGAAAAGAAGCGGTAACCCTAACGACCGCCATCGGGCAATTGGGCGGCTGGCGTTGAATCATCAACAGTAATTACCGTGCCATGCCAGGGGCGATTCGTCAGTTTGTCAGGATTAGCGGCACGACAGGACAGTAGCGTTAGGTTTGGCCAATACCGGCCCGCCCATCGAAGTGGAGTAGCCGCTTGCATAATGGGAACGGCTGGCGCCCGCCAAGCTTGCCGAGCGTCTTTTTTGGACGCTCATTTGGCCTGTGCGGCGTTAGTGTTGCCACATAGCGCGATGCTTTGGCAGGGATGGCTTGCGCCGCTATCGGGAACCGGGCGAAGGCACGCTAAGAATCCTTTTTTTGATACGGTTGAACCTGTATACGGAAAAGGCTTTTTATCAGTTATCGTGAATAGCCAGCATCATTTTTTTTACTTACGCTATGGAAGCTTCATTAAACTTTCGTTAATCCGGTATATAATTTTGCACGGTCGTGCTTTTTGGCTGAATTGACAATGGAGACAGCATGGATTTGAATTACACGGCAGAAGACCTCGCTTTCCGCGACACTGTTCGCACCTACCTGGAGGCGAACCTCCCTAAAGATCTGCAGCAAAAAGTACGTAATCATCTTCGTTTATCGAAGGAAGATTTCGTCCGCTGGCACAAAATCGTGGCCAAGCAGGGTTGGGTCGGCACCGGCTGGCCGGTAGAGTACGGTGGTACCGGCTGGACTGCGGTGCAACGGCATATATGGGAAGAAGAGTGTGCGAATGCCGGTACTCCAGCGATTCTGCCGTTCGGCGTCAACATGGTGGCGCCGGTCATCATGGCATTCGGCAATGAGGCGCAGAAACGCTATTACCTGCCGCGCATTTTGAATTGCGACGACTGGTGGTGCCAGGGGTATTCCGAGCCGGGTGCGGGTTCCGACCTTGCGTCGCTGAAGACCCGGGCGGAACGCCAGGGCGATCATTACATCGTGAATGGCCAGAAGACATGGACCACGTTGGGACAGCATGCCGACATGATATTTTGCCTGGTGCGCACCGATGCGGCCGCAACACGCAAACAGGAAGGCATCTCGTTCCTGCTGATCGATATGAAAACGCCCGGCATCACGGTGCGTCCGATCATCATGCTCGACGAAGAGCATGAAGTGAATGAGGTTTTTTTCGATAACGTGAAAGTGCCTGTCGAAAACCTGATCGGCGAAGAGAATAAAGGCTGGACCTACGCCAAGTATTTGCTCGGTCACGAGCGCACCAATATCGCTGCTGTCGGAAGAGCGAAGCGGGAGCTTGGTTTCCTGAAACGCGTCGCAAATAATCAGCAGAAAAACGGCAAGCCCTTGCTCGACGATCCGATGTTCGCAACCAAGGTTGCCAATGTCGAAATTGAATTGATGGCGCTGGAAGTCACAGTTCTAAGGGTTATTTCGCAGGAAGGGGCAAAGCGTGGTCCCGGACCGGAAGCATCGATGCTCAAAATCAAGGGCACTGAAATTCAACAGGCTTTGACTGAATTGATGGTGGAAGCGATCGGTCCCTACGCGATGCCATTTGACGCCGCCTATCTGGAAGGTGAGACCGAGCACAGCGTAACGCAGGATGATGATGCTGCACCGCTTGCCGGATATTATTTCAATTACCGCAAGACTTCGATCTACGGCGGCAGCAATGAGATTCAGAAAAACATCATCAGCCAGATGATTCTGGGTCTATGAGGAGAACAGGATGAATTTCAATTTTACGCAAGAACAGCAACAGTTTTCCGATGCATTGCGCCGTTGGGTCGAAAAAGATTACACCTTCGAGCATCGCAACAAGATCGTCTATTCTGAAAAAGGCGTCTCGGATGACGCGTGGGCCACGCTGGCCGAACTTGGCATGACTGCATTGCCGATACCGGAAGAGCAGGGCGGTTTTAACGGGTCGGCAGTCGATATGCTGGTCGTGATGCAGGAACTCGGCCGCGGCATCGTTGTCGAGCCATTTTTTGCCACCGTTCTAGGTGCCGAATTCCTGAAGCTTGCGGGCAAGCAGGAAGCCTTGCTTGAAAAAATCGCAACTGGTGAAACCAAGTTCGCATGCGCGCTGGGAGAAAAGCAATCTCGCCACGAATTGTTCAATATCGCCACGACCTGCAAGCCTGACGGTGACGGTTATGTGCTTAACGGCACGAAGACGGTTGTATTGCATGGCGCACAGGCCGATCAACTGATCGTCTCTTCGCGCAGTAATGGCAATCAATGCGACACCGATGGCATTTCATTGTTTGTAGTGTCTGCCGACGCCGCGGGAATCAAGCGTCGCGATTATCGTACGATCGATGGCCAACGGGCGGCTGACATCAGCTTTACTGATGTGCGGGTGCCTGCGTCGGCGTTATTGGGCAATGCAGGCGCAGGCTGGGAGACGCTCGATGCGGCAGCCGATTACGGCACGACATTGTTGTGCGCCGAGGCAGTCGGCGTGATGGAAGTATTGAACGCGACGACTCTGGAATATCTGAAGACGCGAAAACAGTTTGGTGTGCCGATCGGGAAGTTCCAAGCTCTGCAACATCGTATGGCCGATATGTTAATTCATGTGGAGCAGGCTCGTTCGATGGCGACCCTGGCGGCTGTTAAGATAAGTTCGGCAAATACCGAAGAGCGGCGGCGTACGGTATCGGCGGCAAAGGTTCGCGTTGGTCAAGCGCTAAAATTCGTCGGTCAGCAAGCCGTGCAGCTTCACGGCGGTATTGCGGTGACCAATGAACTGGCGGCTTCGCACTATTTCAAGCGGTCGACAATGATCGAGCTTACATTGGGCGATACCGATCATCATTTTGCTCGATTCGTTGCACAGCCGCAGTTCAAGAATGCTGCTTGATGGTTGATAAATAGTCGGGGCATTCATCATGGCGCAATTTAAATGGTATTTCGAAGATTTCGAAATCGGAAAAACCATCGGGGTCGGATCTCGCACCGTGACAGAAGAGGAAATCATCGCTTTTGCATCGCAATTCGATCCACAGCCGTTTCATGTCGACCCCGAGGCTGCCGAACAGTCGATGTATGGCGGGATCATTGCCAGCGGTTGGCACACCTGCAGCCTGATGATGCGGCTGATGGTTGATGGATTTTTAAAGGAGGCTGCCAGCCTGGGCTCTCCTGGTGTCGACGAAATCCGCTGGTTAAAACCAGTCCGTGGCGGAGATACATTAATCGTCACCACGACCGCAGTGGAGGCGCATCCATCAAAGAGCAAAAGCGACCGCGGCGTTGTGCACACGTTGTGGGAAGCAAAAAATCAGCGTGGAGAAACCGTTGCAACCCTCAAGGGCATGGGTATGTACTTGCGGCGACCGACCTGACCGGAAATTTGTTTCTTCGGGCGCGGTCAAGGCCGCGCTTTGTTTTTGTATAGAACTTCAATTGGAGACTTCATGCGCGAAATAGCATCACTGGTAGAGCTCAAGAACCTGGTAGGAGAAGAGGTGGCTGTATCGGATTGGGTCGAGATTACCCAGGAACGGGTTAACTTGTTTGCGGAAGCGACCGGTGATCATCAATGGATACATCTCGATGTAGAGCGAAGCCGTGAAGAGTCTCCGTATGGAGGGACGGTCGCGCACGGTTTCCTGACCTTGTCCTTGCTGCCGCTGTTGATGGCATCAGCGATCCGGATGTCGGACGTAAAGATGGGCGTCAATTACGGGTTGAATAAAGTCCGCTTTCCCGCACCGGTACCGGTGGGCAGCCGCCTCCGCGGAAGGATGACGCTATTGTCTGTTGAAGATATTCCCGACGGTGCGCAAATGACCTGGAAAGTCACGATGGAGAGGGAAGGCGGCGAAAAACCGGTATGCGTCGCCGAGACCATATCCCGCCGCTACACGTAGTTGCCGGCTGTACCTGCCGTTCGCCGGCGTTGGCTTCCGGGAGCGGCGGTTCGGTTATCGTTTGGCGTACTGCGTCGCTCCAAATAGCGTTTCCTTCGCTTTAGCGTCAACCAGCGGCTTGCGCAGATTCGCCAGTATTTCAACGCCGCGTTTCACAGCTGCGCGTTCACTGATTTCATCGAACCAGCGTTTCGCATACGGAAAGTCGGTCCAATCGATTCCCTGATTTTTCCAGGAGCGGATCCAGGGAAAGGTTGCGATGTCGGCAATCGTGTATTCATCGCCGGCGAGGTAGGCATGCTTCGATAATTGCTTGTCGATGACGGCGTACAGGCGTTTGGCTTCATTGCTGTAGCGGTTGATTGCGTATTCGATTTTTTCGGGGGCATAGATGCGGAAATGATGCGCTTGTCCCAGCATTGGCCCGACGCCGCCCATCTGGAACATCAACCACTGCAATGTAGTGTATTTCTCACGGTCGGTCTTGCCGAGAAATCTGCCGGTCTTGCCGGCAAGGTAGATCAGGATGGCGCCGGATTCAAACATCGATATCGGCTGGCCATCCGGTCCATCGGGGTCGACCATTGCGGGAATCTTGTTGTTGGGCGAGATCGCCAGAAATTCCGGCTTGAACTGGTCTCCCGCGCCGATATCGATATGGTGTACTCGATAGGGAAGGCCGCACTCTTCCAGCATGATGTGGACCTTGTGGCCGTTCGGGGTCGCAGTGGAATAGACGTCGATCATTTTTTCTCCGAATTCTTATTTGGCGTTTAAAACAAAAAATCTCGAATGCTGCGATTCTGCAGCAATTCGAGATTCTTTGCTTCAGCCACTCTGGAATGACTGATAGCCGTGGAGCTTAAGAACGTGTAACTGGCAGATCCAGTTCTTCGCCGGGAAGCGACATATGTTTCGCCAATTCCAGTTTTGCGATCGCGTTACGGTGCACTTCATCCGGACCGTCCGCGATACGCAACGTACGGTTGCCGGCCCACATGTAAGCAAGCGGGAATTCATCCGACACGCCTGCGGCACCGTGTGCCTGAATCGACCAGTCGAGGACTTGTTGCGCGACATTCGGCGCCAACACCTTGATCATCGCAATCTCCGCTTTGGCATGCTTGTTGCCGACGGTATCCATCATGTAAGCCGCTTTCAACGTCAACAGGCGGGTCGTATCGATCTGGATACGCGATTCGGCAATCCGCTCGCGCCAGATGCTTTGCTCTGAAATCTTGCGCCCGAACGCAACGCGCTCATTCAAGCGCTTGCACATCAATTCCAGCGCGCGTTCAGCCACGCCGATGGCGCGCATGCAGTGATGGATTCGTCCTGGTCCCAGGCGGCCCTGTGCGATTTCAAAGCCACGCCCTTCTCCAAGCAGAATGCTGGATGCCGGAACCCGGACGTTTTCGTAAGTGATTTCACAGTGGCCGTGCGGTGCATCGTCATAACCGAACACCGGCAGCGGACGCTTGATGGTCACGCCTTTGGCATCGACCGGCACCAATATCATCGATTGCTGGGAGTGGCGCGCGGCATTTGGATCGGTTTTTCCCATCAGGATAAAAATCTTGCAGCGCGGATCGCCGGCGCCGGAGATCCACCATTTGTGGCCGTTGATCACGTACTCATCGCCATCGCGTTCGATGCGGGTTGCGATATTGGTGGCATCCGATGATGCGACAGCCGGCTCGGTCATCGCAAATGCGGAGCGGATTTCGCCGCGCAGCAAGGGTTCGAGCCATTGCTTTTTGTGCTCTTCATTGCCGTACCGCTCGATGGTTTCCATGTTGCCGGTATCGGGCGCGGAGCAGTTGAATACTTCAGGCGCCCAGCCGACCCGGCCCATGATTTCGCACAATGGCGCGTAATCCAGATTGGACAGGCCTTCGGGTGCGCGAGGTGACTTTGGCAGGAACAGGTTCCACAGTCCCAGTGCGCGCGCTTTCGGCTTGAGTTCTTCGATCACGGTGGTGGGCAACCAACGGTTGCCTTTTTCTTCGCCGTTACGCTGGATCTCTTCCTTGTATCTTTTTTCGTTCGGATAAATATGCTCATCCATGAACTTCAGCAGTTTTCCTTGCAGGTCCTTGCAACGATCCGAGTATTCGAATTCCATCATGTCTCCTTGATTAGATTAGTAGGCGTGTCTGTTATTTTTTCTCGCCCGACGCATATTGCCAGCCCATTTCAGCCATCGGGCGCGTGGCCTGACCGGATTTGAGGGCCTGTTCACTTGATGCGGTACCGTCAACATAACGCTTCATGATGCCTTGCAGGATGCCGGCCATGCGGAACATGTTGTAAGCGAGATAGAACGTGAAATCTTCCTTGCGGATCGTCTTTCCAGTACGCTCGCAATATTTTGCAATGTATTCCTGTTCCGACGGGATGCCGAGTGACTTGTGATCGAGTCCGCCTATTCCCCGGAACTGTCCCTCCGGAATGTGCCAGCTCATGCAGTGATAGGAAAAATCCGCCAGCGGGTGGCCGAGTGTCGATAATTCCCAGTCCAGCACCGCAAGGATGCGCGGTTCGGTCGGGTGGAACATCATGTTATCCAGGCGATAGTCGCCATGCACGATGCTGGTGTCATCACCTTCCGGAATATTGTTCGGGAGCCATTCGATCAAGTTGTCCATGGCGTCAATTTTTTCAGTTTCGGATGCCTTGTACTGCTTGGTCCAGCGATCGATCTGACGCTTGAAATAATTGCCGGGTTTGCCGAAATCGGCCAGCCCGATCGCAGCGTAGTCGATCGTATGCAACTGCGCTATGACGCGATTCATTTCATCGTAATGTGCTGCGCGTTCGGCGTTGGTCATGCCCGGAAGAGACTGATTCCACAGCACGCGGCCCTCGATAAATTCCATGATGTAGAAAGCGCGGCCGATCACCGATTCGTCGGTGCATAGCGCATATTGCCGGGCGGCGGGGAAGCCCGCTTTGTGCAATGCATCCATCACACGGAATTCGCGATCGATCGCATGCGCGGAGGCCAGCAGTTTTGCGGCCGGTCCGGGTTTGGCGCGCATCACATAGCATTGCCCGTTGGCGGTTAGCTTGAATGTCGGGTTCGATTGGCCGCCCTTGAACTGCTCCAGGGTCAAATCGCCGGAGTAGCCGTCTACATGCTGGCGCATGTATTCCTGCAATGCCGCGACGTCGAATTGCTGACGCTCGGAAACGGGCTTGGTGCCCATGAAATCTTCGTACATCTGGTCTCCTGCTGAACGGGTTCGAGAAGCGTTACCGACTTATTTTACATCATAAAATCGTACGGTCGTACTATTTTGTTTCGCCTCTCTTGCATTGAGAGATGCAGAAGCGTTTATATCCCGCGCGCCTTTTTATATTGCTCCAGCAAGGTTTCCATCGTCGTGTTGCGCGATTCGCCCTGCAACAGTGACGGAGGAGAAAAATTAATGAGACGTGCCACCCAGTCGGCGTCCGCATCACCAACGTCAAGAGCATTGATGCATCCAGCCGTCTGCGCCAGATTGCCTAAAAATAGCCGCTGTCCTGTGAGCGCATACGACAGAATTGCCCGGTTTACGCCGCCGTGCAGAACCAGCAAAACCGTGTCCCACGTTGAATCGGCACGTAATCTTCCAAGACATGGATGCACGCGATCCATCAGTTCACCGATCGACTCGCCGCCGAGAAATCGCTTGTGTTCCGGGGCGACGCCTTCGAATGCGCCGGTAAATGCTTCCTTCAAGTCGGCATCGGCGATGCCGGCGAGTTTACCGCCTCTTATTTCGGCAAGTTCCGGCCATTCATCAAGTGCGATTTGCTGGCCAGTCTCGGCCAGCACGCAATTGGCAGTTTCGACTGTCCTCGGCAATCCGGATACGATGACACGGTCAAATCGGATATCTTCCTGTGCGAATACCTTGCCTGCGGCAGCGGCTTGCGCTCTGCCCAGTTCGTTCAGCGGGACTGATTCGGGTAAATATGGTTTGCCTGCAGCGTCGAAGTAAGTGACGCTGCCGTGCCGCATTAGATAAACGCGGCGTCGGGATTGAGAGATCATTTGTAGTGAGGCTTTCTTTTTTCCAGAAATGCGCTGATGCCTTCTTGCGCATCGCGATGGTGAAGACTTTCAACGAAGCTGTGTTTTTCTGCGTCGAATTGCTGTGCAAGAGAATTGTCTTTCGCATCGCGGATCAATGACTTGATGCCCTCGATCGCGTTGGGCGACAGGCACGCCAGTTCGTCGGCCCAGTTCATCGCTGCATCGAGTGCGGAGCCATCCGGCACAAGCTTGTTGACTACGCCGAGTTCATGTAGCCGCGGCGCTGAAACAGGTTTACCTTCGATCAGCATTTCGGTTGCCAGTTGACGCGGCAATGCCTGGGCGAGGAACCACGAACCGCCGCCATCGGGCGTCAATCCGACCTTGACGTAGGCCATCACGAACTTCGCCGACGTGCCGGCCACAATCATGTCGCAGGCAAGCGCCAGCGAAAAACCGGCGCCTGCCGCTGCGCCATCGACCGCCGCGATTACCGGCTTCGGACAGTCGCGGATGGCTTCAACCCATCCATGAAGGTTGTCGATGGAAGTTGCCTGCACCGATTTGTCTTTGGCGCGATTTTCCAGCAATCGGTTCAGGTTGCCGCCGGCGCAAAAAAAATTGTCGGCGCCGGTCAGGATCACGGCGCGGATCGAATCATCGCGTTCCGCGGTGGATAGGGTTTCGATCGCTGCGGCATACATATCCGGATGAAGCGCGTTCTTCGCGCCGGGATTGGATATGGTCAATATGAGCGTTGCATCGCGGCGGGTGGCTCGGAGTTCTGCGGACATGGGTGTTGGTCGTTAAATAAAAATATTGCAGGAATTATATAATGGCGTCTGTTGCTTTACTTTCGCGCGGCCGCATCGGGTCTTTGCGCCGCGATCGCCAATGCAAATATTCTCATATATGCATTTAATTGGCTGGCGGCCAAATCTAACGATCACATCAGGAGATAACATGCTCAAGCTTTGCGGATTCGCGGTCAGCAACTATTACAACAAGGTCAAGCTGGCTCTTCTCGAAAAAGGTGTCGAATTTGAAGAAGTGCTGGTGTGGGCCGATCGCTCGCCTGAATTGCTGGAAAGATCTCCGCTTGGCAAGGTGCCGTTTTTCGAAACCGAGCATGGTGCGATATGTGAATCCCAGGCGATGATCGAGTATGTGGAAGCGGCGTATCCGGCCAAACCTTTGCTGCCAGCCGATCCGTTCGCAGCGGCAAAGATAAGAGAGATGATCGTTTTCATGGAACTCCATCTTGAGCTGGTGGCGCGGGAATTGTATCTGGAGGCGTTTTTCGGCGGTAAGGTGAGCGACGAGATAAAAGAGCGTACCCGGAAATTATTGACCCGCAATGCAAAGGCATTTGCCAAGCTGGCTAAGTTTTCCCCATATATCGCCGGTGCGGAATTCACGATGGCAGACTGCGCGGCGCTGGTGCATTTGCCGCTGGTGTCGATGACTTCCAAAGCCATCTACGGTGAAGATGTGCTGGCTGATTTGCCGGTACGCGATTACACGAAAATGCTTGGCGAGCGTCCGACGGTACAGAAAGTGAATGCGGATCGGAAGGAAAATCAGGAGTTATCGAAGGCGAGGCCCAAAAAAGTTTGATGTCGGTCGATGACCGGAGTCCGCTGCGTTGGCATTGATGCCCTTAAAGCGATGCCAGTCGGTCAAGTGCCGATTGCAGCGTTTCATCCTTTTTGGCAAAGCAAAAACGGACTATGCCGGACTCCCGTGGCTGATTATAAAAAGCGGAAACCGGAATTGCCGCAACGCCGATTTCCGCCGTCAGCCATTTCGCGAATTCCGCTTCCGGCATATCGGAAATCGCGGAATATTCGACGCACTGAAAGTAGGTGCCGTCCGAAGGCAATAATTTGAAACGGGTATTCTTCAGCCCGGTGCGGAACAGGTCGCGCTTGCGTTGATAAAACGCGGCAAGTTCCAGATACGGCGCCGGTTCCGCCATATAGGTTGCGAGTCCGTGCTGCACCGGGGTATTGACGGTAAACACATTGAACTGGTGAACTTTGCGGAACTCCGCCGTCAATGCCGGCGGTGCGGCGACATAGCCGACTTTCCAGCCGGTGACATGATATGTCTTGCCAAAGCTCGATACGACAAACGAGCGTGCCGCAAGGTCGGCATGACGGCATACCGACTCATGCCTGGCACCGTCATAGACCATGTGTTCATATACTTCATCCGACAGGATCAGAATGTCGGTGCCGCTTACGATATCGTTCAATGCCTCGATATCGGCTTCACGTAATACGGAGCCGGTCGGATTGTGCGGCGAATTGATCAGGATCATCCGCGTCTTTGCGGTCACGGCGCTGGAAACTGCATGCCAAGGCACGCTATATCCCTGCGGACCGATTTCCATCTGTACGAATACCGGAATGCCGCCGGCAAGTTCAATTGCCGGTACATAACTGTCGTACGCAGGTTCGATCACGATGACTTCATCGCCCTGGTGAACCGCGGATAAAATTGCCGTCAGAATCGCCTGCGTAGCGCCGGCCGTCACGGTGATCTCGGTTGCGGGGTCGTAAGAATGGCCGTAAAGACTCTCGATTTTCCGCGCGATTGCATCACGCAGGGATTGAATTCCCGTCATTGGCGGATACTGGTTCAGCCCGCTTTTCATCGCGTTGGCGACGGCGTCGACCAACGCCGGATCGCAATCGAAATCGGGAAAGCCTTGTCCCAGATTGACCGCTTTTTTTTCAGCTGCCAATGCAGACATTACCGTGAAAATTGTGGTGCCTACATTAGGAAGCCTGGAAGCGAGTTTGATGGCGCTGAACTTCGATGCAGGGAGTGAGGAATTGGCAGGTTCGAGTGGCATATCCATTTGAATTCGAGAATGCATGTTTATGTTATGCAAGCATTTTAGCGGATTGTACGAGCTGCTTGAAACGACACGGCGTATGTCGTCCAGCTATCCGGTGGCATGATGAGGAAAAGACCGGCTTTTGCAGTTTTTCTTGCCAGCTTCAATAATGCCTTGTCCTTGGTGATCAGCACGTCTGCCTTCGCATCGCGGCAAATTTCCAGAAATTTTTGATCATCCGGGTCGCTGCACACCGGAAGTCGCATGTCGGAATCAAGCGTATCCGCTGCAATGCAGGTGATCAGGGAATCGAATTCCGCAGCTATCCTGGTTCTCGACTCATCGTCCAGACGCAGGTGCGAATAATTCAAGACAAGCAGCCATTCCATTCTACAGTCGGATCGAGTTACCGCTTCCACTGTCCCGTCTTTGAGTGCCACATGCAGTTCAGCCCAGCGCGGGTCGCGAAAAACGAACAAATCAAGACATACATTGGTGTCCAGGACGACGCGCTTCGGTATCATGTTGAAAATTTTCATTCGGATAAGCTCATGCTGATAGTTTTATCGCCTGCCAAAACACTGGATTACGCCACGCCTTCGGTTACAGACAAGCACAGTCGTCCTCAATTCACCAAGCACTCGGCCGAATTGATCAACACGCTCAAGCAGTTATCGCCGGCGCAGATCGCAAGTTTGATGCGTGTTTCCGATCCATTGGCGGCATTGAATGCCGAACGATATGCCGCTTGGTCGAAAAGATTCACGCTTAAAAATTCAAGGCAGGCAGTTTTGGCGTTTGACGGCGATGTCTATGGCGGTCTCGACGCACGTTCGTTGAATGCCGCTCAGCTCGAATATGCACAGTCGCATATCCGCATTCTATCCGGGTTGTACGGATTGCTGCGTCCGCTGGACTTGATGCAGCCATACCGACTGGAAATGGGAACCAGACTTGCGACTGCACGCGGCAAGGATTTGTATGCTTTTTGGGGTGATATGCTGACCAAGGCAATCGATGTAGAGCTGACCGGCCGAAAATCAACGGCATTGATTAATCTCGCGTCCGAGGAATACTTCAAGGCCGTCCGGCCGGCTTTGCTGGGTATTCCGGTCATCACGCCGGTCTTCGAGGACTGGAAAAGCGGGCAATACAAGATAATCTCGTTTTATGCAAAACGGGCGCGTGGACTGATGGCAAGGTATGCAGCAGTCAACAGTATTACCCAGCCGGAACGACTGAAGCAGTTTGAGTCGGACGGTTATAGGTTCGACGACAAAAGATCCAGTGAAGATCGCTGGATCTTCCGTCGTAATATCGCCCGATAGTAATGAGAGTATAAAAAAAGCCTCGCATGGCGAGGCTTTTTGCTGTTTGCGTGATTACCAGATTTGCCACCACGGCTTGACCGCTTTGCGGCCGCCCCTTGAGAAATCGCTATTCGGAAAGTTCTTTTTGAATACGCGGTCCGCGTCGTCGCGCAACTCGGTCATGCCCATGGCATCATAAGCGCGCACCATGATAAACAGCGCTTCTTCAATCGCAGGCGAATCGCGGTAATCTTTTACCGTGGCCTGCGCCCGATTTGCCGCGGCAAGATAGGCTCCGCGCCGATAATAGTAGTTCGCCACATGAACATCGTATTGCGCCATCATATTGACCAGATATCTTAGCCGTTCCTGGGAATCTTTCGCATAAATGCTGTTCGGAAACCGTTCAACCAGTTGTTTGAAGGAGTCGAAGGCATCGCGTGCGGCCTTGGGATCGCGTTCGCTTGGATCCTGGCGAGACAGGAACTCGAACATGCCGACTTTGTCGTTAAAGTTGATCAGGCCGCGCAAGTAATACATGTAATCCACGTTCGGATGGTCAGGGTGCAGTTTGATAAAGCGTTCGGTTGCCGCCAACGCAAGCGCTTGATCGCCCTGGCGATAATGGGTATAAGCGATTTCCATTTGCGCTTGCTGCGCATATGTCCCGAACGGATAACGCGATTCGAGTTTCTCGAAATGAGAGATCGCTTTATCGAAATTTCCACCTGATAATTCGGATCGCGCCTCCGCGTATAATTTGGCTGCGGACCATGTTGCGGTTTCATCGGATGATTCGTTCTTTAGTATCCCGCAGGCCGATAGCAACAGTACAAATACGATCGCCGACAAATTAAGTAAATTTTTTTGCATAAGTTTTTGCAAGAGTGCGTCTAAACAATGAATGATTATAGCTGATAGGGTCTGTCGTAATGTCAACCAAAATGCCGAACCTGGCGAATATCCCGCTCGAAGTGGACGCTGAAGACACGGACGACGGTGATAATACCTTACCGGAAGCGTCTCCCATAGTGCTGAAATTGACTTCGGACGCTTGCGGGATTCGATTGGACAAGGTGCTTTCCACGCTGATTCCGCAGTACTCGCGCAGCCGTATCCAGCAATGGATCGAAGGCGGTCGCGTTACGGTAGACGATCGAATCGTACTCGGCAAGGCGACGGTTTTCGGTGATGAAACCGTCGTCGTCTTGCCGCAGGCAGCGCCGGAAGAGCAAGCGTTCAAGCCGGAGCCGATGGCGCTATCGATTGTCCATGAGGATGCGGCTATTCTGGTTATCGACAAGCCGGCCGGGCTGGTTGTGCATCCGGCTGCCGGCAATTGGTCAGGCACTTTACTGAACGGGCTTTTGCATTATTTTCCGCCGATCGCAGGCGTGCCGCGCGCGGGCATAGTGCACCGGCTGGACAAGGACACAAGCGGATTGATGGTGGTCGCTAAAACCTTGCAGGCGCACACCGATCTGGTTCGCCAGCTCCAGGCGCGCACAGTCAAGCGAGAATATCTGGCCTTGGTGTGGGGTACGCCGCAAATCAACGGCAAAGTCGATGCGGCGATAGGACGGCATCCAAGGGACAGGCTGAAAATGGCTGTGCTGGAAAATGCGACTGCCAAACCGGCGGTCACCCATTATCACCGCATCGCAACCGGTTTACACGGTAAACGCCCGGTCAGCCTGATGCGCTGCCAGCTTGAAACCGGCCGCACGCATCAAATCCGTGTTCATATGCAATCGATCGGTAGCACACTGGTAGGCGATACGCTATACGGGAAGCCGCATCTCGCACCGGCATTCGGGCGCCAGGCGCTGCATGCGTACCGACTGGGCCTGATTCACCCGGAATCGCGCAAGCCATGTGATTGGAACAGCCCGTTACCGCAAGACTTTATCGATCTCATTGCGCAAGCCGGCATCGCAGCGACTTCTTTATAGGCGAGATCCGAAATATGGACCTGATTTTGCCGGACTGGGTTGGCTCACCATTCAATATCGGTGCATTCTCGACATCGCGCCGAGGCGGCTTCAGTCGTCCGCCGTATGATGACGGGTCCGGCGGTGGCGGCCTTAATTTGGGCCTTCATGTCGATGATGAACCGGAACAGGTCGGGCGAAACCGTCTTTTGCTTGGATCTCTATTGCCGGCACAGCCGACTTGGCTCACTCAAGTGCACGGCACTGCAGTCGTGAATGCGTCGGGTGCTGCCGTGGCGTCTCGTGCGGATGCCAGCATCACAAGCGAACGCGGGGTGGTGTGCGCGATTCAGACCGCGGATTGTCTGCCGGTATTGTTTTGCGATGTGGCGGGTGGCGTGGTCGGCGCGGCGCATGCCGGTTGGCGGGGGCTGGTAGGCGGCATCCTTGAGAACACTGTCAGCGGCATGCGCGACCTGGGGGCAACTGAAATTCTGGCATGGCTCGGCCCGGCAATAGGGCCGGAGCGATTCGAAGTCGGAGAGGACGTATTGAACGCCTTTGCCGCACGCGACCCCGCGACAGGAGCGGCATTCAAGCGGATTGATGGTCGGCCCGAAAAATATCTGGCCGATATATATCATCTCGCGCGCATTTTCCTGTCGAGGCATGGTGTACAGCGGATTTATGGCGGGGATATGTGCACGATGACCGATGCGGGCCACTTTTATTCCTACCGGCGCGACAAGCTCACAGGACGAATGGCATCAGTGATCTGGATCAAATAATTGGCATTGGTTTGCAATAAACACGTGTTGTCTGTAGCCGCCTGATTTTGCAACCGGTAAAATCCCGAACGCCTAATCCTTGCCGCCAGGCCTCACGTCAGACTTGTTCTCGTCCGGATATTGCAAGGGCGTGCTATCGGCAACGTCATGAACCCCGGATAGGTTGATGGAATCCGTACCGGAGTCCGCCGGCTGTTTTTTCATCGATGCGCGGTTGCGTCTGCGTCGCCGCGTCCCGGTTAGGTATAGAATAATTGTCAACGGTACGACGCCATACAGCAAGAAGGTCATGATGCCCGCAATCGCCGAATGTTCGGTAATTGCCATCATCAGCACGACATAGATCCACCCGATGACAACGATGTGCATGACAAATTTCGGTTGAAGTAAATCGCAACAATACGCTAAAAAAGAGATGCAAGCATGAATCCCCCAACTCCCCAAGCCGTGCCTTCTCCCTGGATGCCGCAATTTTCCGACTCTAACGCATGGCAGTCGTGGTTTCAGCAAGCATCCGTCGCTGCCAGCCCCGTCGCCGGAAAAGGTGTAGCGGATCTGGCGGTCACATTGGATCCGGTCATCGTTAATCAACTGCAAAATGATTACATGCAGCAATTCACGACCTTATGGCAGGACCTGCTGGCCATGAAAACGCCACCTGTCGCGGATAAGCGTTTCAAGGCGCCGGCATGGCAATCGAATACGTTATATGCATTCAATGCTGCAGCGTATCTTTTGAACGCGCGGTTTTTAATGTCGATGGCCGACGCGGCGCAGGCGCCGCCAAAGGTGAAGCAAAAAATCCGGTTCGCCGTACAGCAGACTATCGATGCAATGTCGCCTTCGAATTTTTTGGTGACCAACCCTGAAGCGCAGAAAAAAATTCTCGAAACCAAAGGCGAAAGCCTGACCAAAGGGCTGGCCAATATGCTGGCCGACATGCATAAAGGACGGATCTCGCAAACGGATGAATCGGCATTTGAGGTGGGTCGTAATGTCGCCACGACGGAAGGCGCCGTGGTATTCGAAAATGAGCTTTTTCAGCTGATTCAATACAAACCGCTTACCGAGACGGTCTATGAAAGGCCAATGCTGTTCGTGCCGCCTTGCATCAATAAGTATTACATCATGGATTTACAGCCCGGCAATTCGCTGGTTCGTTATACCGTTGATCAAGGACACACGGTCTTTCTTGTCTCCTGGCGCAATGCGGACCAGTCCGTGGCGCAAGCTACTTGGGATGATTACATATCAGACGGCGTAATCAAGGCAATCCAGGTCGTGCAGGAAATATCCAAACAAGAGCAAATCAATGCGCTGGGGTTTTGTGTCGGCGGGACTTTGATCGCCAGTGCATTGGCGATATTGTTTGCACGCGGAGAAAAGCCGGTCACCAGCCTGACGCTGTTGACCGCGCTTCTCGATTTTTCAGATACCGGCGTGATCGATGTTTATATCGACGAAGCGCAGGTTGGCAAACGGGAGCAGGAAATCGGGCGTGGCGGACTGATGCCGGGACGCGATTTCGCCGCAGCCTTTTCCAGCTTGCGTTCCAATGACCTTGTCTGGAACTATGTCGAATCGAATTACCTGAAAGGCGAGGAACCGCCGCCGTTCGATCTCCTGTACTGGAATGCAGACAGCACTAATCTACCGGGACCTATGTTTTGCTGGTATCTGCGGAATATGTACCTGGAAAATAATCTGAGGAAACCCGGTAAGTTGAGTGTATTGGATGAGAAGATCGATCTCGGCAAGATCAATGTACCTGTATTTATCTATGCGTCACGCGAAGACCATATCGTTCCATGGAATTCCGCATATGCATCAAATGCCCTTCTGAATATTAAAAAGCCGCGTCAAAATCGTTTCATACTTGGTGCCTCGGGCCATATTGCCGGCGTGATCAATCCCCCCGCACAGAAAAAACGCAGTTACTGGACCAATGACAACATCGTTCCGGATCCCAAGGCATGGTTGGCCGGAGCGACCGAACATGCAGGCAGTTGGTGGCCTGAGTGGTCGGCATTCCTGATGAAACATTCCGGCAAGAAGGTGAATGCGCCACGCAAATATGGAAGTACGAAGTTCAAGCCGATCGAGCCGGCACCTGGGCGTTACGTTAAAGAAAAAGCAGATTGAACCTAGTTAAATTGGCGAGAACCGGATATCTTTGAAGTGCAATATGCTTGCTGGCCTGAGCAAAAAATGTGCAGAGATGCGCTACGCCAATGAAAGGATGTGTCGAATAGTTGCTTAATTCATGGTTTTTTAGCACTATAATAAAATATGCCGAAGCGAACGCATGTTCACTTTTTGCTAGTATATTCAAATGCGTTAAGCAACATTGACTGGAATTCCTGATGACCAATGCAAAAAAGACGTCCGAGCGTCTGATCAAGAAGTACCCGAATCGGCGCCTGTACGACACGCAAACAAGCTCTTACATAACGCTTGCGGACGTTAAACAATTGGTATTGAACAACGAGGAATTCCTTGTGGTCGATGCCAAGACGGAAGAAGATTTGACCCGCAGCATTTTGTTGCAAATCATTCTGGAAGAAGAGGCAAACGGTTCACCCATGTTTTCCAGCGGCGCCTTGTCGCAGATTATTCGGTATTACGGGCATGCCATGCAGGGCATGATGGGATCCTATCTGGAAAAAAACATTCAGGCATTTATCGATATTCAAAACAAGCTGACTGAAAATTCCAAGGGTTTATATGAAGGAAAACCGTTCAGCCCTGAAATGTGGACTCAATTCATGAGTGTGCAAGGCCCGATGATGCAAGGCATGATGAGCAACTACATCGAGCAAAGCAAGAGCCTGTTCATCCAGATGCAGGAACAGATGCAAAGCCAAACCAAGAACATGTTCGGCACATTTCCATTTGTTCCTCCGCCGACCGACAAGTCCTAGAAATAGAAAATGGCCGACGGCCGGATGACCGGTCTTAAACGAGGGTCATTCAATCGAAGGAGGTACAATAGCGGATTCGCTTTTGACCTCCTTTTTTATGTCCATTGTTTCTTCAACAGCACCAAAAGTCGGTTTTGTGTCGCTCGGTTGTCCGAAAGCGTTAGTCGATTCGGAACAGATTCTTACGCAATTACGTGCCGAAGGTTACGATACCGCCAAATCCTATGATGGTGCCGACCTTGTCATCGTCAATACCTGTGGATTTATCGATGCCGCAGTCCAGGAGTCGCTGGATGCGATTGGCGAGGCGCTTGCTGAAAACGGCAGGGTGATCGTAACGGGTTGCCTGGGCGCAAAAAAAGATGCTGCCGGCAACGATATCATTCAGAAAATTCATCCGAAAGTACTGGCTGTCACCGGTCCGCATGCGCTCGGCGAAGTAATGGATGCAGTGCATATTCATTTGCCCAAGCCGCATGCACCGTTCATCGACCTGGTTCCGGCGCAAGGCGTCAAACTCACACCCAAGCATTATGCCTACCTGAAAATTTCCGAAGGATGCAACCATCGTTGCAGCTTCTGCATCATTCCGTCAATGCGCGGCGACCTTGTATCGCGTCCGATTGCCGACGTCATGCTGGAAGCGGAAAACCTGTTCAAGGCCGGCGTCAAGGAATTGCTTGTGATATCGCAAGATACCAGCGCCTACGGCGTCGATGTCAAATTCCGCATGGGTTTCTGGAATGGAAAGCCGGTCAAGACCCATATGACGCAATTGGTAAATGCACTGGGAGAGCTTGCCGCGCAATATGGCGCATGGGTGCGGCTGCATTATGTCTATCCGTATCCACATGTCGATGCGATCATTCCCGCGATGAGTACCGGCGGAAGCGTGGTGCCATATCTGGATGTGCCGCTACAACATGCGCATCCGGACGTGTTGAAGCGCATGAAGCGCCCAGCCAGCGGCGAGAAAAACATCGAGCGCATTCGGGCTTGGCGTGCAATCTGTCCTGACATTACAATTCGCTCCACATTCATTGCCGGGTTTCCGGGGGAGACGGAAGCAGAATTCCAGTACCTGCTCGACTTCCTCGAAGAGGCGCAGATCGATCGCTTGGGCTGCTTTGCTTATTCGCCGGTCGAAGGCGCAACTGCAAATGCGTTGGCTGATCCGGTACCGGAAGAATTGCGGGAAGAGCGCCGCGGCCGTGTGATGCAACTGCAGGAAAGCATTTCAAAAAAACGCCTGCAATCGAAGGTCGGGAAAACCATTCGGGTCCTGATGGACGAGGTTAACCGGAATGGCGGCGTTGCGAGATCCGTCGCCGATGCACCTGAAATCGACGGAGTGGTCTATGTAAAACCCCCTTACGAGCCGCACAGGAAACTGGCCGTCGGCGAGTTTTTCGATGTCACGGTAACTGCGGCTGATGCCCATGATTTATGGGCCAAGGCATGAGACGCGGCTTGATTTTAAAATTGTTTGCCGCAGCGGTGTTGTGCATGTCGAATGCCGTACCTGTTGCCGCGCAAAAAATTCCGTCGAAAGATAATACCCAGACGAAGGCCGCATCCGCAGGCAAGGCCACTGATAACTCGTCTGAGAACGCTGCTGCCTTGTTCAGCAAGTCGATTGTATTTCGAGGTAACTTGGGCGACATGCGGATACAGGCAGCCGTGCGGCCCAAGGAGATAATTGATGAAGGACTCGAAGGCGAGTATTTCATTTTTGGCCGATCCCAAAAAATTCTGCTGGCGGGCGAACTAGAGGGTGAAAACATTTTTCTGGAAGAGTCGGAGAATGGCACCAACATATCGGGACAATGGGAAGGCAAGTTGCAGGATGGCTCGATTCAAGGTACCTGGACATCCGCTGACGGATCAGTTACCAAGCCCTTCAATTTAACTCCGATACGGCTCAGGCCGGTGCGCGGAAAGTGAATTCCTTGGCAAACCGTTAGTAGCCCTTAGCTCGATCAACGTAGGAGGCGCTTGGTGACTGACAAGAAATCGTTGCAAACAGCTCTTATCCATAGCGACTATATTGCGCCCGATGGGTTCGCTGCATTCCCGACCGCGATCCACCATGCATCGACCGTCTTGTTCAAGGACGTGGCGGCAATGCGTTCACGCAATTGGCAAGACAAGACCGCCTACACGTATGGCCTGCATGGTACGCCCACCACATTTACGCTCGAAGCACGATTAGCCGAAATAGAAGATGCCAGGCATTGCCTGTTGGCGCCCAGCGGATTAGCGGCAATCGCAATGGTCGATTTCGCACTCTTGAAATCCGGCGACGATATGCTGATTCCGGATAATGTCTACAACCCGAATCGGGAATTGGGAAATTGGCTGGCGCGCGACTTCGGCATTTCGGTGCGTTTCTATGATCCGATGATCGGTGCCGGCATCGGAGATCTGATCCAGTCCAATACAAAATTGATCTGGACCGAAGCACCCGGTTCAGTATCGATGGAAGTGCCGGATATTCCGGCGATATGCCGGATCGCACATGATAAAGGCGCCTTCGTCGCCATTGATAATACCTGGTCGGCGGGACTCGCATTCAGGGCTTTCGACCATGGGGTCGATATCGTGATGCAAGCACTGACCAAGTACCAATCGGGCGGATCCGATGTCTTGATGGGCGCGGTGCTGACACGTGACGATGCATTGAAAAAACACATTGAAACGGCGCACATGCGGCTCGGTTTCGGCGTCAGCGTCGATGATGCCTATTTGGTCCTGCGCGGTCTGCCGACCATGAAATTGCGCTTTGAGGCCCATGACGCCGGTGCGCGCAGAATAGCGGCGTGGTTAAAGGCGCGGCCTGAAATTGATAAAGTGCTGCATCCGGCATTTGCCGACTGTCCCGGGCATGAGAATTGGGCACGGGATTTCAGCGGTGCGGGCGGCTTGTTTTCGGTGATTTTCGATGAGGGTTACACCGAAGCGCAAACCGACCGGTTCGTCGATAGCCTGAAGATTTTCAAAATCGGTTTCAGTTGGGGCGGCGCCAATAGCCTGTGCGTTCCCTACCGGATTCAGACAATGCGCAAGAGTTGGGTGGGAACCGGCCAAATGATCCGGTTCAATGTCGGGCTGGAAGATCCTGCGGATTTGATTGCCGATATCGAGCAGGCATTGGCTGCGCTGTAAGCTTATTCTGGCACGGCACTCACTATCCGCTCGCGTAGACGAGCGAACCCACAAGATTCTTGCGCAGCAGTTTGCCAAAATCACGCGCCGGAATCGGCCTGCTGAAATAAAAACCCTGAATCTCGTCGCACCCGCGGCTGCGCAGGAACTGTAACTGTTCGAGAGCTTCCACGCCTTCCGCAACGACAACGATTTTCAGGCTTTTCCCCATCGCGATGATAGCGTCTGCAATTGCTTCATCTGCCTGGTCGCCCGGTATGTCGGTGATGAATGAACGGTCGATCTTGATGATATCGATTGGGAATTGCTTGAGATGCGACAAAGATGAATATCCAATACCGAAATCATCGATCGCTATATGGATACCCATTGCCTTGAGACCCGTCAAGACCTGAATCGTCTTGTCGGTGTTGTGCATCATCATGCTTTCAGTGATTTCAAGTTCCAGCAAACCGGGGTCCATTCCGACTTCTTGCAGCGTGCTTTCAACATCGGTAAGCAAATTTTCGTCGGCGAATTGCCGTGCCGATAAATTGACGGCGATGCGCATTACCGGCAATCCCTGCTTTTGCCATGCGCAGTTCTGACTGCACGCTTCCTTCAACACCCATTTTGTCAGCGGCACAATCAAGCCGGTTTCTTCGGCAAGTGGAATGAAATGTTCGGGATGCATCAGGCCGAGTTCAGGATGCTGCCAGCGAACAAGTACTTCCGCACCGGTGATGCGCCCGGATTGCGCTTCGACTTTGGCTTGATAGTGCAACAGCAGTTCATTGCGCTCAAGCGCATGTCGCAAGCTCGACTCAAGGGCCAGTTGCGCTGCTGAATGCACGTCCATTTGCGCCGAATAAAACTGGAAATTATTTTTTCCGCCATCCTTGGCGCGATACATCGCGACGTCCGCATGTTTCATCAATGAAAACTCATCCCGGCCATCCTCCGGGAAGGTACTGATGCCGATGCTCGCCGTAATATGGATCAGTTGATCATCGAGCGGGTGCTCTTTGACCAGTGCAGTGAGAATCTGGCGTGCCACCTGACTGACCTGGCCCAAGTCCGCGACTTCTTCAAGCAACACGACGAATTCGTCGCCGCCGAGCCGTGCCACCAAGTCGCCTTCGCGCAAGGATGCCTTTAGGCGCCGGGCCATTTCCTGCAGCAAGCGATCGCCGGCATCGTGACCAAGTGTGTCATTGATATTCTTGAAGCGGTCCAGATCGATGAATAAAACCGCCAAGCCCTTGTAATAGCGCCGCGCCTGAATCATTGCGTGGCTCAGGTGGCGATTGAACATTGCCCGATTCGGCAGGTCGGTCAACGGATCGTGATATGCCAAATGCTGAATGTGGTCCTGTAATTCCTTGCGTTCGGTAACGTCACGCACCAGCGACAGCAAATGCTGATGTCCATCTATTTCAATCGGGCCGATGCGGATTTCAACGGGGAATACCGTACCGTCCTTATGCCGATGCCGGCTTTCCAGCGCAATCGGCGTTCCGGTGATGATCGGACCCAGCAAGCTTTTCAGTTTCTTGATCGACAGGTCCACATCGATATCCGACAGGCTCATGCTAAGCAATTCGGTGCGGGTATAGCCCAGACAATCGCAACCGCGCTGGTTGACATCGATGAATCTGCCGTCGAAATCATGGACGTAGAAACTGTCCGATGCCTGCTCCACAAGTGCGCGGAAATGCGCTTCACTTTCCCGCAGCGCAGCTTCGGCCTGCTCTCGTTGGAAGAACTGTCCTATATGGCGGCCGATAAAGTGCGCGCTGCGCAGCATTTCCTGGTCGGCTTCCTGCGACTGCCGCGCGAACAATTCCATGATTCCAAGAATTTCTCCTCCCGCCTCGATCGGAAATGCGAATGCGGCGCGCAGACCGGCCCTGCGTGCCGCCGCGGCGCGCGGGAAATCCGCGTCCTTGGTCACGTCGTTAATCCATACCGGCTCGCCGAGGCGCATGGTGCGCCCAAGCAATCCTTCGGAATGAGAAATTTCCAGCAGATTTCGTGTGTCCCGGAAAAATTCTTCAATTTGCGGATACGGTAATGCCCAGATCGAATTCCGCTTGAGTGCTCCTTCCAGTTTGTCTACGGTCCACAAGGCGCCACATACCCAGCCTAGGGTTTCGCTGATGGTCTGAATGATTTCCGGAATGACTTCCGCCGGCGAGTCGGATTCGGCCAGCAGGCGCGTGACCGTATGCTCCATCGATTGACGCAGCTCGACCAGCTTGCGTCGGGTAACATCCATGATCGTGCCGTGCAAACGCCGTACGTTGCCGCGTCCATCCTTCACGGGCTGGCCGATGACACGGACCCAGCGGGTCTCTCCGCTTGGAATAATCAGTCGAAACTCGATCTCGAAATCTCTTCCGTCGTGCAATGCGGCATCGACCCGGTCCTTCAGGTGCACGCGATCATCCTTATGCACCTGCTTGGATAATTCCTTGTAGTTCATTGGAGGCGACGAGGAGGGCAATCCGATTACCCGAAAGCACTCTTCGGACCACAGGCCTTTTTGCTCGACCTTGTCGAATGACCAGTGCCCGAGTCCGGCAATTCGCTGCGCCTCTTCAAGGCGGCTATACAATTCCTGCATTTCGCGAGAGGAGATTTCCTGCGCTCGTTCAACCAGATAGCGTTCCTGATCCGCTTCGTTATAGGCGCGACTGACTCGTTCGAGAATCAACGACCATTGCTCGGGCGACGGAGTTTTCTCGGCTAGATCAATTCCGAGCCGGGTAAGTTGCCGCTGCAGCAAACGATGTTTAGCGGGCACGGCTCAAGCCTCGGAAAAGGTAGTGATGGTCATGGTTTGATTATGCAGATCACACATTCCGCTGACACAAGGGGAAATTTCTCCATATGAATAGAAGCCTACTTGTTGAGCGCCTTCCGGCAGATGCTGCAGTGTCAATTCGGTTTCTTCCTCGATCCGCTCTCCGAGCACCAGCCGCCGCCCCACACAACTGATGGCGACCGCCAGCATCGGACCGGCAATCGCCATGTTGTCTCGTGCCTGTTCGGCAGCCATGCTGGCGCCGTCAAGCAAACGGTCGAAGTTGGCCCGCATCAATTGCGCCAGATAACCCTTTGGAACGTCACCTGCGAATGTCATCGACTGCGTGGCTTCATCTACAGCGAGGACAGTACGAATCAGTTCGCGCGAGTCGGCTGCATCCTGGCGAATCGACAGTGGAAACAAGAGGCCGTTAGCCGGAAGACCGGCTGCGAGATCGCCAAGATATTCCTTATATAAGGAAAGTGCGGATCTGCCATCGAGTTCATATAGAATATTTCCCTGCGATCGCGTGACGCGCCGTTCCGGTCCGAAGCTGTCCCAGCCGCCGCGTGAACCGTGCGTAATTTGCAAGCTGTCGCCGTAAAAACCTGCTGCGGTAACGATACCTGTCTCGGGTTTTCCATCTCGTATAACCCAGGTGCGCTGGAAACGATCGCCGTCTGCCGCAAGCCCGCCGGTCACTACGACATGTGGGGACAATGTCGAACTGAAACCTTTTACCAGATCACTGCCATTTACCCGTAAGCCATCGGACAATACAAAAACGCTGCACAAGTCTTCATGGGCGAGTTGGGCGGCCAGTTTTTCGCCCACTGCAAACGAATCCGCAGGCTCTGCTATTTCTGTCGAAACAACTGCTATACGGCTACGCTCGAATTTGAGCACCGCCACGGAAAGGCTCGCATCGTTGACTAAAGGTCCGGCAATTTCTCCAGCGGAGGAACAGCCGATCATTTTGGAAGACGGATAAGCAGCGGCCAATTCAGAAATAATGCCTGGTTTGTCGATGAATTCAGGCGCAGCAAATATGATGATCAATGTCTGCTCGGAATCAAGAGCAGGAAATTCGGACTTCGACCATCCATTGCCAGTCTCGTAGGAAAACGTGCTTAATTTCATTTAATTTCCCGCAGACGTTTATTCCGAACAAATCGCCTCAGCACGGCAATGAATTTATGTAAATGGCCACCCCGAAGATTCGTCTTCTCATAAGGCAAAGTAGTCGTGTACAAATAATGGAAAAATGCGAGATTCAAACATGCATTTGAGCAGCGTACACGCAATTAAGGCAATTTCGCGCAAATTTTGCCTTATATGTCGTAAAAATGGGGATGACTCAGATGTTGTTAATAGAGAATTAATTATTATAAGGCAACCGGCGCCACTTTCCGAGTCTCAAGGTTTAAACCGGCATTGGTTTGTTGTCGTTAAGATCAACTATGCCTTTGATCAAACGATAGGCTTTCCAGATCCATGCTCCTCCCCAAACCAGCCAAGCGAGTGGAATGCCGATCAAGGTGGCGAATAGCAGGGCACCGACAATTACCCAGACCAAATACCACCAGAAAGAACGGATCTGCCAGCTATGATGACTGTACACAAACGTCCCTGCCGCATCCCCTCGTTTAACATAACTGATAATCAGAGGTATCCATGAGAACGCGCCCATCGAAAAAACCAGACTTGCGGCATGGAAAATATATAGCCACCATGCAAGGTTTTTGCGTGATTGCAATTGACTGTCGAACACAAGTTCCTGGGCCATAGTGACTCCGTTAAGGTATGAGGGCGAACAATGCCTCGCCAAATGAAAAAAACAAATTTTTATTTGGGAAACAAATTCAAGATGCCATCCAATCCGACAAAATTCAAGGCAATGTCGGCTTGAGCGCGTACTACCGGCTTGGCGCGGAAAGCGACCGACAAACCCGCAATCCGCATCATTTTCAAATCATTTGCGCCATCGCCCATAACGATTGCCTGTCGTGGTGTGATACCCAATTGAGCGCATATGTGCTCGGTGGTTCTCATTTTCTCATCGTCATCGACGATGTCTCCGAGCACTTGTCCGGTTAATTTTCCATCGACGATTTCCAATACATTGGAATGGGTATAGTCGAGATCGAGGCGTTTTTTCACACGGTCGGTGAAGAACGTGAATCCGCCCGACACGAGCAATGTTTTCAATCCTGCTGCTTTCACGGCGGATAACATGGTCTCCGCGCCGAGCGACAACTGGAGCCGCTCGTCGTAGACACGCTGCAGCGCGGACGCATCCAATCCTTTCAACAGTGAGACGCGGCGTTTCAGGCTTTCGCGAAATTCGATCTCGCCACGCATGGCCGCTTCGGTGATTTCGGCGACTTGGGGCTTCAAGCCCTGCATATCGGCAATTTCGTCGATACATTCGATCGTGATCAAGGTCGAATCCATATCCATCACGAGCAGTTTGAAATCGGAAAGCTTCCGGTCCGGCGCCATGAAAGCCGAATCAAGTTTGACGGCGAGGCATTCGGCTTCGATCCGAGTCCTTGTTTCGGCCGAGCATGTGACGCCTTCGCATCGGTAAGCATGTGCCTGAAGCGGTATGGTGCGTAGTGCGCCGGCTAGTGCGGCAATTCGGTCGATGGTTTGCCGATCGGCATTCGGGCCTTGCAGGATCAGGTTCATTATTGGATCGAAGAAGTGAAGGGCAGGTTGGAATTAAAAAAATATTTTCATGCCGCCAGTAAACGAATGGTCGACTTTATTTGCATCACGCGGGCTGCGAGATCGGGCATGCTGGCAGTGATGCGCAACTTGTCTTGTCCGTTGAGCTTGATATGGCGATTTTTCTGGATCAAATCAATAATGCGCATTGCATCGATGGGAGGATTTGGCTGAAATTGCAGCACGGCGGCTTCCGCATGCGCGTCGATTTTAACAATCCCGACCGGTTTGGCAGCGACGCGCAACCGATGCGTTTCAACCAGTGCTTTGGCAGGATCCGGTAATTTTCCGAAGCGGTCTATCAACTCTTCCTGCAAGTTGTCGATTGCATCCTGAGTGCCGCAGTTGGCCAGACGTTTATAAAGCGACAGCCTCTCGTGCACGTCGCCGCAAAAATCGTTCGGCAGCAATGCCGGAACATGCAGATTGATTTCAGTGGTGGAGGACAGCGGTGCGGCCAGATCGGGTTCCTTGCCATTCTTCAGCGATCGAACCGCTTCATTCAACATATCGGAATATAGTTGAAAGCCGATTTCCTGCATTTCCCCGGACTGGTTTTCGCCAAGTACTTCGCCTGCACCGCGGATTTCAAGATCGTGCATCGCGAGATAGAAGCCGCTGCCGAGTTCTTCCATTTGCTGGATTGCATCAAGCCGGCGTTGCGCCTGTTTACTCATGCCTTGCACATCATGCACCAGCAGGTATGCGTATGCCTGATGATGGGAACGGCCCACCCGGCCGCGCAATTGGTGCAGCTGCGCCAAGCCGAATTTGTCGGCGCGATGCATGACGATCGTGTTGGCGGTCGGTACGTCGATGCCGGTTTCAATGATGGTGGTGCACAACAGAAGATTGAATCGTTGCGCAACGAAATCGCGCATGACTTTTTCCAGGTCGCGTTCATGCATCTGGCCATGCGCGACAGCAATCCGTGCTTCGGGCAGCAAGGCTTCCAGCATCGCCCGGCGATTTTGAATGGTTTCGACCTCGTTATGCAGAAAATATACCTGTCCGCCGCGCTTCAATTCCCGCAGACAGGCTTCGCGAATGACCGATTCGTCTTCGGTACGGACAAAGGTCTTGATGGCAAGGCGTTTTTGCGGTGCGGTTGCGATAATCGAAAATTCGCGCAAACCTTCCAGTGCCATGCCCAGCGTGCGCGGGATCGGGGTTGCGGTTAATGTCAGTACATCCACTTCTGCTCGCAGTGCTTTCAGCGCCTCCTTCTGGCGCACGCCGAACCGATGTTCCTCGTCGATGATCACCAGGCCCAGACGCGAAAATTTTACGTCGCTCGATAACAGCTTGTGCGTACCGATCACGATATCGAGCGTGCCGTCGGCCATGCCCTTGATGGCTTGCGTGATCTCCTTGCCGGAACGAAAGCGTGACAATTCCGCAATCTTGACCGGCCAATCGGCAAAACGGTCGGCGAACGTCTGTGCATGTTGTTCAGCCAGCAGTGTGGTCGGGGCGAGGATTGCCACCTGCTTCCCGCCCAACACCGCGACGAATGCAGCGCGCAACGCGACTTCGGTCTTGCCGAAACCGACGTCGCCGCATATCAGGCGATCCATCGGTTTGCCGCTGGTCATGTCCTGAATTACCGCATTGATCGCGGCGGCCTGATCCGGCGTCTCTTCAAAGCCGAAACTTTCCGCAAATGCTTCGTAGTCATGCGCGGAATATTGGAATGCATAGCCTTGGCGCAGCGCTCGCCGGGCATACAGATTCAATAGCTCGGCCGCGGTATCGCGAACTTGCTGCGCAGCGCGGCGCTTGGCCTTTTCCCATTGGCCGGAGCCGAGCGTGTGCAATGGCGCATCGTCCGGCGAGGCGCCGGAATAGCGGGAGATGACATGCAGTTGCGATACCGGGACGTAGAGTTTGGTGTCTTTGGCATATTCCAGATGCAGGAACTCGGTTTCGCCTTCGCCCAGATCCATGCTGATCAATCCCATGTAGCGGCCGATACCGTGATTGATGTGTACGACAGGGTCCCCAATCTTGAGCTCGGACAGGTCGCGTACCATCGATTCGACTTGTGTGACGCCTTCCTGTTTTTTCTTGCCGATGCGTCGGCCGGAGCCGGCATACAATTCGGTCTCGGTGACAAAAGCCAGGTTGCCCAGCGACGCGTCAAGCTCAAACCCTGCATGCAGCGGCGCTACGCCCAGCATCAATTTGGCTGACGCGGTCTCGAAATCGGAAAATCCATCGCAGAGCGTCAGCGCCAGACTGTATTCATTGAAGTACTGCTGCAATGTCTCGCGGCGTCCATTGGATTCGGCGCAGATTAGTACCCGTTTATCGGTTTGCAGAAGATATGAACGCAGGTTGATGAGGGGATCGTCAGCGCGCCGATTGACGGCAATATTAGGTAGCGGCGCAGACAATTCGGACGCCGTATCTTCGTGCTGGATCGACCACCGGCCATACGGTTTTGCCAGTGTGAAGAAATTTTCATCGGTCAGAAACAGGCTTTCCGGCGGCAATAAAGGCCGTTCGCGATCGGATTTCAAAAATCGGTAACGCGACTGCGTATCGCTCCAAAAGCGTTTGATCGCCGCATCGATATCGCCGATCAGCGCAAACATGGAATCGGCGGGAAGATACTCGAAAAGCGTCGATGTGTGCTCGAAAAACAGTGGAAGGTAATACTCGATCCCGGCGGACGCGATGCCGTTGCCGATATCCTTGTAAATCGCCGATCTGGACGGATCGCCTTCGAACACTTCACGCCAGCGGCTGCGAAACGCGTTGCGTGCCGCCTCGTCCATTGGAAACTCGCGCCCCGGCAACAGGCGGACTTCCTTGACCGGATACAAGGAACGCTGCGTATCGGCATCGAAGGTGCGTATGGTTTCAATCGTATTGCCGAACAGGTCGAGGCGATACGGCAGCGCGGAACCCATGGGAAACAGATCGATCAGGCCGCCGCGAACCGAATATTCGCCGGGTGACATCACTTGTGTCACATGCGTATAGCCGGCCAGCGTCAATTGCGTCTTGAGCCTGGTTTCATCGAGCGTTTCGCCCTGTTTGAAAAAGAAGGTGTACGCGGCCAAGAACGCCGGCGGCGCCATGCGCAGAAGCGCGGTGGTGGCCGGCACGATCAAGACGTCGCATTGGCCGTTCTGAATCTCGTACAAGCTTGCCAGCCGCTCCGACACCAGATCCTGATGCGGCGAGAAGGCGTCGTATGGAAGGGTTTCCCAATCGGGCAGCAGATGGCAGCGCAGTTCAGCTTGCGCTTTCCCGGCGAACCAAGGTATCTCCGCCAGCAGCCTTTGCGCATCGGACGCGCTCGCGACAACGACGGCAAGTATGCGTTTCTGAGATTTCAATTCGACAGCTGCCTGCGCCAATGCATAGGCATCCGCTGAACCATGGGCTGCCGGAAGTGCGAAACGAGTGCCGGGCTTGGGGAAAGTTTTTCTTGGATCGAACGACATTGGATATCGACATCTTAAATGTCGCGGAGGTCAAACATCGCCCTCGATGACTGAGTTTGACAGTGAAAAATTATGATGCGATTATAAACCAAGCCCTTCTTTGCAGTCCGCCTGAAAGAATACGGATTCCGGTCCTTGCCGCCGCTCCCATTTGGCGGCCTATAATAATTTATCCGTAAATTCTCATTTCAACGCACAACGATGGCTACCAGTTATTTCGCTCTGATACCCGCCGCCGGCATCGGCGCTCGCATGAAGGGCGAGCAACCCAAGCAATATTTGCAGCTTGCCGGAAAACCCATGCTGCAACACGTGCTGGATACTTTTGCTGCATCTGCGGCGATTGCGCACACTTTCGTGGTTGTCAGTGGCGGGGACGGCTATATCGAAGACTTGATTTCCGCAGCGCCGCATTTGATAGGGCGGGTGACCGCCCTGTATCGGGGCGGCCTCACTCGTCGCGAATCGGTTCTCAACGGACTGCATGCCGTTCGCGAGAAAGTCAATGATGAGGACTGGGTGCTGGTGCATGATGCGGCGCGTCCAGGATTGACAGTCGCTCTGATCGACAAGTTGATATGCGCATTGCGCGAGGATGCGACGGGGGGCTTACTGGCCATGCCGCTGGTCGATACGCTCAAGCGTAGCGGCCCGGATCTCCGCGTCGATGCAACGGTGCCACGGGATCGCCTGTGGACTGCACAGACACCGCAAATGTTTCGTTACGCGTTATTGCGGCAGGCATTGGAAAATGCCGGTGACGTTACCGACGAGGCAAGCGCGATCGAGGCAATGGGCTTGCGCCCTCAATTGGTGGAAGGCAGCCAGAGGAACTTCAAGGTAACCTTGCCGCAGGATCTTCTTTTGGCAGAATTATTTTTGAAAGGAATTGCATGAGTGATTTTCCGTCATTCCGGATCGGACAGGGGTATGACTGCCACGCATTGGTGCCGGCACGCAAACTCATCATCGGCGGCGTGACGATCCCGCATCCGACAGGATTGCTCGGCCATTCAGACGCGGATGTCTTGTTGCATGCGATCATCGACGCGATCATTGGTGCTGCCGGGCTGGGTGATATCGGACGGCATTTTCCGGACACTTCGCCGGAGTTTTCGGGTGCCGATTCGCTCGCATTGCTGGCGGAGGCGACAAAACGGATTGGAGCGGCCGGTTATGCGATCGGGAATATTGACGCGACCATCATCGCGCAGGCACCCAAGATGGCGCCGCATATCGGTCAAATGATCATTAACGTCGCGGCAGCCACAGGTTTACCGCCGAATCGCTTGAACATCAAGGCTAAAACCAATGAAAAGCTGGGTTATCTGGGGCGGGAAGAGGGAATAGCGGCAGAGGCCGTGGCACTGGTCTATTCCCGGTAGTTTTTTGCTGATGACAAATAGCGTAAGACAAACCCGTTTGTTGGAAAATTGGTACATTGGCTGATGAACACATCATTTAATTTCAATTAAGCGGAATGCCCGCCTGATCATGTTTCTAGCGTTTTGAAACTTCCATGATCAATACTTCGTTTCGCGATTTTCTCGTCTGTATATACTCTACGCACACATAGTGCCGACGATGGAAAATGCGCCGTTGCCGTAATCGGCGTTATCAAGGTTCGATCGCCTTCTTGGCCGCACTTGGCTGCAGCCAGATTTTATCTATATAAAATTGTGCAGAATTATTGCCCTATAGCAAATGTCGTGCCAAAATAGGCCGTACTTGGCTGGCGCGGTTTTGGTTTTTGGCGCACTGCCGGATATGCCGAATCGGGAGCTGCATGAATGCCGATTCACAAGTCGGATATCGAGCTGTGCTGATTGGGTATGAGAATGTACGGAGTTCATGAAAACATTGAGCAGCTGAATTACTTCCCCGAACGTGCGGCTCACAACAATTACGCGACGAAGTAGGGAGAACATCTTGGAACGTTACATGGATGAAGGCCTTATCGAGCGATTGAAAAGCAAGGCCGCAAGCAGTCCCGGCGGATTCCGTGGCAAGGTGCTTGTCGTCTCCGGCATGGTGAATATACTCATGCTTGCTGCCGTTTCCACGGTAGCGTTGCTGGTTTATTTCGGCATGCAATTGGTTGCTGACAATCATGACCTCACCAACCTGGTCTATGTTGGGCTGACGGTACTCGTGTTGATTGGGGTAGTTGCAATATTACGCATGTTTTTCATCCGCCTGGAAGCACCTGAAGGTCGTTTGATTACAAGAAGCGAAGCGCCGAGATTGTTTGAGACTCTCGACAAAATGTGCAAAAAACTGGATGGCCCGCCACTTGATCACGTACTGATCACTCGTGATTACAACGCCACGATTTTGCCATTGCGTACCCGTGCCAGTTTTGGCGGATATACCAATTACCTGATGCTCGGCCTTCCGTATATGCTGGCTGTTCCTGCGAAGGAAATGCTCTCCGCTATAGCGCGCGATTACGGCTACCTGTGCGGCACGCACGGCAGGCTTGCAACCAAGGTGTACCGGCAGAGCCGGACGTTTGCCGTACTGAGCGAACAGATCCAGCGCAAATCGGACGTCGGCCGCATCGGCACCGTGAGGGCCCGCTTACTTAATATTTTCATGGCATATTACAAGGCACATACAATTGTGTTCTTGCGTCACACCGGCTTGGCTGCCGAAGCCGCTTCCACCAAAATGTTTGGCCCGCAAATCAGGGCGAACGGCCTAGTCCGTGATGCGTTGCTCGGGCGATGGATAATGGAAGAATTCTGGCCAAAATTAATGAAACAAGCCGAAAGCAGTCCGCGTCCCGCATTCATGCCGTTTGCGGCGATGCGTACCGCGTTCGACGCAAGCTATGAGCAGTGGGCCACACGTGAACGGTTGACCGAAGCCTGGCTTGAAATGCCTGCGCCGCGGCATATCCATCTCTCGTTGCGCGAACGAGTAGAAGCGATTGGTCAACCGGGAATGCTTCCCGCGCAAGTAAAAGTAACTGCAGCCGCCGCACTGCTCGAAGATGCGACCAAACGTATCATTGAAGAATTCGATCAAGCTTGGTGGACGGAAGAGAAGAAAAACTGGGATGTAAAGTTCCATAATGCATCCCGCTCCAAGTCGCCTCTGCACGATCTTTCCGACTTCAAGTTGCAAGATCAAAAAGAATTGGCATCGTTAAGGGCGGAATTCGATTCACTTGAAGCAGCCAAACCAGTGCTTGAAGATCTGTTGAAGCAGCCCGGCGGTCCGTTCCCAAAGGCCGCTTATCTTTACGGCCGTATTCTTTTGGATGAAGACAATGATCTGGGGTTGGAGCATTTGACAGTCGCGGCCGAAAACGATCACAGCCTGGCCAAGGAAGCAGCGCATGCAGGTTATTTCTATCTTCTGAAAAAACACGGCGATCAGGCAGCCCAAGATTGGTGGGAAAAATTTGTGCCGACACCCGTTGAATGCGAGTAATTGCGCATTGAGGCACATCCGAGCGAGCTCAATCAGTGATTCCTAAAATGTGGTGTTTGCGTGCGGAAGTGCCGCAATTTAGGTACGCAATCTTCATTTAAGCAGCTGTTTATCAAATTCAATATTTGAAATGGCTTGCATCTTAAGTTCAATAATTTCGAACCCGCTCCTCAATTAATGTGCCTCATTCATTTGTTGTCGCAATGAATGAATAGAGCATATCTCTTTAAAATGTGACCTTGATTATATTTTGCAATGACCTGGATTGATATTGCCAATTTGAGAATTCAATATGAAGAGTCCACAATGCAAAGGAAATTCGAGCAACTGCTCACGGGTTTCAATGGACGCACTGCTCGTGTCTAGGGCATAACCGCATCGGCGGTTCCATCACGGCGATAACTATCTAGGAGAATCACATGTCTAATCTCAAAGGCTCTAAAACAGAAGCCAATCTGAAAGCCGCGTTTGCCGGCGAGTCCCAGGCAAATCGCCGCTATCTGTACTTCGCAAACAAAGCGGACATTGAAGGTCAGAACGACGTTGCGGCGCTGTTCCGTTCAACGGCAGAAGGCGAGACCGGACATGCGCACGGTCATCTGGAATATCTCGAGGTGGTAGGTGATCCGGCTACCGGACTGCCGATCGGTTCATCGCGCCAGAACTTGCAGGCTGCAGTGGCCGGCGAAACACATGAATACACCGACATGTATCCGGGCATGGCCAAGGCTGCGCGCGACGAAGGCTTCGATGAGATTGCTGACTGGTTTGAGACCCTGGCCAAGGCCGAACGCTCGCACGCAAATCGATATCAAAAAGCGCTAGACGCACTCGTCGATTAAGCTGCGAACCCAAACGCTCTGAGCCTTCTCCGTTCAGGAGAGGGTTGGTGCGGGGGGACTGACAGCTGGCTCGGACACCCAGGTCGGGTCCGGACCAGCCGTCAGCCCCGTTTTCCTTGTCGCAATATTCCTCTGGCGAACACCCGCAGGAGATCGCAACGTTCCGGCCTGACGGCAATCGAATCAGGTGCCCCGGCAAGATTACCTTTTCCCTACTGAGAATCCCATGTCGAATCGAGAAGGCAACCTCGAAGCTCCCACTCGCCACCCGTTGGAGTGGAAGAGCGACGATTTTTACAACGAAGACTCGCTCAACAAAGAACTGGAACGTGTTTTCGATATATGCCACGGATGCCGTCGCTGCGTATCGCTGTGCGGTACGTTTCCTACGCTATTCGATCTGGTCGATGGATCGCCGACGATGGAAGTCGACGGTGTGGATAAAAAGGATTATTGGAAGGCGGTCGATCAATGTTACTTGTGCGATGTGTGCTACATGACCAAGTGCCCGTACACGCCGCCGCATTCCTGGAACGTCGATTTCCCGCATCTGATGCTGCGGGCCAAGGCAGTTAAATTCAAAAAAGGCGAAGTCGTGTTTCGGGATAAATTCTTGTCCAGCACCGATGCGCTAGGCAAATTCGCGGGTATTCCTATCGTGACGCAAGCGGTCAATGCAGTGAATAAAACCAAGCTCGCGCGCAATGCAATGGAGAGTACGCTTGGCGTCGACAGCAAAGCATGGCTTCCGGAATTCGCAACGAAGAAGTTTCGCTCGGGTGCTGCAGAATCGCAATCGTATCCGGTCAAAGATGGTGCGCTTACTCAGGGCAAGGTCGCGATTTACTCAACCTGCTATGTGAACTACAACGAACCGGGTATCGGCCACGACCTGCTGGCAATTCTCGACCACAATGAAATTCCGTACGTATTGGTAAGCAAAGAGGCCTGTTGCGGCATGCCGAAGCTGGAGCAGGGCGATCTGAAGAGTGTCGAAGAAAAAAAGAACATCAATATTCCGCAGTTGGCCGTGTTGGCGAAACAAGGTTACGCAATCCTGACGCCGATTCCGTCGTGCACGCTGATGTACAAACAGGAATTGCCGCTCATGTTTTCCAATGACGCCGATACGCAGCTGGTCAAGGAAGCGATGTGGGACCCGTTTGAATATTTCATCGCACGCAATCGCGATGGTCTGTTGAAAACCGATTTCAAGCAAACACTCGGTAATGTGTCGTACCATATTCCGTGCCACTCACGCGTGCAAAATGTCGGCAGGAAAACAGCGGAGGTTTTGCAACTGGTGCCGGATACAAAGCTTAATATCGTCGAGCGCTGCTCCGGCCACGCCGGCACCTTCGGCGTGAAAAAAGAGTTTCATGCCATAGCAATGAAGATCGGCAAGCCGGTGTTCAAAGCGATGGCCAACAATGAGCCGGATTACATTTCTTCAGACTGTCAACTTGCAGGGCATCATATTGAACAGGGCATGTCGGAAGCCGGATTGAAAACAACCGAGATGGCGCATCCGCTGGCGCTATTGAGAAAAGCGTACGACATTTGATTGGAGCAAAGCATGGCGAATGAAGGCTATCACGAACCGATTGAAAAACTTTCCGTGGAAACGATGGATATGCATCGTGCGATCACATCATTGATGGAAGAACTTGAAGCGGTGGACTGGTATAACCAGCGTGTCGATGCGACTGCGGATCCGGAATTAAAGGCGATTCTGGAGCACAATCGGGATGAGGAGAAGGAACACGCAGCAATGGTTCTCGAATGGATCCGCCGCAGGGATCCGAAGATGGATCATGAATTGCGTGAAGCCCTTTTCAAAACAGGCCCGATTACCGGCGACCACCAAGAATAAGGAGAATAGTTCCCATGCCAATTTCACGAGAGAGTTTGCTGACGCTCGAGGCCTATGCGAAGGCTCGCCCCGGCCTGCGTGCAGAAGTGATCAAGCACAAGAAGAACCGCAAGGTTGAGCTCGGCAATCATTTGTCGTTGTTATTCGAAGACGAAATGACGCTTCGATATCAAGTTCAGGAAATGTTGCGTATCGAGAAGATTTTTGACGAGGAGGGTATTCAATCAGAACTCGCGGCATACAATCCGCTGGTGCCCGACGGCAGCAATCTCAAGGCGACGATGCTGATTGAATACGACAATGAAACCGAGCGCAAGGTGGCACTCGCCAAACTGATAGGGATCGAGGACCGTGTGTTCATTCAGGTGGAAGGGCAGGACCGCGTGTATGCGATTGCCGATGAGGATCTCGATCGGGAAAATGAAGAAAAAACCTCTGCCGTGCATTTCGTTCGATTTGAGTTAACTCAATCGATGAAAGATGCGCTCAAAAGCGGTGCGCAAATGATGCTCGGCTGCGATCATCCAAACTATCCTGCGCATGTGGAAGAGCTGCCGCCAGAGACGATGGTGTCGTTGCTCAGCGATCTGAATTAGGCATTAAATTCTGATTTGGCCGGTAACGAAAACGCCACGACGGACGCTACCTCGAAGAACGTCTGTCATTGTTTTTTTTGGGCCTTACGCGGCAGCACGATGAACCTTTGCATTGGGTAGCGTAATCTGAACTACCAATCCACCTCCGCTGCGGTTGAACAATCGAAGTTTTCCGCCATGGCCCAGTACCACGCGGTCTACGATGGCCAATCCCAATCCGGCGCCGTTGGCTTGCCCTCGCGCGATATCCATTCGCGTGAACGGGCGTAGCAGATATTCGATATCGCCTTCAGGGACACCGATGCCGTGGTCAGCAATCTCGATCACGGCTTTTCCTGCTTCCAGGAAACACTTGATGTCGATATTGGTCATTGCCGTTTTAGGCGTCTTACCGTAGCGCCGCGCATTCTCAATCAAATTGTTGATGACGCGCTTCAGATCCGTTGCATTGCCGCGAATCTCGATGTTTGCGCCTATATCCGTAGCGACCTGGACGGCAGGCAGGCGGGTTGCTTCATATGCCGTGTCGTTGAGCAGCCGACTCAAATCTAGCGTGGTAAAACTGGTGCTGTCGGTCGGTTTTGCATAGGTAAGAAACTGTCCGATGATCGCATCCATTTGCCCTAGATCCGACTGCATGCCTTCTCTTGCATTAGTGGGCAAGTTGGCCATTTCCACTTCCAGCAGCATGCGCGATATCGGCGTGCGCAGGTCGTGCGATATGCCGGCCAGGATGACCGCACGGTCCGATTCAACCTGATTCAAATCTTCAGCCATCTGGTTGAAACTGCGATTGGCTTCCCTGATTTCAGTCGGTCCTTGTTCCGGCAGTGGCTCAGGATGCTGACCTTTTGCGATGGCGCGAGCCGCAGCGGTCAACCGTGCCAGCGGCTGGTTGATCAGGCGTGAAATGAATACAGCGCCCACAAGCGACAGGAGAAGTGTTACCGTTGCCCAGCCTAGCCACTGTATGCCGGAGGTGCGTTCGACGCGTTCGCGTTCCAGCATCAGCCAATATTGATCGTCTTCGATCTTGAAGCTGACCCAGAATCCGGCGATATTGTTGACGCTTACCGCAAACTCCGTTTCTGCGCCAAGCCGAGCTCGCACGCTGGATTGAATGACCGGCATCAGTCCGGAATCCGGCGGTGGTTTGACGATGTCCGTATCCTCGCGCGGATAGATTCGGATGCCTTCGTTGCTGGCAAGTTCGAACAGCAGTTCACGGGTCGATTCGGGCGCCGAATGGGTCAGGGCGGAACGTGTGATGGTGACCATCGATATCACCTGCGCGGCAATCTGGTTTGCCCGCGGCGTCCGTTCCACCATACGAAAGCTTGCTACCCACGCAGCCATGCTTGCCGCAATCAGGAACGCAAGCAAGACGAAGGTGCGCCAAAACAAGCCGCTTTTCAGCCAGACGAGCTGATTTTGTGCGAGAGGCATTCGATTTAGGTTTGCGGCGTACAGGGAGCCGTTTAACGCGGCTGACCTTCAGGGATGAACACGTAGCCCAAACCCCAAACCGTTTGAATATAGAGTGGATTGGATGGGTCCGGTTCAATCAGTTTGCGTAAACGGGAAATCTGCACGTCGAGGCTGCGATCGAATACTTCGTACTCGCGGCCGCGTGCCAATTCCATTAATTTTTCGCGCGACAATGGTTGACGTGCATGGCGCGCAAAGACTTTCAAAACTGAAAATTCACCGGTTGTCAGCGAAATTGATTCGCCGTTTTTTCTAAGCGTACGTGTGCCGAGATCAAGTATAAAATCACCGAACGTGAACGTCTGCGGCGTTTCGGAGGGTGCTCCCGGCGCTTCTTCCGGCCCGATACGGCGCAATACCGCGCTGATTCGTGCGACGAGTTCTCGCGGATTGAACGGCTTCGCAAGGTAGTCGTCCGCCCCCATTTCAAGCCCGACGATCCGATCGACATCCTCGCCTTTTGCAGTGAGCATGATGATCGGCGTCTGATCGCCGGCCCCGCGCAAACGCCGGCAAATCGACAGACCGTCTTCGCCCGGGAGCATCAGGTCGAGTACCAGCAAGTCGTAGCGTTCGCGCAGCCAAAGCTTGTTCATTGCCTGGGCATTTTCAGCGGTTACGACATGAAATCCCTGTTCCGTCAAATAGCGCCGGAGCAAATCCCGCAGGCGAATATCGTCGTCGACGACAAGAATCTTGGCTTGATGAGGTTGGTCTTTGCCGGTTACTGGATTTGTAGTATTCATGTCGCTATGGTAACGTCAGAAAAGGCGCTTTGAACATTGATAATACAAGGCATTACAAAGTGTTACATACTTTACTGAAATCGTGTTATGAGATGAAATAAAGCGGCCTACACTTTGGTCTTGTGGTGAAGTCCTGCCACGCGAGCGTTGCGAAAGAAATCCGTTATGAACATGCTGATGAAAAAGATCGTTTTGTCCTTGATGCTATTAGCTAGTACGTTATCCGTATTTGCAAATCCGGGGCAACCTCGGGCCGAGCACGAGGCTGTTCGTGCGGTGCGTCAGGAGCAAGCTGGAGCCGCAAGAAACGATCCTCAAGCGGCGCGAAACTTTCAATATCCGGAATCTAATCGATCTTCCGAAGAAGGCTTAAAGAAAAATAACAAGCTTTCGCCTGAAGAACGGCGCGTATTGCGGCAACAAATCAATGAGGCGGGTCAAGACCTTTATACCCGCAAACCTTGAATTGAAATGTCGTGCGAAGTAATTTAGGGGTAACTTGGATTCAATATAAGTAAGTGGTTGAATTAGTGGTAAGGCGGGCCTGTCAGATTTTTTGCCAAGAGTGAGCGCGCTGCCGCCATGCCCGCCTCTTGCAATGCTCGCATCGCAGTCGCATCTGCCGCCTCGGTTCCTTTTTTTTCAAGTGGAGAGGACAGTAGTTCTCCACAAAATCCCTGCCATGTCATCCCGCTCCTACCGTTGAAACGCGCAACTATTCCCCGTGAGGGTTCTAAACGGCGGCACAATTTGGCGAAAGACCTACCGGCTACACTTCAATCGGTAGAGTGGCAATTATTTGCATGGCATTCCTGCGATGCAATAGTTCGCCCGTCTAGTCAGCAAAATCTTGTCTAAAAGCCTGCTTTCATTGCAAAACCAGATAATCACGGTGTCGGGAAATGCAATGAATTAAAATGTCTTCCGACAATGAAAGAAAGCGCTGGGTCATCCGCGCATGTAGTAATAGCGGAGCATAAATGGCAAAAACAATACTTGCAGTCGACGATTCTGCTTCACTGCGGCAGATGGTGGTATTCAGTTTGAAGGCCGCAGGCTACCAGGTTACTGAGGCAGTTGATGGGCAAGATGGTTTGGAAAAAGCGCGGAATCAAATCTTCGATCTGGTATTGACCGATCAGAACATGCCTCGCATGGATGGCCTTGCATTGATAAAATCGCTGCGCGTATTGCCTGGCTATCAGCATGTGCCGATCTTGATGCTGACCACGGAAGCCAGCGACGAAATGAAAATGAAGGGAAAGATGGCGGGCGCCAACGGCTGGCTTGTAAAGCCGTTCGACCCGCAACGCTTGACTGGGGTTGTAAAAAAGATCATTGGTTGAGTTGAAAGAAAATCGCTCAGCAAGAATAGCCGGGCAGTGAAATCTAGCGCTTCCAAAATGAGTTGTAGTAGTGCTATAATTTCGTTTTACGCGGCTGTAGCTCAGCTGGATAGAGTACTTGGCTACGAACCAAGGGGTCGTGGGTTCGATTCCTGCCAGCCGCACCAGTATTGCAGTAGTAAATCAAGGACTTAGAAGATTCATGCTTCTAAGTCCTTTTTCTTTTGCGTGACTTTCTGCGTAACTTTTTCCGACCTGCTAGCCATTTGCCACTCGCAGCAAGGTCGGCGTGTCCCGCGTGTTAGCCACCAGATTCGCCATTTCCACCAGTCGCGCTATGGTCGGCGTTGCGTAATGCTCCGACATTTTGCTGATGGCGTGCCCCATCAAAACAGCGCGGTCTTCTTTGATACGCTCACATCCCGCAACCGCTGCCCATATGTGTGCCGAAGGTCATGTACACGCACCTGCGTGAGGTTTGCGCGACTTCTTGCCTTCTGTCACGCGGTGTTGTTGATGATTTCCACGCGCTTCGGTTCCATCACCTTATTTTCATTTCGATACGCAAAAACATACTCTGCGTGGATATCCCGGCACGACTCGACTACGTTCATTGCAACATCGTTCAGGATGGCGACGTGCGGACGTTTCCCCTTGAACTCCGATGCAGGCACCAAAAACGCGCTGCGCTTGAGTTCGGGAATATGCCACTCCCAACGCCAGCGCAAGCCACACACATTATCATCTCGCAGTCCGGTATTCACGGCAAACAGCGCCATGCGTTCCAGGGCGGCGGCAATTCGGCAAAACTACGCTGCTCAGCAATCTCAAATGGACTGTCGCTCCAACCCGCCGCTTGAATCGCCGGAGTCACGAATTCACGACAGGTGTCTGCTTCGCTGAACTCAAGTGGATTGGGCTGGTTGTTGACCGTCATTGCTTCCTTTGTGGCTTTTTGTAATTCACTGCTTCATGAGCAAGTGCAGTTTTACTTTTCTAAGAAACTCGCAAAAGTCGGCGTGTAAGTAGTGCATTCATATCTCGCCGCGAATCGACGATGATGTGAATATAAATCGTATCCTGTCGCACTTCGTAAATGATGCGATTCAATCCTGAAACAACCTGCCTGTACTGGCTGAGGTTAAGCTTCTCAAGCTCTTCTGGAATAGGACCTGCAAGGGGAAAATCTTGCAAATTACGGATCGATTCTTTTAACTTGGCGTAAGTATTCCGCCAAATTTTGTGTGAGAAATTCTTGACGATATAAGCTCTGAGGTCATTAAGATCGTGTTCCGCCGATTCGAGGATGACGATTTTCAGGCTCATCAGTGGTCAGTCTTATCCAGTTCGGCAAATACGTCTTCTGCATCGCGAAACTTGCCTTGCTCGATCTCACGATTGCCTAAAGCCAGAATTTTCAAAAGTGCGAGCGTTTCTTCCTGTTCTTCGTAGCTTTTCACATCCATGACTACCAGCTTGGCTTCACCGTTTTGTGTAATCAACATAGGTTCACGATTTTCAGAGATGTCTTTAACGATCTCGGCGGCATGGCTTTTAAGGTAACTGATAGGTTTTACCTGGGTGGAAAATTTCACGATCTCACCTCTGATGAAAATATTGGAAGACTAATTTTAGTCTAAATTAAGTCCTGCGCACAGCCAATATTTGGGGCACACGTTTTTCATTTGGCTACGACAATATTTCAGGTCAGATCAGCACGCATCTCAAATCCATTGAAGTATGAAAATGAAAACCTGCGTGACTTTTGCGTGACTGTCTCACGCATTCCCCTGCGCCTCTATGCAAGACCTACACAATGGGCATTGCTAAGTCATTGATTTAAAATGAATTCAAACTCTTTGGTGTGGCTACGAACCAAGGGGGCGTGGGTTCGGTTCCTGCCAGCCGCACCATAATACTGCTGTAAATTCAACGGGTTCGCGTTTTATACGCTAACCCGTTTGTTTTGGTGCGGTAAATTTTGTCAACACAGCTTCCGGCATCCGGCTTTGCACAATGGTCGTGCTGCTCAAGTTATTTAAAGATAGCGTCACCACTTCCTCTCCCGGGACGGATCTTTAGTGAATGCTATACGCAGTTTCAGATCGCAAAAAATATCTGAAAAAATGCCATGCCCCAAATCAGGTTGATCAGCGCTAGTGACAGCGTATAGACGGAAAATGCCGTCAACCGGCGCATCGCCGAACTTGCGCTGCTGATCAGTCGCCAGCCCAGCCAGGCCGAGAATCCGCTTCCCGCTGTCAGCAGCAGGACTCTGATTACTGGCACCCACTCAAGCGAAATTCTTTCAGCCTTCAGATGCGCCAGCGTGAGCATCGACAATCCTAGAAAGATACTGACCCCGGCAAGCGGCACCAGCGCAAGCGCGAGGCGCTGCCAGGATAGCGCCGTCCGGCTCGCAATCCGTGCGGCCAGCCAGAGCGGAACCAGAACCGCGGCACCCAGCGCAATGCCGCCACCGAGAATGAATGCAAGAATGCCGATGCCATCGAGCCAGGTGAAGACGTCGTTGGCGGCCGGGTAGTGCGTCAGCAGCCACCATGGCGCGTTGTCCTGCAACAGTGCAAATGAATCGCGCTCGATCAGCCAACCGGCCGCGATAATCTTCATGTGCACGAACCAGCGACTGGACGACCATAAAAAGGCCGCGGTGGCAATGCCGATCACGCCGAAAATAAGAATTATCGCTTCCTGGCTGGTGACGTCCCTGTTGCGGTTGTTCAGAATCTCGCTCGCGGGGCTACGGCCGGCCAGTTGCACGGCGCCCCGGTAATCGCTGCATCGGCCGCATGCATGGCAAGCTGACGCACTTTTCATGTGGCGGATATCAATCAGCGGCGCGCAATTTACCATCGGTACCCGTTCCGCGTTGCGTTTCCACGCATCTTCATCGACGCGGAAATGCAGCGGCGCGATTTTCGCGAGCAGTGCAAAAACGCCGCTGGCCGGACACAGATAGCGGCACCAGACGCGTTTGCCCTTGCCGTAAATGAAGCCGACCGCGACTGCCGCAACCGTCGAGCCGCCCAGCACCAGCAAGGCCGCTTGCGGATATTCGTAGACGCTGATCAGCTGGCCGTACACAGTGGTGCAGACGAATGCGGTGAAAGGCCAGCCGCTCCAGCGCATCCAGCGCGGGATGGCACGGCCGAGGCCATGCCGGCTGGCGAATTCGGTCAACGCGCCTTCAGGACAGAACACGCCGCACCAGGCGCGCCCGAGCAGCATCGTGCTCAGCATGACGAAGGGCCACCATATGCCCCAGAACATGAATTGTGCAAACAACCTGAGATTGGCATACAGATGCGCATCATCGGCGGGGATCGGCCTGAAGGCGGGAATCACCAGCAGCGACAGATAGAAGATAATGACGGCCCATTGAATTGCGATAATTACACGGCGATGGCGCGCCATTGCCGTGCCGATTCTGGCGAGCACATTGCCACCGGATTTTCCGGCGGCGGAGCAACTGACAGTGGCCGACATCTCATGCATGACGGTTCAGTCGCCTTCGCATGATGACGACGCCGATTCAATACGCGACATAGACTGCCACCAGCATCAGCGATGGGCGCGCCCGGTAGCCGGTGAAGGCCGACAGCAGGATGCCCGAAGTGCTGCCGTCCTCGATCAGGGTCGACGTATCCCAGAATGGATCGATCATCGGCGGCAGCCAGCCCATGCCGATCATGCGGTCAGTGCCGGTCGCCAGCAACGCGACTGCAAACAGCAGAAGCAAGAACCCGCTGACACGGAAGAATTGGCGATAGTCGAGATAGCGCAGTCCGCGATTGACGGTCCATGCGGTCAGCGCTGCCAGTATCATTCCGGCGCCGGCACCGATCGCCACGACTACACCGTGCTGCTCTTCCAGTTGCATGCCATAAAGGAAAATGACCGTTTCCGCGCCTTCCCGGGCGATTGCGAGCGCGGCGATGGCGGCAATGCCGATCATGCCGAAACGTGCTGCCGCGCGGGTGACTTCACGTTCCAGGCTTTGCTTCATTTCACGTCCGTGCTTTTGCATCCACCACACCATTTGCACGATCAAGGCGGCAGCGATGAACAGCATTGCGGTTTGAAACCATTCCAGCGCTTCGCCGGCCAGTTCGTTCTGCACTGCCAGTATGGCCCAGCCCAAAGCGACGGCCAGTCCGAGGCCGGCGCCGACGCCGATCCAAAGCGCGCGCATGTCCGATCCGCTGTGATCGTTGCGCTTGAGCCATGCATAAAGCACGCCGATTACCAGCATGGCTTCGATGCTTTCGCGCCATACAATGAACAGTGAATTCAACATGGATCTCTCCTATTTGGCAACAATCCGGCCTTGCGCGGTATTCGGGTGAAATTCACCGAAAAACTTGTATGAGCCCGGCTTGATCGGCTGGAAAATCAGGAAGCTGGAAGCGCCCGGCCCCAGCACCTTTTCCTTGCGCAACTCGATGCTCTCAAACTCTTCGGCGCCGGGTCCTTCGTTCTTCAGCAGCAGGCGGAATTTGGTGTTGGCCGACACTTCGATCGTTTCAGGCACGAAGCGGCCGGCGCGCATCACCAGCGTATAGGTGGGCAATTCCCCTGCATATAGTGGTACGGCCGGCGCCAGCGCAAGCACGGCGATTGGCGCAACGATCAACTTGCGCAGCAGCGGGCCAAGAGCGATGGACATGATGCGCCTCAATAAGTAAGTTGCGCGCGCAAACCGAGTATTTTTATTGCATCGACCGTGCCGTCACCGCCCGGATTTCCGATGTACTGGAAGCTGGGCGACAGCTCGAACTGCTTGCTGATGCGATAGCGGTAATATAGTTCGCCGACCTGTTCCGAACTGTTGGCATTGGCGAAACTGCGGTAATCGCGGCTGCTTTTCAATAATCCGGCGGCCACCCCCATACTGTCGCCGCCGCGGCTCCAGTAAGAACCGTTGACTTCGGCGCCCACCGTCAGCGCGCGGTCGAAGCGGACATTGCCTTGCATCTGCTGGCCGTATCGGCCGAACAGCGTCACGCCATCGCCGATGCGTTGATCAGCAGAGATTCCCCAGCCGCTGTGCTGTTCCGGCGCGGTTACATTGCTGTCGAAATGACTGGCTTGCGGATTGCGCCAAGCATAGGCCCGGTAGTTTCCGGCAAGTCCGCCCAGAAAGCGCTGCTCGGTTTCCGCCTGCAGCATGACCAGCGGCTGAGCCAGGCTGCGCTGGTAGTTCGATCCTTGCGCACCGGTGCCGAATATGCCGAGGGACACGCGCCATGCCTGCGGCTTGTTTGCGAAGTTGTAGTAAGACAGGCGCAGGCCGGGCGCGAAGCCGTTGGCATCGACACCGATATCGCCGCCCGCATCCAGCAAGGGGTTGTGCACAAATACCGAGTTCAGGAACTGCCGTGTCTCGTCGCCTGCCGCGGCATTCTGGTCGAAGAACACAAACGGGTCCATCTTGCCGAAGTTGAGCTCCAGCCTCTGCTTCGAGCGCGGAGCGAATCCGGCGAACGGCAGCGGGATATCGGCCTGGTACCAAGCTTGCGCCAGCACGGCAACCGAATCGTCGGCCGGCAGGCTGCCGAGCTGGAAGGCAGTGGCGTTCGGCATGGAATAGGTGGACAGATTGTTCAGGCGGCCGCCCTGGCCCAGACGGAACTGTGCGAATACTTTGTGCTGGATATCGCCGACCGCTGCCAGCGGCAGGCTGACATAGGTGTCGCCCCGGTAGTTGAGCTGGCTGCCGGTGCCGGAACTGCGTTGCGCCACCGTGGACAGGCTCAGGCCGGCCTGGATGCCGTCAAGCGCATCGATCTTGCGTGCGGCGGCAAGCACGCTTTGCGCCTGCGTTTCGACTGCCTTCAGGCGCGTGGCAATTTCCGGCTCCTTGTCGCTGATGGCGTCGCTTTCGAGGCTGCGGGCGATGTGTTCCTGCTGTTTTTCAAGAGCCTGGACGCGCGTCTCGACGTCGCCGCCCGGTGTAGTTCGAGCCTGCCGCTGCTGTGTGCGCCCGGCGCGCACCTCGCGCTCCAGTTCGGCGTTGCGCTGCTCCAGTCTTTCCATGCGCTGATTCAGTTTTTCCAGCAGCTTTATCAGATCGGCTTGCGGCGGCGCGGCGGCGTTGGCGCCACTGATGACGGCGCAGAGCAAGGCTGCGGCGAGCGCTAGCGGCTTTGGAAACACGGGGCGGCGCATCGCTTAATATCCTCCCTTTTTACCGACACCGGCATAGGTGAAGTCGTATTCCACATCGAACGGTTTGAACCATGGGCGCACGCCGGTCAAGCGATCGGTATGGCGTCCGAAGTGGGTGTGTTTGTTTTCGGGAGGCGGCAGGATCGTGTACTTGACGCGATATTTTCCGGGACCGAACAGTTTGACGTTGTCACCGTAATGCGGCCCGTCGTTAGCCACCATCGGCATGAATTCTCCGCTGAGCTTCTGTGACGTGCCGATCTTGCTTATTTCGAATTTCACGATCAGATACGGAATCCATGCGCCTTCCTCGAACCCGTTCGGGTTGCCGGCCAATGCCTTGATATCGGCCTCGATGTGGATATCGGCTTCTTCTGCTTTCTTCATCATTCCTTCCGGTTCCATCACGACCGGTTGGAGGTAGACAGCGGCGATTTCCATGCCGAAACGCTGTTGCGGTGCGCCGATCGGGTATTCGAGGGCAAATGTGTTGAGGGCGGTAGCGGCCGCCAACGCCGCAAATGTGCGTGTGGCCCGCTGCGCGAGGAGGGATAACGGCAACATGAATAATCCTTTAGTTTTATGGATATCGCGAATAAAAACAGCAGGTGGTAACGGCTCTTTGCAAATAATTCTTTTTATCTTCTTTATAGAGTTGGCTTTTCCGACTTTTGTATCTTGCTTTCCAAGGGCCGTTATATGCGTGGCATGCTGGATGCGTAATGAAGGGCTGTACAAAGCTTAATACAAATGAGAATCATTCTCCATTGATGTGGATCAAGTTTTACTTACCGAGCGCAATTCGAAATTGCCGAGCCACCGCAGTGCCGGACGAGAATATGCAAGCAGACCATGCACATGGGCGGGAGCGAGGGCAAGGAACTCAAGATGCATCATGAGGATGCACACAACACTCTTCGTTATTCGTTCCACAACCGGCTCCGCCACGACAACACACGCGAGGCAGTATCAATGCGGGGCCTGTCGTATTGAACGATGTTGTTCGCGCAAACCTCAAGGTCGCCGCGGTGGACGGCATTGCATTGCGGGAGCAAATGAGTGTCATGTAAAACGCTGATGGATCGAACCAATGCTTGACTGCACGCCATCAGCTCTTCTCAAGGCCGCAATCATCGATACGCTGCGCTGGTTTATGGACGAAAACAGTTCGAAGAAATGGACGCTCATGCCGCGCGCATGGTTCGCAGGAAAAAAACAAAGGCAGCACCGCAAGCTATGCGATGGAACTTTTTGCGAAAATATTGTCCAGCCAGTTACCGCAGGCCTCTTTGGATTCTTGAAGCGTAACGCGCACCAGGCTTCTTTCCATCGAAGCTTTGTTAACTAGAGCAGCCTCTACAAGTCAATCTTGTAATCGGGAGTATTAGTCCAGCCTCGCATCGGCGGTTTCTTATCCAGGTCGATTTGTATTGAAGCAAGTTTTTTTTGGGGGAAGGTGGGACGCGGCTCTTGCCCCAAGCACAAATCATTTCTAATGCTATTGCGGGCGGAGGCCGGGGGATGGGTTTTACGTTGTCCATGACAATGTCATATCGATTCAACGCGCTAAAATATGGTGCACGCATTTCGACTGCATCGCGATCAGATGCGTTCAAGAAATGCCAACGCAAGCGAGAGGGTAAAACTAGGCGCACGCCATGAAGCAGGGATCATCTACCAAGCTCGATCTTCTTGCCGGAAACGGCGAGATGCGTGCTCTCATGCGCGCCCATGACTGGACGGCATCACCGCTTGGGCATCCATCCACTTGGCCGGCATCGCTGCAGATTGTGCTCAGCTTGATGCTCGACTCGAAATTTCCCATGTTCGTGGCTTGGGGGCCTTCACTGGGTTTCATCTATAACGATGCTTATGCCGAGATTCTTGGAGAAAAGCACCCAGGCGCCATTGGCCGCCCGTTTCAGGAGATATGGTCGGAAATCTGGAACGACATCAGTCCGTTTTGTGATCGAGCTTTGGCGGGGGACGCAACGTTCCGGGAAAGTCTGCCGCTGGTCATGCATCGACACGGTCATGAAGAGCAGGCTTGGTTTACTTTTTCTTATTCGCCGATTCGCGACGAAAGCGGCATAGTTTCAGGTCTGTACTGTGCGTGTACGGAAACCACGGCTCAAGTGCTTGCCGAGCGGCGACGTGCATTTCAACTCGAACTGGTTGACCGGCTGCGCGGGTTGACGAAGGCAAGTGAAATCACAGGTGTTGCCGCCGAGCTGCTGGGCCGGCATTTACAGGTAAATCGGACCGGTTATGCCGAAATCGACGCCGAAGAAAGGACGGTGAGTGTTTCACGTGACTGGGCAAGCGCGGACGTGCCCAGGATTGCCGGCCAAACTACTTCTCTTTGCGTATTTGGCCCTGCGGTCGTCGCGGTACTACGTTCCGGGACAACGCTGTGCATTACCGAAATACATGCCGATCAGCGCTCGGCAACATATGCAAAAGCATATGAAAGCATCGGTATTCGTTCGATGCTCGTGGTTCCATTGATAAAGGCGGGACGACTCACATCAATCTTCGCGGCAGGCGCTTCGCTACCACGATGCTGGAGCGACGAAGACGTCGCTTTGGCGGAAGATGTCGCCGAGCGTACCTGGGCTGCAGTGGAGCGGGCGCGTGCAGAGAGAGCATTGACCAGACAATTGGCGCTTGAACGCGATAGATTGCAAATGCTGTTTGCGCAGGCGCCTGGGTTTATGGCGGTGCTGCGTGGACCGAATCATGTTTTTGAACTTGCGAATTTTGCCTTCATGCGCCTTATCGGCGACAGGGATGTTTTGGGAAAGCCCGTCCGTGATGCATTGCCAGAGGTAGAAGGCCAGGGATTTTTCGAACTGCTCGACGAAGTTTATTCGTCGGTGAGGCCGTTTCATACGCGTGAGGCGTCATTGTTTCTTCAGCAGACACCTGGAGGCTTGCCTGTACAGCGCTTTCTTGATTTCGTTTATCAGCCGGTGATGGAGGCGGACGGAACAGTGTCCGGTATCTTTGTCGAAGGCTACGACGTCACTGAGCGAAAGCTTGCCAGTCAGGCGCTTCACGACAGCGAACAGACGTTGCGGGAAGGGCTTCTGGTCGGACGCATGGCGGTGTGGAAACTGAACCTTGCGACCAGGCATGTCGAATTTTCGACCAATACACACGCAATCTTCGGCCCCTTGTGGAAACAAGGAACCGCAGGATTGGATTCGGTACATCCGGACGACGTTTCACGTCTGAGGGAGGTGGCGCGCCGCGCTGTCGAGGAGCGCAGTCAGTACGAATGCCTGATTCGCATGATCCGTCCGGAGAGCGGTGAAATTATCTGGTTCGAGGTGCGAGGGAGGATTGTTTGCGACGCCTGCGGCAAGCCGGTTTTCATTCGCGGAATCTCGCTCGATGTCACGAAGCGCAAGCTCGCCGAGGAAGCGCTGCGTGCCGCGGACTGCCGAAAAGATGAATTTCTTGCGATGCTCGCGCACGAACTAAGAAACCCGCTTGCACCGATCAGCACGGCGGCACAGATACTCAAGATGATTGATGTGGACGAACCGCGCGTTCATCAGGCCAGCGCAATCATCGCAAGACAGGTCGAGCACATGACCAGCCTTATCGACGATCTTCTCGACGTATCCAGAGTTACGCGCGGTCTCATTACACTTGAAAAGCAAGTTCTGGACGTCGCAAATATCGTGGCAAGCGCGGTAGAGCAGGTGCGCTCACTGATTGAATCGCGGCATCATTGCTTGACAGTGCAATTGCCGCAGACGCCGGTCTGCGTACTCGCGGACCGCACGCGCCTGGTACAGGTGTTGAGTAATCTTCTTAACAACGCTGTCAAATACACGCATCCGGGCGGCGAGATCTTATTGCGCATGGATTTATGCAATGATCAGGTAACCATCGGCGTGCGCGACAATGGAATCGGCATTTCGCCGGAGCTTTTGCCTCATGTGTTCGAATTGTTTACGCAAGCGGAAAGGTCGCCGGACCGGTCGCAAGGTGGCCTTGGGCTCGGCCTCGCGCTTGCGAAAAGTCTGATGGAGTTGCATGGCGGAAGCATTTCGGCGCACAGCCTTGGGCTGGATAAAGGAAGCGAGTTCGTGCTGCGCATGCCACGCCTGGCCGAGTCGATGGAGCAACCGGGAACAGCGCATGGCGAAGCAATGACGCTGAGCGCCGGTGATGCATTGCACGTGATGATTGTCGATGACAACGCGGATGCGGCGAACAGCCTGGCGATGTTGTTGCAGGCGGCAGGATACATAGTGTCGGTGGCCTATGACGCTCAAGAGGCGATGGAGCGGGCTTGCGTTGGAGTAACTCACATTTTTCTGGTCGACATTGGCCTGCCTGATATGGATGGATATGAACTGGCGCGGCGCCTTCGATCATTTCCGGAAACGGCACATGCGACGTTGATTGCATTGACTGGTTATGGTCAGACGCAAGATTATCAGCGATCCCAAGCTGCCGGATTCGACCACCATCTGGTCAAGCCGGCAAATGCAGCCAAGTTGTCGGCCTTGCTTGCTCAAGCCGGATCACTTACCGATGAATAGCGCGCCCTGATCAGATTAATATTTATTGATATATCGCAATGTATTGCTGAATACAACAACGATACTTGACTCGTGCTGCAAGCCTTTGCCGTCATCATTCATGTTCATAGCGATGACCGCAATTATTTCAGTACTTGCGTCTGGATTTAACTGTATAATGCGTGATCGTTGAGATTCGAGTATTTGTGGTGCAGTATCAGTCTGTCATTCCTTACTTGGTTGAAACGATCTTACGGGCGAGAGCCCAAATTAACTGAAATAGGAATTGTAATGGCAACTGGTATCGTAAAATGGTTCAATGACTCGAAGGGCTTCGGCTTTATTACTCCTGACGAAGGCGGCGAAGATCTGTTCGCTCACTTCTCGGCAATTCAGTCCAGCGGCTTCAAATCTCTTCAAGAGAATCAGCGCGTTTCGTTTGAAGTAACTGCCGGCCCTAAAGGCAAGCAAGCTTCGAACATTCAGCCAATCTAAGCTGAATAAAGAATCCGAAAAATCCCCGGCTTGCCGGGGATTTTTTTATGTCGTGCGCCCAGCATGGGCGCACTCCTGTGGGTGAAAGTCCCGCCGCGAGCTGACCACAGTGAGCGAAGTGAAGCGCAACTGCGGAAGGGT
>MESE01000100.1:0-4151 GCA_001770855.1 Burkholderiales bacterium RIFCSPLOWO2_02_FULL_57_36
TGTACTGTCAGTGATTGATTTACCAAAGAAAAAAGCCGCTAACTGTATGTCGTTAGCGGCCTTCGTCAGGGGATATGGTGGGCTGGCGTCTATTGAAAGATGCGTTGAAACCCGCATGAATGCTTGGTTTCACTACGCATATAGTCTTATTGTTCCCCCATTTGTTCCCCCGGTTTGCCTTTGATACCCTCCAACCCAGCCGATTTTCTGCCCAGTGCTGACGGTCTTGAGTAAGCGGGTGGCGAAGTCATCTTGCGGGGAGTGGAAATTCTTAAGACCATCGTGTCCACTTCAACACAGGTGGACACATGAACACTCCAAATCCAAAGATTCAAATGCCAGCGCCTGGTCGCCGTCGTGGACGCTACAGCGACAAATTCAAGCACGAAGTCGTAACGGCTTGCCTTGAGCCCGGAGTCTCGACTGCTGCAATCGCACTGGCCAATGGCCTGAACGCCAACATGGTTCGTCGCTGGATGGTCGAGTCTGCACAGCACAACAAATTTGATGCGCCGGCAGGTTCGACAGCATTGGCATCAGTTCACACACAAGCCGCCTTCATACCCGTCAAATTTGACCCACCACCTACAGTCCCACAAGCTGACATCCGCATTGAACTCCAGCACGGCACCACCACCGTGCACGTTCACTGGCCCCTACAGGCATCGATCCAATGCGCACAATGGCTGCGCGAGGTGCTGGCATGATCCGAGTGGACGCCGTGTGGCTCGCCACAGAACCCCTGGACATGCGCGCCGGCATCGACTCTTGCCTGGCACGGGTTGTCAAAGTCTTCGGTGCAGCCCACCCGCACACCGCCTACCTCTTTGCCAATCGACGAGCCAACCGCATGAAAGTGCTGGTGCATGATGGAATTGGATTCTGGTTGGCCGCCAGACGACTGCATCTTGGCCGCTTTGTCTGGCCAGCTCCAGATGCCCAAATACAGGTCAATTTGAGTCGCCCACAACTTGACGCTCTGGTTCTGGGCTTACCCTGGAGCCGCATGGGCGAGGGCGGAATTATCACCGTCGTGTGAGGTTTTATTCAGGTGGCAATAGGATATAAATCAGTCGCAAACGACCACTGCGCAATGTTCATGCACTATCTTTTTTGAGTCAATTGGGGGATGCGCCAATAGCAAAAAATACTTCCCTCGGGCACACTACTGTGCATGGTCGAAGCCCTTGAATCACTCCAGAATCTGAACGCAGAACAACTGCGCGAACTCATCCCAGGGTTGATTGCAAAGATTGCACAACAAAGCCAGCAGCACGCGGCGGCGATCGCCGCCAAAGACAGCGACATCCTGTACCGCCAGGCCAAGATCGACAAGCTCACACACGAGCTGGCCACGCTCAAACGCTGGAAGTTCGGGCGCTCAAGCGAGCTGCTTAATGCTGGCCAGGTCAGTTTGCTCGACGAGACGATTGACGCCGACATTGCCGCCATCGAGCAAGAGCTCAAAGAGCTGGCACCGGCTGCAAAGACCGACACCCAACCCCGTCAGCAACCCAAACGTGCAGCCCTTCCTGCAGGACTGCCCCGCGTAGACATACATCACGAACCTGACTCCACCACCTGCGGCTGTGGCTGCCAACTCAAACGCATCGGCGAAGATGTCTCAGAGAAGCTGGACTACACACCGGGCGTGTTCACGGTGGAGCAGCATATTCGTGGCAAGTGGGCCTGTACCAAATGCGAAACCCTTGTCCAGGCACCAGTGCCCGCTCAAATCATTGACAAAGGCATTCCCACTGCGGGCTTGCTGGCCCAGGTGCTGGTGGCCAAGTACAGCGACCACTTGCCGCTGTACCGTCAGGAACGCATCTTTGGACGTGCCGGTGTGGCGCTGCCGCGCTCGACCCTGGCGCAATGGGTGGGCATTTGTGGCGTGCAATTGCAGCCGCTGGTCGATGCACTCAAGGGCGAAGTTCTCAGCCACTTGGTCCTGCATGCCGATGAAACGCCGGTGGAGATGCTCAAACCAGGCAACAAAAAGACACACCGGGCTTATCTTTGGGCGTACGCGCCCGGAGCATTTGAGGATTTGAAAGCGGTGGTCTACGACTTCTGCGAATCTCGTGCCGGTGAACATGCCAGAACATTCCTGGGTAAATGGAAAGGCAGTCTGGTTTGCGACGATTACGCTGGTTACAAAGCGGGATTTGTCAGTGGCATCACGGAGGCCGGATGCATGGCGCATTCAAGGCGCAAGTTCTTTGATCTGCATGTCAGCAGCAAGAGCCAGATTGCAGGGCAGGCTTGTGCGTATATCAGTCAACTCTATGACGTGGAGCGTGAAGTCAAGCATCTCAGCGCTGATGAACGCCTGCAAATCCGGCAAAGAGAATCAAAACCACTGGCTGATGCGTTTCACCAATGGATGCTGTTGCAGCGCCAAAAAATCACGGATGGATCAGCTACCGCCAAGGCACTTGATTACAGCCTTAAGCGCTGGGGTGCGCTCACGCAGTTTCTCAATGACGGGCAATTGCCAATCGATAACAACTGGATCGAGAATCAGATTCGCCCCATCGCCATCGGTCGCAACAACTGGTTGTTCGCCGGCTCCCTGCGTGCGGGCCAGCGTGCGGCTGCGGTGATGAGCTTGATTCAAAGTGCCAAGCTCAACGGGCATGATCCGTATGCGTATCTGAAGGATGTACTGGCTCGCCTGCCTACGCAGAAGAACAGCCAGATCGAAGAATTGCTGCCTCATCGTTGGCAACCGACAAATCCTTAACTTCGACCTCGTGCCATCAAGGCAGCAGCGCTGTCAATGTGTATTGGCCACCCGCTTACGGTCTTGATTCAGGCCCAATATGTTTTTCAAGCCGTGGCTGTTTTGATACAGTGCAGCGCCAACCTAAACACTACCGGGCGATGATGCCTTGGTGCATTTGATTGTTTTCAAATGGGATATTCATCCGGCACATGGGAAACACTATGGTTTCCATCATCGATTGGTCCCAGACTTTTAATGTCCCCTGCCTCAATAGCGGGGGTGCCAGTGGAACAAGTGCCACCACCGATATTCAGCGCCAGAAAAACAGCTTCCGCTTGCACAGATCGAGCGTTTGGTGAAGTCGGCTTTGCGTGGGAGGAACGTCAACGTGCAGGTCATCAGCAGACCTGAGGCTATTGGGATCGCGGTGCCGGCTGATAGTGTGCCATCGCGTGTAGCCATCTCCAGCGGGGACATTTATGTGCTCCAGTCGTGCATCGGTACTGCGCTTGGCGTTGGTATGGTGATCTTCCATCAAATGCACCATCCTGTTAGAACATCGGAATACTCTGGATGGTACTTCTCACCCGCTTTTTTGTTACGTTACTTGCAATGTCATTGCCCCACTATTTTCGTCGAAACCAAAAACTCAAAGCCCATCCCGGTGGACCAGCCCCGACTACCTGCCTCAGAAACATCGACGAGTTCCGACCACGTACTGGAGACGGGGCGATTTATAGTTTCCACCTTCTGATCTTTGGCCGCGGGTGGAACCGTGACTGACGCCATCCTCTCACGCCGTCGTTCCCTGACAATGCCGTCTACCCAACCGTCAACTTCCTTTGCTGGCAACGCTCCCTTGTTGCTAAGTGATTCGCGAAAGTTCGTGATCAAGCCCGCCGGAATTCTGGTTGTCACTTTGATAGTTGTGGGTGCAAGCTGATCGCGCGTTGAATCCACGGGCTCATAAGTTTCGAACTGCAGGGTTCTTTCCCAAAATTGACGGCTTGTAAGCTTGTATCCCGAATGCTCCAGTTCGCTAAAACCATCACGTCGCAATAACTCCTTGTCAATGTCACTCACTTTGCCGCGCATTATTGTCGTGGCTGTATGAATTAGACCGGCTGATGCCAACGTTTTTGCCAGCGATACGCGACGAACGGCCTTTGCAACCTCTTCCTTCCCCAAGCGTTCAAATTTCGCACTTATGACAGCCGGATCTGGATCGACAAACACAATCTCAGCGTCTTTTCGTCCTTTGAAACTTGGTAGGTATATCCCACCCACCATACATGATGAAAAAATCCCACCGTTTGACAAGTTATTTTTTTGGGCGACGCCTTTCTCCAGAGCCTTTGACAAGTAACCCCGACTCGTTTGTGTACCTTTACATTCCAATATGTGGAGGGCCCCAGTCGAATCA
>MESE01000100.1:4171-4362 GCA_001770855.1 Burkholderiales bacterium RIFCSPLOWO2_02_FULL_57_36
CTTGGCCGGTCCATTCAAGGGCGTTGAAGCGGTACTCACAATCCCTGAAAATGCATGTTCGAGCAGAAAATTGGTATCAGCAAAATCCTCAAATCCATGCTGATCAATTAAATAGTGGCATGGAAAGCCGACACCAAAGTCATCTGCAAGCACAGTTTTTTGGTGCGGATCGAGTTCACCCAGAATTCGTC
>MESE01000101.1 GCA_001770855.1 Burkholderiales bacterium RIFCSPLOWO2_02_FULL_57_36
AAGGTAGAGGTGGTTAGCATGGTGTCCGCTATCAAATGGCGGACACTATCGTGCGTCAGATCGAACTCAGCGTCCAGACGGTACTCAGAAGACGCTTACTGGTATTGCGTATATGATTGCAATAGATCATGTCCAGGAAAAGTGGAAAACTTGATCACGCAAATACAATGGGATATTCCTCCGCATACTGGTTGTTATAAAAATATACTTCGTCCGCCTGGCATATAGCCCATCGACCTTTATGAGCACATTCTCGATCAATGAAGCGGCATTAACAGAGATTCAACATATCTTTCGCCAAAGCAAATGCCGCGACCCCGTCGCCCGACTATATGAAAGTGCGGATCCAGGGCATTTGTTTGATGAGTTCAAGACAGAACTTCTGAAGAAAACGCAGACTGCGGAAGACTTGGGTGCCATGGGAAGAAAGCGATTCGAGGAAGTAGGAGATCAACTCAAATCCTCGCTCATGGTCGGCGCTTGTGAACGCACAGATTTCCAACCTAAAGATTTGTGCGATGTAAATGGCATAACGCTTGTTATGGGTTTTGGGGTTGCTGAAATGCTGCGCGAATATTGTTTGACGTTTGAGGATGGCCGTTTTTTATTCAGAGGCGCCGACAATGTGGCGCACACTTTGCGATCGCTCGCGAAGAAGAGTTAACAGAATCAAAGAAATCAAAGGGGCCAGGGTCGCATTAAATCTTCCTTCAATTAAAAAAAGCCGCCGCCTCCGAACCCCCGGGATGCAGTGGCTTCTTTTTTGGCGGACCGGCGTCAGCGAGTGTTATACAAACCATGTCTTGCGCAAAACACTTGTGCCGCCCAAAATCGCGTCTAGGAAAAATTTAGCGAAACAGGGGGAAATGCCTACGCGTGATGTGCGCAAGCCGTTGATGCGACTAGGAAAAATGGCGGTAGTTACGATGGCACGTGTCAGGGCCAACACATTACAACTACTATCGCGATTACGATCCGGCGACGGGCAGGTATATCGAGAGTGATCCGATTGGGCTTGAAGGTGGAATCAATACCTACACCTATGTCGGCGGGAACCCACTTTCCTACATTGATCCTGACGGACTCAATGGAAAAAAAGGCGGCGGGGGGGTACTACCGAGAAATTATGGGAAGGATAAGCCAATGAATCCGATGCCAACGGCCGAAGAGATGCAAAGGGACGCAAAAAGGAAGCAAGACCACGGCGAGAACTTAGAAGATTCTCTCAAGTGCTATTTTGGTTTGAGAAACTGTGAGGCTGAAGAAGAAATCGCAAAGACAAGAATCTGCGTGATGGCTCAGTGCACGTCTATATGCCCGGAACGTACTTTTACGATTGATTACAGAACAGGGGAGCACAGCGCTTATAACCCGGATAATGTTACATGCAAATGCTTGGTATGGGGATGGAACCCAAAATATCAGGGCAAACCACTTCCCGGATTAGGAGCGCCAGGACGATGAATAAATCTATATTAATTGTTGGTGGTGCTGCACTTGTTCTTGTTCTCGGACTTGGTGGGTTCCACATTGGACGAGGTGTTGGCGAGGATTCGGCTCGACAGAAATTCGAAAAAGAAACCTATCTGCTTTTAAATCTTAACGCGGTTGCATCGTATGTTAGTTATGCGGAAATGTCGGCGCAAATCTCAGATGGGAAGTTGAATCAAGCGAAGTGCACTGCTAACGTTGTTGCTAGCGCCCACCTTAGGCAAGTGAAGGAATGCCTCGGACAACGCGGTTGTCGTGATGCTATTTATGATGAGGTCAAGAAGCTCGCTCCGGAACTTCTCGATGAGAGCAAGCTAAAATTTACGTACTATGAAAATGCGGAGGCGTGTTTCTCCGCAAACCCTGATAAGTAGCAAGCGTGGTTTGGGCTGAGCAGGTTGGCGCTGAACTTGCGAGACGCGCAACGAATTGATACGAAAGCATGGGGTCAGTTCTATGAACGGACCTAGGTGACAGACCACGATTAATTTCAAATAAAAAAGCGACTGCCTCCGAACTCCCCGGATGCAGTCGCTTCTTTCTTTAGCCGCTCGATCGGCGGCGATTATGGAGGCGGCGTGCCTACTCCGTGTTGCGTGTCTCGCTTCCGTCGTATTTCCAGCCAATCTGCCATCGCCCGATTTTGTGAAGATTTCCTGAATTTTCCCACCTTCGCGTCGACCGATTTCCGACCCCGAACCACATTGCCATCGCACCCTGAATCAAATTGCCGTCATAGCGGATAGCGACGGCACAGTAAAAAGGGGGACATCCCTGTCCCCCCAGCACTACGACCATTCCGGCTATCCGCTCAGCTCAACTAAAACGGTGCCTCATCCTCCACCCACAATTCCCGCTGCGACGCCTCCTGCAGCATTGCCTTCACATCATCGCCATACGTCCGCAGCAGCACCTCACGCACCTGATCGAGGAATTCGATCAGCGCGAACGCCTCTTCGGCTCGCAGATGCGTGACGATCGTGTTCACACGCATGCTCATGGCCGACCCCGGTCCGATTTGACCTGCTGCTTGAGCAAAGCCTCATGCGATCGCCAATGCGGTTGCAGCAGCGCCGCATTCACATGCGAGACCGTGACGATCCGCTGACGATCCAGGCAAGTGGCAACCAGGCTTGCATAACAGAGGTTGCGGCACAACCGCAGATTCCCCTGCACCGCCCGTGCGATGACCTGCAAGGCCGCCTCATCGAAGGTATTGGCGCCCAACCCGACCGCAGCCAGCTCGGCGACGATGAAAGCGGCCAAGTCCGCATCGCACAGCGGCAGCAACTGCTTCGAATAACTGATCCGGCTCTTGATATCCTCATTGCACAGCAGCGACAGGCGATGCAGCAATTCCGGATGACCGAGCAAGACCAGATTGTGTCGTTTCGGGAAGCGCTCGAACAAGAGACGCAATTTGCGCAAGATGCCGATCTCAAGCAAATGCGCATCGTCGATCACGATGACCAGCGTTTTTTGCGATTGTACATGGCGGACCGCCGCTTGCACCAACTCTTTTTCAACGTCCTTCATTGGCGCCTGCACCTGCAGCGACGCGGCCAACAGGCGCAGGATCGGCTGGTACGTGTGCATGGTCTGGGTGAAGGATACGACCACGGTATCGCGCTCTTTGCCCATCTGTTCCAGATGCGCGCGGATGACCGACTTGCCCACGCCGGGATGGCCGATGATGGCCGAGAAACCGCCGTGCTGCGCATGGATCTTGATCATCTCGACTGCTTCCGCCTGCTGCGGCAGCAGCGCCGGCGCGTTGCGGTAAAACGGTTCGCGCGTGATCCCGAAGGTGGCCTTGATCATGCCGTCTCCTCGGCGTCGTCCATCGCCGGCGCACGCAGGCGCGCATTGGCATGCAGATCGAGCGCCATTGCTTCGCCCATGCGCTGCCCATCGAAATACACGATGAAACGGTCTCGCCGCATGCGGTCGTAGCGCACACAAATTGTCTTCTCGCGCAGATCGACCGGACATTCATGGCGCGCCCCGTTGATCGAGAACACATTGGTCTTGCTGACCTTGCGTGATTCTTCGATGAAGAACACTTCGGCCGAATAGGCGTCGTCAGTCAGGAATTTCACCCGGTTGCGATCCAGATTGAAACGATCGACCGGCGCCATCTGGATACCGCTGTGGAACTTCGCGTTGTATTCCTCTTCGACCCACTGGTGGGTCAGCCGGTTGAGTTCCTCAAGCGACGCGAACGAGCGATGCAAGGTCAAGAACCGGTCCCGGAAACCACGGAAGAAACGTTCGATCTTGCCCTTGGCCGCGCCATCGCGAATCGGCGCATGGGATAAATGAATGTCCAATCGCACGCACGCTTGCAGGATTTCCCTGGACGTGTAATTCGCGCCATTGTCGAAATACAGGCGCTCCGGTTTGCCGCGTTTATACAACGCCGAACGAAAGGCATACACCATGTTTTCTGTATTGTCGCGGGCAAAGAATTCGGCGTGCGTGATCACCCTGGACGCGTCGTCGATAAAGGCAATCAGGAAGGTCTTTTTCCATTGCCCGTCGGCTTGTTTGATGGTCGGGCCAACCATCGTGTCGGCTTGCCAGAGCTGATTGGCGAACTGCATCGCGAACGACAGCCGCTGCTTCTGCACGGCGGCCTCGTCGAGCAAATGGTGGCTGCGCACCATGCGGTAAAACGTGGTCGGCGCCAGTTGCGCGCGGACAAACAAGCCGCGTTGCAGGAGCACCCGATAGAGAACACTTTTCGGAATCACCCCCACCTTGTTGGGCACGAGCGACGGCAGCACCTCGTGGATCGCCTCGGCCAATTGATTGACCTGCACCTTGCGAGTGGCGTTCTTATCGAAACGGGTTTTGTTTTCCAGAGTGGTGACGCCGTTTTTTCGATGCCGATACAGCCAGGTGCTGATGGTGCGCCAGGTGAAGCGGTAAGTGTGGCCCGAGAGCGCGTCGGTGAAGGTCTTGTCGGCGACCAGCTTGATCCGTTCGCGCATCTGCTCGCCGGGCGCATCATGCACGGCATGCAAGACGCGCAGGCGCAATTCGAAAGAAGGTTTTGCAGCCATGATTTTTCTCCTTGAAGTCAACAGAATGCGCAGCGTATCCGCCGCGCCAGAGATCATCCAGAGACATAAGCTGTTGCGCGGGCAAGGGGGTAAAAATCAGCGGAGCGACATCGGCGGGAACGACAGGAAGTGGAGAAAGAAAGGACGAACCATCAAAGAAACGATCGCTGCGTCTGCTGCTGATAGTTCGCGCAAAGCGGCGCCCCGAAACGCTGCAAGAGTTGCGTGCAGGTCGAGGCCAGTAATCCGGTTCGGACCGGACGCTTCGCCGCAACCGGCACTGCAGCGGCCACATCGGCATCCTGTAATGGTGGTTGATGCGACAGGCTGCGGTAGCCACTCAACTGTGCACCCAGGCGATGGAGCCAACGATAAGCATGGCGCGGATCGTCCCTGCCGGTGGTTTGCTCATACGCCTGCTGCACGGTCCTGCCCGCCATCAGGGCCAGCATGAACGCGACCACATGCGCGCCCGTGTAGCGCAGCCAGCGCACCGTCGCATCCAGATACAGCCGCATGGTGCGGCCACAGCCCGTGTGGCGCTGCCGATTGGAACAGAACACCCGCTTGCCGACAGCTTGCGGGTCGGCGCCTGCCTGTTTCTTGTAGACGAAGCCGTGAGAAACCAGTTGATGCGTTTGCTGGCAATGCCGGCATGGCACTTGGTCCAATTGCCTGGTTTGTTGCTCTATGGCTTGTAGACTGGGGTAGTAGCGTTGCATGACGGTACCTGGATCGAAAAAGGCACCTATTTTGCAGTAATCAATTTACACAGGAAAAATGGGCATTCCGCTGTCGCGGCTGCATTATTTGCAAACCCCATTGAACATCCAACGTCTCCAAACCAAAACACAAAAGCCAAAGCCGCACCTGAACCGAGCAGTATTCAATTTCTACAGGAAAATTCGCTTGCCCGAATTTGCGTTATAACCGACAGGCGCTTTGATGATGTGAAATCAGTACAGATAGGCCGGTTTGTACGGTGGCAGGGCGGGAAATTACAACCCCCGGCGAACAGGTGGCCCGCCATGTCAGCATCGTCATCATCGAACTCAATGTCCTCTAAAGCCCTGGAAAGGATGTTAAAAAATGAAGAAAATATCGAACCAAACCCACTCAGGAATCCGGGTCAAGACATGCTTGGCTTAAAAAACATACGACAAGTAGCCTGACACAGAGGGTGAATGCAATGCACCCGCCCGTCAAACATCAATGCCGTGTGTTTTGGGTTGCGGGTAAGTACGGTTACCTGTTGTCCATCCGCGAGCAAGGCACGAACCAGAAGCTGTCCAATGAAGCCGGTTGCACCGGTTACTAAAACGTTCTCGGCATGGTCGCTGAAATGAATTGGCGGAAGATTCTCTTCGTTCATTTCAACTCTCCCGGGTTGTCGCGGCCCATGCGAGATTGGCTGCACATAAATCCTCGATTCCGGTGCCGACCGATTTGAACAACGTGATCTGTTGCGGGTCGGTGCGCCCGGTATGCCGGCCTGAACTCAGGTCGGCCAGTTCGGCGGCGATGGCGTCCGGCGTGAAAGATCCGGACGCGATCGGCTGGATCAGGTCGCCTGCCTCGGCCAGCGTGCCTGCAATGGTGTCGACAAATACTGTCGACATATTGATCAGCTTGTCGTCCGCTTCGCGCATGTTCGGTTTGAATCCGCCGACCAGATCGACATGCGTGCCGGATTGAATCCATTGGCCGAGCACGATCGGTGTGGTGCTGGTGGTGGCGCAACTGATGATATCGGCGCTACGCGCCTCCGCTTCGAGGTCGGTTGCCGTCTGTATGGAAACGCCCTGCGGCAGATCCTGAAGCCCGATCTGATGCGCGGTGTCCTCGGCCTTTTCTTTGGAGCGTCCCCACACCCTGATGTTTCGAATCGGCCGCGCCGCGCAATGGGCGGCAGCCATATAGGGCGCGAGCGTGCCGGTACCGACCAGCAGCAGCGTTGCGCTGTCAGGGCGAGACAGGTAAGTCGACGCCAGCGCCGACGCGGCAGCGGTTCGGCGCAATGTCAGTTCTTCGCCATCGATCATTGCAAGCGGAACGCCGGTGGTCGCATCGAACAGAATAAAAATCGAGTGCACCGTCGGCAGTTGTTTTGCCGGATTTCCGGGTGCGACAGTGACCAGCTTGACCCCCATATTGCTTTCGGGTTGCCAGGTCGGCATGAGCAGCAGGACCGTGCCGGCTTGCTCAGATACGGTATGTACATGCCGGGTCGGCGCTTGTATATTTTCCCGAAAAGCCTGACGCAAGGCGGCAATCAATGCGGAGTAGGGTAATGCGGTACGTACTTGCTCTCCGCTAACATAAGGGATCATATCGGTCTACGGTAATGGTTTGTGCCAGCGTACGTAATGATCCGATGTGCGTCAACTGCAGCGACCGATGGGCTGATTTGAAAAGGGGCCGTCTGCCGACAGTGAATTCAAAGGCGGCACGACGGCGATCGGCAACAAGCCGGCTTGATTGATTTTTTCTTGTTAAGCCGAGGCCGCCGATAAAAATTACTTAGGCCAATGCAACTTTGACGTCGATGTTACCGCGCGTTGCATTGGAGTACGGGCAGACTTCGTGGGCTTTATTGACCAGCGCCTGGGCAGCTTCCGCTTCCATGCCTGGCAATGCGACCAGCAAGTCTACTGCCAGCGCAAAGCCGCCTTTGCCGTTCGGGCCGATGCCGACTTCCGCAGTGACCGCTGCGTCTGCAGGCAACGCGGTCTTCATGTGCATGGCAACGAGTTTCATTGCCGACAGAAAGCAGGCGGAATAGCCGGCTGCAAATAATTGTTCCGGATTGGTGCCTTCGCCGCCGGCGCCGCCGAGTTCCTTCGGGGTGCTCAGCTTGACGTCGAGACGGGCGTCATTGGTGACGGCGCGGCCTTCGCGGCCGCCGGTTGCTGTTGCCAAAGCCTTGTATGCGATTTGCATGAATTTCTCCTGGGTGGATTGAATGGATGAATCTGTTTTCAGAAATCGTATTATACACAATTAAATTGTGTGCAATGTAAATTGTGTTTTGTGGCGGCTGAGGCGATGTATCAGGAGGCGGGATCAGGTATTGGATCGAATCAGGTCGTCGCGGATGACGGAAAGTTGCGCTCGCAGATTGCCGATGGCTGCTTGCGACTGTCCGCTGGCGCACAGCATCTGATGTGGAATCTCCTGCGCTTTCTTCTTGAGCAGGCGTCCATCCTTGGTCAATGTGATGCGTACCTGCCGTTCGTCGGCGTCGTCGCGGATGCGTGCTATCAGGCCTGATGCCTCGAGGCGCTTGAGCAGCGGCGTCAAGGTGCCGGAATCGAGAAAAAGCCGCTCCCCGATACTCTTGACCAGCACGTCGTCCTGTTGCCACAGCACCAGCAGCACCAGGTATTGCGGGTAAGTGATTCCGAGCCGGTCGAGATACGGCTTGTAGGTTTTTGTCATGGCAAGCGACGCCGAATACAGTGAAAAACAGAACTGGTTATCGAGCGCCAGCATGTCGGCGGATTGGGAGCGGGATTTCGACATCGTCATTCCTTGACTGGAACGGTGTAATTCAGGGCCAATCTTGCGCCGTCCGCATAAATTGTCTGGCCCGACATGTAAGAGGAATCGTCGCCGGCAAGGAAGGCGGCGATTGAAGCGATTTCTTCCGGCTCGCCGCAGCGGCCCAGCGGCGTGCGCGACAATATTTTTTTCCGCGCGTCTTCGCTGGATAACACTGCCTGCTTTGCCAGTTCGGTCATGATGGTGCCCGGCCCGATCGCATTGACGCGCACGCCGTACTGCGCCAGGCCGACCGCCATGACCTTGGTCAATTGATTGATTCCGCCCTTGGAGACGACATAAGGCACCTGGTTGGGAATCGCAAGAACCGCATTGACGCTGGACATATTGATAATCGAGCCACTGCCTTGCCGCACCATCACTCGGGCCGCCGCCTGGCCGCATAGGAACATCGATTTCAAATTGATGCGGAGAACACGGTCGAAATCATCTTCGGTCAGGTCGAGAAAATCCGCCGCATGGGTAATGCCCGCATTGTTCACCAGGATATCGATGCGGCCGAAGGCGGCCAGCGTGGCGTCGATCAATGAATCAACCTGTGCTTTCACGCTCACGTCCGTGAGACAGAATGCGGCGCCCGAGCCCAGTCGCCCGGCCGCCGCCGCGCCGGCCGCTTGATTGATATCGGTCAGCATCACCTTCGCGCCGTCCTGTACGAAACGGCTGGCGCAGGCAAGGCCGATTCCTTGTGCCGCGCCCGTGACAATCGCCACTTTTTGGTTTAACTTCATTCGCTACTCCTGCAGCATGGGATAATGCATGGACACAATATTGGAATACATTTCATCATTGTCAAGTTCGAGCGCCTAACAAATTAACCGCATGTCGTCCTTCCGGGTGATGCGAGGAGTCTCAAGCGGCATCAGTGCCGGAGACGGTAGTGATTCCTCGTCGCGATGCTCGTCGGAATGACAGGACATTTTGTTAGACGCTCTCAAGGAAATTCAGTTTATCCATCCTATGCGAATTTTGAAAAGACTCCAAGCAGTTCGCGGCCTATTTTTTCTGCTCGCCTGTTTGTTCGGTGGAACCGTGTCCGCACAGGCCTTGCCTCCCGAGGTGATCCAGGCGTTGACCCGCACCGACATTCCAGCCGCTGCGGCCGGCATTTACCTGCAAGAGGTCCATGGCGACCATCCTCCGGTCACGTTGAATGCAACCGCGCCGTTCAATCCCGCATCGACCATGAAACTCGTGACCACCAATGCGGCGCTAGAGTTGCTTGGCCCCGTCTACACATGGAAGACGCAGGCATACGCCAGCGCGCTGCAAGTGGGCGATGTGTTGCATGGCGACCTGATCATCAAAGGCAGCGGCGATCCGAAACTGGTGCTTGAAAAGTTCTGGCTGTTCCTGCGCGAAATCCGGAGCAGGGGCATCCGTGAAATCCGCGGCAATCTTTTGCTTGACCGAAGCCTGTTTGAACAAGGCGCTCACGATGCTGCGCTGTTCGACGGCGATCCGCTGCGAGTGTACAACGTCGGACCGGATGCGTTATTGCTTAACTTCAAAGCGCTCAATTTCCGGTTCGTGCCGAACGAAGCGGGCGCTGCGGTCAACGTGACGATTGATCCGCCGATCGACGGTTATCCGGTAATTGCACCCAGACTCTCGAATGGCGAGTGCGGCGACTGGAAGAGCAAGCTGCAGGGCGTGTTCAATGGTCACGATTCCGGTTTTTCCGGGGCGTTTTCGCTATCCTGCGGTGAACGTAGCTGGCATGTGCACCCCTACCAGATGACGCAGAACCAGTATTTCGAAGCGGTATTTCGCAAGATGTGGACCGAGCTCGGCGGTACTTTGATCGGCGAGGTGAAAAATGGTGAAATCCCGGTCAATGCGCGTTTGGTCGGCGAGTCTGAATCGGCGCCGCTGTCCGAGGTGATTCGTGACATCAACAAATACAGCAACAACGTGATGGCGCGGCAATTGCTGCTGACCCTTGCCGCCGATGTCTTCAAGTTGCCGGCGAATGCCGAGCGCGGCGCTCAGGTACTGAAGACATGGATGAACCGCAAGAATATCAGCGCACCGGAGCTGGTTATCGAAAACGGTTCGGGGCTGTCGCGCGTGGAACGGATTTCCGCGGAAACGCTTGGCCGCATGCTGGTCGCCGCGTTTCGGTCGCCGGTGATGCCCGAGTTCATTTCCTCGCTGCCGTTGGCTGGCCACGACGGCACGATGCGCAGGCGCCTCACGACGCGCACTGCTGCCGGAAATGCGCATATCAAGACGGGTAGCCTGACCGATGTGCGCGCGATCGCGGGTTATGTGCTGGCTGCTTCGGGCAAACGCTATGCGCTGGTATTCATTATCAACCATCCCAATGCACCGGCCGCGGGACACGAAGCGCAGGATGCGTTGCTGCAGTGGGTGTATGAGCGAGGGTAGGGCGGCGGTGGATTGCCAGCCCCCAAAAATCACAGCATGATAGGCTGGTCCGACAGCTGATTCGGACGCGAACCGTCGTCCGGAAAACGTGCGTGGAGCAGTACATTCAGCTTTTCCATCGCGGCAATGACGCTTTCGCCGTACACCTTGCGTGCGAAACCGGCGGTCATTGTTTGGCAGATTTCCCGCCATTCAACCTCGTCGATGACCCGATTCGCGGCGCGATCGGCAATGATCTCCACCTTGTGATCGGCCAGTTCAATATATACCAGCACGCCGCAGTTCTCTTCGGTGTCCCAGATGCCATGAATCGCGAACAGCTCCAGTGCGCGTTCCCGCGACGATGTTCCGTTTAATACAGTCTGTATCGACAGAGAAGGCTCGATGATCAATCGCACTTCGGCACGATGCAGGGTTTCGCCCGCCGCAATGGTTTTCTGAATGGCGTCCAGCGTTGCCGCGGGAAATATCCGGCGTGCATCCGCGCTCGTGGTAACAAGATGGCGAAAAATACGCGATAAGGTTTTCATCACCAGTTTCCCGAAGCGCCGCCGCCATTGAAACCGCCACCGCCGCCGGAGAATCCGCCTCCGCCTCCGCCGCCGAACCCGCCTCCGCCAAAGCCGCCGCGCCGGCCTATCTCGTGCCCCAGAATAATGCCGGCCGCCGGTCCCCAGTGATTGCGGCTGAACTTGTTGCGTCTGCGCGATTGCGAGCGCAATCCGCCGATAAACATCAACGCAAAAAACAGCAGCGGAATCAGTCCGATCAAGCTGGATTCTTCGTTTTGTTGCGCTTGTTTCTTTGCCGCAGCCGGAAATTTTTCCTGGTCGAGCAGGCCGGTAATTGCCGAAACGCCTGCCACCAGTCCACCATAAAAATCATTTTGCCGAAAGTGCGGCGCGATCACATCCTGCAAAATGCGTTTCGACTGCGCATCGGTAATCGTGCCCTGGACACCAAGCCCCGCTTCGATGCGCAACCTGCGCAACGCCGGCGGATTGTCTTTCGCGACGATCAGGATGACGCCGTCATCGACGCCTTTGCGCCCGATTTTCCATGCGTCGGCGACCCGGATCGAATACTGCTCGATCGCTTCCGGCGCGGTGCTTGAAATCAGCAGGATTGCAATCTGGCTCCCGGTGCGGGATTCATACTCCGTGAGTACATTTTCCAGGGCTTTGCGCTGTGCCGGATTGAGCATGCTCGCCTGGTCCGTCACACGGGATTGCAATGGCGGAATCGGCGCGAAATTCTGCGCGCCCGCCGTCATCACGATGAAAGTCAGCATCAAGCCAAGCAGATTGCGCAAAACGATCATTGCATTGTTCCGGTTACTTGCCGAAGTTGACTGCAGGCGCGTTCGAAATCGCCTTTTCATTTTCAACCGTGAAGTTCTGCTTGACGTCGTAGCCGAACATCTTGGCTGTCAGATTGGTCGGAAAACGGCGCGCGAGCACATTGTAATCTTCGACCGTCTTGATATAGCGTTGCCGCGCGACGGAGATACGGTTCTCCGTGCCCTCCAGTTGCGACTGCAGATCGCGAAACAGGTTGTCGGCCTTCAGTTGAGGATAGCTTTCCGCGACCGCCATCAAGCGCGACAAAGCCGACGACAGTTCGCCCTGCGCCTGCTGGAATTTCTGGAAAGCCTGTGGATTCTCCAATACTTCGGGCGTGACTTTGATGCTGGTGGCGGCGGCGCGTGCGTTGATCACCGCTTCCAGGGTTTCTTTTTCGTGCGATGCGTAACCCTTGACCGTATTGACCAGGTTCGGGATCAGGTCTGCGCGACGCTGATACTGGTTCACGACTTCGCTCCAGGCGGCCTTGATGCCTTCGTCCTTCGCCTGAAATTCGTTGTATCCACAGGCGCTGAGCGTCGAAGTCAGCAGAACGATTGCAACCCATCTCAACCATTTGTTCATTATTATTTCCTGTAAGAATAATTGTTGTACAACTTGACGGTCCCGCAATTGAATTGATTGGTTACGGCTCACGGAGTTCAAATGGGGGCGGACACACGCGGTTTCAACAGCACGGTGCTCATTGCGGCGAGGATCAGCACCATTGCCGCATAGTCTTGCCAATGCGGCGTTTCTTGCAGAATCCATGCGCCCGAGAATACGCCCAGCACCGGAATCATCATTACCGACAGGCTGGAAGCCACCGGAGGCAGTGCACGCGCAAGCCTGAACCACACCACATGCGCGAAACCGAAGATGATCAGCGCGTTGTAAATGATCGCGGCCCATTCCAAATTGGTCGGCCGGCGCCATGCGGCGCGCTCGAACAGGAAAGAGGCGGCTCCCATGACCACGGTCGTGATCGCCAGCATCCAGAACGTCAGGACGATCGTCGGCATGTCGAGCTGGCTGCGCTTCATCATGACTGTGCCGTAACCCCATCCGGCTGCCGCGATCAACACCAGCACGCTGCCCATCGGCTGGCCGCTCAATGCGGCCAGTTCACTCGACAGCAACAGCAGCGCGCCGGCCAGCGCAAATCCAATGCCCAGCCAGGCCAGCCGCGTCACGCGTTCGCCGAAAAACAGCAAACCGAACAGCACGGCCCAGACCGGCATCGTATAGCCGAGAATGGCGGCCCGGCCGGACGACAGCATTTTCACGCCGAGAATCACGAACAGATGCCAGATCAGCATGTTGGGAAGCGCTAGAGCGATCACCGGTTTGATTTGTTCGCGTGAAACCTTCATTGACAGCCCTTGCATGCGCGCCGCCAGCCATAATGCGGGCAGCCCGCCGATCATGCACACGGTGCGAAACGCCAACGGCGGAAAATCCTGCACGCCGATTTTCATGATTGGCCAATTGACGCCCCAGCACAGTGTCAACAGTATCAGCAGGATCCAGTCTTTTCGGGAAAGCGAAGTCATGCCGGAACGATACCACGGCACGTTACAATGGCTGTGTTTGAAACCTCGGATATTGAGATACCACTGTGACCTTCATCGATAAATTATCCGCCGCATGGACGGCCCACGATTCCCTGTTATGTGTCGGGCTTGACCCCGATATCGCCAAGTTCCCGGCGCATCTGCGCGATCGGCCGGATGCGATTTTCGCGTTCTGCAAAGAGATCATCGACGCGACCGCCGATACCGCTTGCGCGTACAAGCCGCAGATCGCGTATTTCGCGGCGCTGGCGGCGGAAGACCAACTGGAGGCGATCTGCGGCTATTTGCGGGAAACCTATCCGCTTGTTCCGATTATTCTCGATGCCAAGCGCGGCGATATCGGCGCCACGGCCGAGCAGTATGCGCGCGAAGCGTTCGAGCGTTACGGCGCGGACGCGGTGACCGTCAATCCTTACATGGGTTTCGATTCGATCGCACCGTACCTGGAATGGAAGGATCGCGGCGCGATCGTTCTATGCCGCACGTCCAATCCGGGCGGTTCGGATCTGCAATTCCTGAATGTCGACGGCAAACCGCTGTATCAGCACGTCGCGCAATTGGTGGCCGATAAATGGAATACCAACGGCCAGTGCGGCCTGGTGGTCGGCGCCACTTTTCCGGCGGAATTGGCGCAGGTACGGAAAATGGTCGGTGACATGCCGCTGCTGGTTCCCGGCATCGGTGCGCAGGGAGGCGATGTTCAGGCAAGTGTGCAGGCAGGGCGTACCGCGGCGGGAGCAGGGATGATGATCAACTCGTCGCGAGCGATCCTGTACGCAAAGCCGGACGACAAGACCGGCGAGAGTTTTGCGCAAGCGGCGCGGCGGGTGGCGTTGGAGACAAAAGACGCGATCAACCGATTCCGGTCTGTGTAATTCGCGCGATTAATGGCTCGCGCAGCATCTGTGTCAGTGCTGTTCCAGAAAACGTATCAAGCCTTTCAAAGCGTGCGCAACGGTTTGTTCGCGCACCGCATGGCGGTCGCCGGTGAAGACCAGACGTTCGGTGTGCGTTGCATCGGCGCTTGCCCATCCGAAACAAACGGTGCCGACCGGTTTGCCGGGAACCGCTCCGCCCGGTCCGGCGATGCCGGTAGTCGATAGGGTGACATGCGCATTGCTGTTGGAAAGCGCACCTTGCGCCATCGCGGCAGCGATCTCTTCGCTGACGGTGCCATGTTGTGCAAACAAGGCCGGCGACACATCCAGCAATTCGGATTTCGACGCATTGGAATACGCGATGAATCCGCAGTCGAACCAATCGGAAGAGCCTGCTATTTCCGTGACGGCATGACCAACGCCGCCGCCGGTACATGATTCCGCGGTAGCGAGCAGCCAACCTTTATCCTGGAGTGCGCGTCCGGCCTGCGCCGCTAAATCGATGATGTCTTCCATAAGGGGATGATCCTGAGATTGGTAATTTCAAACAAGCAATTGGTTGTCGCGATCCGTCTGCCGGTGTTCAGATCGCGCGCCACAGTGCAAATACCAGCAGCGTATAAAAAGCCGCCACGATATCGTCAAACATCACGCCGAAACCGCCTTTCAAATGACGATCGAGATAGCCGATCGGCGCCGGCTTGAGCATATCGAAAAAGCGAAACCACAGAAATGCCCAGAACTGGGTCCAGAATCCGGCGGGCATCAAAAAGATCAGTACCAGCCAGAACGCAATGATTTCATCCCACACCATGCTGCCGTGGTCGGCAATGCCCAGATCGCGGCCGGTTTTGGAGCACGCCCATACCCCGATTGCGAATCCGGCGCCAATGATCACGGCCCAATTGAATGTTGTGAAAATACCCGGCCAACTCAAGGTGAGTACGGCGAACGATAACCAGGCAAACAGGGTGCCGGACGTGCCGGGCATGACTCTCGACAGACCGCTGCCACAGCCTTGTGCAAGAAAATGCGCGGGATGCGAAAGCATGAAGCGCGCATTCGGCTTGCTTATATAGGTTGCCTGTTCGGATTCGAGCGTTGTCATGGCGATGTGAAATGGTCGAAGGAGCTTGGTTCGAGTTCGAGCGGCGCGCCGCCGGCATCTGTCAGCCGCAATCCGGCGCCTGATTCGATACTGCCGACCCGAGTGACCGGGGTGCCGGCCGCATGCGCAGCGGCCAGCACGGCGTCTCGCTGCGATGCGGGCGCGGTAAAACACAATTCATAATCATCGCCGCCGGCAAGGCTGAAACGACGGCGCAATTCTTGAGATCGGCGTATCAGCGTCGGCCCGGCCGGTAGTGCGTCGGCATCGACTGTCGCACCAACGTTGGAACGTTGCAGGATATGGCCCAGATCGCCGATAAACCCATCCGAAATGTCGACGGCGGCGTGCGCAATACCGCGCAATGCAATGCCGAGCGCAACGCGCGGTATCGGTTCATGCAGCCTTTCCGCGGCCGCTTCCATGCTTGCGCTATCGAGTATGATTTCTTCACGGTAACCGGCAAGCGCGAGACGGGGATCGCCCAGCGTCCCGGAAACCCAGATGTCGTCACCTGCTTGTGCGGCGTCACGCCGCAGTGCGGCTCCATGCGGAAGTTCGCCAAAAATCGTGATGCAGATATTCAACGGTCCCTTGGTGGTATCGCCCCCGATCAGCTGGCAGCCATATTCGTCCGCAAGCTTGAACAGGCCGTCCGAAAATGCCTGAAGCCATTCTGCTTGCGCATCCGGCAGCGACAAGGCCAGTGTAAACGCCACTGGCGTTGCCCCCATTGCAGCCAGATCGGACAGGTTGACTGCCAGGCACTTGTAGCCGAGCTTGATCGGATCGGTTCCGCGGAAAAAGTGTCGGTCTTCCACCAGCATGTCCGTCGATATCGCCTGTTGCATTCCCGGTGAAGGTGCGAGCAGCGCGCAGTCGTCGCCGACGCCGAGAACGGCAGCAGTGCCATGGCGAGGGGGGCGGGTAAAGTAACGGGCGATGAGATCGAATTCGGACAACATGCCGCAATTGTACCGAACGATGCGGCCGGCAAGGCAGGAATGGAATGCGGCTCGCTTGATTTAATCGCGATTGAGGCAAAACAAGCCGGGATTTATCGCTCTTCAGCGCTCAGCCAAAACGGGTTTTCGTTTTTCAAAGGCGCATTACATTTTACGCAAGTCTCATATCAGGCAGAACTTGTTTTCCTTGCTGCAATTTGCATGCGATGGCTGCGGTGCAATCCACCGCTTCAAGCGGCCGTTCCGGCCGGACCCTTGCCGGTTCGGTGTTGCATTTCCCGCTGCTTGATTCTCCATGCGGCATGGCCGGGAAAGACGATTGTGTCAAATCAAACCAAATCAAAGCACCGGTCCGGCGCGGCTGGTCTTGCTTGTTAATTTGCGTATCGATGCATAAAATGAATTGGTCTGAAAAATACGTCTCTTCGAGCGTGGCGGCCATGGCAATTCGGCTCATGCTGTTTTCGGTTGTGCCGCGCCGGTGGCCGTTGCCTGCGTTTTATTCTTACTATCTTCCAAGGAGCGAACATGTCATTACGTATCAACGATGTGGCCCCCGATTTCACTGCCAATACGACGCAGGGGCCCATCAATTTTCATGAGTGGATCGGCGACAGCTGGGCAATCTTGTTCTCCCATCCGAAAGACTTCACGCCGGTATGCACCACCGAACTCGGTTACATGGCCAAGATCGAACCGGAATTCACCAAGCGCAACACCAAGCTGGTCGGCTTGAGCGTGGACCCGGTCGGGAATCACCAATCTTGGGCCAAGGATATTGAGGAAACACAGGGTTATTTGCCTCGGTATCCGATCATCGGCGACGAAGACCTCGCGGTTTCCAAACTCTACAATATGCTGCCTGCGGACGAACCCGGAACGTCGGAGGGGCGGACTCCCGCCACCAATTCGACGGTCCGATCAGTCTTTGTCATTGGCCCGGACAAGAAAATCAAGCTGATGCTGACCTACCCGATGACTACCGGACGCAACTTCGACGAGATTCTGCGCGTGCTGGATTCCATGCAACTCACGCAACAGCACAAGGTGGCGACACCGGTCAACTGGAAACCGGGCGACGATGTCATCATTGCGGGTTCGGTGAGCGACGAGGAGGCGAAGACCATATTTCCGGAGGGCTGGACCACAATCAAGCCATATCTGCGCATGGTCAAGCAGCCGCAACAAGGCCAGCAAGCAAAACAGTCCTAAAAATGCGGCAAGTTCTCTGTCTGATCGGCCGGCAGGGTAGGCGCCGCAGCATGGCCGAATTGGCGGAGGCGCAGGATGGCGCGGAACGTCGGAGACCGACAGCTATCCTGCACAGCCGGCCGCGCTATCGGCCGTGCTCTTCGACCTTCTCCATCGCAAACCTGCGGCCTTCTGCTTCAGCTTCTTGCTGGCTCGGATAGGTATGTTCAACCGAGATCCGTTGTTCGGGAAATATGCTATTGCGATGCATTGGATTGTGAGACGGGCCGAAGATTGCGACATGGGCCGTCCATTCCTTACCGTCAGCTAATTGGACCCCTGAATATTCAATTTCATACTGACCTATTTGTTCGGTCGGCATTTCATTCTCCTTTAACGTGATAAACGAGATTGACTATGGCATTATTAGAACCATAGTCTATTGAATCACGATAGCAAGCTGCCGATGCGTCGTGTCAGCCCGTCAAAACGGCTGGGTCCACCGGATTTACATGGAGGGAAATATGCCAATTCTTGAATATACCAGGAGCCACGGACAATGCCTGACCTACACAATCGCGTACGACCACGGCGAGTATTTCATCCAGCGTGACAATCACTTGAAGAAGGCAGTTCCGGATGCGATTGCAATCGGCATATCGCCCGATGAGGCGAAACCGCCGCTGATGCTGCGCATGGCGATCGCCGACATTGAGGCGCTTCTTGGAATGGACGAATAGAAGAGGCCGGGACCGTCCGATCGACAATTTAAAAACGGGGCTTTCCGTCTATATGCCGGGGGAATGCGGCAAAGGCCAGGCAAAGCAGTTCGCAATGATACGGCTGCGGGTCAATCCATTGCTTCGAGCGGTTCTGCCGGACGGGTTGTGCCGAGCCCCGCCATCAATGATTGGCGCACGGCCGCGTCCTGTGGCGCCACACCGAAGCCGGTCATCATTCCCTGTGCATCGTAGAAACGGCAGATAGTACGGCCGTTTGCTGTTTCAGCATGCCAGTCGCCGATGCCGGCCGCATGCATTGCCGCAGGAAGCAAGGCCAGTGGATAGCATGGCGTCTTGACGATAACTGGTGCCGGTTTGAACTCGATTTGCGTAAGTTGTCCAGTCAAAGTTCGAGCGATCGCGCGTGCTGCCGTCATCATCGGCGCGATATACGGCAGGATCTGCGTGATGCCGGGTGACATCGTGTATTCGGCGCAATCGCCCAGCGCGTAGATATCCGGTGCACTGGTTTGGCCGGCGGCATCGACCAGAATGCCGCGGCCGGTTGCCAGCTTTGCGATTTTTGCCAGTGCCAGGTCGGGACGCAACCCGACTGCCGATAATACGACATCCGATTCGACGGTATGGCCGTCGGCAAGCGTGATGCGCAACCCGTCGGCTGTCTTATCGATGCGTGCCGCGGTCATGCCAAGATGCAAGCTTATGCCCCGCGCTTCCAGTGCCTTCTGCAAGCCTTGCGACAAGGCCGGTGCGGCAAGCGCAGCCAACGGCAGCGGATTCGGATCGATCAGCGTTACCGTGTGACCCGCACCAGCCAGATCATCGGCGAACTCGCAGCCGATCAAGCCGGCGCCGAGAATGGCGACACGTGCCGCCGAGGAAATTATTCGCGAGCGGAAGTTCGCGTAATCGGTGACATGGTTGACTGACAATACCTGATCCGCGGCATCCCCATCGATATTCAGCCGGATCGGCTGCGCGCCGACCGCAATCACGAGCTTGCCGTACTCAAGTTTTCCGGCGCTGCTATCGATGATTCTGTTCACACTATCGATACTTGTTACTTGCGTGACCGCCACAATTTGCGCATTCAATTGCGCTGCCATTTGTGCAGCAGTTTGTGTCACGAGTTGGGCCGGCAGCTTGTTTTGGGCAAACGCATTGGACAGCATCGGTTTGGAATAGAAACCGCCGTCATCGGCAGTGATGATGGTTAACGGGGTGCTCTTGTCGAGCTTGCGGAATTCCCGCGCGACCGTATAGCCGGCAAGACCTGCGCCAATGATGGTGATGGGTTTCATTCGATGTAACCTGGTCCGGAGTTATTTGTGGACCATTCCGGCCTGCGCCGGAATGGTGTCGGAAAATCGCGTTAGATTTCGACCATCTCGAAATCGGCTTTGGCCACACCGCAATCCGGGCATTCCCAGTCGGCCGGTATGTCATTCCAGCGGGTGCCGGCTGCAATGCCTTCTTCGGGCATGCCGACGGTTTCATCGTAGACAAAACCGCAAACGATACATTGATATGTCTTCATGGCTATCCTATCCTTTTATATGCGTTGTATATGTATTGCGTAATGACGTGGCCTTGCTTACGCTTTTTCCAAAGTCGCTGCAAGCGCGGCGCGATAGTGGTTGGCGTGGCGTTCTTCCACCTTGGCCAGCGCGGCAAAGCGTTTGGCTGCTTTCTCCAGCGTGCGCTTGAAGTTTTCAGCGTGCTCTTTCGATTCGGCGATTTGTTCGTCGAACTCGGTAACAGCCGCCTGATTGCCTTCCTCCACCGCGAGATGACGAAACTTCGGATACATCTCGGTGTATTCATAGGTCTCGCCTTCGATTGCGATTTCAAGCGACTTGGCAGGCGTCAGTTGTGCCTTCGGATAGAGCAGGTCAAGGTGGCCGAATGCATGCATCACCTCTTGATCGGCCGTCTCTTCGAAAATTTTTGCTACTTCGTCAGCACCGGCCTCTCGCGCCAGCTTGGCGAAATAACGGTATTTTATATGCGCCATCGATTCGCCGGCGAAAGCGGCTTCGAGGTTTTCGATCGTGACGGATTTGATTGCGGGATTCTGGGTAGTCATGGTGTAGTCCTTTACGGGAATAGAGGGTTAATTAGGTTTCTTAAATCAGCATGGGTAGAATAATAGTCTACATATATCAATAAATAAAATTGATTGTTTTTATTAATTCAATAGAAAATTGGTATGAGAGGGTTTCGGCTGCGCCTCCGAAGCACGAATACGGGCGTATTCATACTGAAAATACGTTTAAATACGTATTAAATTGTCCAATCTGCTCTGATAAAATCGTTACCTTTTCGTAAGCTCTTAAGAAAGAAGGCCGTAGAAATGGACTCGCTCATTGATAAGAAAGAAGAAGTGCGCCAGCAACTGCGTCAAGCGGCGCTTGAATATCACGAGTTTCCCACGCCCGGCAAGATCAGCGTCACTCCCACCAAGCAACTGACCAACCAGCGCGACTTGGCGCTGGCCTACTCGCCCGGCGTGGCCGCCGCTTGCGAGGAAATCGTCATCAATCCCGCCAACGCCTTCAAATACACCGCCCGCGGCAACCTGGTGGCTGTCATCACCAACGGCACCGCCGTGCTCGGTCTGGGCAACATCGGACCGCTGGCCGCCAAGCCGGTCATGGAAGGCAAGGGTGTGCTGTTCAAGAAATTCGCCGGTATCGATGTGTTCGATATCGAAATCAACGAGACCGACCCCGACAAGCTGTGCGACGTCATCGCCGCGCTCGAGCCTACTTTCGGCGGCATCAACCTGGAAGACATCAAGGCGCCCGAGTGCTTCTACATCGAGCGCAAGCTGCGCGAACGGATGAAAATTCCAGTGTTTCATGACGACCAGCATGGCACCGCGATCATCGTCGGCGCGGCCATCCTCAACGGCTTGCAAGTCGTCGGCAAGGACATCAAGCACTGCAAACTGGTGGTGTCGGGCGCCGGCGCCGCAGCCTTGGCCTGCCTCGACTTGATCGTCGATTTGGGCTTTCCAATTGAGAACATCTATGTCACCGACCTGGCCGGTGTGGTGTATCAGGGCCGGGTTGAACTGATGGACCCGGACAAGGCGCGCTTTGCCCAGCCCACCGCGGCGCGCACGCTGGCCGAGATCATGCCGGGCGCCGACATCTTCCTCGGCTTGTCCGCCGGCGGCGTGCTGCAGCCGGATATGGTGCGGCAGATGAATGCGCAACCGCTGGTGTTGGCGCTGGCCAATCCGACTCCGGAAATCCTGCCCGAAGAAGTCATGGCGGTGCGCAGTGATGCGATCATCGCCACCGGCCGCTCCGACTATCCGAACCAGGTCAACAATGTGCTGTGCTTTCCGTACATCTTCCGCGGCGCACTCGATTGCGGCGCGACCACCATCACGCGCGAAATGGAAATCGCCACGGTGCGCGCCATTGCCGACCTGGCGCAAGCCGAGCAATCCGACATCGTCGCGACCACCTACGGCGTGACCAACCTGTCATTCGGCCCCGACTACATCATTCCCAAGCCGTTCGATCCGCGGCTGATGATCAAGATCGCGCCCGCCGTGGCCAAGGCGGCAGCGGAGTGCGGCGTGGCGGCGCGTCCGATCGCCGACATGCAGGCCTACGTCGACCGGCTGCAGCAATTCGTCTACCGTAGCGGCACCTTCATGAAGCCGGTGTTTGCGATTGCGAAAAAGGCGCCGCCCGAGAAAAAGCGCATCGTCTTTGCCGAAGCCGAAGAAGAAAAGGTGTTGCGCGCGGTACAGGTGGTGGTCGATGAAGCGCTGGCGCGGCCGGTCTTGGTGGGTCGTCCCGCGATCCTGGCGCAGCGCATCGAAAAGCTGGGCCTGCGCTTGCGTCCGGGTATCGATTTCACGGTGATCAATCCGGAATTCGATGCGAAGTATCGCGATTACTGGGAAACCTACCTGGCGATGACGATACGCAAGGGCGTCACCCAGCAGTATGCCAAGCTGGAAATGCGCCGCCGCCATACGCTGATCGGCGCGATGATGCTGCACAAGGGCGATGCCGACGGCATGATCTGCGGCACCTACGGCACCACCGATCTGCACCTGAAGTATGTCGACCAGGTGCTCGGCAAGCGCGCTGGCGTGAATGTCTACGCAGCGATGAATGCACTGATCCTGCCGGACCGGCAGGTGGTGCTGGTCGATACCCATGTCAACGAGAACCCGACGGCCGAGCAACTGGCCGAGATCACGCTGCTGGCGGTGGAAGAAATGCGTCGTTTCGGCCTTAGTCCGCGGGTGGCGCTGTTGTCGCATTCCAATTTTGGCACCGGCAACAGTGAATCGGCGCGCAAGATGCGCGCGGCGCTGGCCATCATCCGCAACCTGGCGCCGGACTTGGAAGTCGATGGCGAGATGCACGGCGACACGGCACTGGATCCGGCGCTGTTGAAAGCGACGATGCCCGGATCTCCGTTAAAGGGCGATGCCAATCTGCTGGTATTGCCCAACATCGATGCGGCCAATATTTCCTACAATCTTCTCAAGACGACATCGGGCAACGGCATTGCGATCGGACCGATCCTGCTCGGCTGCGCCAAGCCGGTGCATATACTGACGCCCTCGGCTACCGTGCGGCGGATTGTGAACATGGCCGCGTTGTGCGTGGTCGATGCGGTATCGGAGAGATAGACACGCAATCAGCCGCTTCGAAAAAAGACCGTTTACCCGATTTTAGGGGAACGGTCTTTTTGCAGGATGCCGATATTTCATAAAGAAGCAACGCTTGCCGTTCGCCATCCCGGCTGCTTTTATTTTGGCCAAAGAATCATTTGCGTGCAGCGAAATGTCGCAATCAATTTATCCGTATCGCGATGCCGCACAATCGCATCCCAGACCTGGGTATTGCGGCCCGTGTGGATTGCCTTGGCTTCGCACGTGATGGTGCCGTCGCGCGCTGTACCCATGAAGTTGCTCTTCAGTTCAATGGTGGTAAAGCTGGTTGCGCCTTCGGGCAAATTCGCGAAGCATCCGTATCCGCATGCGGTGTCGGCCAGGCTGACCACCGTGCCTGCGTGCAGATAGCCATTCGGCGCCAACAATGCCTTGCGCACCGGCAGTTCGGCAAGCAGGTAGTTTTTGTCGACTTGGTTGACCACCAGGCCGAGTAGCCCAGGCAAATATTCATGGCCGAAGGGGTTGAAATAGTCTGCATTCAGTGTCGGTTGCATCGGACAGCTCCTTTTTAGAAAATTGCGCGTTGGTATGATGCTTTGACCCGGTTTTGCTCGAACTCGACATGTCGTCGTAACATCACGGCTGTCGTGCGTAGAGGGCGGGAGCTGGATTCCATGCGGCAGAGCATGAGCGCTCCCTCCAGCGCCGCGATTATGAAGTTCGCCAAATCGTGCCGGCGCGGCTTGGGAATTCCCACAAGATGTTGTTCAAATATTTTTTGCCACCCGATTACCACGCCTTGGCATACAGCGCGTAGTGCGTCGCTATCCCGGTCCAGATCGAGAATGACTGCGCCGACCGGACAGCCGTCCGCGTAATCGGTTTTGTCCATTCCATCGGCCAGCGTGAGCAACAGGCGTTCCAGGTTTTCGCCGATAGGCGCTTCCCGAGACAGCGCCTGGTTGAGCAAGGTCTGAAAATAATCGCCATACGAGTCAAGGGCTTCCGTCACCAATTGGGTTTTCCCTTGGGGAAAGTAGTGGTAAATGGATCCGCGCGGCGCCTTGCTGGCAGCGATCACCTGGTTCAGGCCGGCACCGGATAAACCTGATTGACCTAGTAAACGCTGCGTAGTCCGGATAATTTTTTCGCGGGCAGTTGACATGTGCTTATTGGAAAAGAGATCAAAAAGAGACCATTAAATTAATATGTAGGCCGATCTATATAATATGTAAACCGATCTATATAGTCAATAATTAAGATTGCCCCTGATCATATATGCGGTTAGTCATTGATCTACGTCAAACTCGCCGAACATTTTTGTCTCAATATCAGGATGTGTCGCAAACATGACAATGATAAAAGAACATGAGTGCTATGGTTTTCACCAGTCCGAAGGCTGATGTCTTGGGACCGTGGAACAAATAGGGAACCTGTTCCGTATGCGTTCCTTAAGTATTCCAATCAACGGCAAGACAGCGCACATCAACATGATGGAGTCATAGATGCTAAGTTCCTTGGATAGAAATTTCATTTTCAGTACTATTCAGAAGTGCCATCTTTCGAACACGGCAGAGGACCTTGAAGAAGTCATTACTTATTTTGTAGGAAGATTCATTCCGCACAAGATAGGCGTCTGCGGAATCGCTAACGTCGAAACCAAAGCACATTCGCATTGCCTTGAATTCGGTTCCACGCATGGCGTGTTGAAGGCAATGCCTCCGACATTCTGCTTGAAGAACAATCTGCTGTTGCCGCTGTGGAGAAAAAAACGGATCCCGATATACAGCACCATCGCGGACTTGAGCGATCTCCAATTGACCGAAGATCAGAAGATATGGCGTGAAAAGCTGGTCAGCCATGGCATCACGAACCTGGTCATGCACGGTGTGCGCGACATTTTCGGCGGATTCGCAAGCTTTTTCTACCTGTGCTCGGTGCCAGAACCAATGACGGATCAACAAAGCCTGATTTTTTCGATGCTCGCCCCGCACTTGCACCATGCATTGTTGAGCGTCACGCATTTGAATACGGCGAACACGATGAAGGATGAAGGGCATTCTATGCATGCCGCGGCGCTATCGGCAGGATCCAGACCCGCTATTGATAAACCCGATTGGCGGTTGACGCCACGTGAATCGGAAATCCTGAAGTGGATCTATTACGGGAAGACGAATCCGGAAACCGCCATGATACTTGGCATCAGCGAACTGACGGTCCGCAATCACATACAAAACCTGATGCTGAAACTCGGTGTCGGGAATCGCACTCAGGCGGTGGTCAAGGCAATGCAGAACAACTTTTTTGTCGAACAGAATCAGTATCAGAACGGTAGCGCGGAAACCGCCGGCGCGCTGCCCAGAATGGTTGAATAGGTGTCCGGATACTTAGAGCCCGCGCAGGAATAAGTTAGGTAATTTTGCTGGCCGTACCGGGCGCACTGCTGCGTTGTCCGTCGCTAGCAGTGCTCGCACTGCGCCGGCATCCTCTCCCTCGATCCCTCTCCACTTGTGGAGAGGGAAGCTATTTGCACCCTTCTCCCTCTGGGAGAAGGGATGGGGAAGAGGGAAAGCGCCTATGCAGGCGTATCGCCTTGCAAGGCGATACCGTTACGCAGGCGAAGGGCATGCCCTTCGAAACCCCTGCTGCACCATCCCGCTACGCCCGAAGGAAGTCCCCTTGGGGGACGGCCGCCAAATTGCCTAACTTATTCCTGCGCGGGCCCTTACAGCTTATCGACCACATTAATCCCGCAAATCATGCCGCGCCCTTGCGCGGTTCGGACCAGCGTGAAAGATTGAACTGAATCGTGACTGCCGATGTATCAGGAGGTCGAGGCCATCGCAGTTGCCACGGTCGGTTGTGGTGAGACGTTTCCCCCGTCCATCCATGCAAGCACCAATTTCGCAAACGGTTCACTTGCCTCCAGTTCCGGCGAATGTCCGGCGTGCTCGAAAAAACTGTGCCAGATTGCGTGCGGAATCTGCGCGCCAATAGAGTGCTTGTCGCTGTGGCGATGGGTACGATCGGCGCATCCCCACGTCATCAGCACCGGCTGTCTGATTCGTACCGGCGGCGGTGCGTATCCGCTGAACCATTTTTGCCACAACGATCCCAGGCACCAGAATGCGCCACGCGCCAATGCCGCCTGAAAAGTCGGCACGAATTCGGAGTATCGGTTCTTGGCCATCGCATTCTTGTACCACATGAAGCCCATCCGGTTGGTGGCCCAAGCCATCACCGCCTGACCCAACACAGGGCGCGTCAGAATTCCCTTGAAGCTGACGAACTTCGCCCAGTCGACTTGCTGTTCCCATGACGGACACTGCCATAGCATCAGTTTCGCCACCTTGTCCGGGGTTCGCGTCGCAATCTGCAATGCGATATGCGCCCAGACGCAGGAGAACGCCAGCAGATAAGGGCCTTCATCGAGTGCGTCCAGCAGTTGTTCGATGGAGTGCAGGTACTCGTCGAAAGTGAATCTGAAATTGCGCTTCGGACAGGAAAAACCGAATCCCGGCGGCTCGAAAACTACCACCCTGGCATGTGGTTCGAGCAAAGCGATCAATTGATCGAAATGTTCCAGCACACTGGGCGGATCGCACACGATAACTACGGTCGGCTTCCCTGCCGACGCCACACCCGCCACGCGGGCGCGGATGATGGCTCGCTCCACTTCGACAAAACGTACATCGGGACGCGTATGTGCAGCCCATCCGGTGGCGATCTTGCCGGTTCGGTCATGCAGTCGCATTGAATCGATCCAGGTGGCATCTATCATGTTCGGCGATCTTCTTGGTGAGTGTGAATGTTGGTTTTTGTTTACACGGGGCGAAGAGTTGGCGGAACCGGCACTTGCCGGATAAATGACGCTTCATGTCCACCATCGGAAAAAATCGTTGCGCCGGAAGGGGTCGCTTCAGCCAGAAACCGGCATATCTGCCCCATCACGTCTGGATCTTTCATGATGTGGTTATGGCGCAGACCTTTGGTCTTGACGAAGCAACTTTGCGGCCATTGCTGCTTGAGCCATTCGGCGTTCGCAACCGGAACCATGGGGTCCTTCTCATCATGAATAATCAATGTCGGGTGCTCTTGCGGCGTGGTGTAAAGCGAGTCCCAGTCAGAACCATAGCGGCTGCTGCTCGGCTCGCCATAATCCCAGACCAGCTTGCGCATCAGCGCGATCGCGTTCCTGCTGATGCCCATGTAATCGCCAAACAGATGAGTGTGGTCGATGACGCGAGTCCAGGGCGACAACAAGATCAATCGTTCGGTGGGCAGGCCGCGCTTGGACGCCATCACCAGCGCGCCGGCCGCCATCGAGTGGCCGACGATCGCATGCACCGGCCCGATCGTATTGAGGGCGGCATGGATGGAATCGGCGAATCCCATCGGCGTCGTAAAGTGTTCCGGATGCAATCCATGTCCCGGCGCCTCATAGCAAATCACCTGGAAACCCAGCGCAAGCAAGCGGTTGGCGAGCGGCACGAATGCCGATGGGTTGCCGTTCCAGCCGTGAACCAGCAATACCGGCTTTGCGTCCGAGTCTCCCAGGCGCCATGCCCGTAGCGGATGCGAAGGATACGGAATGCTGAATGCGGTGGCGTTGGTAAAGAACGCACGTTCTTCCGAGGTCGGCGTTTTGGTTTTTCTTGAAGGAACGGTATAGAGACGCTGCGCAAGCTTTGCGCTTGAGCGCGCCGACGTGAAATTAAGCAGTGCAAATGCGGCGCGTATCGGTGCGAGTTTTAGTTGCATGTTTGGCCGTCCTTTCAATCAATGCGAAACGCTCGACGTGTTAGTCGGAGCAGATTACACCAATGGAAACCGCATCGCACTGGTATGAAACAACCAGGGGGAAATAACCATATACACGTTTGTCGTTCCACTTAAAAATCATGGGGTGCGTAAATGCCATGGGAGAGAAACGATGAAATCGGAAACAAATTTTCTGCAAATGCAGAACGATCCAACCTTCGAACGCTTGTTCGCGGCCATGTGCTCGCATCGAGGAAATACGGCCTTTGTTTACGAACAGGATGGCATCACGCAATCCGTAACCTATGCCGGATTGCAGGCGCGCGCCGAACGTGCCGCCGTGCGCCTGCAAGTGGAGCTCGGAACCGCGAACCGGGGACGCTTTGTCGGACTCCATCTCGACAATTGCCTGCAATGGCCGATTTTATTCTGGGGCTTGTTGATGGCAGGCTATCGCCCGCTGCTGCTGGATGCGCGGGTATCGGGCGACGCGCTGCACGATCTGCTGTCAAGGGCGCAGGCGGCGGCGTTGCTGACCGCGCAAGGCGACGAACCGGCCGGTGGCGTACGCCAGCTTTCCGCCGCACAGATCGTTAGCGGCGATGAATATCCTCATCTGCAACCGCAATGGGAAGACCATGTCGCATTGTGCACATCGGGCACCGGCGGGGCGGCGAAACTTGTCGTGTATCGTGGTTCGTCCGTCGTCTCCAATGTGCTCGGTGCGCGCGAAGCGATGCGGGAATCTCCTTATCTGATGCGGCCGCATACGGTCAAGCTTGCATTCGCTCCATTCCATCATGTAATGGGTTTGCTCACATTGTCCTTGTACAACGCGATGGGCAAGACCATTGTCCTGCTGCCGGATCGCACGCCAGCTACCATCAAGCGGGTCTGCGTGGAGCATGGCGTCAACCTGATCTACGGCGTGCCGCTGATGTGGAACGCGATGGCGGCCAAAATCCGCACCGAAGTCGCGCGCAAACCTTTGCCTGCTCGCATCGTGTTCCGGACGATGTGCGGTCTCAGCTGGATGGCGCAGACGTTGATGCCGCATTGGGGACAGCAATTCGCGCAAAAGGGGCTGTTCCGCTCGTTTCACAAAAAGGCGATGGGTATCGATATCTGCCTGGTCTCCGGCGCCGCGCCGCTGCCGCGGCAGACGTTGCGCACGTTGACCGCGATGGGCTTTCCTTTACTGTCCGGCTACGGGATGACCGAGGCATGCGTGATCAGCTGCGATGTCGGCCGCGGTTTGCGGCCTCGTCTGCATGGCAGCGTCGGACGCGCATTCGCCCGATCCGAAGTGCGGGTGGCGCCCGAGACCGAACGCGGCGCTGCCGGCGAAATTCAGGTGCGGGGCGAATCCCTTTATAGCTACGACCTGCGCAACGGGCAACTGGTGCCGCCGGAGCGGCCCGGCGGATGGATGGCAACCGGCGATGTAGGGCGGGTTGTCGACGGCCACATTTATATAGTCGGCCGGTCGAAGGACACCATCGTGCCGGCCACCGGCGAAAACGTGTATCCGGAACAGGTGGAGGAGGCATTCGCGGGGTTGCCTGGAGTCGAAAACTTTTCCGTCCTCGGCCTTGCCGGCAACAACGGCACCGAGATGGTCGGCCTGATTGTTTATCCCGCAGATGGCAGGCAGGATGGCGGCCATCTGGCGCAGATCGCGCGCCAGGTGGCGGGCATGAACGAGCGCCTTGCGATGCACAAGCGCGTCACGCGGCTGCTGGTATCGGATGCGCCGCTGCCCGCGACGACGACAATGAAGATCAAGCGCCAAGTCTTGAAGAAGGCGCTGGAGTCGGGGCAGTGGCAGTATCGGGAACTTTCGCTTTCCACGCTGCTGGCCGAGCCGGTGGCCGTTTCCGTAGCCACGGCCAACACCATCGAGAATGCGGCAGGGGTCAGGGACAAGGTGCGGGCGCTGGTATCCGATGCATTGCAAGTCGGCCCCGAGACGGTAAAAGATGAATCACATCTGGTCTACGATCTCGGCGGAGACAGCCTGAAGCTGCTTGAACTGCTGATGCGGGTTGAACAAACCTTCGACCTGTTCGATGAACGCGAAGCCCTGCGCGCCTGTCTGTCGGTGCGCGAGTTGAGCGCCATGGTTGAAGACCTGCTGGCCGGCGGCCATCCGCTGAAGACGGCGCAGCAGCCGTCAGTGCGGCATCCGATATTGCGCATAGAGGACGATCCGCGCTTTGTCGAGATGGCGCAGCGGCTGGCGGCGGCCGGGGACGTCAATCCCTACTTCATCGCCCATGATTCGACTGTGCGCGACACTTCGAAGGTGGCGGGGATCGAACTGATCAACTTCGCATCATACAACTACCTCGGCCTGTCGGGTCATCCCCGGGTCGTCGCGGCAGCCCAGGCGGCGGCGGAGGAATTGGGCACATCGGCCAGCGGCAGCCGCCTGTTGACCGGCGAGAAAAGTCTCTATCGGCAGCTGGAGCGCGAGATCGCCGAATGGAAGCAGGCGGAAGATGCGCTGGTGCTGGTTTCCGGACATGCGACCAACGTATCGTTCGTCGGAAATTTCTGCGGTGAAGCGGACTTGATCCTGTACGACTCGTTATCGCATAACTCGATAGAGCAGGGATGCCGGCTGTCGCAGGCTGAAAGCCGCGCGTTTCCGCACAACGACGTGCACGGATTGGAGCAGATACTCAAGGCAGTTCGCCACAAATACGAAAAGGTGCTGATTGTCGTCGAGGGCGTCTACAGCATGGATGGCGACGTCGCTCCGATCCGGGAGTTCGTCGCGCTCAAGCACAGATACGGCGCGTTCTTGATGGTCGACGAAGCGCACTCGGCCGGTGTGTTGGGCGAGTGCGGCAAGGGAGTGGACGAATATTTCGGCCTGGCCGCCGATGATATCGATATCCGCATGGGAACCTTGTCGAAGGCGCTCGGTTCATGCGGAGGATATCTGGCGGGACGCGCAGACCTGATCAATTACCTGCGTTATGTGTTGCCGGGCTTCGTGTTCAGCGTCGGCATCAGCCCGCCGAATGCAGCCGCTGCGCTCGAGGCGCTGCGCACCTTGCGCGCGGAGCCGCAGCTGGTAAGGCGTTTGCACGAAAACATCGAGTGCTTCATACGCGAAGCAAGGCAGCGTGGTTTCGATACCTGCGGTGCCGCCGTGAGCCCGGTGACACCGATCCTGGTGGGCGCCGAAGACGATGCATTCCGGCTGTGCGCGCAGTTGCGGGAGCGGGGGGTTTTTGTCGCGCCGGCGGTCTTTCCGGCAGTCCCGAAAGGCCAGGCCCGACTGCGTTTTTGCGTGACCAGCGACCACCAGCCCGAGCAGATCACGCATGCGCTCGATGCGCTTGTCGGCGCAATGGAAGAGATCGGCTGCCTGCGATCATCGCAGAAACCGGCCGGCCGGATCCAGGAGGCGCAAGCGGCAGCAGCGGCGTGATGGCTACGCACCGGTATGAAATAACCATTACGAAGCTCCCATATACATAACAAATCGCCGCATTGAAAATAACCAACGATGACACCCAACGTTGAAGGACTGCTCCGCACGCGGCCTTCTTGAATGATTGTTTACACCGAAAAAATGCACGGAGGCTCAATGGAGACACTGCAATCGCCATTAACGCAGGAAGATGATGCAACGCGGTCCGGAGCACAGTCTCCGGACGCCGGATCGGATGCGATCGTCAAACTGGACCAGAGGCTGGCGGCAGCGGTAACCCTGGTGCCGCTGCTGGGAACGCTGGCGGCGCTCGCATTATGGATTGCCGGCTACGGACCCGGCTGGGTCGAAATTACCGCGTTCGCGATGCTCTATTTCGCGACTGCACTCGGCCTGGAAGTCGGCTTTCACCGGCACGTGACGCATAAGGCGTTCAAGGCGAAGCCCTGGGTCAGTGCGGCGTTGATCGCAATGGGTTCCATGGGCGTGCACGGGCCGGTGATCTGGTGGGCTTCAACGCACCGGCGCCACCATTCAAAGAGCGATGTCGCCGGCGATCCGCATTCGCCGCACCTGTCCGGCAGCGGCCTCCGGGCACGTCTGAAAGGTTTGTATCACAGCCACATGGGCTGGTTGTTCGAGGGCGGCTCAACTCGTCCGTCCGGCTGGCAGCAATACGTTCCGGATTTGTACAGAGATCCGATTATCTACACGCAGCACATGCGGTATTACCGTTGGGTGTTGATCGGACTGGTATTGCCCACGGTCCTCTGCGGCGCCGCTTCAGGCTCATGGATGGGTGCGCTGCTGGGTTTTCTGTGGGGTGGCCTGGTGCGCATTTTCGCGGTAAGTCACTGTATCTGGGCCTTGAATTCGTTGTGCCATGTGATCGGCAAGCGCGACTTCAAAACCACGGCAAACGATCAGAGCAGAAACAGTTTGCTGCTGGCGATCCCGACATTCGGGCAGGGCTGGCATAACAACCATCATGCGTTTCCGGCTTCCGCGTTCACCGGGCTGCGCTGGTGGCAGATAGATCCGGGCGGATTGTTCGTGCGCTTGCTGCAGCTTCTGCGGCTTGTGTCGGACGTCAATCGTCCCACCCCGGAGGCAATCGCCCGCAAGCGTGCCGCCTAAGAAGTTCCGACCATTGCCACACCATCAACAGGAGGTTTAAAAATGAGAACTGGAATCATTGAAAATAGGACCAGCGCCGATATTTCCGTTTGGATGAGCGACTATTTGGCGAGGCAACTCAGCATTGCTCGCAATGCGGTGGATGTCCGCCGGTCGTTTGACCAATACGGCATCGATTCCGCCTCCGCCCTGCAAATGGTCGGCGACCTGGAGGATTACCTCGGACATGAATTGTCGCCGAGCCTGCCATATCAGTATCCGACCATCGAGTCGTTGTCGGATGCGCTGGCCAACATGGCAAACCCCTAGGAGGATCAAGCGATGATCATCGAAACAGAAAACGCAGCGAGCACCACAACCCGGCAAGGTGCCCAGTACGGCGTGTCGGCTGAAGCGATTCAATACCATTACGACATCGGCAACGAATTTCTTGCATTGGCGCAGGAGGGCGGGCGCAACTATTCGTGTGCGATGTACCAGGACGGCGATACACACGAACAGGCGCAAATCCGCAAGCTCGATTATCACATCGATCAGATCCGTGCCCGCGGCGCCGAGCGCGTGCTCGACATCGGCTGCGGCTGGGGCGCGCTGGTCAATCGTCTGGCGATCGAGGCTGACGTGGACAAGGTCGTCGGCCTTACGTTGTCGAAGGAACAGCTCAAGTTCATCGGCGATACCTATCAGCACCCGGGCATTGACGTGCACCTGCAAAACTGGCAGGACTATCAGCCCGAGGAACCGTTCGACGGCATTATTTCGCTTGGCGCATTCGAACACTTCGCCAAGATAGATGAAGACAAGGTCGAAGCCTACCGCCACTACTTCAAGAAGTGCCACGAGTTTTTGAAACCGGGCGGACGAATGTCCCTGCAGACGATGGGATACGGCGATGTGCCGCGCGATCGGCAGCACTCCGATCTGTTTATTGCGCGTGAGGTGTTTCCTGAATCGGATCTGCCTTATCTTGCGGATATCGTGCGTGCATCCGAGATGTTGTTCGAAGTGGAGCTCGTGCGTAACGACCGCAAGGATTATGTCAAAACCATGCGCTCCTGGTTCGAAAATCTGCGCGCCAACCGCGAAGAGGCGCTCAAGCTCGCACCGCTGGATGTCGTCACGCGTTATGAGCGCATGTACCGCACGATGAGCTATTCGTTCGATCTTGGCGCATTTACGTTGTACCGCATCACGTTCCGGCGTATCGAGCAAACCCGGATCGGCGACGGCTATCACGCCGGATAGGCGGCCGCCATCATGGAAGGAATATCAGCGGATAAAGCCGGGAGCGTCGAACCGGTCGTGGGCAGCGGAGAATTTCCGGCGGTAACGCTGGCGTCGGATCACCTCTCCGCTGCATCGGTCGCACGGCATTTTGGCGTTGCGCTCGTTCCATCTGTCGGCACCATCGCAGCCGTCAGCCTTTGGGCTGGCGGGATTGGTCCGGGCGTGCAGGAGTTGGTGCTGTTGGTGGTGTTTTATGCTCTCAACATCATGGGCATGGAGATCGCGCTGCACCGCTACTTCGCGCATCGCTCGTTCAAAGCGGCCAATTCGGTGAAGATCGCGTTGGCGATACTCGGCTCGCTGGCCTATATGGGGCCATTGATGTGGTGGGTGGGGATCCATCGGTTGCACCACGCCAATAGCGACAAGCCGGGCGACCCGCACACGCCGCAACTGGGCGGCCCGGGTTTCCGCGGCAAAATCCGGGGCCTGTTGCATGGCCACGTCGGATGGCTGTTCGATCCGGCCTCGGCGCGGCCGAAAGGCTGGAGTCAATGCTCCGTCGACATGTATCGCGACCCGACCTTGCTGCGGATTCATCATGCTTACGACTACTGGTTGGTGCTCGGCCTGCTGCTGCCGACCGTGATCGGCGGACTGCTGTCCATGTCGTGGACAGGCGCGCTGCTCGGTTTTCTGTGGGGTGGCACGGTGCGGATATTTCTGGCCACAAATGCGGTCTGGGCGGTCAACTCGCTCGGACATTCGGTCGGCGGCCGCCGGCCGTTTTCCAGAGAAGATCACAGCCGCAATACGTTCTGGATCGCGATTGTGACACTCGGCGCCGGCTGGCATAACAACCACCATGCTTTTCCTCAATATGCGATGACCGGCTTTCACTGGTGGCAGATCGATATATCGGGATGGGTCATCAGCGCACTCGAACGGACGGGTTTGATCTGGGATGTGCGTCGGCCCGACCATGCCGCCATTAATGCCAAGAAAAGCGACGTGTCGAAATAAATTTTCGCGACGATGATTTCAGACTGTTAGGAGTTCCAATGGAGCATCGAAAAATCTTCGACGTGCGGGTGCATCTGTTGCCGCCAATCGTCTCGCGGCTGGTCTGGAAGTCATACCAGCGTGAGGCTTGGTCAATCCGTTACCAGTTACTGGCCGATGAAGCCATCGAGTTCCTGAAAAACGCCGGCGTAGAAAAAGTAGCGGGCATTTGTTATACCAGCATGCCGGGAATGGCGTCGTTCCTCAACGACTTCATGGCCGAGTTGTGGCAGCGTCATCGGAAAATGCTGGTTCCGTTCGGTACGATATTCCCCGGCGAACGCGATTGTCAGCGTGAAGTCTCACGGGTTCTCGATGAACTTGGTTTCGCCGGTATAAAAGTTCACTGTCATCTTCTCAAGATGGCGCCCGATGACGACGCACTCGCGCCGATTTTCGAAGCTGTCGCGGAGAGCGGCAATGTACTCAACATACATTCCGGAACCGTTTCAAAAAACAATGGCGCACTGGAGGAAATCAGGCGCTTCTGCAACGTCGACCGTTTCCGCCGCGCGATGCGCCGTACGCCCGATATAAAAGTCATTGTGCCGCATATCGGCTACGACGAAGTGCAGGAATATATCGACCTGATGGACGAATTCCCCAACCTTTATTTCGACACCGCGATGGCGATCGGCGGTCACCGTGTTGCAATCGGCGAGCAACTGCCGGATGTGCGCCCGCTTGAAATGACGCGCTACCCGCCTGGACATCATCCGCATCTGCCTGCACCGTGGAAGCCGGCGCTTGAGCAACTGGTGCCGCAGATGATTGCCCATCCAACGCGCTTCCTGTATGGCAGCGACTTTCCGCACCTGCCGTATCAATGGAATTTTGAGATCGAACAGCTTGCACGTTATCTGCCGGCCGAAGTTCTGGAGCAGGTACTGTGGTCGAATGCGGCCGGGTTGTTTGCCGATAATGCGGCGGCTGACACCGATTCGAAAAAAATTATTACCGAGGGAGTGCACGCGCTATGACGCAATGTCCCATGAATAACGCGGACGACGGAACGGCAGTCGAGTTTGCCAACTACGTCGAGGTTTTGCGGCACCGCGCCCGCTGTAATCCAGATCTCCAAATCTACACCTTTCTGGAGCATGGCGATGGCGCGGAGCGGACGATCACTTGCGCTGAACTGGACGAACGCGCGCACCGGACCGCCGCCGCGCTGAGCGAACGCGTCAGTCCCGGCGAGCGGGTGCTGCTTTTGTATCCGCCAGGGATCGACTATATAGTCGGGCTTTTCAGTTGCATGTATGCGGGTGTGATCGCGGTGCCCGCTTATCCGATCGAACCGGCGCAAGTCGAGCGCACGTTGCCGCGGCTGCTCGGCATCATCAACGATTGTCATGCGAGGGCGATTCTGACCACCGCGGCAGCACGCGAGCAGGCGATGCGCTTTCTGTCCGGCTCACGCTCAATCGCTCAGTTGCCCTGGATCGCCACTGACGAACTGGGCGACAGTGTTACATCCCGTCCGGTATCGGCGCCGACCCCGGACAACACGCTGCCGGTCTATCTGCAATACACTTCCGGATCGACCGGAGCGCCGAAAGGCGTCATGGTCAGCCACCAGAATTTGCTGCATAACTCGGTGCTGATTAAAAGCCGCTTCGAGCATAGCGCCGCCAGCCGCGGCGTGATCTGGTTGCCGCCGTATCACGACATGGGCTTGATCGGTGGAATCCTGCAGCCGCTGTATGCAGGCTTTCCGGTGGTTCTGATGTCGCATATCGATTTTCTCAAGCATCCGTTGCGCTGGCTGCGCACCATCAGCAGGTTTCGGGCGACCACCAGCGGCGGACCGAATTTCGCTTACGAGATGCTTGCATCGATGAGAATCACCGATGCCGATTTCGAGAAGCTGGATCTGAGCTCATGGGACGTCGCATTTACCGGCGCCGAGCCGGTGCGCGCGAAAACCTTGCGCGCCTTCGCGCAACGTTTTGCGCCGTGCGGTTTTCGTTCGGAAGCGTTTTATCCATGCTATGGCTTGGCGGAACATACGCTGTTTGTCACCGGTGGCGAGAAATCACGCGCGCCGGTACTGGCGACAATAGGTAGCGGCGCGGACTACACCGCTGCCGATGGAAATGGTGAAGCCATGCGGGATGAAACAAAAACCGTGGTCGGCTGCGGCCACACGGCGGACAGCAGCCGTCTGCTGGTGGTCGATCCGCAGACGTGCGAGCCTTGTGCCGATGGCCAGGTCGGCGAACTCTGGGCACAGGGGCCGAGCGTGGCGATGGGATACTGGGGCAAACGGAGGTTGAGCCAGCAGACGTTCCGCGCACGACTCAAGGGTTCGACCGGATCATTCCTGAGAACCGGCGATTACGGCTACCGGATCGGCGCCGAATTTTTCATCACCGGACGTCTGAAGGATATGATGGTGATACGCGGAGCCAATCATTATCCGCAAGATATTGAGGCGACCATTGAGGAGATCGATACCGATATTTTCCGGCCAGGCGGTTGTGCGGTGTTTGCGCTGGAAGCGAGTGTCGCGCCGCGCGTGGTAGTTGTGCGCGAGGTGCGTGCACGCTACATCAAGCTGATCGCGCAACAGGGCGACGAAGGCGCGTTGATGTCCAGTCCGTCGGCAGACGAAATTTTTGGCCGCTTACGTCGCGCGGTCAGCCAGCGGCACGGTATCGCCGTTTCCGATATCGTCTTGGCGCCCCCGGCCACGGTGCCGAAAACGACCAGCGGGAAAACCCAGCGCCATTTGTGCCGCTCGCTATTCGTCGAAGGATCCTTGCTGACGGTCACGCGATGGAGTGCTGATGAATTGGCCGTCGGCGGACGCGCGGTGAAGAACGAATCGGTGGAGATCGGGGAATGCTCGCCTGTTTGATGTGAGTTTACTGCGTTGCGCGAAAGTAAATTCAATACCCCGGAAAGCGTTATTTCCGGATCGGTACCCGGCCGGTTTGAACCAGGTGCGCAGCCCGGTCGCAATGGCCGGGCTGATCGTCGAAAAAAATATGCGGCTTGAATGCTTCCAGCACCGCCGATTTGGCAACGCCGCCCATGAAGAAGGTTTCATCGATGGCGACATCCCATGCGCGCAACGTGCGAATCACCCGTTCATGCGCGGGCGACGAGCGGGCCGTGACCAGCGCGGTGCGAATCGGCGCCGCGCGGCCATCGGCACTCTTGAAATTATTCTGGATGAAGGACAACGCTTTCAACAGCCTGGCGAACGGGCCTTCCGGTAGCGGTTTCAATGCATTTTCGCGCTCATGGTTTTCAAACGCTTCAATGCCCTGGGTTTGAAATATCCGTTCCGACTCATCGGAAAAAATCACCGCATCGCCGTCGAATGCGATCCTGATCTGATCCAGTTCTTCAAACGCGTTATCCGGCTTTTGATACAGCAATGCGGATGCGACACCGGAATCGACCGCCGCCTGCACATCGTCTTCATGCAGGGACAAAAACAGGCTGACATTGAATGCACGCAGGTACGGTGCAAGCGACGCGCCGCCGGATAGCGCGGCGCGCGTGATGTCCAACCCGTAATGCTTGATCGAATTGAAAATACGCATCGAGGTTTCGGAGGAATTGCGCGACATGATCACGACTTCCACGAAACGCTGGTTATGGGTCAACACGTTCAGCTTCAGCAATGCGCGCACCAGCGCAAAGCCGGCGCCGAGTTTCAGGATCTCGTTTTCATTGTCGATCTGATGCCGCCGGTAGGCTTCCAGCCCCTGGTTACGAAATATCGCTTCTTCGACTTCCAGGTCAAACAGCGCACGGGAAGAAATGCCGACGACCAGCAGGTTATTCAGGGAGACAGGCATAGAGCGGTATTTGTGTGATGGGGCAGGGTGCTGGAAGAGAGGCGATTTAAAATAGCCATCGCCGGGATGCATTAGTTTATCCCATTCTCAACATACTGCCCGGATGTGGAATCATCTGATGTTCGCTCGGCGACAATGAGTTCGTGCCATGGCAGACCGGTATCATGAACCGATGTCCGCGTTGATGTTTTTGTTTAGATCCAACACCATTTTCAACGGAGTCCCGAAATGAATGCATTCGTCATCGATCCACCCACCATACCTGCAGTCGGCGTTGCCGGCAGTAGCCAGCGCTTCCCGGTCCGGCGCGTGTTCTGCGTCGGCAGAAACTATGCCGCCCACGCGCGCGAAATGGGCAACGACCCATCCCGTGAGCCGCCTTTCTTCTTTACCAAACCGGCCGATGCGGTTGTCCCGGCCTCCGGCCAGGTGCCTTACCCGCCGCTGACTTCGGACTTGCACCACGAAGTCGAAATGGTCGTCGCCATCGGCGCCGGCGGTCGCAACATCAGCGCCGACAAGGCGCTGGACATGGTGTGGGGCTATGGTGTCGGGCTCGACCTGACACGCAGGGATTTGCAGGCGGAAGCGAAAAAGCTCGGCCGGCCGTGGGACTGGGCCAAAGGCTTCGATGCATCCGCAGTGTGCAGCGACATCACGCCAGTCAAGGTCGCCGGCCATCCGACGGCAAATGCGATCTGGCTCAAGATCAACGGTGAAATGCGGCAGCAGGGAACGCTGGATGAAATGATCTGGCCAGTTTCCGATGTGATCGCGGCCATTTCCCAATCCGTGGCGCTGATGCCCGGCGACCTGATTTTTACCGGCACGCCTGCCGGTGTCGGCGCGTTACAGCCCGGCGACCGGGTGACAGCCGGGGTCGACGGGATTGCCGAAATCGCATTCGAGATCGGTCCACGGCCTGTGTGAGAGGTTTTCTGAAGCAGGCTTTCTGACGCGGACGAACACAATAGCGTCCGACAAAATGCATTGCCCTTTCGCAGCGTATCGCGAGGAGAACCCGATTGTCTGCACAGTATGTGCAGTCCGGGATCTCGCGCGTTACGCACAATGCAGACAGCAAGTATTTCGCTGGATGCTCAATTAAACCACTGGAAAATGACAATGCAAACCAAACCGATGTTGACGCTGGACGATATAAAGAAAATCGCGGCAGCCGCGGAAGCCGACGCGAGAACGAACAAATGGGCAGTGACGATTGCAATCGTCGATGATGGCGGCCACCTGCTCTGGCTGCAGCGACTTGACGGCGCCGCACCGATTTCCGCAATGATCGCCCCCGCCAAGGCCGTCACTGCTGCGGTCGGCCGCAAGGAGACGAAAATTTTCGAGGAAATGATCAACAATGGCCGGTATGCGTTCATTACTGCACCGAATGTTGCCGGCATGCTGGAAGGCGGCGTACCGATCATGGTCGATGGTCATTGCATCGGTGCGGTAGGCGTTTCCGGCGTTAAGGCGCCAGAAGATGCGCAAATTGCAAAAGCAGGGATTGCCGCGATAAGCGCCTAATTCGCAAGAAAGTCTTCCGTCTCACGCAGGCTGGATTTAATGGCGCTACTGTTAAGGCTGAATATCAGGCGGCCGAGTTTCCTGCCGAATCATTCGCCGTAAGCCAAAAAAACAACAAAGCCCTTGAGTCATCAAGGGCTTTGTTGTTTTTTGGATGCTGTACTTTTTCCGCCAACGTTATTGGTTAGGTAGATCGCCCGGTTTCTGCTGGGTCAATTCATCACATTTCATTTGCGCCCGCTCCATTTCATCAACGAAGACATCCACCACCCGAACCGGATTATTGTTGGCAACATAGTCAGCCAGCTGATCAGAGAGCAAGGTGCCTTGCGTCCGATCCCGGCCTTCGATGAAGCGTTTCATATAGGTCATACGAATAGATCGTTCTATGCGTATGACTGAAGTCTGTTGAATTCGTTTTACTTCATGCCTGAATTTGTCGGTGTTTTTACACAGCTTCGGCCAGAAGCGGACTTTGCACTATTTGGCAAGGTTCTTTTGCGCGATTGGTTTTCAAAGCCGATCCAATCCTTATTAAAGCCTTCCATCATCCACAATATAACCTGCAAGCGGTCATGTGATTCCGTAAAATGGTGCTGTCAGCGATGTCTAATGCAAAAGGATGAGCTAGTCAGATGGCTGTTGGGCTGGCCAATATTTGCTTATTCTCACGATCATTGGCTAAATGCCGACTACGGTAAAGCCGACTGACGCGCCAAACTGACTGCCTGACATACAGAGCGACGCAGGATATAACTGTCGAAAGAACACGACATGGAAAAAGAAGGTGGTGCGCTGAAAAGCCGCTACGAGGACCTGATGCTCGATGCGATTTGCGCGGTTGATTCAGACGGTCGCTGTGTATCCGTAACCGGGGCCTGCGAGAGTATCTTTGGCTATACGCCGGCAGAGATGGTGGGCAAGCGCATGCTTGATCTCGTACATCCCGAAGACCGCGAGAGAACGCAGCAATCAATAGACAGGGTGATGGGTGGTTACCTCCAGCGCTACTTTGAGAATCGCTATATACGCAAAGACGGGCAGGTGGTTTATATCAGTTGGTCTGCGTCGTGGTCTGAGGAGCATCAAGTAAGGATAGGCGTGGCACGAGACATCACTCAACGCAAATCCGATGCCGGTGCATTGGTTGCTCGCGAGCTGCTTTCTGAAGATCCATTGTGCTGGCAGCTGTCCGCATCGCCAAGACGTTTGATCACGCCCGATGGCGTGAGCATCTCGCTGTCCCGACAGGACCACATTGTTTTGCTGACGCTGATGAGCGGCGGCGAATGCGTTACCCGCAGAACAATCGTCGAAGCCTTGGAGGAAGATTTTCTGGCATATGATCAGCGTCGCCTGGACACGCAAATGCGTCGTTTACGGCATAAGGTCAAAGAGGCTTGCAGTAGCCCGCTGCCGGTCAGCACCTTGCGCAGCATCGGCTACCGCTTTTACGAAGAAACCAGAATCCTTCGCTGAACGCGAGCAATTCTCGGCGCCAAGTCATCCGTGATGCACTGTGCAATCGGATGTAGAAGCTCACCCGACTAGCAACATCGACGTCCATATCGCATCGACTGCAGCGCGTTTGAATGCGCAGCGCAATTACCACTCGAGTGTATCGATTGAGCAGTTTGCTCAGGTTTGCTCATGAAGTTTCCGTATGGAAATGTTTACACTTGTAGCCTTGACAGTGGAATAAGGTGGCAACCATGATCTTTTCAATAATAGTGGCGCGGTTGTCTCAGATAACCGCAATGAACAAACCATTGTTCAAGGCCGGCTTGCTGCTGTTGGCCGCGCTCGCGCTTCCCACGACCGCGCAAGCAAATGCGCCGGAAATCACGCCGTCCCTGAAGAAGATGCTGGGCAGCCTACCCATCGCGGAGGTAAAGAATCAGGTGCAAGGCATGATCGGCGCTTTGCAAAAGACAAATTGCGGTGGCAAGCTCACCGGTTGTTACATGACCCAGTCCGGCCCTTTGCAGCTGTACTTCTTTACCAGCGGGCAGAGCCAGCAAACATTCCTGCTGGTGGTCGACAAGACAATGCCCATGCCGCAGCTGCTGGGCGACAAGGTGCAGGCGGCCATGGGGAATACCACCTTGAGCTCACCCATTATTTCAATTTCCACGACGGACTACGCCCTTGATATCATCAAGATGCCGCCCAGCCTGCAGAAGGTGATACGCGAGAGCTACTTCAACGTCAACTCCCTGTCCTTCTCCAGCGGTGTGCAACTGACGGCCAGGGCCAATCTGGCTGGCGCCATGAAATCGGCGATGGAAAGCTTTGGCGCCAAGAGCGATCAACTGACCATACGCGCAGCGGTGGTCTTGCCGATCCCGGCCGATCTGGCCGGCGGCGCGGGCGCCGGGGCCGGTATGGCCGATGCGGTGAGGCACGGCGACACAATGAAAAAGGCCGGCGCAGATGCCGCCATGCCGGAAGCGTTTCTCGAATTCCAATTCGCACCGAATACCAGGCTGGCCATGATTTCGCCGCCGATGGAGCTGACGGACGCCACCTTCTTCATCAACAACGCCCTCACGTTCGGCTACAAGGGCAATGCGGTCTTCAAAGGCGCGGAAAACAGGAAAATCATCATCCAGTTCCAGACGCCGTGGAATCCGGCGGGCGCACTGGATCTGCTGGACTTTCAGTTCCGCATGGCCACGCCCGCGGTGTTTACGCTGGAAGATGCCGCCCGCGTCATGTTTGCGATGGCAACCCCTGATCCACGACTGGCAAAATACGGTGGTGGCTTTATCCGCAATATCGACTCGTACAAGAACGCGCTGCTGAGCGTGACCACGCCGCTGTCGGTGTTTCAGTTAAAGAATCCGAATCCTGCCGAGTATCGCTTTGGCGACAGCACCAAGCCGTTCCCGAACGACGCCAAGCATTTCAACTACGCGATACTGGGACCATTGGCGGAGGGCGGACCGTACATGCGACAGGCCGGTGATATAAAAATCCTGGGGCAGAAAATGGGCTGGCTGGATGCATCGGCGGGCGGCAACGGACTGGCCGGCGACGTGGGTGCGGGGGTCACTCTCAAGCTGGGTCCGCTCGGCAAGGTCGACTTCAAGATGGATGCTGCAATCAAGGTCAACGGGAAACAGCAGGACATCGGCCTCACGGGCAATTTCGCCGGTCAAAAGATTTCGGTGATCCTGAGCGGCAGCACGATGACGATCGCCATGAATGCCAGTTGCGTGAACCCGTTCGAGATCAAGACCAAGGTGGCGATCCAGGCAGACAGCGACATCGCGAAAATATTTGAAGGCCAGGGCGGTGTGAACGTCGACCCGAGCAAGATCTCCGGCTGCATCGGCAAAGAGCTGGAAGCGGCGTACAAGAAGATTGCGGGCGAGTACAAGAATCTCAGTGGCTACACCGCGAGTGCGGCCAGTGCAGAGCTGAACAAAATCGCCAATGCCGCCGAAGCCGAAGCGCAGAAAGTCGCCAAGGCGGCGGAGCAGGAGGCGCAGAAGGCGGCTGAGGCATCCCGCAAGGAATACGAGAAGACCAAGAACGCCGCGCGCGACAAGATGAGTCAGACGTCCAACGATGCCATGCGTGCGTTCAATGATGCGGGTAACGCGCTCAAAGGGATAGGCAAGAAAAAGAAACACAAGAGCAAGCCGGATGCGCGTTTGGACCGCTCGGTATTCAACTGGGATTATTATTACGACAAGTATCCCGATGTGGTTCGGTCCGGCATGGACCTGGTGACTCACTGGACAACATATGGATTCAAGGAGGGCCGCCAGGGCAGCATCGAATTCAGCGCCAAGGATTACCTCGCTCGCTACCCCGACCTTCAGAGAAATTTAGGTGACTTCGATGGCGTGCTCTGGCATTGGGTGAATTATGGGCCTGCAGGAGGGCGCCAGGGCAGCCCCGACTTCAGCGTTCGTGCTTACCTCACACGCTACCCCGATCTTCAGCGGGCGTTCGGCAGTAATAATTACGACGCGGCCTTCGATCATTGGATGGATCACGGCAAACACGAGGGCCGAAACAGCCGTCCATAGCGGGTGTTGGATAACCCGTTCTCATTGAGTCGGCACGATTCTGTCTTTAATTAATCGCGCCGACTTCAACATCGGTGGCGCTCCGTCGGTAAGTGACCGTCCTTCTATACACCCATTAGGGATCAACATTTATGCCGCACAACTACACCGCCCTCCCGTGGTTGACGACAATGAAACACATCATGCTCAAGACCGGCATCCTGCTGCTCGGCGCACTCGCCCTCCACACGCCGACCCACGCGCAAGGCGCGCCGGAAATCACGCCGTCCCTGAAGAAAATGCTGGGCGGCCTGCCCATCGCAGGAATCAAGGATGAGGTGCAAGGCATGATCCCCTGACCTTAATGACCATTAAACTTGGATTCCATTCTTGCTTATGAAAAAAATCACTAACACTTTGCGTCTTGGTAAAGTAGCTGCAGCCTTGGCCGTCGCGCTCTGCGTCACGTCATCTGTTTGGGCCGAAGAAGCCGCAACGTCATTTTCGGACATGGTGAAAGAGCTGCCCTTGGTCCCTGCCGGGCCGCAGGATTCGGAGGTGCTGCACAAAGTCACCGTCGCGGTTAACTTCATCAAGCGCACGGAATTTCCACAAGCGCATCTGGCGGTCAACGAAGCTTTGCAACTGGATCCACGCAACTCGCACCTGCATTTTTTGAACGGGTTTGTCTACCATCTGCAAGCGCGGCTGGGCGACATGCAAAAAGGCGAACTGGCGCTGGAAGGGTACCAGCAGGCGTTGCGGATCGATCCGAGCAACTGGATTGCCCGGGAATTTCTGGGTCTCGCCTACATGGACCTTAAACAGTTCGACCGCGCCAGGCTTGCCTTTTCCGAAGTCTTGCTGATGACCCCGGAGAGCGCAGTGTCGATTTACGGTTTGATGGTGACCTCCTATCTGACCGGCGATGCGAGGACGGCGTGCGCGATGGCAGAGCAGTTCCAGAAAACTTCGGCGCGACCGAATCGTGGTTTCGTTCGCTCCAGCATTTTTGTCTATGCGTCCTGCGGAAATTTTGCGCAGGCCGACCGCATGCGAGATCACTTCGATCAACTTGACCGCGGTGGACCCGATGTCGCGCGTGTGGATAGACGCCTGGCGCAGTGGAAATCTTTTTATCTCAAGCAGGGGCAAAACATATCCGCGGCAAAAGCCCCGGCCGCTGCCGGCATGATGCGCACCAGCTTGTCCCGGTATCCGTCCAACGGACGTCCTGAACAACTCGCGCAGGCATTTACCTTGCCGACGCCGGCTTATCAGCCGCCTGAAAGACCCGCGCCGCCTGTTGGCAACCCAACGCCTGTTGCCGAACCCGTATCCGCGCCACCAGCGCCCGTCGCGGATGCGACCGGCAGCGGCCCACGCATGGTCCTCATCGATGTGGTGCTGCTGTCCACCCAGGAGCTGATGTCGACATCCAAAGGCGTTAACCTGCTCAACGCGTTGACGCTCCAGCTCGGCTCGGTGGCCGGCAACGTTGCGGCCTATTCACGAGTCTTTACCTCGAACATCCTGAATAATGCAGCGCCCGACGTCAGCACTGCCATCACCCGGGCAGTGACCATTCCGGCGCTATCCTATTCGCTGAACATCGCCAACGCCAACAACTCGGTCAACGAGGTGCTGGCCCGGCCTACCTTGGCCGCGATCGAGGGTCTGCCGTCGGAGTTTTTCTCCGGCGTCAACCTGAGTGCGGGGATCGTCTCGCTCGCCGTACAAGGTGGCAGCACCATCGTGCCGCTGGAAAAGCGCTTCGGCATCAAGCTGGCGGTTACGCCCACGTTCCTGCCGCAGGGGAGGGTGCAGCTCAAGGTCGATGCGCAGCGCACCTCTCTCAACGCCAGTAGCGACAACCCCAGAGTGGCTTACCAGATCGAGATTGGAGAGATCACGGCCAACGCAAATGTGGTGATGAACTTGGGTGATACCCTGGTCTTGAGCGGATTGAGTGAGAAGTCGAGCTCGAGCACACGTGACGGTGTGCCGGGGCTGCAGGATGTGCCCGTGGTGCAGTATATGTTTTCGAACAAAAAAACCAATGATCTGCAGCGCTCGGTACTCATCCTGGTCACGCCGAGAGCACCCGTGCAAATCGCCGAGGCCGCCCCAGGCGCTGACGACCCCATGCTCAGCCGGATGAAGGTCTTGCGCGAAAAGTTCGGGTTCTCCAACAACAGCCCTGCCAATATCGAGGCCATCATGACGCAACTTCAATCGAACGAGTTCTTCCGGGAGTTCCGTCAGGGCGATGTGGCTATGGAAAGATGGGAGCGTATGCGCAGCACTGGCGATCGCCTGCGCGAGGCACTGGGGTTCCTCTACTATTAAAGCTTCGTCTTGGACTTAGGGTTCGCGCAGAAATAAGTTAGCATTTTTGCTGGCCGTCCCCCAAGGGGACTTCCTCTGGGCGTACCTTGGCGCGCTGCTGCGTTGCCCGCCGCTTGCAGTGCTCGCACTGCGGCGCGTCGGGCGCCGATGCAGGCGCATCGCCTTGCAAGGCGATACCGTTACGCAGGCGAAAGGCATGCCCTTCGAAACCCCTGCTGCACCATCCCGCTACGACCGCCAAAATACTAACTTATTTCTGCGCGAGCCCTTACCCGTCATCGGCTTGGATTCAATCGGTTGATGCAACAAGTTGACTGAATCGTTCAGCCGGCGTTTCATAGCTTAGAATTTTCCTTGGGCGCTCGTTTAACTTTCTCGCCAATGCATTGAGCTGTGCCTGTAAGTAATTCGAAATATCGACTCCCTTGGGGAAATACTGCCTCAATAGCCGGTTCGTATTGTCATTGCTCCCGCGTTGCCAAGGACTCTGAGAATCACAGAAGTAGACACTGATGTCGGTCACCAAGGTAAAGCGGTTGTGGAGCTTGTCGGTATTTTTGTGTGAAAAAGTCATGAGATGATCCCGAAGGGAAACACTATGACCGATACCATGAACACGACAAAGAAAGAAAAAGCCCCCAAGCAGTTTGATTGACTAATTGCGCAAGTCCAGAACAAGGATGCGAAATCGATTCTGGGCGAATCCGGGCTGGCCGGGCTTGAGGGGTATGGATGCAAGTGTGTATGCAAAGCTGTTGGATCGCAATGGACCCCAACAGGCCTTTTAAAACAAAAAACCCGCATGAGCACGAGGCTTGATACGGGTTTTTGGACTGCTTTGGATCGTATTGCATGTTGGGTTGGGCGAGAGCCGGAACCCCATTTCGCCTTGAAACCCGCATGGGTAAAGGGTTTCAATATTCAAAAATCAATAAGTACCGCCAAAAATACCGACAAAAAGAAAAGTAACCCTGTCTGTGCTGATCCTGCAACAGGATAAGACAAGGTGCTATTGCATCACCCACGTCTCTACTTTTTTTGGTCACGTTTAGCACATGGAATGATACCGGCTGGTTTCCCATTACAGCGCCCCCAACTTTTTACCCGCCCCTCCATTAGCCTAAAACGCGTTTTCTATCCTGCCTGTGCGATTAAGTGGATATACAGCCGGTTTCCGGTAGACGTGTTGCCAACTTGTGCAGCCCCCATGGCACAAGCGGAGGTTTTTTGATTGTTTTTCAAATTGGAAATTTTTTTCTGCGTGAGATAACGGGTGGTGTCCGACGCGTGCAGCCTCCAGACTTCCAAGCCACCCCCCCCCAAAAAAATATTTCTCATTTCGCGGGTGTGTACGTTCAGTGATGCTCACCAGTTTCCAAATCCGAAGCACGGGACATTTTGACTGCCCCTCTCGACGGAGGAATCAGGCGATATACGCCTCATCGGTTGCCACGACGCGTTGTTCAACGACCTCAGCAAGCATCTTGCGTGCTTGCCTTGCTTGGCCGGGAAAGCGACCGGTTAGCAGCTTGCAGGCCAGAGCGAAAAGCGCCGACGAAATCCAGAAGAAGAACGCCACGGCGGTGATCCACCATGCATGGACGGTATTGGATATGTCGTCTGTCACGGAGTACCAAATGACTCCGAGTAAAATGCCAACTTGAATAAGCGCACCCATCCAGCCCCACCCCGTTTGCACCAACCCACATAGATCTGACAATCGATTGCGAAGGAGTTCGGAACTAAATTTGGTAGCTGCGAAATGAACGACCATTGACTCATGCTCTGGGTTATTTAGCTCTCCGACAGAAATGCCAAGAGCAAGAGACATTTCTTGAAGTGCAAACTTTTGATTGCGCTCGCCCTCCCACCTCGCAAGCATCAGAATGCCTGTGCTAAATGTCACGAACGCAATGAGCGCGCCGACTATGTGACCAATCGCGATGAAAATAGCCATAAAGACACCTAACTGTTTAATTAGATAGTAATAAAAATACCGCGAAACACTGGCCACCGAAAATAGCAGTGTATGGTGAGATTATCCGTTTGGCAACGAATTGCTTTCTCCTTATATCAGCAAGTCCTTTTGCTCCCGCAATGCCTTATTGAGTTCCTTGATACATTTCCGCAGCTTGGCCCATTCGCCACCGGTGTAGGCATTGCCGGACACCTTGGCCTTACCTTGTGCGCTTCTTGGCCCGGTTGACTGCTCCCACGGTTTCCAGCGTTTTATTGCTTCGGCTTGCCGTTGCCGTTGTTCCGGTGTCCAGGTGCGTGCGCTCATGGCTTTGATCCTCTAATAGTTTGTTTTGCTGTGTTTGATTTTCTTCCGTGCGCGCGTGCGTGCGCGTATTGCTCTCATTACCGCCGCCGTTATTCACCTGTTGCGGCCCGTGGCTAATATTGGCTTGCTTCACGAAAGCGATTTGCCGGGGATACTTCAATTCCACGACCGCCTGTATCGTCGCCCGGCTTTGTGCTTGCGCCTTTAATGCCAGCCCCAGAAATGATTCAAGATTTTTTTGGTACTCCTGTGCCTGCGCACGCCGCGCCAGGCTTGTGAAGATGGATTGCAGCGCCGTCGCCTGCCCAATCAGCATGTATTCCAGCCGGGACAGATCGCCATCGCGGGATTTGTCGAACGACTCGCGCAAGCCATCTATTAGCGCCGCCATGTCCACATCTTTGCCCATGACGTTGCCCTGATATTTTTCAATTACTGCCGCCGCATTGATAGACGGTAGGAGTGCTAATTCCGCATTCCGAACGCCCGTTGCTTTGGCTGGCAATTCTGCTTTCACGGCTTTGGTTTTCTTGCTCATGCTATTGCCTCTACTCTGTCATTGAACATCGCGCATCGGTGCATAACGACTGTCACCAGATCGCCCGGTATATCGGCGCTATTGATCTGCCTCATCTGCCACCGACTGCAGCGCCAGCCACCAGCGCAGCCGGACAGGTGCAGGCATTCCAGACAAAGCCGCCGGTCATCCTGTTCCCGGTCACGGCCTACCAGTCTTGCAGCCATCGCTTCGGCTTCATCCATGTTCAAGCCGCGATCAGTGAACAATCCCAGCCGCGCCGTGAAGGTGTCATTTTCCGATACTGATTTTTGAAAAGGCTCAGGGCAGGCACCTACAAAAACTACAGAAACCCCTTGGTCGTCATTTCGTAGTTTTTGTAGGGTAGGTGCCGGGGCGCTTTCCACTTTTTTTAAGCGTGCCAGCCAGTTCATGCCGCACCTATTGCCAGCGCCGCCGGGTTCACTTGGTAACGCTCACTCGGTCGCCCCCGGCCCATTGAATCGCCCGAACTTTGCACGTCACGGCGTAACCAGTCGTAATCCGCCAGCACGTCGGCCGCCTTGCGCACCGCATCTGGCGTATTCAATCCAGCCCAGCATTTTTGCGCCGCCAGCCGTGGGGTAAATTCCGCCCCCAGCGCACCGGCCTTGATCTTCTTCAGTAGCGATGCGGCCCCGGCGGTCTCCGGCATCACCGCAGCCGAATAGAGCCGGTTTGCATGGCTGCGCAAATAGTCGCCCCAGGCAAGCGCCCGCATCAGTTCGGTTTCCCCGATCACGCCGCCGCTGTCCGGTGTATCGATCAACGCGAACACCAGCGCCAATGCCGGAATCAGTTTGCGATACTTGGCAAGATGCGACACCATCGCCGGGTGCAGTTCATCGCCCCGAATTTCAGTCTCGAACGGCACCAGCCATTCCACAAACAACGCTTGCGCCGCTGCATCAAAGCGCCAGATATGCGGTTCCGTATCGCTGGCCGGTTGCAGTGCCGCCAATCGCTCGAACACATCCCAGGCGGTTTGCTTGGCCGGTGTATCGGGCCATTGGTCGATATGGCGAAACTCTGCCGTCACGTCCGGCCATACCGTCAAGCCAAACCGCTGCAACAGCCCATCGTCCGCACTGCCGCCGGACACCGCACCGCGCACATACTCCTGAATCCGGCCCGGCTGAATGCCGCCGATCATCGCCAGACAAACCCGGTCGATATGCACCGTGCCGCGCCCAATCCGGTCAAAGGTGTAACCCTGATTGCCGTCATAAGATTGCAGGTAAAAAGCGCGTGAACCTTCCTGCCCCTGCTTGTCCATACCTGTCAGCAGCCCGTACAATTCATCCCGATAGGACAAGGTGCCCCAGGTATTCGCCTGCAGCAGTTCACCCAGCTTTTCCACGGTCGCATCGTTGACGATATAGCGCCGCGCATCAGGTTCTTCCGGTGCATCCATCGGCTGCAGCAACGCACGCGCCGCCGCCGGGTCTTTGCTTGCCAGTCCCTTGGCTTTCTTTTCATTGTCCGCGCCTTGCAACTCCGTCAGCTTGGCATCAATCGCCCAGGCATCATGCGCCGCCCGCCATAGTTCCAATTCATGCGCCTGCAATCGGTGCAAGGGTTTGAGCGATTCACCCAGCGCCGGGCTTTTCATCACGCCGGGCCTGCCGACAATCAAGCCCCACAGGTTCGGCACCACCTGCCAATCGTCCCGCGCTTTCGGCTGCACCACGGCACGCGCACCGATCAGGCTGGACAACGCAGCCACCGCACCGACTGCCGGAAAATCCGGCGGACATTGCATCCGGTGTGCTATATCCATCACCCAGCCGCGCAATGCCACTGGCAACAGTTCAGCGTCGAACGGCTGCACGGGTGGAAGTGCTTCAGGTAACAGGGTAGGGTGCGGCCATGCCCGTGCATCGTCAGCCGGACATCGCGCCGCATCGATGCAGTGCGAGACCACTGCAGATCCCGCCAACTGGTGCAGGTCGTTGAAGTCGGTTGCCTTGGCCGGTCGATCAAGGGGAAACACCGGCATGGCCAAAGCGCCGCCTACTGCCAGCGCCGCCGCTGTCGCCTTGCTTATGCCCGGATTGCCTGCCGTGTGGTGGTCATCGTCCGCTGCAATCGTGATTGCCAGCGCAGGATATTTTGCGCGCAACGCCAGTGCCACAGGTGCAAGGTTTCCCGCGTTGAATGCCACTGCTACCGCGTGCCCCGTGCATTCGTGAATGCTTGCGCCGGTTGCAAAACCTTCACAAACGATCAGCCGCCCATCGGGTTTGCCGATGCCGAAATAACAGCCGCTTACCTGTCCGCCAGACATGAAACGCTTGCTGCCGTCCGGCCCGATGGTTTGCAGGCTGTGCAGCGTGCCGCCAGTGCCACGCATAGGAATCAGCAGCCGTTCCCCGTCCAATCGCGCACCGTGCGGTTTGATACCCTTGGTGCTCAGGTAGGGATGCTGTATCGCCTGTTGCGACTTCGCCAGCGTTGTCGCCGCCGTGCCCTTGGCCTGCGCATGGATACGCACCTGCTCCGCTTCGCGCTGCCGCTGCATAACCTTGATACGCTCATGCATGGCCTGCCGTTCGGTGTTGCTCAGTTCATGCTCAGACTTCGCGCACCAGGTGGACTGCAAGCCGCTACGCCAGCAGCCAAATGTTCCCGCCGGTACGCCGTCGCTGTGCAATACATACCAGCCCGAATCATCACCGCGCTTGCCGTTGGTGCTGAATCGATGCAGCTTGCCATCATCGATAATTTCATCCGGTGGTGTGAGTCCGCCGGCTTCAATCGCTTGCCGGAATTTATTCAGATAGTCGCTCATGCCAGCCCCCGGAAAAAGCTTGCCAGCAGTTGCGCAAGACGGATGAAAGCCGCCCTGCACCGGGTGCAGAATGCTATGATCTTGGTGGAGTGTTTGGTGTCCGCCGTGGTGGTCTCGAAGCCCCCGGCGGATTCTTTTGTGCGGGTCATTGTCCGGCACCTCCCGCACGCTGTGCAATGAAGGCTTCGACTTCCGCCGCATCCCATACCGTGACAGATTCACCCAGCTTGAACGGCTGGGGAAATTTGTGTTCCCGTGTCCAGCGCCAGATAGTCGCCGGACTGACAGGCAATAGCCCTTTACTCTTTTTGGTGGTCGCAATATCTGCAACCCGGATAACTCGCTGTGACATGGTCTAACCTTTCATAATCGTTTTGTTTGGAACGATTGAAGAATAGGTATGACTAGCAGTTAAAAATAGATGAAAGAGTTTCTAAAACAGGTGAAAGGGTTAGCTATAAGCGCCAATAAACAGGTGGTATGAATAGAGAAAACCGTTATCTGGCGTGGCTTTTATGGGTGACGGTCTTTAATTTGATTTTGGTCGCCCGCCGGACTTATCCCAATTGCACAAAGTCGTTATACGTTCATTTGCAGCCGTGGAAAGTGGATAGCCGCTTTGTTTTAACCAGTCTGTTAACTGCTCTTTAATTGGTGCATTGCTCGGATTGTTACTAACTGCCCGCCATGCCTGAAGTGCAATGTCCAGTTCTTCAGGGTATCGCAGGTCGTCGACATCAAATCCGTCCCATACACTTTGATTTTCTTGAATCACGGTTTTTTGAATAGGCAAAGATTCGTTTAAAAGACTTTGATGAAATGCATGGTCTTTTTCATGATGCATTCTCAACGAGTACCCAATACAACCGCCCAATAAAGCAGCGATAGCTCCAAGCACGCTAGATATGGTGCTTTCGACATTTCCTGTGTAAAAAAACCTGGAAACTACCAATGCTACAGCCACCGCCGTAACCACGTAAAGTGTGGTGATAGGAAATGCTGTTTTAGACAATACATACTTTTCCATAATTACCCCTTCCCCATTTAAATCGGAAACCATGCCGGCAGAATAAAGGGGCAAACTCTGTTTTCCCGCCGTCGCGGTAGGCATGGTTAAACTGGTTATATCATCCAACTTTAAACGGTATTACTTCCGCACCTTTGCGCAGCTTGTCCAGATAATCCGCCCATCGCTGCATCATATCTCTGCGTGCAGGCAAGTGCGCCGTCCGATTGTAGGCGCGTCCGTTCGGGTCTTTCACCGCGTGCGCCAACTGATGTTCGATCAGGTCAACCCGTTCGCCCATGACTTCATCCATGATGGTACGCGCCATCGCCCGGAATCCGTGTGCGGTCATCACTTCCTTGCTGAATCCCATGCTGCGCAATGCCGCGTTGATCGTGTTCTCACTCATGCATCGTTCTCCAGTGCGAATGCTGGGGAACACATACTGCCCGTGCCCGGTCATCGGGTGAATGCTCCGCAAAATTTCTACCGATTGCGTCGATAGCGGCACCATGTGATCGATCTTCATTTTCATTTTGCTGCCGGGTATGCGCCACTCTGCCGCATCAAGGTCAATTTCCGTCCATTCCGCCGCCCTCAGTTCACCCGGCCGCACAAACACCAGCGCCGATAATTTCAGCGCCGCTACTGCATAGGGGTGCCCGCTGTACGCATGAATGGAGCGCATCAAATCCCCGGCCTGCTTTGGCTCGGTGATTGCCGCATAGTTTGATTTTGGTATTGCAGCCAGCGCGCCTTTCAGGTCTGCGGTCACATCACGTTCCACCAGTCCGGCAGATACGCCGTACCTGCATATCTGTCCGCATATCTGCTTTACTCGGTGCGCCGAATCAATCGCACCACGCGCTTCGATCTTTTGAACGACTGCCAGCACGTCACGCGGCCCGACGGTGGAGATAGGCATTTTTCCAATGAATGGGAAAACATGGTTCTCAAGCCAAGTGGTGATTTTCTCTTGTGTGCTGTCGGCCCGGTTCGCCGCTGTCTTTGTCAGCCAGGTACGCGCCACCACTTCAAAGGTATGCGCCGCTGCGTTGGCCTTGGTCTGCTTGTCGTCGCGCTTGACTTGGCCGGGGTCGATGCCGTCCGCCAATAGTTCGCGTGCTTCATCGCGCCGCTTTCGGGCCTTGGCCAGCGATACCGCTGGGTACACTCCCAGCGCCAGCGTCTTGCGCTTTCCTGCATGGCGGTAATCCATGCGCCAGTATTTTCCGGCAGCTTTTACCAGTAGCAAAAGTCCTTGACCATCGGCGTACTTGTCGCCAGCCGGTGCGCCGCTGTGCTTGACCTGTCGAATGAATGTGTCTGTCAGTGCCATGTCGCCCCCTTTGACGGCATCTCGTTTTCACGTTTTTAAAAGTACCGTCAGAAATACCGTCAAATTGACGGTATCTCATGTTATCGGGTGAAATGGCGTAAGACAACAAAAAACCCGCAGAGCCTTTAGCTATACGGGTTTTGAGAGGGTTTGATACTGTATGAAACGTGCTCTTGGTGCCGAGAGCCGGAATCGAACCGGCACGCTGTCTCCAGCGCGGGATTTTGAGTCCCGTGCGTCTACCTATTCCGCCATCTCGGCAACGCAGCCGACATTATCCTTGATTTGCGGCGTTCAAGCAACATCAAGCCAAGCCGATGTCATTGTCACGACACAACCTAAAGGCGTATCATCGCTTTCTTTATGTCGCCGCCGCGCATTAACGCAGGTAAAAAATAAATGAAGTCTGGAAAAATCCGCGACATCGTCCTTGGCAAGGCGCTGGACCCGCTGAAAAAAGAAACGCGTCATTCATTAGTGCTGGTGGCTTTTTTTGCCTGGGTTGGACTGGGAGCGGACGGATTGTCGTCGTCCGCCTACGGCCCGGAGATGACGTTCCGCGGTCTTGGCGAATACACTTCCGAACTCGGTTTGTACATGGCTATCGCTACGGCGGTAACGGTATTCATCATCGCGATGGCGTACAACCAGGTAATCGAGCTTTTCCCTACCGGAGGCGGCGGTTATCGAGTCGCCACCAAACTGCTCGGCCCCTACAGCGGATTGATCGCCGGATGCGCACTGGTGATGGATTACGTGCTGACCATCGCGATTTCGATTGCGGCCGGGGTCGAAGCGCTGGCGTCGCTGATGCCGCTTGGCCTGCACGAATACAAGCTTTGGGCTGAAATGTTTGTCGTCGCCGTGTTGATCGTGCTGAACCTGCGCGGCATGAAAGAGGCGATCAAGGTTTTGTTGCCGATTTTCATCGGATTCGTCATTACCCATGCCTTCCTGATCGTCTATGGAATTTTCGCGCATGCATCTTCGTTGCCGGATCTGGTGCCGAATACATTGGCGGGAACCACCGAACTGGCAAATCACATCGGCTGGATAGGGCTGTCCAGCATGCTGCTGCTGGCGTATTCACAAGGTGGCGGTACTTATACCGGCCTGGAAGCGGTCTCGAACAACGTGAATATCCTGGCCGAACCACGCGTGCATACCGGCAAAATGACCATGCTCTACATGGCGCTATCGCTCGCATTCACTGCCAGCGGCATTATCCTGCTGTATTTGCTGTGGGATTCCAAGCCGGTCGAAGGCCAGACCTTGAATGCATCGACCTTCAAGGCAATTATCGACAGCATCGGATTTGGCGGCGAATGGGGTAACAAAATGGTTTTGATTGCCGTTTTGTTCTTTCAGGCGGGTTTGTTGTTCGTTGCCTCCAACACCGGTTTCCTGGGCGGACCAGCGGTGTTATCCAATATGGCGGCAGATTCCTGGGTGCCGCATAAATTTCGCTACCTGTCGACTCGCCTCGTGACGCAAAACGGGATTTTGTTGATGGGAATTTCCGCGCTTGCGATCCTTTGGTGGACCGGCGGCAGTGTGACCTTGCTGGTTGTGTTGTATGCGATATCGGTGTTCCTCACTTTTGCAATTTCCCTGTTCGGATTGTGTCTGTACTGGTGGAAGCATCGAAAAGATGCAAAGCACTGGGGGCGTCGTTTCCTGCTGTCGTTGAGCGGCTTCATTATTTGCACCGGCATATTGGCCGTACTGCTGGCTGAAAAATTTACTGCGGGCGGATGGGTTGCGGTGATGATCATCGGCGTCATCGCCGGCTTGTGCATCTATATCCGGAATCACTACCAGGAGACAAAAGCCGCAATTCACGCAGTGGACCAGGTATTCGCGAATCAGCCTTTAGGGCCGGAGTCGACGCCTCTGGAGCCAAATCCGGACGATCAGACGGCTGTCTTTATTGTCGGCAGTTCACGCGGCGGCGGATTGCATGCGCTGCTGTGGGTGCAGCGCATGTTCCCGGGCCACTTCAAGAACTTCATATTCGTCAATGCGCGTACGGTGGATGCCCATGCATACGGCGGAGAAGGGGCGGTCGAACAGATGCGCGCCGAAGCAAACGAGACGCTGAAATTTTTCGTCGATTTTTGCCACAGCCACGGCATGGCGTCATCGGCTTATCTCGGTTTTGGCACCGACGTGGTCCATGAGGTCACGCGTCTGTGCGAAGAGATCAGCAAGGAGTATCCGAACTCGATCTTCTTCACCAGCAAACTGGTGTTCGAGCAGGACAACTGGTTTACCCGCTTGCTGCACAATCAGGCAGCACTGGCAATTCAGCGCCGTTTGCATTTTGAGGGACTGCAGATGGTGATTTTGCCGATGAAGGTGTAATACTTCATCGGTTGCGAATCACGCGCCAGCGACATGCCAAGCTCATTGTTGGATTCCAACGGTTTGCGAAAACTGCCTCGAACCTTCTATGCACGCGGCACATTGCAGGTCGCGGAGGACCTGCTCGGAACCTTGCTGGTTCATCGAATAAACGGGGTCAGCCGTGTCGGCAGGATCGTCGAGGTTGAAGCCTATCTCGGCGCGCACGATCTCGCTGCCCACTCCTCCAAAGGCATGACAAAACGCACGCAAGTCATGTTCGGCCCGCCCGGATTTTCCTATGTATACCTGATTTACGGCATGCATCATTGCATGAACGTGGTAACCGAACCGGAAGGACACGGCGCCGCGGTGCTGATTCGCGCGCTGGAACCGGTTCAACATGTTTGCGGCAATACACGCGGCCCCGGGATATTATGCAAGGCAATGGGGATCGACTTGCGCCTCAATGCCCACGATCTGGAAAGCGACGATTTTTACATCGCCGCGCCGATTGCCAAGAAATCTTTTTCGATCGTTCGCCGGCCCCGCATAGGAGTCGCCTATGCAGGGGAATGGGCAACGCAGCCGTTGCGGTTTTATATCGACGGCAGCGACTTTATTTCCAGAAAATGAGCCGGCAGACGCATTGCTGAAATCATTCGCCTTCAAATCGGCTTGACGCCTCGTCACCATCACACGCCATTACGGTGCCACTGGTTTTCCGCTGCAAATCAGATTGCAGGCTTTCATTGTTTTAAATCAAATGAATCCCGGTTAACCAGGAATTACCTTCGCGATAACATGTCAGTGGTGGAGAACCGCAACGATTCTATTTCCTTTAACCTTACGAAATGAGCCTGCACGATGACCGATACCAGCAACAGCCAGAACGCTTCCTATAATCCGGATCATTTACTGGATAACCTGATCAAAAAACTGAGCTTGAAAAACGACGCGGCTTTATCCCGTGCGCTTGAAGTAGCGCCGCCGCTCATCAGCAAAATCCGTCATCGCCGCGTGCCCGTCGGCGCGTCCTTGCTGATTCGAATGCATGAAGTAAGCGATATGAGCGTGCGCGAACTGCGCGATCTGATGGGCGACAGGAGAGCCAAATATCGGATCAGCGACGCTCAGGGCAAGCCGGCATCAAAGGAAAATGCCCAGGCGCAAGCCTGAGTGCAAGGTGCTGCGGCGAACCGGACTGCAATCGCGATTCAGGAATGGTGTATTGCCCCCTGTGTCTGCGATTGACGTTCCCGCCGCTTGGCAGAAACAAGATGTCTCTCGACTGACCATCCGGCGCTTGTATTTGCCGGATCGTCGACATGCCGCCATTTGGTCGCGCATATTTCACAAAGGTAATAGGTAATCCACGCGGCTCTTGTTTTTCCTGCCTTGGCAACACGTTCGGTCAGGCCAATTTGCTGAAGCCGTTCGTGCCGTTTGTTGCTTCGTACATGCTGTGGCAGAGTTTTGCAAAGACTACATGGCATATCTTGCTCTTTCGTCTAGTCGGAATTATTTCTAAAGACAAAGAAAAAATATTTTAGTTCAATACTTTCCTGTGGGAAGTTTTTGCTCAATGCTCTGAAGTCTGCGCTTCGCAGAAATCATGCATGAGCAAATCTTCACCGGCTTTGCAATCTGTGATGAACGAGCACTCGTCCAACTGGTTGGAAAATTTTATTTTCTCTGCGATGCCGTGGATCGGGATTGCCGGCGTCAGACCCTGGCTTCAAGTTGTCGTCCAGACTCTGTTGGCCTTGCTGGCTGTCTTTGTTTTCCATGGAATCGGTACGCGCGTGCTTGAGCGCTTATCTGCTCCATTCCCGTTTACTCGCAGGCTGGTGCGGTACACAAACCAGACCGGAGGCGTGATCGTCTTCCTGTTGTTATGGCAGATTGTCTTGCGTAACGCCGCAGATTCCCTGGCAGGCATTTTCCTGTTGCGACACCTGAACGCGCTGGCCCTGTACATGGCATTCACCTGGTTTGGTGTGCGATGCGTTGGAGCGGTCGCCGACACGATCGTCGAACTCAATCCGGTGGATGCGCCGGACAACTTGCAGGCGCGCCGCATCCAGACTCAGACCAAGGTGCTGGCGCGCGCTGTGATCGTGTTGGTCGTGATGGTCGGGTCCGGCTTGGCCTTGATGACATTGCCGCTGTTGCGGCAGATCGGCACCAGCTTGCTGGCGTCGGCGGGTGTCGCCGGTCTGGTGATAGGTTTCGCGGCGCGGCCGGTGCTGTCGAACCTGCTTGCCGGAATACAGCTCGCCCTGACGCAGCCGATCCGTCTGGAAGACGTGGTAATCGTCGAAAAGGAATGGGGGCAGATCGAAGAGATCACCGGCACATATGTCGTGGTGCGGATATGGGACCAAAGGCGGCTGGTGGTGCCGCTGCAGTGGTTTATCGAACACCCGTTTCAAAACTGGACCCGAACCAGTTCTGAAATACTGGGCACAGTCTTGATCTGGGCCGATTACCGATTGCCGCTCGATCCGGTTCGCAAGGAAGCCGAGCGGCTATGCGAGGCCTCACCCGCATGGGACCGGCGTTTGTGCGTGACCCAAGTGGTCGAGGCCGGTGAAAGGGCGATGCAATTGCGCGTGCTGGTAAGCGCCGGCGATGCGGGCAAAAGTTGGGACCTGCGCTGCAAAATACGGGAAGGCCTTATCGATTTCATTCAAAAAAATTATCCGGAATATCTGCCGCGGGTCAGGGCCGATGTTTCCGGGGAAAACATAATCACTGACCGGGTGGACAGTGATTGAGCGCAAAGAGTCGGCAGATATGCGTGATACGCTTTTTTTGTACTCGTTTTATGTACATAAGGAGCAAGCTCATGCATAGAGCACCAATACCGACGCCGCTGCCGAATGAAGAGCCGGGAGAGCAAGACGAGCGTAGTCCGATGCCGGCCGGCCCCGCTGAAGATGAACCGGTTCCTGACCACAATCCAAGTCAAGGGCTGAAGGGCCATCCGACATAACGCCCGGAACCGCTCAAAGCAGCATTTGCGCGTGACCAGGGTAACCATGAAGCAATTCGATTGCTCATGGACATTGAAATTTTACTGCTGTTTCGAATGGAAAAGGCTATCGCATTTCTTTGGTGAGCCACTCCATGGCGTTTTGAGTTCGCGCAATGGGCATAGTCCGGTTACGAATACACTTGGCTTTGCATTTAGTCGACGCGGCGTGAATGAAACCGCGTTATTGCAAGCGATTCGTCGATTCATTTACTCAACTTATTTACTTTTGATGCAAGGATAAAATGCAAGCAGATCTTGATAAATCCGACTTCAAACGCAGTTTCGAAGCAAATATGGGCAGTTTCGAGGTGAATGTAAATGATGCGTCGGAGGTGCGGCGCTGGGTACAGCACTGGAACATCTCTGAAGCCGAGCTTCGCAGGACAGTTGCTGCAGTAGGGACCGAAGTCGATGCGGTGCGGATTGCCTTGGGAAAATAAAAATGGCTGCCGTTACCTACACCAAGGAAAGCTGGAAAGCGGAAGCGGATATTCAACGCTTGCCTAACGGTAGATTCCAGGGTGTCGTATTGATTACCCGCATGGGCAACGTGGCAGCCGACGATACGCCGCGTACCGTCAATTCCGAATCCGATACGCCCGAAGAAGCGCTGGAGGAAGCGAAGGCGCTGGCGCATCGCCTGCTGGCTGATTTGTAACTTCATAAACATGCGCGCATGTTGAATCCGCGCCGCGATCAGGCATTAGCGTAACTTGTTTTTAACGCCTTGCGCTGCACTACACGCAGATACCATAGGAAACCGGCCGCAACCAGCGCCAGGCTCACGCTGTTGCCCAGCCAGAAGCCTGCCGCGCCGCGCAATGCGGCGGGCGACCATCCGAATGGATCGAGACCCAGCGTGTATCCGCCTCCGAGTCCGATTCCCCACAGCGCGATCGCATACATCAGCGTCGGCACCACGGCGATTTTGTATGCCCGGAGTACAAAAGCGGTCGTGACCTGAATCGCATCGAACAATTGATATACCGCGATAAATAAAAACAGCGGCAGCGCAACGGCAATGATTGCCTCATTCGGCGTATAGGCGCGCACGATGACATCGCGCCCCAGCCATACGGCGCCACCCACCAGCGCCGACAGGATGGCAGCAAGTCGAATCCCCGCATATCCAATACGGCTCGCCGCTTCCATCTTCCCGGAACCGGCCGATTGCGCCACCAGTATGCCGGTCGCACTCGCGATCGATAACGGCAGCATGTACAGCACGGTGGCAAAGTTGGAGATGATCTGGTGTCCCGCCACGATCGTCTCGCCGAGTCTGGCGATAAACAGCGCCATGAAGGTAAATGCGGTGACTTCGATCAAATAGCTCAAACCGATCGGAATGCCTAGTTTGATCAGTGCGCGTTGCGGCGCCCAGTGCGGCTTTACGAAGCCGGTGCCGAACAAACCAAAGTTCCGATAGATAGGCGCAGTGCGCAGAATCCACCAACCTGTCAGCAACATCAGCCACGATATCGCTGCCGTTGCGATTGCGCAGCCCGGACCGCCGAACGCGGGCAATCCCAATCCGCCGAAAATGAACAGTGCATTCAGAGGTATCTTCAGCAGCAATGCCATTAGCTGGATTGCCATCACCATTTTGGGCCTGGCGATGGCAATATTGAGCGCGGCATAGATGCGAAAGCCCAGTGTTGCCGGAAGCGCCAGCGCCAGAACCCGCAAGTAAAGCGTTGCCTTTTCAGTGAGTTCGGGCGATGCATGCGCCAGTGAAAGCAAGGGTTGCGGGAACAGCAGAACCAAGCAGCCGATGCACGATAGGAAGAGTGCAAGCCAGGTTCCTTGCTTGACTTCAAATCCGACTTCGTGCGACCGGCCGGCGCCGAATAATTGTCCGATGATCGGCGACAGCGCCTGCAGCACGCCGTTCAGTCCGACGAATACACTGATGTAGATCGATGCGCCGAGCGCGAGTGCGGCCAGGTCGGTTGCCGAATATCGCGAGGTCATCGCAGTATCGATGACGCCGTTGGCGATTACCGCCAGTTGACCGATAAGAATCGGCCATGCGAGCGCGGCAATCCGCAGCGCATGATGTGCCGGCCCTGGTCGCGCCATTATCAAACCTTATGGAAATGGCGGATCGCGACGACCATTGCGAAGTTGTGTTTTCCCGCTTTGGCGGAAGGGGCCAGGATGAAAGCCGAGGTATACCGGTGATAAATCATTGTTGCAATTGTCAGCTCGGGTTCCGTCTATAAAGACGGAACCGCTCGTCGCGATCGGAAGGTCGGCGTCCTTCCCATAACAATTTTCCTTTGCTGTCGAATTGCTTTAACAGCGACGCCCTGTCTTTGCGGGCAACGCTTTCCTGCAACAGCAGGAACTCGCAAGAGCCTTCGCCGAATTTCGCAAATTCGACATTTCCGAAATATGCAAACGATGCACGTTGCGCGGGGCCGACGTTGGTGTCGACACAATAGCGGCCATTGGGCAGTTTTTGCGCGATCTGCTCTGCTACCCCGGCATAGCTCTTGCCATAATTTATCCACGGCAGCCACAAGGTCATCAGCAGCAGCCAGCATAGAATCACGCCGCCCGAAGAAAGTACCACCGCGCGCCACAATACCGTTGGGTGGCGAGAAATACGCCAATGCACCAGCACGATCCAGCCGATTGTGGCGGATGCGGCAATCAGCAGTGCCATCAGGTTGAATTCGGGTTGGAAACCCGGCGCGAGTTTGAACGCATTTTTCGCGAGTTGCGCCGGCCATCCGGTTTGTTTTGCTATCCAGCCTATCCAGATGAATGCTGCAGATGTCGTCAGCGTCATAACGGAAAACCAATCGACCGCATTGATTGCGCCGCGTTTCATCGTCGGCAAGCCGAATGCCGCAAGAATGACCAGCGGCGGCAATAGAGGCAGCAAGACGGCTTCTTCCTCGCTCTGGTTGAGCAGCGCCAATGCAACGAGAGTGACCAAGACGGTGAACGGTAAAACGATATGCGGCGCCTTGAATTGGTGACGCCATGCGTACACGGCCCATCCCGCGAATGGCCATGCCGGCCAGGTAAACCAGATGCCGTTCTTGAAAAAATATTTCAGCGATTTCCACGATGGCAATCCGAATTGACCGCTATTCCAGGCCAGCCAGGCATCGAAGGAAGAGCGAGAGGTTTGATGCATCAACTGGTGGCTTGCCAATAACCACGAGCCTGCCACCAATGCCGCGAGCGGCAGGGCGATCAGAAGCAAAGGCAAAATGATGCGCTTTTCGCGCAGCATGGCGAGCACCAGCAATCCGATCCACAATGCCAGCGGGACCGGCCAGCCTCGCGTAAGAATCAGCAGGCCGAGCGCAATGCCGAGCATTGCCGCAGTACGAAGCGACATCGATTCGAACAAGCGTACGGACAAATACAGAACAACACAGACCAGTGAAATCTGCAACGCTTCGGCGCTGGTCTGATGGCTCTGCAGCAACAACCCGAGACTACCCAGATAAATCAGCAGAGCGCCATCGGCCAGGGTACGTCCGTAATCGCTAGGTTCAGGCTGGCCGCCGAAGGCGAGCCGCAGCGGTTGCGCTTCCGTGCGCCGGCCGAGCAGGTAGGTTGCATACCAGATCGATAAGGCACCGATCAAAAAGAAAGCGATGGTCGAGATGCGCGCCGCCAATTCATCGCCGAGCAGCCCGCCGAACAGTTTGATGAAAATGGCCCCGATCCAGAACGCAAGCGGTCCTTCCTCCGGCATCGGGAGGCCGACGATATGCGGCGCCAGCCAATCGCTCAGCCCGCCGTTCGCCATGGTCCACATGATGCCGAAACCGGCCGCATCGTCGTTTTTCCACGGGTCGCGGCGAATCAGCCCCGGCAGGATATACAGCAGGCACAGCGATATCAATCCCCAGCGCGGAAGCGCAAGCGTAGCGGCGGCGGGGAGACGGACTGGCTTCATGTGACGGGAGGATTGATTGTTATTTTCCGGTTCGGCGTTATTGTGCCGTAAAAGATACTTGCGGTGTGGCTCGCAATGGTACTTGGCCAGTTATACATATGCGTAATAAAAAAAGGCAGCCGCAGCTGCCTTTCTGAATCCAAGTGCTTGAATTATTCGGCGACTTGGGTTTTGGATCCGCGGGTACCGAACTTCTGGCGGAATTTTTCCACACGGCCGGCGGTATCGACGATCTTGTGCTTGCCGGTATAGAACGGATGCGATTCCGACGATACCTCGATCTTTACCAGTGGATAGCTCTTGCCTTCGAACTCGGTCGTTTCACGCGTTTGCACGGTCGAACGGGTAACGAATTTGAAATCGCAGGACAGATCGTGGAACACGACGTCGCGATATTGGGGGTGAATGCCTTCTTTCATGTTTGCCTCAAATAGTTGGGTAGCCAATCGTCACTTCGTCGGTCGACTTGCTTCTTGACCCGATTGCCGATCACTTGCCAGGGGTGTAAAGCCGGAAATTATACAATAAAATCATGGGTTTGCACCATGCTAATGTGCGCATCGGAATTTGATGCCGCCAAATAAAATGCCGGCCTATGAGTTCCCGCGCCGCATCATGTCAAAGAATTCGGCGTTGTTCTTGGTGGATTTCATCTTGTCGAGAATGAATTCCATCGCCTCGATTTCGTCCATGCCGTACAACAATTTGCGCAGTACCCAGATTTTTTGCAACTGGTCCGGCTTGATCAGCAGCTCTTCGCGGCGCGTGCCGGACTTATTCAGGTTGATTGCCGGGTAGACGCGTTTCTCGGCAAGGCGGCGCTCAAGATGGACTTCCATGTTGCCGGTACCCTTGAATTCTTCATAGATCACGTCATCCATGCGGCTGCCGGTTTCGATCAATGCGGTCGCGATGATGGTCAGCGAGCCGCCTTCTTCGATATTGCGCGCGGCGCCGAAGAAGCGTTTCGGGCGCTGCAACGCATTGGCATCCACACCGCCGGTCAGCACCTTGCCCGAAGCCGGGATCACGGTGTTGTAGGCGCGCGCCAGGCGCGTGATCGAGTCCAGCAGAATCACCACGTCGCGTTTCATCTCGACCAGCCGTTTGGCTTTTTCGAGAACCATCTCGGCTACTTGCACGTGGCGCGTCGCCGGTTCGTCGAAAGTCGATGCAACGACTTCGCCGCGCACCGAGCGCTGCATTTCCGTGACTTCTTCAGGCCGCTCATCGATCAGCAAAACAATCAACGTCGTATCCGGGTGATTGGTCGTGATCGCATGCGCAATGTGCTGCAGCATGACCGACTTGCCGGATTTTGGCGATGCAACCAGCAAGCCGCGCTGTCCGCGGCCGATCGGCGCAATCATGTCGATGATGCGTCCGGTAATGTTTTCCTCGCCGCGCATCTCGCGTTCGAGGTTCATTACCCGGTTCGGGTGCAGCGGCGTCAGGTTTTCAAACAGGATCTTGTGTTTCGAAGCTTCCGGCGATTCGCCGTTGACCTTGTCGACTTTGACCAGTGCAAAGTAGCGCTCGCCGTCTTTCGGGGTGCGTACTTCGCCTTCGATCGAGTCGCCGGTATGCAGATTGAAACGGCGGATCTGCGACGGCGAGATATAGATGTCGTCAGTGGATGCCATGTAGCTGGCGTCCGGCGAGCGCAGGAAGCCGAAGCCGTCCGGCAGTACTTCGAGGGCGCCGTCGCCAAAAATTTGTTCGCCGGTTTTGGCGCGCTTTTTAAGGATTGCGAACATCAGCTCCTGCTTGCGCAAGCGTGCTGCGTTGTCGATGTCGAGTCCGATGGCCATCTCCAGCAGGGCTGAGACGTGTAGTGCCTTGAGTTCAGATAAATGCATAGTGTGTGTCCCGTGACGGGAGGGAAGTAGGTGGGGGAGGGAGTTGCGAGGCGATGTAATTAACGGGAATAGGCAAGCGGTGCGGGCGCACCGTTGCCGTTGAAATTAAATATTGCTATCGATGAAAGAAGTCAGTTGCCCTTTGCCCATCGCGCCCACTTTCTGAGCGGCGGCAACGCCGTTTTTGAACAGGATCAGCGTCGGAATGCCACGGATGCCGAACTTGGCCGGTACTGCCTGGTTGGCATCCACGTCCATTTTGGCGATCTGAATCTTGCCGTCATATTCCTTGGCGATTTCTTCCAGGATCGGCGCGATCATTTTGCAGGGACCGCACCATTCGGCCCAAAAATCGACCAGCACCGGTTTGTCGGATTGCAGTACGTCGGTTTCAAAGGAGGTGTCGGTGATGTATTTGATGTTTTCGCTCATGGCTTTCTCGTGGAGAGGAAAAAAGAGGGGGTCAATTTGCGCCAGCCGGCATGACTTAATATTCTTGCCCGGATTGGCACTCGGCATTTCCAGAACTGCAATTCGCAGATGGAGGCTTGATGCATGAATTCAAGGTTTTGAAAGTGGCGGCAAGAAGCAGTGCGGCGGGGATTGGACAAATCATAACCCATTTTCATAAAAAGTGTAGCGGGATGAATTAATTTTCTTGCTTCGTGGCATAAAATGCCGGACAACCGGGATTGATCGAGAACGCAACCCCTTTCATTCATACCGATGTCGAGGCTTCATGCTGCATAACCCCGTGCTGATTCCACCGCGAGCCACTTTCTGGCAGCAGGCCGCGCATGCATTGCTGGGGAATCAGCTGTTGTTCGGAGCGGGATGGGCACAATCGCGGGATTTGTCGGCGCTACGCGTGGTGGTGCCGACATTTGTCCATGCGCAAGCGCTGAAGATCGCGCTGGCAGCGCAACTCCCTGGCGCATTCATTCCGCCTCGCATCACGACCTTGCCGGCGTGGCTGGCGATGCTGCCTCCCGAACCCGATACGATGCCGCCTGGCGCTGCCAGCGAGCGCTTGATGTCGCTGTACGGAGAACTGCGCCAGCATGCCTGGCTGAAGAAAATTTTCTCGGCGCGCCGCAATACGGATCTGCTGCCTCTGGCAAAAACCTTGCTGACCTTGTCCGATGAGTTGACGCAGAGCCTGTTGCCGACTGTCCAGGCTGAACCGGGCACTATCGATGAGCGCTGGGAAACCGCACTCGGCCAGTTGGCGCCTTCCGCACGCCATCTGTTATCCGAGGAAGCGCAACTGGTTTGGTCGATCTGGAAAGGCCAGTTGGCCGGCAATGATGCTTGCGTCGATCGTTTTGCAAAGCTGATGCGGCTGGCAGGACACGCTGAAAGCCCGATGATATGGATATCGCCGACCGCGCCGGATTGCTTCGAACAGGCTTTTCTCGATGCTTACGGCAAACGCCAGACGGTGTTGCCGATCCTGCTCGATTGGGGTGCCGCTTCGGTTCCCCTCGCATACTCGGCAGCCTGGCGTGAACTGCCGGATGGAGAAACCTCCGGTTCTCCATTGGCGGCGCCGCTGGACATTTCGGCACCCAAGGGCCTGGCGATTTGCGCATGCAAAAACCTGGAAGACGAAGCATTGCGAGGCGCCCAGACCATCATTGACTGGCTTGCCGCAGGCAAGACGAAGATTGCGATCGTTGCGCAGGATCGTGTCGTCGCGCGCCGCATCCAGGCCTTGCTGACACGCGCGCAGATAGCCGTCGCGGATGAAACCGGCTGGAAGTTGTCGACCACGCGCGCGGCAGCGGCCATCGCGGCCTGGTTCGATGTGGTTGCTTCGCGCGCAGAGACGGTGGCCTTGCTGGATTTCCTGAAATCGCCGTTCCTGCTGGCCGATGCGATGGATAAATCCGATCAGGTGATCGCCATTGAAATGGCATTGCGCCGGGCCAACGTGCCGGGCGGGTGGCCGGCCGTCATATCAGCACTGGCAGCCGTGCCGCTCGCGCAGGCGGTCTTGTTGCGCATTGAAGCACAGGCGAAATCATGTGCGGGCCGCAAAAGCGTGGCGGAATGGATCGATACGACGGCCGGCGTGCTGGACCGGCTGGGCATGCGCATCGCGCTTGAGAACGATGCGGCCGGGCTGCAAGTCCTCACCATGATTGAAGCGATTCGCCAGGATTGCGCCGTTCTGACGCAAGTATTCTCTTTTTCGGAGTGGCGTGCATTTATCAGCCTGCAGCTTGAGACCACGGCATTCGTCCCGGGCGACACCGATGACCGGGTAGTGATGTTGCCATTGAATGGTGCGCGCTTGCGCACGTTCGATGCAGTCTTGATGGTCGGCGCCGATGCCGATCATCTGCCGTCGAAACCGAACGAGGCACTGTTTTTTGCGAACGCCGTGCGCAGGGAGTTGGGGCTGGCAACCCGTGAAAAGCTTCAGCGTCAGCAACTGCGCGATTTCGCCGAGTTGCTATGCGCTAACGACGACGTGATCCTGTCCTGGCAAGCGCACAAGGATGGCGAACCGAATCCGGCCGGCGTCTGGATCGAGCGCTTGCAACTAACCCTGGCCCGTTCGAATGCGGAAGAGTTGCGCCTGCATCATGTGGATATTCCGCACCAGTTGCTGACGGCATCGCCGCCCGCCTGTCCCGCGCCGGCAGCTCCCGGCCTGTTGCCGGCCAAACTATCCGCCAGCGGCTATAACAGTTTCGTTGCATGCCCCTATCAGTTTTTCGCGACCCGGATGCTCGGCCTGTCCGGATTGGATGAACTGTCCGATATGCCGGAAAAGCGCGACTATGGCGACTGGTTGCATCGGATACTGAAGACTTACCATGAAAACGTCCGCGATCAAGAGCTCGCACTGAGTCATCGCGCCGCCGAACTGCAGAAAATCTCGGACCAGGTATTCAATGACGCGCTGGCAAGGAACAGTGCCGCGCTCGGCTATTACGCCCGCTGGCAAAAGGCGATTCCGGCTTATCTGGCGTGGGCCAACGAGCGCGAAGCGCGGGGCTGGCGCTTCGTCATTGGCGAACAATGGTTTGAAAAGACTTTGCAGTTGTCGCACGGCGAAATCACGCTGCGCGGTTGCATCGATCGCATCGATGAAAACGATGCCGGCGAGCGGGCTGTGCTCGACTACAAGACCAGGGCTACACAAGCATTGCGCGACAAGCTCAAGGAAAAAGAAGATCACCAGCTTGCATTTTACGGCCTGCTATCCGATGCGCCGGTGACATCTGCATCTTATGTCGCACTGGAAGTGACGAATGGGAAAACCGGCGAGGTGGAAGCGGCAAATTATGTCGAATGGCAGCAAGCGCTTGCCACACAGATTGATGTCGGCATGCGCGCTGTCGCACTAGGCGCGGCGCTGCCCGCCAGCGGTATCGAGTTGATCTGTCAATTCTGCGATGTTCGCGGATTATGCCGCAAGGGAAACTGGTAATGGCCACGCCGCATCAACCTCCGCGCGCCTACGAGGCCAACGGCCGTGCCGTCGATGCGCAGCAGTTCACGAATATCGCATGCGACCCGGCGCGCTCGGTGGTGGTGGAAGCTTGCGCCGGCAGCGGCAAGACATGGTTGCTGGTGTCCCGCGCATTGCGCCTGCTTCTGGCAGGAACCGAACCGTCCGAGCTGCTGGCGATTACCTTCACGCGCAAGGCGGCGCAGGAAATGCGCGAGCGGCTCATGCTGTTGTTGCGCGATCTGGCGCTTCTGCCGGACCATGCGGTGATCGCAATGCTGCAAGAGCGCGGCGTAGCCGCGCAAGATGCGCATCGGCTGTTGCCGCAAGCACGAAGCCTGTACGAGCGGGTACTGTCCAGTCCGCAAGCACTGTCGATCGACACTTTCCATAGCTGGTTTGCGCGGCTGATCCAGATCGCGCCGCTGGCTTCCGGTGTGCCGCATGGTTATACGCTGGTCGATACTACCGGCGAGTTGCTGACCGAAGCGTACAACCGATTGATGCAGACGCTGAATGAGCCGGACAATGCGGAAATAAAAAGTGCGGTATTGACGCTGTATGACCTGGTCGGCGACTGGAACGCAAAAAAACTGCTCGACGCATTTGCCGGCAAGCGCGCCGAGTGGTGGGCTGCGAGTCAGGAGGGCGCACCGCTTGAATGGCTGCTTGCATTGTGCGGCGAGGACGGCCAGGTCGATGCACGCCTCGGCGTATGGGACGACGACAAACTGCTGGCGCGCATCAACAACATCGCATGGCTGCTCGGCAAGGGCGCCAAACGCAATCAGGAACGTGCGATCCAGATCGAAAGCGCCTTGTCCGCCGGCGCATCGCCGGAAGCGTTCTTGCTATTGCTCACGCAGTTCTGCGACGACAAGGGATTCTCGCGCGGCAATGATCATCGCCGCGGCAAGCTGTTGCAGGCAATCGAGGAAAATCTCGGCGAACGGGGCACTGAAGTATTCGAACAGGAATTCATTTCGATCGGCGCGGCACTGCTGCAACTGCACTGTCGCAGCTACGAGCCGGTGGTACTGGCGTTGAACGAAGCGCTGTTTACCGTCGGCGCCGCTTATCTCGATCGCTACCAGGCGATCAAGGCGGAACGGCGTGTATTCGATTTCGCCGATCTCGAATGGCAGGCATATCGATTATTGAACAACGAGGAGCATGCCGCTTATCTGCAGAGCCGGCTGGATGCGCGCTACAGGCATATCCTGCTCGATGAATTCCAGGATACCAACCCGCTTCAGTGGCATATCGTTCGCTCCTGGCTGAATGCCTACGGCGAAGACGGCAGCAAGCCCAGCGTATTCATCGTCGGCGATCCCAAACAATCGATCTACCGGTTCCGGCGCGCCGAGCCGCGCGTGTTTGCCGCGGCAAGCGACATGCTTGCGGAGCAAGGCGCGGATATATTGCGCACCAATCAGACGCGGCGCAATGCCGCCGCCATCGTCGACGTCCTCAATGCCGGATTCGAAGCGAATACGATTTTTTCACCGCAAACTACATCGTCGTCGCAAATAGGCGCGGTGTGGCGCTTGCCGCTGATTCAATCGAGCAAGAGTGAATCGGCGAAACCGGCGAGTGCGGCTTTACGCGATCCGTTAACGTCGCCGCGCGAGGAAGAGGAAGATGCACGCCGCCTGGAAGAAGGGCGTGCGGTTGCGCAAGCCATCTTGCGCGCCAAGCACGAGTTAGGCGCAGTGCGTGAGTTGCATTGGCGCGATGTGATGCTGCTGGTAAAAAAGCGCGCGCATCTGACCGGCTACGAGTTGGCGTTGCGCGAAGCCGGTATCCCGTTCCTGTCGGACAAGCGGGGCGGCCTGCTTGATTCATTGGAGATCGCAGACTTGATCGCGCTGCTGACTTTCCTGATTACGCCAGGCGATAATCGCGCGCTGGCGCACGTGCTGAAATCGCCGATCATCGGCGCCGGCGACGACGATCTGATCGCATTGGCACAGAGAGGCGAAGGCACATGGTGGCGGCGGATACGCGCCGCCAATGCGGACGGCAGCGCCTCTGCCCCGTTGCAGCGTGCCGCTTCATTGCTTGAAAAGTGGCTGCACGCGGCGCCTCGCATGCCGGTCCATGATCTGCTGGACCTTGTTTTGCATGAAGGCCGGCTGATGACGCGTTATGCGGCGGCGGCCCAGCCGCTGGTACGCAGCCAAGTCATTGGAAATATCGAGGCATTTACCGCGCTTGCATTGAATCTCGATGCAGGCCGCTATCCCAGCCTGCCAAAATTCATCGACGCATTGCGCACCCTGAGGAACGGAGCCGATAACGACGCGCCTGATGAAGCCAATATCGATGCGGCGGTCGACGCGGTACGCATCCTGACCATCCACAGTGCCAAGGGACTCGAGGCGCCGATCGTGGTTTTGCTCGATGCGAACCATAGCGATCCGGCGCGCGACGATATCGGAATCCTGTGCGACTGGCCGCAGCATGCGGATGCGCCGACGCATTTCTCTGCTTTCGGCAGGAAAAGCGAGCGCGGCCTGGCGCGTGATGCTCTATTTTCGGAAGAAGAAATTTTCAAGAAACAGGAAGACTGGAATCTGTTGTATGTCGCTGCCACGCGCGCGAAGGAAATGCTGATTTTAAGCGGTGTTGCCGATGCGAAAAATGCTTCGGCTGACGGCATGAAGGAAGGGAGTTGGTACGCGCGGCTGAGCCATATTCCGGAAATTGCGCCTGCTGACTTCATCAGTGAACGAGTGGTCATGGAAGAACGTGGATTCAGCTTGCCGGTATTCAATCCGCCGGTCCTGGCGCCGATTTTCGAATCTAAAAAAAGTTTTTCCAGTGATGCAATCGTCGAAGGCGTGGCGTTGCATGTATTGCTGGAACGGGTCACGCATTTACGCGCATGGCCGGTCGCCATGCCGGACGCCGAAGCAGTTGCCCGCTGGCTGCAATGCTCGCTCGTGTTGGCAGCGACCATCCGGGCGCACGCATTGGCGATTCTCACGCACCCCTCGCTTGAGCGCTTCTACAATCCCGCGCAGCATCAAGCCGCGCATAATGAAATGGACGTCATCGTCGGCAGCGAGTTATTACGCTTCGACCGGGTAGTGGTATTCGATGATGCGGTATGGGTACTTGATTACAAACGCAATTTTCTCGAAAGCGAGCGTGCCATATATCAGGCGCAACTGGCGCGCTATCGCACGGCAGGGCAGGCGGTATTTCCCGGGAAAAACATGAAAACCGCGTTAATCACCGCTGATGGCCAGTTATGGGAACTTGAATAGCGAACGCGATATATCGCTTGCTCATCACGATCTGAATGAGATGTATCAAGGATCGCCATTCCCGCAATATTAAACTGATGTAATTTGCTCCAGTTGGTATTGTGGCTGACCATAGTGAAACTGTTGAAACTCATTGTGCTGGCGTGGTTCGGATTTTTCCTTTCCGCATCCAATGCAGCATCGCAATCGGTTGTCGTGCTGCCGTTGACCGGCGCCATAGGACCGGCCGGGGCTGATTTCGTCAGCCGTGGAATCGCGCGCGCCGAGCAAGAAAACGCACAACTGGTCGTGTTGCAAATGGACACACCGGGCGGGCTCGATACCTCGATGCGTCAGATCATCAAGGCGATTCTTTCTTCCAAGGTTCCGGTCGCTTCATTTGTCGGACCGGGGGGCGCACGGGCGGCAAGCGCCGGCACATATATCCTGTATGCCAGCCATATCGCCGCGATGGCGCCCGGTACCAATCTCGGCGCCGCAACGCCGGTGCAGATCGGCATAGGCGACCAGGGGCAGCCGAAACAGCCCAAACCCGCGGGAAAAGAGCGTTCCGACGAAAAGGCGGCCGACAAGGACACGCCGTCGGCCGCGACGCAAAACCCGATGACCCAGAAACAGGTGCACGACGCCGCAGCCTATATTCGGGGCCTGGCGCAAATGCGCGGGCGCAATGCGGAATGGGCCGAACGCGCCGTGCGCGAAGCGGTCAGTCTGTCAGCCGATGAAGCGCGGGCACAAAAAGTCATCGATCTGGTTGCGCGCGACATACCGGACTTGCTGGAAAAAATCAATGGTCGAAAGATAAGCATGGCTGCTGGCGAGCGCGTGTTGAAAACAGCCGGCGCGACGGTCGTGAATCTTGATCCGGATTGGAAAACCCGATTTTTATCGGTAATTACCGATCCAAGCGTCGCATTGATCCTGATGATGATTGGCATCTACGGCTTGTTTTTTGAATTTTACAATCCCGGATTTGTCCTGCCCGGCGTGGTGGGCGCGATTTGCCTTTTGCTGGCGCTGTTTGCATTCCAGCTCCTTCCGATCAATTACGCCGGGCTGGCGCTGATTCTACTTGGATTGGCTTTCATGGTGACGGAGGCATTCCTGCCCAGCTTCGGTGTGCTGGGGCTCGGCGGAATTGTCGCGTTTGCGTTTGGCGCAGTGATGCTGATCGACACCGAACTTCCGGGTTTCGGCATTCCATTGTCGGTGGTTGCGGGTCTCGCTGCCGTCAGCGCACTATTTATTTTCTTGGTGGCCACCATGGCGTTAAAAGCCCGCAGGCGGCCGGTGGTAAGCGGAAAGGAGCAACTGCTGGGCAGCACAGGCGTCACTCTCGATGATATTCAGAATGAAGGCTGGGCTCTGGTTCACGGGGAGAACTGGCGCGTCCGCAGTGCGGTGCTGTTGAAGCGCGGCCAGAAAATACGGGTAGTGGCACGCGAAGGATTGGTGCTGGCGGTGGCGCCGGCGAACCATGAACCATAATGAAAAAGGAGAATAGCAATGGACTTCGGATTCGGATTTGGCGGCATCGTGCTGATCGCGATTCTCGTATTGGTCGCGTCATCGTTGCGCGTACTGCGGGAATATGAACGCGGCGTGGTATTCCTGCTTGGTCGATTCACGGGCGTAAAAGGGCCGGGATTGATCATCATTATTCCGGGCATCCAGCAGATGGTGCGCGTGGATCTGCGCACGGTGGTGTTCGACGTGCCGACACAGGACGTGATTTCGCGCGACAACGTCTCCGTGCGAGTCAATGCGGTAGTCTATTTTCGTGTCGTCGATCCTGAAAAATCGGTGATCCAGGTAGAGCAATTTTTCGAGGCGACCAGCCAGCTTGCACAAACCACTTTGCGCTCGGTGCTGGGAAAGCATGAGCTCGATGAAATGCTGGCTGAGCGTGAAAAACTCAATATCGACATTCAAACTGCATTGGATGCGCAAACCGATACCTGGGGCATCAAGGTCTCGAATGTCGAGATAAAGCATGTCGATCTGGACGAGACGATGGTGCGGGCAATTGCGCGCCAGGCCGAGGCCGAGCGCGAACGACGCGCAAAAATCATTCATGCGGAAGGCGAACTGCAGGCGTCCGAAAAACTGCTGCAAGCGGCGCAAATGCTGGCGCGGGAACCGCAAGCCCTTCAATTGCGCTATCTGCAGACGCTATCCAATATTGCCGGCGATAAAAGCTCGACGATCGTATTTCCGTTGCCGATGGAATTATTGAATGTGCTGTCGAGTGTGCGCAATACAAACCCGCCGGATTCGCCAGCGCGGTAACAGTACGTATCGAAATGAAATATCCACAGCTCTAATCGTTGTAGAAATCAAGAAAATAGTATTTGGACAACTTTGTGATCGGCAGTTGCCTGCGGTTTTTCCATGGATCGTGCGGCAGACTTGAGAGCTGTCTTGAAAAGACATCGGCAAGCCACTGAATTTGTTGACGGAAATTCGTTTGCACCACTATAGTGGCGGCATGGTTTCTGAATTCCACTTACTTTCCGAAAAAATCAACCAATTGGCTGAGCTTGCGCAATCGCTGCGCCGCGAAAACGCCGAGTTGCGTTTGAATGTTGCCGCCGCGGCTGCCGACAATGCGGATCTATCCGGGCGCATGCAGGAAGCCTATAAACGCATATCCGCATTGCTGGAAAAGATGCCGATGCCGGAGACGGATCAGGAGGCCGCATGACCCAGCTTAGCGTAACGATCATGGGCCAGGCTTACAAACTGGCCTGCAAGGAAGGTGAGGAAGAGGCTTTGCGCCAAGCCGTGGCCTACCTGGATGACAAGATGTGCGCGATTCGCGATGCCGGAAAAATCATGGGAAATGACCGCATCGCAGTCATGGCGGCACTCGGAATTGCGGCAGAACTGCTGACAACGAAGTCTTCCGGTGGACCGTTTGCGGACTTGACAATCTCGGAAGTGCGTCAAAAAATTACCGCCATGCATGCCGTTCTCGATGTGGCGCTGACACCGCAAGAAAATCTTTTTTAATTCACGCCAAACTGTTTGACATGCGTTGCGATTAGGGTAGACTAAAACCTCCTGCCGTGTTCGCGATTGCCATATATTCCTTGAACCATTTATGCGCATCGGTTGCGGAATTACGTTCGATGGGTGTGAGCGTCGCTAGTCCGACGAACCCGAAGTTGAACTGACTGTGACCACCTTGAACCGTCTTGGTTCGGGATGCCGGCAAAGCGGCACAGGCGGGACTTGATTCATGAGCGGCTGCATTTTTGTGCAGCCGCTTTTTTTCGTGCGCCCAGCATGGGCGCACTCCTGTGGGTGAAAGTCCCGCCGCGAGCTGACCACAGTGAGCGAAGTGAAGCGCAACTGCGGAAGGG
>MESE01000102.1 GCA_001770855.1 Burkholderiales bacterium RIFCSPLOWO2_02_FULL_57_36
CCTTTTCTTTGGGTACTTTCTTTTGGCGACGCAAAAGAAAGTACCTCGCCCGCCGGGGCGAGACCCGGCATGCATCCACGAAGGACAAACCATTTTGCGTTTTCGAAGGGAGCATGGCGGAAGACGCTATGCTTATCCCTCCATTTTTTCATCTCAATGCAAATTTCATTGCCGAGTCGCGAAAAAATATCAGCTCCTGCCGATGTCAGGAATCGATCACGATCCAGTCATCCGGAAAAAAATCCTCCGGATGATTCAAGTGCTCGATCGCATTCATTTTTCTTGTCCTCACCACGATTTTTCCGGGATTCGGATTGAGATAAGCTGCCCACCAGCTGAATGAACTAAAGCCGGCAGTCACGTTATGCCTGCATCTGCTCATCAGATGCAGGTCTTCATAACCGGCTTCCGGGCCGTTGTGATCGACATAGGTAGGCTTGCCGGGAATATCAAGATTTGATTTCACCCACTCTATTTCATCGGAAAAAATAAAGAAGTGCGGACGCTCCAGCCGAGCCTGGAAGTATGCGATTGCGTTGCGGTAGTAGCGCTCGGTCACCACGCCCTCATACCAGCTGCGGTATTCCGGATTCGTGACGATATCGCCCCTGCGAACATGCAAACTCACGGAGTCCGTGGCCAGAATCCGGTCTTCAACAGCCTGGCTTTGCGGAGACAAACTGTTTTTCAGTGAGAGTTCCTGCACGATGATGTAGCGCAGCCAGTCAAAATATTTATATGAGAAAAAGCATCCCCTCAGAATTGTCTGGTCCGGTAATTCCAGAAATTGCGGCTTGTGGCTCCAATCTCCTCGCGCTTCCTTGAAAAACGTTTTGTCCGTTTCTGAAATCCGCTGCGCCATCGCGGGCAAGTCCACACCCTTGAAACGCAGGAATCTCACCGCGTTTCTCAGGACCGTAAACTCGCGAAGCCGGGACTTGATTGCGATATAGAGTCCGGCTGTCGACGTAGGACCGTGATTCTTCAATGCCGACAGATCGAAGCGGCCGGCGTTGATATTGAATTTGTCGAGCTGGAACGAGTGTCCGACATAACCGCCGTAATTGACCCCCTCTCTGCAGTCGGTATCCACATCGAGATACAGGTCGGTGTTGTTTTTATGGGCGAGCGCGCGCGCGGCCGCATACATGAACATCTGATTTCCAAGACCGCTATGTATCTGCACGACTATCATTGGATCTGCATTCCGGGCGTTTGCGGCTCCCGGCCGACAAATCCTGGTACGGAATACTTGCAGTAAAGACCGGTATTGATCTGTGCCGGGTCTTCCCGGAAATGGCGGCCATGTATCGCGAGTCAGATACAATTTTCGGCACATTATCCGATCGGACTTTGCGACTGAACAAGGCTTTCTCTCTGCTGCCCGGGTTAAACCGAATGCGTCCACGAGAGTCGACAGGCCAACGGGTATTCGAGATGCAAGATTTCCATGCTAAATTGGCACCCTTCGGCTAACAATAAGCATATTCCGGGAGGGACGCAGTGGATTTACTGACATTCGTATCGAAGCTTGCAGAAGTGCTGGCCTGGCCTGCGGTAGTGCTCATTATCGTATCGCTTCTGCGAAAGGAATTGAGTGCACTGTTCGCGATTGTGAAGAAAGTGAAGGCGGGTCCGGTCGAAGCCGAGTTCGAGCGCGAGATCAACGAGCTTAAATCAGTCGCGGATGCGGAACTGCCGGCCGTGGAACATCAGGCGCCGGCTACGCCGAGTCAAAACGAGTTGGAGCAACTGGCCCAGATCAACCCGAGGGCCGCGATCATAGAAGCATGGCGGCGGCTGGAACTTGCGGCACGCAGGGCTCTGTCCCAAGCCGGAATCAAAATGAATTCCCATGACGCGGCGTCACCCCTGGCTCACGCCCGCAATCTTGCCAAGAGCGCATTGCTGTCGCAGGAAGAGCTTGTGTTATTCAACGATTTGCGAAATTTGCGGAACATGTCGGTTCATGCCGAGAAATTTTCACCTACGCTGGAAGCGGCGCTTTCTTATATTGAAGTCGCATCCCGGGTCCAGCAAACGCTGCATCTGAAAAGCGAGACGCTGAACATGGGAACCGCTGGAAATGCTTTGGCGACAGCTGCGCAGAAAAGATAGGCGACTGCGAGCTTTACGTCGGCGAAACAGCCGCGTGCCGAACAATGCACGAAAATTCTTCCGGCCAGTCCCGGCGAATTACAGTGGCGGATCGCTATCGGGAATTGCGTTGAGCTGCGCCAACCATGTGCTTGCCCCGGCATCGCTCGGCGCCCTGTAGTCGCCGCGGGGCGAGAGAGAACCTCCCGAGCCGACCTTGGGCGCGTTCGGGAGGGCGCTGCGTTTGTATTGGCTTTCCTCGAAGAAGCGCCTCAGAAAGACTTCCAGCCACTTCTTGATCTCGGCAATGCCGTACTGATGGCGTTCGTGCTCCGGAATATCGGGCCAATCGCCGCGGCTGCGGTCATGCCAGGCATTCCAGGCCAGGTAGGCCACTTTTTGAGGAAGAAAACCGAAGCGCAGCGTGTAGTAAAGATAGAAATCCTGCAATGCAAACGGGCCTACCACTGCCTCGGTGTCGTGCGCGGGTTGTCCTTCTTCCCGTGCCGGCAGCAGCTCCGGACTGATTGCCGTGCCCAGTACATCGAGCAGAACCGCGCTCGCCGCCGCTCCCAGGTCGCCGGCTCCGGCCGCGTAACGGATGAGATACTGAATCAGCGTTTTCGGGATACTGGCATTGACATGGTAATGCGCCATCTGGTCTCCTACGCCGTAGGTGCACCATCCCAATGCGATTTCGGACAAATCGCCGGTACCCACCACCGGGGCATTGTGCATATTGGCGAAGCGGAACAGATGGCTGGTGCGCTCGCCGGCCTGCACATTTTCGAAGGCGATATCGAACACCGGCTGCCCGCCGGCGAACGGATGGCCGATATCCTTGAGCATCTGTGTACAGCTCGGGCGAATGTCGATCTCGCGGGCGGTGCATCCGATCGCCGCCATCAGCCGGCGTGCCTGCTCAAGCGTGCGCGGGGTGGTCCCGAAACCTGGCATGGTATAGGCGAGGATGTTGGTTCGCGGCGCACCCATCACGTCCATGGCCCGCGCGCAAACGATGAGCGCCTGTGTGGAATCAAGACCGCCGGATATGCCGATCACTACCTTGTCGGCTGGAATGGCGCGCAAGCGCTGCACCAGCCCCTGTACTTGAATGTCGACGATCTCACGGCACCGTTCTTCACGCGTAGCCGGTTCCGCCGGCGCATAGGGATAGCGTTCATAGACGCGCTCGAGCGGAACAGCGCCATCGCAAGGCGGTTCGGCTGCAACCGGCACAATGCGAAACGTCGATGTCTCGGGATAACGGTGCGCCGCCTGCGAGAAACTGTTCTGCCGCATGCGGTCCAGGCTGATGCGATCCAGATCGGCGTCCCCTGTGACAAGCTGTTGCCGATAGGAGAAACGCCGGCTCTCGGCGATGCAGATGCCGTTTTCATAGATCATGCCGTGCCCATCCCATGCAAGATCCGTGGTGGACTCGCCGATGCCTGCGGCGGTGTAGGCGTATACCGCCATGCAACGAGCGGACTGATTTGCAACCAATTGCCGGCGGTAGTCGGCCTTGCCTACCGTAATGTTGGATGCGGATAGATTGACCAGCACGGTAGCGCCGGCAAGTGCCGCAAGCGATGATGGAGGAATCGGTACCCAAAGGTCTTCGCAGATTTCCACATGAAAAGTAAATAGCGGCATCTTTTCGAGACGAAAAAGGAGGTGCGAGCCGAAAGGCACGCCGTGCTGGCCTGCGATATCGATCAAGTCTCTTGGCGCGAAATCGCCGGGAGTGAACTGCCGCAATTCGTAGAATTCCCGGTAATTCGGCAGATAGGTTTTGGGTACCACACCCAGGATTCGGCCGGCGTAAAATACCACCGCACAATTGAACAGCAAGCTCTCGACGCGTAGCGGCATGCCCGCCACGCCAATGACCGGGATGTCGCGGGATGCCGTCACAACGCGTGCCAACGCCTCTTCGCTGGCATTCAATAAGGCTTGCTGGTGAAATAAATCTTCACAGGAGTAACCGGACAGGCCGAGTTCCGGAAACAGCACAAGAAGAGCCTGACGCGCCGCAGCCTCCTTCATCAAGCCTATCGTCTGCTCGGCGTTGAAAACCGGATCGGCGACACGCACTTCAGGTATGGCGGCGGCAATCCGAACGAAGTTGTGACGATAGAGATTAAAGAACGACACGATGACCGCTCACGATCCGCCTATGCCGATGACCCGCATCACGCTTCGGCATGATGGGTAACCGGTTTCTTGGCCGTCTTGCCGGCAGCGCGCTTGCCGTTTTTTCGAGGATGCCATGGATTTCCAGTTTGGCCCGCGGCACAATAAACATTTTTACCGCACGGCAAAGATGCATTCGATTGTCACGGGCCGGTATGTAAAAGGCCCGCACTGCGGGCCTTTTACATGAATTGGTGTCGGTATATTTCCCGACCGCCGACGCCGGTAGTAGGCCAATCTTACGTGGCTCTAAATACTGCTCACCTGTAGAACAGTCGCACATCTTAGCAATGCATTATTACGGGAGTTTGACATTGCGCAGGGAATGGAGACAAAAACTATCCGCGCGCATGGAGACGGGAATCTCAAACCCCGCCGGTTCAGGCGCAGGTTGAGATTTTCCCTTGCCGGGTGCGTCTGATCAAGGCTTCCGGGAGATCGGATCTGCCGCCAGCGCTTGGTTGCGGACTTCGGTCGATTCAGCTTTCTCGGCTTTCAACTCGATTTTCGCTTCTTTCTTTTCCATTTTCATTTCTTTTTTCGCGGCTTTTTTACGAGCCTTGTATTCTTTCTTGGCGATACTGTCATCGTGACGCTTTTGTACCATCGGGTCATTCGAGTACGCGGGAGCGGCAGTGACCACGGTAACGGAAGTGGTGGACGAAGGGGTCGACTGCGCGTGAGCGACATTAACGAATGCCAATGCCGAGGCAGCGATCAAAAGAATACGAATGCTTTTCATGGTAAATCCTTTTCAGTTGGAATAAATGCCGTGACGTGATCGTCAAAGCGCGCGGATTCGGGTCCGTCAACCGGTTCATCAGCGCAATTGCCGATGCGCTTGAGTTGGCGGTTCGGGGAAAATCCGCTTCTTGACCTGAACAAGGATATCGAAAGCAATTCTTCTTTTCTGTACGCTAACGCACACATAACAAACCGCATGGTCCGGCCTCACGGTATTGCCATGCACGATTCAATTCGACTGCATGACTGCACGCGTTAATCCGCAACTGAGGCTGGCGCCTCCGCATAGTTGATCGGCGGCTGCCTATCCGTTTTATGCCTGCAATGCATCGCCGTGAACGTCAATCGATTCCTTTGGTAAACGTTCCATGTTGCGGCGCGCGCGGTATAGCCTATTTTCGTAGAAAAGTAAATGAAAACTACCGAGTACTTGCACTAGTTAGAACGGATACGCTTGACAAAATGCTCTCGAAATTGTTCGCGCACTGTCGTGACAAGCGGGGCATTAAAAATAAAGAACACAAGTTCAATCAAGCAGGAGACAAAACCATGAGACTTATTCAAGTCCTGATATCAGCCCCATTGCGCGCATGCCGCCTTGCCGCATCCGTCAGCCAATGCCGAAAGACGCTGCCATAGCCACACCTTGTTTCTTGTTTGCGACTGGATTTTTTTGATCAAGGCTCTACTAGAGAGTCGAGGGAAATGCCAAGCAACAATTATTCAAACAAAGGAGACAGCATGAGCAGTATTTCGTTAGCGATGAAGCGGGCAGCAAGGTGTCTGACAAGTGTGACGATCGCGGTATCCGCGTTGGTCACCACGCAAGCAGCCGTTGCGGCCAACAATGATCCAGTGGTCCTGGTTCACGGATTTCTGGGGTTCGGACCCAATGAACTGCAAGGGACGGGTTTCAAATACTGGGGCGGTTTCAATGATGTCGCGGCCCATTTGAAAACCTACAACGGTACGCACCGCGTGATGACGGCCGCCGTCGGGCCGGTCAGTTCCAATTGGGACCGCGCCGTCGAATTGTATTATCAGATCAAGGGCGGTTGCGCCGACTATGGCGCCAAACACACGGCCAAGTTTGCCAGCTATGGCGCGATCCAGAAACCGGCCGGCAAGTGCTGGGCCGCGGACCCGAACAACAATCCCAACGGGTACCCGCTGGCGCTGTACCCGGCATGGAGCGCCGGCAATCCGATTCATCTGATATCGCACAGTCAGGGCGGGCAAACCGTCCGAACCTTGATCCAGTTGATGGAAAACGGTTCGCCTGACGGCTATGAAGGCGACGGACCGCTGTTCGCCGGAGGCAAGGCCGGCTGGATCAAAAGCGCCAGCACCATCTCGGCGCCGCACAACGGCACCACGCTGCGCGATGTGATCGTCGACTATATTCCGAAAATTTCGGAGCTGGCCGGAAAGATCGTTGAAGTGGCGGGCTTGGGCGGCAGCGCCAATCCGCTGTACAATTTCAAGCTGGAACAATACGGTTTGGCGCAAGGGCCGTCGGAGACGTTCCGGCAGTTTCTCGAACGCGTCAAGGGTGCGCCTTTCTGGTCATTGTCCCATCACAATTCCGCGCAATGGGATCTCGGTCCCGATGGCGCAAGAGAGTTGAACAACTGGGTGAAAACCTCGCCGAACGTGTACTACTACTCGATCGGCAACAAGGCCACCGAGCAAGGCAGCTTCTGCTGCAACAATACCGACCGCATCATCGCGCCGTTCCAAAGCAGCAGCTACCAGTATGCGCGCAACGACATGATTTTTTTCCTGAAGCCGACCGCCGGCGAATGGGTGGTGCCGTCGATTTTCCAGCGCGGCATGGGCTCGTATACACAGTCCAACACGAGCCGGGTCATCATCAACAGCAGCTGGTTTGAAAACGACGGCGTGGTCAACAAGATCAGTATGAGATCGCCTGCCGGGCAGCCGGTGCGCAACTACGACGGCACGTCGGTGCGAGGTACGTGGAATTATCTGGGCTACTATAATCAGTACGATCACTTCGATGTGATCGGCTGGCTGCTGCCCAGCTCCGCGGTCTATCCGATATTCAACAACCTGACGACGATCCTGTACCGCCTGTAAGCATGTAGATGCACGACCTGGCGCGAAGCCGCTTCGGCGGCGCCGCGCCAGGTGGTCGAACAATCGAAAGGAGCTTGCAATGGACACAAGAAAATCGATGATCTGGATCGGCGCGGCGATGCTGGGCGCGGTGGTCCTGACCGCTGCGCTGCCCGCTCGACAAGGTGGCATGCCGGCGCTGAATCCTGTAGCCGAACCGGACCTGTTTCCCTTTTTGAAGCCGCTCGACAGCAGTGCATTGAGCGTGCCGCAACCGGCCGCATCCCGCGATACGCAACTGACGCCGACAAACATCGCCGGCGTGGAAGCGGCCGCGCAAAACATGCGCGCGCAGGGCGCCGGAGACGACCAGATTTACCGCTTGCGCGCCGACGCGTTGTCACCGGATATGGCCGATCGCCTGGCGCAACTGGACCGGGCAGAAAAAACATGGAACGCGCGCGTCAATGACTATATTGCCGAGCGAGACAGGCTGCGTGACGGCACTGCCGCGGCCTCCGACGAGCAGAAAATATACGCATTACAGCAATTGCGGGACTCTCGCTTTACCGCCGAAGAACAGATTCAGCTGGGCGCGTACGAAACAGGCGGTTCTCCGCGGTTGATGCAATGAGATGTTGAAAAAGAATATTCCACAAGCCGGATGCATACACACCGGGCAGCGGATATTGGATATTGCCGTACTGTTTCAATCAGAGCACGCAAACCCTGCGGTCGTTGTCAAGGGTGGCTATTGATGACGGGCACCAGCCTGCGCAATCATGCGAAACACGAAGCAACAGGGAGACACCATGCACAGCGATGAATACGGTTAGGCTAGTAATGTGACGTCACTCGACGCGGCGCGGGAACGGCGCAGGTACATCGAGCTGGCCCATACCCACGAGACCTGGCAGCAGATCAAGGCATCGTTTGCGCTGGAAGACATCGAACTCGATGAGGACGATGCCGAAATGGCGGGCCGTCTGCTCACCGGCGTCATCACCGTCGAACAGGGGCAGGCAGCGATTGCAAAGAAGCTGGGAGTGACTGGTCAGCAGTGCCCCGGCGAGTAAGACACTTAACCATCACCGCGGCAGCTAAAAAAGCATTAGCCCAATCTACCGCGCTGGTTTCACATAAATATTCGGTACGTTTTCACCACAATGCCTGATGCCATTCTTACTCTCTAGATATTCAAATTCTAATGGAACCTCCCCTAATAACTCTGGTGCAACTTCGTGTGCCTTTTTCTCTATCGAGTCTCGGCACTCAGACTTTGCAAGACAAGTTTTCACATTGTCGTACATGGAACTGGCGCCTAACCTAGCACTACACTGAGCACGTTCATACCTGCCGGTCTTGATATCCTTCGCCATATCTCTATAAATTGTGTAACGCCCTAAGGCAACTTGAGCATCTGCTTTCTCGGCCTGACCAAACAAGTCGTCTATAGCATCGTGCCTACCAATGACCGAGCCACCAATAAGAATGAGTATGTGACTCACGACCAAAAGTACAGCCCAACCAATTTTCTTTTTCAATTTACTGTCCTTAAAGACCGTTATTTAGTGGTTTCCTAAACTGAGGATTCCAACCCGTTTGAGTGCAAACACAAGTAGTTCCAGCTTCTGGATCCGACAAGTACATCCCAGTAGAGCTCGAAACGTCATATGGATTTCCGCACTTAGGTGTGCATCGCATCGTGACACATATATACAGATCAGGATCATCCGTAGGGCAGAAACCCTTTAGGCCAAATATCCTTAATGCACAAAGCAATCCATTGCCTCCAATATCTGTATCTGGAGTCCTAGCCTGCGCTTCTTTCGCCTCCTTTGACGGGTCGGGAAGCGGATCCATTGGCTTATTCTTCCCATAATTTCTAGGCAACACGCCTCCTCCGCCTTTTTTTCCATCTAATCCTTCTGGATCAATATAGCTTAACGGGTTCCCATTGACATATGCATAGGTATTGATGCCACCACTTAACCCGATCGGATCGGATTCGATGTAGCGTCCGGTGGCCGGATCATAGGTGCGGAAGTAGTTGTAATGTGTTGGCTCTGACGCATGCCATCGTAACTACCGCCACTTTCCCTAGACGGATCAACGGCTTGCGCACAGCACGCGTAGGCGTTTCCCCCGTTTCGCTAAATTTTTTCCTAGACGCACATTCTGGCCACGTGCATGCGCGGGCGCAAACCGCCAAGGCAAGAATAACTGATCGGCAGCAGTTAAAAAAGAAGCCACTACATCCGGGGCATCGGAGGGAGTGGCTTCTTTAACTTTGAAATACAAGAATGCCGTGAGTGAATGGCGAGACCCGGCTTTCAATTTTTAATGCGATCCTGACTCTTTTGACTTCAAGCGGTCAACCACGTATTGCACTAAGGTTTCTGCATCTATTTCACCAGCGATATAGCGCTTACGGAATGCATTATCTTCATCATTTGGGACTATGTTCTCTGTTTCCAATAATGTGGCCCATAGCCGTCTGTCATGATCAATTCGATCTGTATCGACTCTAAGATTGATTTTTGAAATAAGACTTGCAGTCAGTTCCAAAATATCTTTTTCCGAACTCTTTAACTCCGTGATCGCAGCTTGCAAATCACGCTTAGGTGGATTTGTATTATTTGTCATTGTAGATAAGACCCCGGAAACATTGGAACCTTTTTCCAATATGGGCAATTCCTATGATAACTTTCTGCTTGGCGGTTATACATAAGTTTTGAGCTTTCAACAGGGATTCCATGGCTTTGTGCAACGATAATTGTTCCATAAAGCGTAAGTAGCTGCATTAATGTCTTTTTACATTCTTCGTCAAAATCATTCTTACATTGAGTATTTTCATTTTTTGGACCATTTAGTTTATGTTCCAACTCCGCTTCCCAATCACTTGGCCAACCACTTGATGCCATTGCCGCGCAAGCAATAAGAGATATTCTACACAGGGTAGAGGGAGCATTATTTGCTGCTTCTTTCGCGGCCCTATCAACAGCGCTTGCCGCACCCATTCCCGCCGGCGACAGCGCGCCTGGCATACCCATGCCTGTTGACCCAGACGCGCGCGCCATTGTTTGCAGCCCAAGCGGGTCCGTATATCCAAGCGGATTTCCTTTGACATAGGCATACGTATTGATCCCACCCGCCAGCCCGATCGGATCACTCTGCACATATCTGCCTGTAGCAGGATCGTAATCGCGATAGTAGTTGTAATGTGTTGGCCCTGACACGACTTCGTCGTACCAGCAGCCCAATCGCTAGACGCCATGCGGCTTCGCGCACATCACACCCGATCCAGACACCGCTTAAAGAACAAATTTTTCCTAGAGACGATTTTGGCCCACGCACGCACGCGAAGGCAAGGTATTTTTTCTTTAGCGGCTAAAGGCAGGTCGCATGCCGTGCACCCGGTTCCGTCCAGGCCGCGCAGCGCCCGCAGGGCTTGGCCTTGACGGCGATGGAAGAGACACGCTCAGTCATGCGGTGCAAGGCGGGTGTATCCCTTGCACCGCTTGCATAACGCGGTTGGGGTTGCTGTTGATTTTCTGTTGGTTTTGATTGTGCCGGCGGCACGCGGGCACACCAGCCAAGGTGTAGAGCACGGCGACGCGGTTCCATGCGTGGCCGTGCTCTTGTTGTTGCGTTCCCTCTGACTGCCGGCGCAGCGCGGCCGCAAGCGAGGCACGAGCACGTGCTGTAACCCTGACCAATCCTTGCGCTCTCCGGCGCACCGATCAGTCTGTGCAGCGGTTGCGGGGCGCCAGACATAACGCCACGTTCTGCGAACCCGCAGGGCGCGCAGCGGTCGTTGCACCGAACGAAGCGAGGAACGAGCGCAGTGAATGCAGCGACTTTGCAGAATGCGGCGTTATGTTAAAACGCGAGGTACGAGCGATTTACCCCGCAACGGCTGTGCCTTTGCGTGGCTCTTTTCTGATGAACGGCGAAGCGCGGCGGCAAGCGAGGCACGAGCGCGCTTTGTTCCTCTGGCTAGGTTGTTTTCTGGCGCTCCCGATACCGCTGAACATTGCATGTCGCAAGTGTCCAGCCTGGCGCGCAACGTGCCGTGCCCCGACTTTTCCACCGCACGTTTCGCACGTTGCGTGACAGGCGGGTTAACACGTAACGGCGTCCGACTCATCATCTTCATCACACTCGGCCCCGACCGCTTCCAGCAGCGCTTGTTGGGCCTCGGCCATGCTTGCCCCTGCCGCGCTACTTTGCTCGCTGCCTGCGCGCTCCAATCGCGCCGGATGGGTCAATGCATGCACCGCCTTCAACTTGCCAATCGCCACATGCGTATAAATCTGTGTGGTCGATAATTCCGAGTGCCCAAGAATGACTTGAATGTAGCGGATGTCCGCGCCGTTTTCCAGCATGTGCGTTGCCATCGCATGCCGGAACGCATGACAGCCGCCGCTCTTGAATCCCGCCCATAGCATATGGCGCTTAACCATATCCGACAGCCGATTCTTCTCGAACGCTTCGCCGTAGTCAGTCACGAACAACGTGCGCTGATCCAGCGTCAGAGCCAGTTGCCCCCGCACTTCCTGCACATAGCGCGCCACCCATGCGCAGGCGCGTGCGCCGAGTGGAATGAAGCGGTCCTTATTGCCTTTTCCTTGCCGCACCATCAGCGTGCCGCGCTCGGTATCGACGTCGTACAGCGTCAGGTGGATCAATTCAGAACGGCGAATGCCGCTGCTGTAGAGCGTTTCCAGCATCGCCCGGTTGCGCATACCCGACGGCGTTGAGATGTCGGCCTGATTCAACACCGTCTCGATGTCGGCCACGCTCATCAAGTGTTTCGGCAACTGGCGCGGCGGTTTCGGCAGCTCCAGGTCGGACGCTGGATTGTGCAGGATGTGATTTTCCCGGGCGAGCCATTTGAAGAAAGCCACAATCGGCAGCAGGCGCGTGGCCTGCGTGTTGAGCGACAGGGGCTGGCCGTTGGCCTTGCGGGTGTGGTACAGGTGGCTTTGGTAGCGTTGCAGGATCGGACGCGTGATGTCGTGCGGACGTTGCAGGCCGCGTTCATCGCACCAGAGAATGAAACCGTCGAGAGCGCGCTGGCGAATCTTCGCGGTCTGCTCCGACAGCCCGACCGTCACCGTCCAGTCGAGGAACGCGCTTTGATAGGCGCGCAACGGATTGGCGGCAGCGGGATCGGGTGCGTGTTGGCGCTGCGGCTGCGCGGGCTTCCTGCGCAGCTTGCGTTGCTTCTGCCGGATGCCGCGCTCTCCCTTCTGTGCCATCGCGCTAAACCGGGGCGGCAGCTAAAGGAAGATGCGGGTACGCCCCGGAGGAAGTCCCCTTGGGGGACGACGCTGTTTTCCCATTCGCTCGCAGGGGCTGCGTTTTCTGCTCGGCAGCAGGCGATTCGTCGGTAACGCCGGCTGCGCTTGGCGTAGCGCCCGATTCAGCAGTCCGCACAGAGGCCGCATGCCCCCCGCGATGGGGGCGCAAGACCTCCGCGAACTGCCCTGTTTGCCCCCGCGAACTCGGCGTCGTAGATGTAGTTTTCAACGCTTCGACATCAATCAAGCCGGCTACGAACGGCGCACCGCCGGTGCCTTGTCCGTCGTACAGCAATTCATATGCAAACGACTGGCCGCGTGTGCCGCGATGCACCAGCACGTATTCCAGCGCAATCAGGCGCTCGATGTGGAGGCGGCATTGGGTGTCGGACAGGCTCGTGACGCGCCGCACGTCACTGCGGGTAAAGCGCACGTCCGACCGGCGCACCTTTTGTTCGGCGGTGACGCTCTCGATCCAGCCATGCAATGCGGCCAGCACCCGCCGCGTTTGCGGCGGCAATTCATCCAGGCTTCTGCCCAGCACATCGTGCGCAATCGCGTTGGCTGCGGCAATATCGTCCAGTGTCACTTCGATGTAGTCGATGGGCTGGCCACCTGCGCTGGTGGTCTTGATGTCGCGTTGATATTGGTGCAGCAACGCGATGGTATCGATCAAAGTCAGGTACTTTTCATGATCGCGCCGGGTGCGCGTGCGCTCGTCGGTGAACGTCAGGCGCTCGGCGTAAGGGTTGACCACGGCCAGCTTTTTCAGCAGGCGCTGCGCATTGCGGTGCAGACTCAACAATTGCTGCTTGTGTTCCTTCTTCACCAAACCTTGCAGCGTGCGCTTCTCGCGTTGCAGGCGGTGAATGGCGCGGGTCTGCTCCCGGTCTTCATCGACCGTCAGCACCAGGCAGCGATTCATCAACTCTTCATCGATGTCGATGGCGGTGGTGGTCAGGAACATCATCACTGGCCCCTCGACCCGATATTCCTGCGTGACCAGGTTGCCGGTCTTGGGATCGGTGCCGGTGGAAGCAATCGTCAATTCGCCTTCGGACTGCAACAGTTTTAAAGCGTAGCTGGCACGGCTCGCGCCTTCCTCTTCGACGATGGCAAGAATCTTGTGTTTTAAGTTGGTCTCGCCCATGTAGAACAAACTCTGGCCGGTCATCGCGCTGTATTTGATGCGCTCTTCTTCCGGCATCAGCGCCAGCACCGCATCCATCAACGAGCTTTTACCGGCAGCGCTGGACGATTGAATCACGATCGCCAACGGATGATCGAGCCGGCGGCTGGTGGCGGCCAGATAGCCGACCAGCTTATTGGTGGTCTCGCCGACGATGCCGCAGGCGTCGAAGTCGGCGACGATCTTCTGCAACAGGTCGGGCGAGCGCAACAGTGTCAACGCCGCTTCGCGCTCGGCAGCATCCATCGTCACGGCTTCCGGCACCGATGGCGCGGTTGCTGCCTGGATCTGCGCCTCCTGCAACGCTTCCAGTTTCAAAAGCACCCGACCGAGATCGGCCTTGATGGTGTCCTCGGTGACACGCAATTCGATGGCCGCTTGCACGATGTAGCTGTGCCGGGCGCGGGCGTTGTACAAGTCCAGCGTATCGACGTGGAACGCGTCGCCGCAGGACGCCAGTACATTTACTTTGAGCACGTCATACGCGAGGTTCTTCGACAGGCCGCGCACCCGGTAGCGCCGTTCACCAAACGCCAGCACGATTTCATTGCCGGCGACCATGGCCTCCATCGTGTCGGCGGGTGCCGGTGGCAGCGGCGATGCGGGTAGTGGCGCAGAGAGTGGCGCCATGGCGGGCGCGGCGGTGATGCCTGGTTCTTCTTGAGCGGCTAAAGGGGAAACCGCTTCAACTGCGGTCGGTGCAACCAACGGCACCGGCTGCGGCGCGTTCTCGGGCGGCACATAGCCTTTGCCCAGCCATACCGCCTTGCGGATCAATACGCCCAGGCTCTTAGCTGCGGGCGCAACCTTCAACGCGTAGTCGTTGGCGTCCATCCCTTTCGGGAACCGGATGCGGAAACAGCCGATGCCGCAGGCAAGGAGTTTTTCTGCGAGCTTGTCGGCGGCACGTTCTCCGGCGTCGTCGCGGTCGTAGGCAATCAAGACGCGTTCGGTGCCGTACTGCTTGAATGCGGCCAGGTGGTCATCCGTAAAACCTTCCGTGCCGTACGATGCGGTGACGTTGCGATAGCCTGCACACCAGAACGTCATTGCATCGATCAACGCTTCGCACAGGATGATTTCTTTTGAGGCTTGCAAGGCGGCGAGATTGAACACGCCGCGATGCGGTCCCGGCAAATACAAATGCGACGGTGTGCCCTTGCGCAAACCATCGGTGATCTTGCGCCCGTATATTTCGGTGACATTGCCGGAAGCGTCCATGATCGGCACGATCAATGAACCGTTGAAATGCTCGTGACCGGATGCGCGGTAGATGCCGATGTTTTCCAAACGGGTGCGGATGTCGGCACCGGCGATACGGTTCTTTTCCGGCAGGCGCAAACCTAATGTGCGGTTGGCATAGCCGAGTTTGAAATGGGTAATCAGTTCGGGATGGTCCAGGCTGCGTGTCTTCAGGTAGGCCAGCGCTTCCGGGGATTGCTTCAGCGTCTCGTGGTAGTAGCCGATGGTTTGATTTAGCAACACCTGGTCGTCGGCATCGAACGACACCGGCGCGGGCAAGGTTCTGACGGTGGTGCGCTTGACCGGCGTCAGTGCTTGAGCAGCTAAGGCAGGATCGGTATGCAGCAATTCGACCGCATGACGAAACGAAATGCCGCGCCACTTCATCACCCAGGCAATCGGGTCGCCGCCTGCACCGCAGCCGAAGCAGTGCCAGAGATTTTTTGCGGGGGTGATCACCAGCGACGGTTCGCCGTCGTCATGGAAGGGACAGGTGCCGATCAGATCCTTGCCGGACTTCTTCAGGGCAATACCTGCGGATTCGACCAGGCGCTCGACTGCCACGTCGTTCTTTAGCCGCTCGATCTCTGTTTCGGGTATCCGTGCCATAAATCCGCCTTCGCTCAAAAAGCTGTCAAGAGGTGAGATTAAAAATGTATAAACTTTTTTACGTTCGACGTATAATACAACCGTTGTATATTGTGTCAAGGGCAAATCATGAATTCCGTAAAACCGGCCTTAGAATCGAGTGCATCTCTCATGACGTCATTGCACACGATGCCCGCACGTATCAAACGCGAACCGGCCAACGGTTTTGGTGAAAGGCTGGCCAGCCTGCGCAAGGCCGCTGGCATTACGCAAACGGCGTTGGCTGAGGAGATCGGCATTTCGCAGCGGATGATGGCGTATTACGAAAGCCCGACCGCTTACCCGCCTGCTAATCTTTTGCCGGTGTTTGCCAAGGCATTGGACGTGTCGGTGGAGGCGCTACTGGGGGTGGAGACGGCCAAGCGCCGCGCCAAGGCAACCGATACCCGGATGCAGCGGCGCTTGCAGCAGATTGAGAAACTCGATGCCGCAGACAAGCGGCAAGTGCTGCAATTGATCGATGCGTTCATCGAGCGCGGTCAGCTCAAGCGCAAGGCGCAGGGCAAGAACAGCTGACCGACCGCAGCAGCTAATAAGAAGAAGCCACTGCATCCGGGAGTCCGGAGGCAGTGGCTTTTTAATGTGAAATAGAAGAATGCTTCGAGTGAATGGCGTGGCCCGCCTCTTAATTTTTAATGCGAAGCTGACCCCTTTGATTTTGTACTCTTGCCAAACGGCAGAAATATGGTTCCTGTCACAGTCGCCCTGCAATATCCCTAATTGAGACTGAAATCTTGTCAAGAGCGCTTTCGCGGTACGCCATATTTGCTAAGACAGTATCCACATCGCCGCAAGGAAGATATCTTGCGGGCGTTCGGGTTAACGTAGAAGTCGTGTCCATGCTTGGCGTTATCACCCTCAAGCATGCTAACGTTCATTGTCCGCTACGCGCTTTTCCCAATACTCTGCTTGCTCAGGGTCACTCGGAAAGCCATATATGCCTTCGCGGTAGGCCATGGCCAGCAACTTCGGAACGAATCGGTCCCCATTCTTCGCCGCAGATATCCAGTCTTCTGTTTCCGATGTTCGTTTAACCTCATCATTGCGCTGAGCTGCAGTAGCTAATTCCTGAGATTTTTCCTTATTCGGAATTAAATTTAGCTGACCCTTCTCGTACGCATCGGCTAAACGCCAAGTTGCAATACCACATCCGTGCTCAGAAGCTTTCTCGTACCAATATTTTGCCGCTCTCAAGTCTACCGTTAAACCACCGTAACCGGTCTCCAAAAACATTCCATGCAAATACTCAGCTAAAGGAAACTCAAGTTCTACGGCCTTCCAGTTCCATGCAACGCTTTCCGACTCATTTTGTTCCGGCGGAGGTGACTCCCGATAGTGCAATCCAAGCCGATATGCCGCCACGCTAACGCCCTTGTCTGCGGCTGCGCGTAACCAGTTCTTCCCGGCTGTCCAATTTTCGGCATTTTGAGCTTCGTTTAATAGCTGATCGCCAAGAAAGTACTGCGCTAGACTGACCCCGCCTTGAGCTGCTTTTAAAAGAAACTGGCGTGATTTTTCTTTGTCCAAATTGACGCCATATCCATTGGCATGCAACACGCCAAGCAAAAAATCTAATTCGGGCAGTTGCACTGCCCGGCTTAACTTAGTTATCTCTAAAATATTCATTTAACAGGGTTCAGCCATCGAATTGGCTCGACCGGAAAGTTGGGACATCTCTGATTGTGCAACCTTACGCTGAGATTAAACTCGTCAATCATCCATCCGCTAGCCAATCCCGCAGCAATTTTTCCCAAGTAAATTCTCCGGGAGGCATTTAGCCATTCTTGAAGTTTTTTGCAAGCGTCATCTGTATCGTCCTTTCGACATTGTGTGCCGTCACTATTAGTCGGCGTCGGGAATGGGATGACGTTAGATCTCGGGCCTAAATCATGTGATGCCGCCGCTACTATTCCGATGGTGTTGACGACAGCGCTTGCAGTACGAGCTGCCGCAACTGCCTCCGCAATCGTTCCTAGCACAGGCAAAAGATAGAGCCCAGTAGGATCGGTAAACGAGACCGGATTCCCCCCGACATAGCCATAGGTATTGATGCCGCCCTGCAGTCCAATCGGATCACTCTGCACGTATCTACCTGTGGCTGGATCGTAATCGCGATAGTAGTTGTAATGTGTTGGCTCTGACACGACTTCGTCGTACCAGCAGCCCAATCGCTAGACGCCATGCGGCTTCGCGC
>MESE01000103.1 GCA_001770855.1 Burkholderiales bacterium RIFCSPLOWO2_02_FULL_57_36
CATCAGGTCTGCGTTCTGCATAATTGTTTCAGACCACCGAGTATTCTAAAAATTCACGAACTTATTTCTGCGCGGCTCCTTAGTCGGTGTCTGCGGAACGATGGAAACTGAAAATAATACGGCGTCGTCAATATAAAAAGTCATCCTTGCCGAGGAGTCGGTGAACGCATCCCACAACAAGTAGCCTCCGTCGGGCGAGAGACGTCCTGCCGAATCAAATTGAATATTGACGGATGGGTCTTTAAAGTTGTAACACCACACGGCAGCACTCTCGGCACCAAACGACCGACACGGTATGATTTGGTCACCAGTATGCGACCCCTTGTAGTGAACACTCACGTTATTTTCACTCGCGAGAAGAGCGTCAATTACGCTTTGGTCAGATTTTATTCTGGCATCAAAGCCGTACAACGGATCAGGGTTTCTTTGATCCGTTGGAATCGTCCAATACAGCCCTTGGGTGAACTTGATCTTCACAGGATCTTCAAATTGCTTAGCGGCGACCGCACCAGTTGAGGACATACCCGAGCCTTTTGACTCCTCCCCCATTGTGCCGTTAAAGACCAGCATATACTTGCCAGGCACAAGTGCTTCAGGTAAGTCTTCCGAGTTTGGTTTGAGTATCAAATTATTGTTGGATTGATTGGCGCCGATCTCAAGATCCCATTTGTTGCCAGTTGGGTATCGCTTGCCATCCTTGTCGTCGTAATACAGCGTAAACGTACCCTTCATGTCTTCCGGCCCCAAGTTCTTGATCATGTACTTGCCCGCATTATCGGGATCGGGGATGAAATCCATCTTCCCGCGGAAGAAGTAGTTGATCAAACCGGCGGAATAGCCAACCGCGCGCGGGATCAGAAACTCATGCGCCTTCCTGTAGTTCAGGCGGTTCAAGGAAAAGATACGGTCGGTCCGGTATCGTTGCGCGCCTTCCGAGACATCCACCTCGAGCCCACGTCGTTTGATATCTTCATCGAAAATCGACAGGCTTGCGGCACGCTCATTGAGTACCGACGTTCCCCTGAACGCGTCATTGACCGTGCTTTGAACAAATCCTATCTTGCAAGTCTCGCCCTCGCCGCAGAATTCCTTGACCTCGGATGGATAGGCTTCGCCCAATTCCATGAAGGCGTCTGCCGGCGTGATGAAAGCCATGCCTTGATGCGGCGCCGGTTCGGCGTATTCGGCGCTGGGGAGAATGCCGGTCAGGGTGCTGCGGAAGTTGGTGCGCGCGCTGACAAAATTGCGGTTGGTGAATTCGGCCATGCCCTTGCCTTCGCCGATCCAGAACTTGCGCGGCGTGTTGAAGGCAAGCGTTTCGGCGGAAGAATAGACGGGCGCGTAGCCAGTGAAGGGCAACTTTGGGCGAACTTCAACGTCGTCGGTAAATTTCTCGTATAGACTGGGATAGTGGCGAAAAACAATCCTGCAGAGATTATCCTTGCAGTGATCATCGTTTCTCACATGCTGCGGCTGGGCCATGTCCTGGATATGGTGGATCACCATTCCGAGCGTTTGGAACGTCAAGCCGAAGTGCTTGTTGCGATCATTCTCTGTAGCCTTGGTCAGCGCGTCTAGAAAATATTTTCTCCCTTCCTTGTAGGAGAACTCCTGTGCCGCACCGGATACATCCGTGACATCGCCCTTGTCTTCCAGCGCCCAGTCCGGCGACGGTCTGGCATTGGGGATCGCCAGCCCATATCCCGACTTGGGATCAAAGAAGTGATTCAAGGGGCGGGGCAAACTGATTTCGTCTTCGAAGTTTGCGCCATTCCGAAAAAGTTCGATGATCCGGCCTGAAATGTTTTTTGAATTTGGAAATTTCTGGTTTTCATCCAGCGGTTTCAAACCCAGATCGGTAAGAATATCGCCTTTTGCCAACTGCGATATTTCAACGGCGTTTTGCGACATTTCTTCATGCGTGCCGACCTCATACGCGTGAACTACGCTTATCGGATACATCAAACTAAAGGAAAATACTGCGACGAGGCGTTTCATTTGAGATATCCCTCAAAAAATTTCCGCGCTGATCCACATTGATTCTGCTGCCCCACATCGTCGATTTCTAGCAATCCATTAACTATTTTTTGTGCCGAAAGCCGCTTTTCCTCTTGATCTAGTGCGACGAGTATCTGAGGCACATACTTCCACTCACAGTCCTTGGGGCTGTAGGCGAAACGAAGACTTATCGTCAGCGAACTCAGGTGCCTCGCGTACTCTTGTTGGCTTCCCTTGAATTTCTTCAGACGCATCGTCTTGCCGTGCCACTCCGAGCGCCGCCTTGACGACATCGTTGAGTAATCGCGTTCCAACTTGTTCGTGAAACCACCAAATTCATATCCGCTTTTGAAAATGAGAATCTGCGGTGATTTCTCCTCCAAACTGCCTGATGTTTTATTCTCCACCGGTCCCCATGCAGGAAAGCGAAATATTCCTGCCTTGTCCGTCACGGCCTCCATCACTTTCAATTGCCCGGACGGTACCCGTCCGCCAAACGATCCGTGTACGAGTTCCCAATGCGCGACCACGATCACGCCTTCCAGCGGCTCTCCCGTATCGGCATCCACCACTGTCGCCTCGATCGGCTCGGACGAGTAGCTGCTGTGGAAAATCGCTGCACAGCCGGTTTGCATCACCAGCATCGAAAGGGCGACCAGCACGCCTGCAAATTTACGTCCTCTCATGGAGAATCTCCTGATATTGAATCGATCTATGGTGGATCACCATTCCGAGCGTCTGGAACGTCAAGCCGAAATTTTTATGGCGCTCGTCTTCGGTGGACTTGGTCAGCGCGTCCAGAAAATACTTTCTCCCTTCCTTGTAGGAGAACTCCTGCTCCGCACCGGATACATCTGTGACATCGCCCTTGTCTTCCAGCGCCCAGTCCGGTGAGGGTCTGGCGTTGGGAATTGCCAGCCCATATCCCGACTTGGGATCAAAGAAGTGATTCAGGGGGCGGGGCAAACTGAGTTCGTCTTCGAAATTGGCGCCGTTTCGAAAAAGTGTAACGATCGGGACAGGGTTATTCTTTGAATTTGGAAAGGGCTGTTCTTTACTCAGTGGCTCCAAACCCAAGTCAATAAGAATGTCGCTTTTTGCCAGCCCGGATATTTCAACAGCTTTTTGCGACATATCCTCATGTGTGGTGACTTCATATGCGTGCACTGCGCTTATACGCACAACGGAAATCAAGCCGAGCGCGATAATAGTCTGCTTCATTTAAGATAGTCTCCAAAAAATTCCCGCGCTGATCCACATTTCTGCTGTCCACCAACATGATCGATTTTTGACAATGAATTAAATATCCCTTGAGCGGAAAGCTGTTTTTTCTCTCGATCTAGTGCGATCAGCATCCGAGGCACATACTTCCACTCACAGTCTTTGGGACTGTAGGCGAAGCTAAGGCTCGTCGTCAGAAAGCTCAGGTGACTTGCATATTCTTGCTGGCTTCCTTTGAATTTCTTTAGACGCATCGTCTTGCCGTGCCACTCCGAGCGCCGCCTTGGCGACATTGTTGCGTATTCGCGATCCCACTTATTTGTGAAACCACCAAATTCGTATCCGCTTTTGAAAATGAGAATCTGCGGTGACTTCTCTTCCAAAATGCCCGATGTTTTATTCTCCACCGGTCCCCATGCGGGAAAGCGAAATATTCCCGCCTTGTCCGTCACGGCCTCCATCACTTTCAATTGCCCGGACGGTACCCGCCCGCCAAACGATCCGTGCACGAGTTCCCAATGCGCCACCACGATCACGCCTTCCAGCGGCTCTCCCGTCTCGGCATCCACCACTGTCGCCTCGATCGGCTCGGACGAGTAACTGCTGTGAAAAACCGCTGCGCAGCCGGTTTGCATCGCGAGCATGCAAAGTACGGCCAACACACCTAAAAATTTACGTTCTTTCATCGAGAACCTCCTCACATCGACTCGATCCGCCAGACCCCATCTTCGCCACGAACGAAGTACATGAAGTACAACCGCTTCTCTCCCCCGACTTGACGCACGATCGCATATTCGGCGAGCTCCGTCGCAATGAGGCTGCGCAGCGGAGGGGAATAGGACGCAACGATTTCGTTGAGATAAGGACCGAGCACATCGAACACCGGGCCGTACTTTGCCTGTGCCGGTCCGTTGAGATACGCAAGCGCCTCGCTCTTGCTGCCGCGAGCGAGCGCCCCGGTGAATTGCGTCCAGATTGCCCGAAGCTCCTGGTCGCGTTTGACAGCATCCTCGACGACCACCGCTACGGTCTTTTCCACGACTTGATTCTGGCTGTCGGTGACTTTGAAACGCGCCTGGTAGACGCCAGGCGCCGTGTAGGTAAATTGGAGTTGTGCCGCAGGATCGGTGGTGCTGAAGTCGCTGCTGCCGTCGCCGTTGTAGTCCGCGTCGATCTTGCTCACGGTATTGGCGGTATTGCTTTGCACGGTAAAGTTGACTTTGAGCGGCGCCAGGCCGCTGTGCGGCTCGGCATGGAGGGCAATCGGATTCGCACCGGTGCTGGCGACCTCCAGCGATTGCGTCGCGGTCGATCCGTCCGGTGCGGTCGCGGTTACGGCAAGGGTGTTTGTACCAGTCTCCAGCGGCACCTGGGCGTAGAAGCGCTCTCCGTCCTGCGCAGCGACCACGTGGCCTATGGAGATGCCGGTGTTGGCCGGCCCCTTGAACGTGCCGGTGACCAGAACGCTGTCTTCAGTGATGACTGCGCCATTGACCGGGCTTGATACGGTCAGGCTCACGACATTCATGCTCAGGGTGATATGTATCACTTGCGATGCCGTGTTCCCTGCCTTGTCCAGCACAGCAAGGGTAAACGTATTGAGGCCCGGTTTGAGGATCACCGGAATACTGAAGCTCAGTGTGTCGCCATGGATGCCGGTACTTGTTGCCGGCCCGACTCCTTCTAGAACAACCACGGCCGTTACGTCATCGACCACGCCTGTCAGACTGATGTTGGGTGTCGTCATTACGCTACCGTTCGCCGGGCTGACGTTCAGGAACTTCGGTGCAATCGTATCGATCGTGAACACGTCATCGACCGTGCTGGAAATCAGCCCAAAGCCATCTTTCGCCTGCGCGGAAAGTTTGTTCCGGCCTTCGGGCAAACGCGTGCCTGGCACGTAGCTGGTTTGTCCGGTGCTGCCATCGAATGCGAATGGCCCGATCGGCTGTTGATTGAGCGTCGCAGCGACGCTGTAGCTGTTGAAATAACTTTGCTCAAATCCGCATGCCTGGTTGTTGCACGTCGCATCGTAGCCGTAGCTGATCGTCGGCTGGGGATTATTGGTGAGCGCGTCTTGCGGAGGTCGGATCAAATGCAGGGATGGAGTCAATGTAAACGCGGGTACGCCCAGCGCTTGAGGACCCTCCTTGGCTAGCATCGTGACAATCAATTCACCGCGATCAGAAAAACGGCTTAAGGATTCCTTTCCTCCAACCCATAGTGCACGACTCGCCGGATCGAATGCGAGTTGCTCTGCCTTTGAAATGCCGTGTGCTCGCAAATCGATTGCGCTGACGACATTGCCTTCGCGGCCATAGGACAAGAGAAACCGTTCTGCGGCGAGCCAGACTTCTCCCGTAAGCGGATTCACCGTCACCGCGGCGGCGTTGTGGGGCAGGTTGATGCGCAGTGGAGGCTGGCCTGGCTGCTTGAGATTGATTTGTGTCAGCCTCTTTTCCCCGGCTAACCACAACCTGCCGCCCAGGTTGTCAATTGCCAAGAATTTCGGCGCCGACGTGACCAGTTTATGCAAATCGATTGTGGCAATCAGACCGCCTTGTGCATTGAATTGCCAAAGCTGCTTATTGCCGAGTACCCATACACTTCGGTCCAGTGCAATCGCAATGGTCCTGACCGGGCCATTCAGCGGTGACTCGCCAATTTTCACACCGGTGCTCGATAAGTGGATGAGCTGCTTATGCTCGGCGATCCACACGCTCCCGTCATGGGGATCAACGGCAAGCTGATCGGCACCGCCTAATTTCTTGTCGATGGCGCCAAGCTCGATCCTTGTCTGGAGATCGCCATTGGCGTCGTAGCGCATCAGGGACTTGTTGTCGAGCGCCCATACCCCGCAATCCTGGCCATTCATTGCAAGTGCATTGGCGTGCGGCAGGGGTACGGTTAAGGCAATCGCATTGCTGTTTGTTTGTACCTGCGACAGGACACCGTCGTCGGAGAACCAGATGCAGGAATCCGCGAATGCGGCTAAAGGCGACAGCAAGGCAAGCGCGGCGAATGCGGCGCGTAGAGTGCATAACATGTGGTCCCTCCCCAGGGAAGCTGTTTGTGTTTCGGCGACACTCTCTAAAAGAGAGAAAGCCAAGTGTTCTTAAAATCTATTTTTTTAAGTACTTTTGCGACTGACATTTCCCTCGTCGAATGACATATTGTCAATTGATTTTCAGACAAGATGAGCGCAGATTAGCATCAAATATTTGGTGTGCCTAACTTTTAGGGGGAGTATTTCTGATAAATCAGCAACACCTTGAAAACGCAATAAAAATCAATCTCCTGTTTATGGGAATTTGGGGCACATATGGCTGCTCTGCCAGGAAGAAATTCATGCCATTTAGCTTTTGCCTGCTGAACGTAGGCAGATTGTGCGCCTATGCCGGCTGCTGAAAATATAGCGTCCCCGACTTACCGTTAACTGCCGATAAGCCGAGCAGCGAGAAATCTCAAATTCCCTCGCCAGTGCGAGCTGTTAGGATTCCCCGTGCCGGATTTAGTCGTATTGGCAACCGCGAATGCGGTCGAGAAGTAGCCGGGCGAATGGAGTTTCACCCGCTTTCCCTGCACCCTCTGTCGGAGTGCCTGGATTAGATCATCGTGCTAAATGCTTTTAATAACGATACACGCGATCGTTCTCGATTCTCACTCGACTACCCACCCGCAAATCGGTAACGCTCTCCTGCGTGACGGTCTGATAGGCGCCGTTGTTCAGCCGGACGCCGATCTGATAGACATCGCCCCGAGGCTGTGCGTTGCGCTGCTCGATCTCGTGGCCTACCATTGCGCCTCCCACTACGCCTGCGACTGTCGCAAGTTTTTTCCCTCTGCCGCCGCCGACCTGGTTTCCGAGTACACCGCCGACGACGCCGCCGGCAATCGCGCCGACGCCGATGCCGGTCCCACCGGTACTGGCAGCTTGCGTGAGCCGAATCGAATCGACCACGCCATAGGAAGAAGAATACGTTGGAGATGAGGGGGGATAAGGCTGAGGGGCGGACGGATAAGGCTGGTACACGACCGGCTCGCGGTAAACGGGGCTTGCGCAACCGGCGAGAACCGCTGTTGCGATAACCATTGTGAAAGCTGTTGAACGGAATTTATGCATGATAGACCTCCTGATTGACTGGTCTATTAAACGCCAGGCGACCGGTGCCGGTCAGTGTCAATAGGTAAGGATTGAAACAACATGTTTCAGAAGCGCGGAGCCGCGAGGCGGCAGAAAACCCTTGAAATAGTTATCCGGCACGGATGACACAGGTATCTACAGCACGCCCTCATTCTTCAGCATTTCGATATGCGCATCGTCCAACCCGAGCGCACGCAGCACTTCATGATTGTGCTCACCCAATGCAGGACCGAGCCATTTTGTCGCGCCGGGCGTCACGGAAAGCTTCGGGGTAATCGCCGGCAGCTTGATCGGCGTGCCATCCTCGAACGCATGCTGCTCAAACATGCCGCGCGCGAGGAATTGCGGATCGGTCATCATGTCGCGCACCGAGTAGATTTTGCCGACCGGAACATCGGCTGCCTTGAGCGTCGCAAGCGCGCCGTCGATGGGTTGATTGCTGCACCAGGCCTGAATGGCGCCGTCGATCTCCGCTGTGCGCGGTACCCGGCCATCATTGCGCGCAAGTTGCGGATCGCCGGCCAGATCGGCGCGTCCGATCGCGAGCATCAAGCGCTTGAAAATCGCGTCGCCGTTGCCTGCAATGACAACATTCTCGCCATCCTGCGTTGTATAAGTATTGGACGGCACGATGCCCGGCAGCGCGCCGCCGGTACGTTCGCGCACCACACCGGCAAAATCGTATTCCGGCACCAGCGACTCCATCATGTTGAACACCGATTCATACAGTGCGACGTCGACCATCTGCCCCTGCCCTGCCACGCATTGCTCGCCGGTTTTGCCGTTCCATCTGCCGCCGGTCGCATCGCGATGGCGCAGCGCCATCATCGCGCCGATCACGCCATGCAGTGCCGCGACCGAGTCGCCGATCGAAATGCCGATGCGTACCGGCGGGCGATCCGGATGGCCGGAGACATAACGCATGCCGCCCATCGATTCGCCGATCGCACCGAAACCCGGCAAGTCCTTCATCGGCCCGGTCTGTCCATAGCCGGACAGGCGCACCATGATCGCGGCCGGGTTTTCTGCTTTCAGCTGTTCATAACCGAGATTCCATTTCTCAAGGACACCCGGCCGGTAGTTTTCGATGATGACGTCCGCATCCAGCGCGAGTTTTTTTGCGATTTCCTGTCCGCGCGGATCTTTCATGTTCAGCGTGACGCTTTTTTTGTTGCGCGCCTGGACCGACCACCAAAGCGACGTACCATCTTTCAACACGCGCCATTGCCTGATCGGATCGCCGCCGTCGGGCGATTCGATCTTGATCACTTCCGCGCCGAACTCCGCCAGCATGCGCGAGCAAAACGGACCTGCGATCAAGGTTCCGAGTTCCAGTACTTTGATGCCGGCCAGCGGCCCGTGAGATTTTTTTGCTTGCATGGCGTGAAAATTTCTGCGCGGTCACGCAGACTCAAGAGACGAAAAAATTATGCGTCGTGCGCTGGGTTAGGTAGCGCGGCGGTCGAGCATCGCGCGCGCAATCGTGCCGGCATCGACGTACTCCAGTTCGCCGCCAACCGGCACACCGCGCGCGAGCCTGCTTACTTGCAATCCGCGCGCCTTGAGCGTTTCGCTGATGTAGTGTGCGGTCGCTTCGCCTTCATTGGTGAAATTGGTGGCAAGCACCACCTCTTTCACACCACCGTCGGTGGCGCGCGCCATCAGTTTTTCAAGATGGATTTCCTTGGGACCGATGCCGTCAAGCGGCGACAGGCGGCCCATCAATACAAAATACAAGCCCTTGAATGTCATGGTTTGCTCGATCATCAACTGATCGCCTGGCGTCTCGACCACGCACAGCAGGCTGGCGTCGCGCTCGCTATCCAGGCAGGTTTCGCAGACATCGTTCTCTGTAAACGTATTGCAGCGCGCGCAATGCTGGACCTTGTCGACCGCCTGGGTCAGCGCTCGGCCGAGTTGCGCGGCTCCCTCACGATCATGCTGCATCAAATGATAAGCCATGCGCTGCGCAGATTTCGGCCCGACGCCGGGCAGCCGGCGCAGTGTTTCGGTAAGAAATACGAGACTCGAAGGTGATTTCACTGATGTTCCGTGCGATTGACTTGGCTGCAACAAAGTAAGAACTAGAACGGCATCTGGAATCCAGGCGGCAACGGCAATCCGGCGGTCATGCCCGCCATTTTTTCCTGCGTGGTTGCTTCCGCCTTGCGCACCGCATCGTTGAACGCGGCGGCAACCAGGTCTTCCAGCATATCCTTATCTTCACCGAGCAGCGACGGATCGATCGAGACGCGTTTGACGTCGTTCTTGCAGGTCATCACAATCTTGACCATGCCGGCTCCGGATTGCCCTTCTACTTCGATCTGCGCCAGTTGCTCCTGCATTTTTTTCATGTTGTCTTGCATTGCCTGGGCTTGCTTCATCAAGCCCGCCAGTTGGTTTTTCATCATGGTGTCACTCCTGTGCTGTGGATTAGATAGGTTTGATCGATCCGGGCACGATGGTTGCACCGAATTCCCGGATTAATGTCTGTACAAATGGATCATCGTGCATCGTCTGTTCCGCTTCGCGCTGGCGGACGGCGCGTTCCGCTTCCGCATGCGCATTGGCGGTCTGCCGCACCGCGCCGAGCTCGGTGGAAATGCGAACTGTTTTCCCGAAGTGTTCCGACAAGGCCGTCGCAAGCTTGTCCACGCTTCCTGCGGAACAGAGCGTCTCGACCGGTACCCGCAACTGGACTTGAACCTGGTCGCCGGCGCTGTCGCATTTGATCAATTCGCTTTGCTGCGCCAGTTGCTGTGCAACCCCGCGCAGGGACAAGTTTGCAGCGAGTTGCGGCCAGTTTCCGTCCCAGTTCAACGCAGGCACCGGCTGGAATACGGCCGGTTTTTGCAATGGAGCTTGCGATGCCTGTATACCCGGCACTGCTGCTGCAGCCGAACGATCCGACGCCGCACTCAATACGCTCAATGCTTCGGGTTCAGTTTTTTTTTGAGGCGCCGGGAGCGAAGCCTCGGCTACGGGAAGTTCCTTCCCCGGCGCATTATCCTGTGCCCAGGGCGGCGTAGCCGTAGCAGGCGTTTTTGAAGCGTGCGCAGCCGGCTGCGCCTTGCCGATGCCGCGTGCGGCGTCGAGCGCTGCCCGCGCCGGACTGGAACCGGCCGCCGGACGAACCGAAGAAACGGCGACCGCCGATTGCACCATGCTGCCTGCCCTGGCCGACACTGGCGCGGCAGCAACCGCTGCAACCGTTCCCGCGGCAACAGGCTGGCCTTCCGCTCCGCCAATGCCCGGACGGAAAGCCAGCATCCGCAGCAACGTCATTGTGAATCCCGCATACTCGTCGGGCGCCAGGCCAAGTTCATTGCGGCCGTGCACGACGATCTGATAAAACAGCTGCACTTCTTCCGCATCGAATTCGGACGCCAGACGAATGACGTCGCCACGCTCGGGTAAATCCTCAGGCACGGCGGACGGCACCGTTTGCGCCAGCGCGATGCGGTGCAATAAAGTGCCGAGATCCTGCAGCACGCCATTGTATGAAGAACTGCGCGCGGCCATCTCGTCGGCGATTGCCAGCAGGCCCGCGCCATCCTTGAGTGCCAATGCATCGAGCAGCCTGATCAGGTACGACTGGTCCAGCGCACCCAGCATGCCCTGCACCGCATCCAGCGTGACTTTTCCGGCGGCATAGGCAATCGCCTGATCGGTCAACGACAATGCATCGCGCATCGATCCATGCGCGCCTTGCGCGAGCAGGCGCAGCGCAGGCGTATCGAACGCAATTTCTTCCTGCCCGAGAATGTTTTCCAGATGTCCGACGATATGGCCCGGCGGCATTTGCTTCAGGTTGAATTGCAGGCAGCGCGACAGCACCGTGACCGGGATTTTTTGCGGATCGGTTGTGGCCAGGATGAACTTGACGTGCTCGGGCGGTTCTTCCAGCGTCTTCAGCATCGAGTTGAACGCGTGGTTGGTCAGCATGTGCACCTCGTCGATCATGTAGACCTTGAAGCGCGCATTGGACGGCGCGTATACGGCCTGCTCCAGCAGCTGCGCCATTTCGTCGACGCCGCGGTTCGATGCGGCATCCATCTCAATGTAGTCGACGTAGCGTCCCGCATCGATCGCGGTGCATGCATCGCAAGTGCCGCAGGGTTGCGAGGTGATCCCGATTTCGCAATTGAATGCCTTGGCGAGAATCCGCGACAAGGTGGTTTTCCCCACGCCGCGCGTGCCGGTGAACAGATAAGCATGATGCAGCCGTTTCTGGTCCAGCGCATGCGTCAGCGCCCGTACGACGTGCTCCTGCCCGACGAGCGTATCGAAGCTCTTGGGGCGGTATTTACGGGCGAGAACTTGATATGACATAAGAATTGGGTGCGCTCAGATTAAACAGCATTTTACCTGACCTGCGGTAAGTTATAGACTACAACTTCTCCTGATGGCGGATCTCGCCGCCTACAGTCAATGTCAGATTGATTCAGACAAGGATTCATACTATGCAATGGCCGACGCATGAAGTTTCCAATCAAGTCCCGGAACTGGGCGATTACAACATTTTCGCGAGCGATATTGTTTTGGCTGACGGCGTTCGGCGTGCGCAGGCCGGCTGGCATGAAGAAAATCTGACTCGTTTCGGCGCTCAACTGGGCAGCAAGGAAATATTGCTTTTGGGCGAACTCGCCAATCGGCACTTGCCTGAATTCAATTCCCATGACCGTTTCGGCAATCGCGTCGATTTTGTTGAATTTCATCCCAGCTGGCACGAGCTGCTGCGCCTGTTGCGCAAGGAGGGATTGCATGCACTACCGTGGATCCAGCCGAAAACCGGGGCGCATGTTGCGCGCGCTGCCGGTTACTTCATGCAGTCGCAGGTTGAGGCAGGCTCGCTGTGCCCGACCACGATGACCTTTGCATCAATTCCGGTACTGGCGAACGAACCGAAATTATTTTCTGAACTGCAATCGAAGTTATTTTCATGCGAGCATGATCCGCGCGATCTGCCGATTCCTCAAAAACAGTCGATCCTGATCGGCATGGGCATGACAGAGAAACAAGGCGGCTCCGACGTGCGCACCAATTCCACGGTTGCTCGCGCGACAAACGGCGAAGGCCGCGGCACCGAATACGCATTGACCGGGCATAAATGGTTTTTCTCGGCGCCGATGTGCGATGCGCATCTGGTCCTGGCGCGCACCGATGCGGGCCTGTCCTGTTTTTTCGTACCGCGCTGGCGGCCGGACGGCAGCAAGAATGCGGTGCTGGTGCAGCGGCTGAAAGAAAAACTGGGCAATCGCTCCAACTCCAGCAGCGAAGTCGAATTTCAAGATGCCTACGGCGTCATGGTCGGCGAAGAAGGCCGCGGCATCCCGACGATTATCGAAATGGCCAATCACACCCGGCTCGATTGCGTGATCGGCAGTGCCGGACTGATGCGCCATGCATTCGTGCAGGCTGCGCACCATGCCCGGCATCGCAGCGCGTTCGGGCGAAAACTTGCCGAGCAGCCGCTGATGCGCAATGTCCTGTCCGATCTGGCTCTGGAGAGCGAAGCGGCAACGCTGTTGATGCTGCGGCTGGCAAGCGCTTTCGAGACGCCGGACGATCCGTTGCAACGCGCATGGCGGCGCATCGTCACGCCTGCAGCGAAGTTCTGGATCTGCAAGCGGACGCTGGAATTCACCGGCGAATGCATGGAAGTATGGGGCGGCAACGGCTATGTCGAAAACGCGCCGATGGCGCGCATGTATCGCGAAGCGCCGGTCAATTCGATCTGGGAAGGCTCCGGCAACGTGATGTGCCTGGACGTATTGCGCGCGATCGAACGCGAAACCGAGGGATTTTTGCTCTTGTTAAATGATTTGGGCAACGTCGCTGCGGCGCATGCCGGCTTGCACGGCCTGGTGGCTGCCCTGCGCAACGATCTGATGACGCCGCCGGAGCAGCGTGAAATGCTGGCACGCCGATTGGTGCAGAGACTGGTCATTGCGGTGCAAGGGAGCTTGATGCTGCAACACGCGCCGACCGCTGTTGCCGAAGCGTTCATTGCAAGTCGAATGGATTCCGAGTGCGGACGGGTGTATGGCACGCTCGCCGCGCCGATTCTGCAACAAAGTATTTTGGAGCGAGCCTGGCCTGTTTAGAACCGGTACGCCTGGAATTCTTAAGAAGAGGCGAGCCTTGTCTGCGGCACTTATGGAGAATGGCTGTGGCTGCTTCGTTCCCGACCTGACCAGATTGGCCATGCCACAATGCGCAGGGGCCCGCCAGACCGAATTTTACCAGTAAAGCTTGGATAAGGGACGGACACGGAATAATTTCCCGATTTGTTCCACGCCGGACCAGCGCGTTGCGGAATTTCTATCCTGTCTTCACACGCGATGCCAGATCATTTCCACTTGTCGAGAAAGAAAGCAAAAAAAATCCCTATAATAAATCGCGCAGCCGATAATAAAACATCCCGAGCATCAGCGCCGGAGTGCGCATCAATGCGCCGCCCGGAAAGGGCAGATGCTTGATGCGCGAGAACAAATCGAAGCGCTCCGCCTGGCCGGCGATGGTTTCGGCAACCAGTTTTCCCGCCATGCCTGCCAGCGCCAGGCCATGACCGGAAAAACCCTGCAAATAATAAATATTGCTGCCAAGACGCCCAAAGTCGGGCGCCTTATTCATCGTGATATCGACGAATCCGCCCCAGGCGTGCGGTATCGACAAATCCGCCAGTTGAGGAAACACCTCCAGCATCTGTTTGCGCACGCGTGCGACCAGATTGCGCGGTGTTGCGCCGCTATAACTGTCGCCTGTGCCGAACAACAAGCGATGATCCGCGCTCAGGCGAAAGTAGTCGAGCACGAAATTGGTGTCTGATACTGCCGGCCTGCGAGGCATCAAGGCTTCGGCGCGCTCCTTGCCCATGGATTCGGTAGCAATAATATATGTGCCGACCGGCATGATGCGCGAAGTCAGTTCGGGCGTAACAGCGTCCCCGTATTCGCCGAGATAGACATTGCCTGCCAACACCAGAAAACGGCAGGCAACTTCTCCTTGTGCGGTCTTGACAACCGGATTGCCGCCGCGCTCTACAAAGTAGACTGCTGAGTTTTCGTAAATCCGTACCCCGGCAGCGCGTGCGGCGGCAGCCAAACCCAGGCAATATTTCAAAGGATGCAAGTGGCCGGAGTTCGGATCGAACACACCCGAATAAAACCGTCCGCTGTCAATCCAGTCGCCGATGTCAGTTGGCGCTATCCGCTGCAGCGGATAGCCGTATATGTGCATCACATGCTGGGCCCACGCATCCAGCGCCCGCGCTTTGCCGGCTTTCGTTGCCACACTTAGATAACCTGATGTGTAATCGCAGTCGATTGCGTAGCGTTCAATCCGTTCCTGCAATAATTGCAAACCTTCTACCGAAATATTCCAGGCGCGGCGCGCGTCGTCGATTGAAAACTGCTTTTCAATCGACGATTCGCCATCGGCGCCGAAACCGACGATCACCTGACCGCCATTTCTGCCCGATGCGCCCCAACCTATCCGCTGCGCTTCCAGCAATGCCACCGAATAACCGCGTATCGCAAGTTCGAGCGATGCCGATATACCTGCGTAGCCGCCGCCGACCACGCATACATCCGTCGTGATGCGTTGCGCCAACGGCAATGACGGCGGCGGCCGCGCCACAGTCGCCTCATAGTAGGAATTCTCAATGACCCCGAGTTCTTTTTTCAGCAGCATGGAAGACTCTTGCGGCCACGTCCGATGTCCGCGGTTTCGCTCGTTTCGTTATAGCGTCAGACCGGCATCAGGTCATCCGGAAATTAACGAATTGCCAGGGATCCTCCGGATCCCTTTCTTCGTCAAACAGCGCCGACTTGTCACGTAAAGGCGTCCAATCGCTGTAGACACCCACCAGTTCCCCGAGATAAGGTTGCGCAATCTCCAGCACCGTTTCATGATCCAGGTCGTCGGGTTCGACGACGCCGGCGCGGGGATTTCGTATTGCCCATACCAAGCCGCCGAGAACACCCGCCACAACCTGCAGGCTGGTCGCAGTGTTATACGGCGCCAGACGTCGCGCCTCATCGATGGTCAAGCGCGATCCGTACCAATAGACGCCCTTGCGATTCCCCATCAGCAGCACCCCTAATTCGTCCATGCCTTGCACGATTTCATCGCGCAAGATTTTTTTTCCGCGCTGCAACCGCCAGTTTTTTCCTGCGAGTTCATGCAAGGAAAGAACCGCATCGTCGCAAGGATGGTAAGCGTAGTGCACCGTGGGACGATAGACGAGCGCACCATTTTCCCGCAACGTCAAATGATCGGCGATCGAAATCGATTCGCCGTGCGTAATCAGGAACCCCTGGTAACTGTCTTCCAGCGGCGTCCAGCTGCGCACTCTGGTCGCTGCGCCCGGGCGCTTCAGGTAGATCGCCGCATCGCAACCGAATCCATGCCGTCCGGCGTCTGCCGGCCAGTGCCGTTCATGGCTGCCCCATCCTAGTTCCGACGGCTGAAAAGCTTCGCTCACAAAACCGTCGACCGACCAGGTATTGACGAATTCGTCCCGCCGCTTGCGTTGCCCCCCGGTCTGGGTGTCCCGCTCCGCAATATGAATCACCTTGATGCCAAGGTGACGAGCCAATCCGGCCCAATCTTCATTGCATGCCGGTTTTCTAATATGCAGGTCGTTGTCGGCAGCGATGTTCAGTAGCGCCTGTTTGACCAAGGTCGAAACCAGGCCCGGATTGGCGCCTTGCGTCACGATCGCCGTCGGGCCTGTACGATTGTCGCGCCTGAATGCCAGAACTTCTTCGCGCAACACGTAATTGGAACGCTGCTCAAGCGGTACCGACGCATCGGTATAGCGTCCGGCCCAGGGCTCGATACAGGTGTCCAGATAAAGCACGCCACGCGGCCGGCAAAACCTGATCAGCGCCAGGCTGGAAACATTGACCGAAAGATTGAGCAGGAAATCGCCGTCACTGAGACAGGATTGCAGTACGGCTTCATGGTTTTTCTCGGTCAGCGGTTGAACCAGGAATTCAATACCGAATGCCTCGGCTATTCGCGATTCATCCGCGCTGCGGGAGATGATTTTTACCTGCTTCGGTTGTATCGTCAGGTGCCGGAACAGTAGCGGCAGCATCGCTTTTCCAATACTGCCAAAACCCAGCATCACCAGGTTATTTTGGAAGGAAGCGTGTTTGATGTCCGATTCCATTCCTCTCTCCCACTCCGCCACGATTCTTCCACCGGCCGGCTACCGGCTCCACCCATCCGGCGGATTCATGGAAATCGCAATTTATCCATGAGCCCACTTTACCGATATCAAAATAATGAAATTTAATACTCGTCAAAGGTATCGCCGTTCGGTTCGCGCACTGCGATCGCAATAGTGCGAATTTTTGAATTGCCGAATTCTCGCTCTTCGCGCTCTGATCGCATAAAAAATAATGGAAACCATCTCTCCGACAGAATGAACCGGTTGGCCTTTGCCGGTTCAAACAAGAACGGTATTTTTTGGATGGTTGTTGCACAACCCCGAGCAAATAAAAGAATAGGTGAGATGCATTAAGGAAAGCTGTTGCCTGCAATAAAACTAAACGGCAAGTCAGTAAACAGCATCGAAGGACCTGTGCCGGATAAAACTGTGGCGGCAAAAAGGAGCATATCGTGAACCAAAGACCAGAATGGAATCAAGGATGGGCCAAATGGATGTGGGGCGTTGCGTTCGGCGCCGCGGCAATGTATCTGCTGGACCCGGATCGAGGCAGGCGTCGGCGAGCGCTATATCAGGACAAGATACACAGCTTGACGGTGAAAACCAGCGATGCAATCGATGTCGCCATGCGTGATCTCGGCAATCGCCTGGCCGGCATGCAGGCAAGGATGGAGCGCATGCTGTCATTGCGTCGCGATACGCCTGATGACCAGGTTATCGTGGCGCGCGTGCGCGCCAAGCTGGGACGGATCGTATCTCATCCGTATGCAATTGACGTAACCGCGCAACAGGGACGCGTCACTCTAAGCGGGCAGATTCTTGCGCATGAAAGACCGGCGCTGCTCGACACCGTGCACACCGTTCGCGGCGTGATCGGCATGGAAGACAAGCTGGAAGTTCACCGACAACCGGATGGCATTGCCGGATTGCAGGGCGGAAGCGAACGAATGCGAGTACGCTCCGAATTTTTGCAGGAGAACTGGACGCCGGCGCTGCGGGGCATTGCGGTTGCGGGCGGAGCCGCGTTGGGAT
>MESE01000104.1 GCA_001770855.1 Burkholderiales bacterium RIFCSPLOWO2_02_FULL_57_36
GACCACCAACCCGACGTTCCGCAACAACATCGTCACCTGCAACGCCAATGCTGTCGGATGGACGGGCCAGTACGCCGGCACGCTGACCATCGATAGCAACAACTTCCACGGTTGCAGCGGCGTGCCTGCCCAGGCCAATGCTGTCGTGGGCGATCCGATGTTGGTGAATCAGGCTTCGGACTGGCATCTTCAGACGAACAGCCCGGCGATGAACCGGGGTGCGGCAGCATCGATCACCGGCTATGACGGCGTGAACATCGATATCTCGCGCGACAAGCATGGTGTCGTGCGCACGGCGCCCTGGGATCTCGGTATCTACAACTACTAAACCCTGGGGCCATGCCCTGACTTGCTACGCAAGTCAGGCCGAAACCAACAAGAGACTGCAGAGGACTTGGTTTAATGCTTACTCTGAAAAACCAATTCATGGCAACTAAGTCTTCCCTCATTTATAGAGCCCCTTTCGCTGCGATCAGCGGGCAATTCATTCAAGGTAGTTTGACCCGGAAGTAGCCAGGCAATTTCGATACGTTTGCGATTGCGGCGAGGTTGGCGTCCACATGCACTGATCCAAGTGAAGTAGAAACTGAAGGATTGAAAATAATGCGCCCTGCAAAATTTCCAGTCACGCTGCCGTGCAACGAAATCCGATCCCATACCCGTGCTGTTTTCGGCTGCACACCATTAGTTTCATGGTCGAATATAAACAGATTTGGTGTGGAACTCACATTGGTCACATTGACCGTAGCATCGATGTTGCGCATATAGCCATCCGCTTCGGGGCCCTGGTGGTAAAAGTGCACATAGCCGCCGTAGATGCCCGCGCCCGATGCATCCACCTTGACCCGGACATCTTCCACATTGCCCATGGCGGCGCCACCGGACACCAGTGCAATTAAACCGTTGCTGCCTGGCCAATTCGCCGTACTGGAAATCTTCACCAGAATGTCGGCATTTTTCAGCGCATAGGCAATGAATGCGCGCCGCACGTTATGGCAAATCAAATTAACTTTAACCTGCTCGCGGATAAAACTGGCCCCCACCCCCTTGTACGAATTGCGGACTTCTCCCTGAATGTCAATGTCCGCCAGGTATTGGCGGGTGCTCGCATTATTATGTGAACCGAATAAACCAACGACACTCTCTGCATAACAGTTCACCATCCTGAAGCCACGGCTTGCTTTACTGGCTTGAATGCCGACACAGTACATTCCTTTCCAATTCACCCAAGGGTTAAAACCAGGATCGATGAAACGTGCTCCGGCAATGGTGATGTTATTGAAATTGAAGAAATAAAACATGTGCGGCATCGCTTTGTCAGTGGTGGTGGCCTTGAACGTCGCACCATATGCGGAGATGACGATATTGCTTAAGTCCTTGCAGCTAATGATGGAAGTGCTGTTCGCATAGCGGCCGAAATCATACAAGCCGGCCGGCACCAGCAGAGTACCGCCGCCTTTTTCCTTCAGAGCGGCAAACGCCTCGCTGAACGCATTTCTCAGAACCGCCGGGCTGGCGCCAGGCACGCCGCCATAGAGTGCCAGACTGACACGGTTGGCAGGCACGATAGCGCCCCCGATGTCGTCCGCGACATTGCGCGCAACCCTTGAGTCACCCGATGCCGGCAGCCAACCCGCAGCGCCTGCAACCAACCCGCCAAGCAGCAATGTGCGTCGCCGCATATCGGCTCCCATTTTTCTAAAAAGGCTCATGGTCTTCATCCTTGAACGCGGCTGACGGAGCGCGACATACTGGAAATTTCACCATCAGACACTCCACTTTTGCGCTACTCGATAGCTTGTTAATCGATCGGCGAGTACCCGTCCAAATTCAATACAAGGCTTTTCGATCGCATGGTATGCAAAATAGGAAAGGCCCGCTGTACCGGCGATGAACACAACCCATGGAACCACGGGCGACGCACCTTTAAAATGATAAAAAGAGAATTCGATCATCGGCCCATGAATTAGGTAAATGCCATAAGAGTAGCGTGCGATTTCCTTTCCTGCCGTGCGCAACCAGCCGATCTCGATTTCCCTGCACCTCGGAATAATCAGACCAAGCGCAAGGCAAATGGGCCAGGAGAGAATCGTTGCCTTCACGCCATGCGCCACCATCCACGGATCCAGAATCGCTACCAGGCCGACATACATGAAAAGCACACTGGGCGAGAAATCGCGCGAAGATCCTCGCAAACAAAACGCCAGGACGCCGGGAAGAAAACACGGGAAAAACCTGATGAGTTCGTAATCCCATCCCAGGGCCCAGAATACGAGCACCAGTGCAACTGCGGCAAGCCAGAGCGCACCGATAACATAGGATGCGAACTTGCCGCTGTAGATGACCAGCGCGTAAAGCGCCGGCAGAAAAAAATACATCTGGAACTCGAATGGCAAACTCCACAGCGCCCTGGGAATCGATGCATGTTCCGTGATGTTTTGTATCAGCAAAAGATTGTTGACGACCGCCCAGCCGGTTGGCGGCTTGTCGGCATACAACCATGCAATTGATGCGACCGCGATCACGGTCACGATGCTCAGTGGATAAATGCGAAAAGCCCGGCGCACCAGAAACAGGAATGTGCCTTGATGCTCCTTCCCGTTAGCCGCCTGCCGATCCAGCGACAGCATCAGCACCAGACAGGTATGGACAAAAAAGATCAAAACCCCAAGGGTGCCAAGGGTCTGAACATGATAATCATCGCCGCCGGTCAGCGAGTTCTCGAGAAGAAGGTGGCTAAGGACGACAAAAGTCACCGCTGCCGAACGCAGAACGTCAAGATTGGGGGCGTCGGCACGCATCGCGCTCTATCCTATATTTTCAGGAAGCCGCTAATTTTTCGGAAATAAGGCAAGTCAGGCAACGCTTGGAGCCAGCTTGCTTATGGCGCCCGGAATAGTGCAGTTTTTGATATTTCATTTCAGTTGCGAATATGCCGGGGAGGTGCCGCGGTGGGTCGGGGCAAAAGGGGTTGCCTTCAAATGTTCGGCAAATCGATCTTGCTGATCTACGATTGCTGATCCTTTTTCATCAGATTTTTCCAAAGATAATAAGAATTCAAAACAAATTTTGCGCCCAATTTATCCTCATGCTTGTGAAGCCATACGTTCAACTGGCGAACATACCCGTCGATCACCGTCTTCGCTGCCCTGTCGAAGTTCAGCATCAATTTTCCGTACGAGCGATAGATTTCCAGGCGGTCCATTTCATGTTGTACTCCCAGCATTCTGCTTTTGTAATCAAAAGGCCCTCCGCCCAAGTAAAACCTCTTGCCCTGCCTAACGATACTTTCGCAAATGGTCAGGTAAATAGTCAATTTTCCAAGCCCGTATTTTTCATAGGCAAAGTCCTGGCCCATCACTGCGCCGAAATAACTCGAACCGATACGGTAATTGACTGAACCTGCACACAAGCGGCCATCAATGAACAAGACGTTAACAAGGCCGCACATCTTTGCCAGCCGGATGATGCGTTTCTCGTCGTGCGAAAAATTAAATGCTTTACTGGATATTCGAACCCCGCTCAACTTGAGGATTTCACGAATGTGCTGCTCCTCAATCTCTTCATTGACATAAAACCGCGAAGTAAACGAAGGATGATCCCGTACCACCTTATTCATTTGATACCTGATGCCGGTACGTGTCGATTTTCCGAGTGCTGCCGTATATTCCTTCGGCGTAGCAGGCAATGTAATCACATAGGTGTCGTTCGCATAGCATTTCTGTATGGGGAAAGAAAATCGGTGCGTGTCGGTTTTTAATGCTTTAAAGCTGATGATATTGGCCGAGGAAAATTTCGCAAACATATAGCGTGCAAACCGATCAAGCTCTGCTTGATCGATTTCGATCATCTCATTCAGGACCTCAATTCTTCCATTCCTGAACTTGAATAATAAAATCGTGGTTGGCTGATTGCCGCACCAGGCAACGTAGCTGCTCAGTTGTTCAGTCGACCTGTAAACCTTGAAAAACGGCAGGGAGGAATAAAGCGTGTCATACAATCGGACCAGTTCTGTTTCTAAAAACAATGGAACTTCGTTTATATAACAAGCGATGGTGATTTCGTCAGACTGTATCGCCCCGTCTATCGTTATCATTGCTGCATCCATTTTATGCCTTTGCTAAAAAATCCCGCATATCTGCGCCAGGTCGTAACGGGCAGAAAGTCGTCACGCTTACCCGACTCATCGCAAAATCCGCATTGTTTAATCACTGCTTGCAACTCATCGCTGAGCGCGCCGCTGAAGTAAACATTTTTATTGTTGTGGCAGCCTTTCAGCTCAAACACTATCTGTTCAATAAAGCACTGGATCAACTCTTTTTCCTTAAGCTGGCGATGGACATACAAATCGAACAGCACGACTGCATTCTCGGAAAAGGCAGCATCCTCTCCAGGCGGTTGCTGATTCGGTCCCCCGGAACGCACGTCGATCCAACAGCACATCAAGAGTTTTTCGTCTCTCCTGAAGCTGTACAAATGGTTTGATTTTTCCAGACGCGCCATTGCCATGCTCAGAAACTCCCAGCGCGTGATCAGTGAGCCACGCGAATCAAATTGGAACATGTCCGTCAGGCAGTCTTTGGAAATCGAGAGCGGCTTTGCGCTGCTGGAAGGCGGGTCGGCGCAAAGCCGATACACACGCGACGACGAAAGGGCGGCCTCTCGCAGGCATCCCAACGAACCGTGAAAGCCGAGTTCCTTGAACCTGGTCAGTTTTCCGATTGCGGTCCATACATCAGCGGTGCGCATGCCGGCCTTTTGCAACCTGCGCTTTAAAAACCGCTTGGCACCCAAGAAGGCTTCCTTTCTCAAGCGCGCTTCTACATCGCCATAAGCCGTCAGTTCGAACACGACATCGTGCTCGGTAGCAAAATTTTCCTTGTACCCATCACCTCCCGGCGTCAGGTCAAGCATTGCTATCTGCTCTTTGACCAGGTGCACGCCCAGCATGGACAGAAGTAGGTTCCCCGGGGAGTACGCGGCAAATGTGGGGGCATGGGTATTGATTCCCATGTGTACAGTTGAATCATGACTTAACAGCCCAGAATGAGAGGCCGCGATTTCTTCGTCGACTGTCAATATGGTTGTGTGCAACAAACCGCGCTTATGCAGCTCAAGGTAGAACAACTTTTTTGCAGGGTCGCTTGAAAAGGGCATATAGCGATAAAGCGCCCCCTGCCGGAAATCGTATTGAATGCACAGTGCATCAAAAACACGGATAAATTGATCGTGCCCGGTAATTCTTTCAAATTGCACGTCTCCCGATTTTTTTAACCGACTGAAGTTTCTCCGGTATTTTTTTTTGCTCCATTGGCTACTCATTGCGGCTTCATCGATTTTCATAATCGGCCGAGGATGGCTGCGCAAACTGAAAATTTTCGCATACTCGCGGTTGTCGAGAATCCAGTTAAGAGGGATGCCAGGCGGCAGATATCTAAGGCATAAATCAACCCCAGGAAAATGGGCCCTGATTTTTTGCACCGCTTCTTGAATGAATGTATTGCCGGTATCCTTTGTCTCTAGCCAGCATTGGTATTCAGCCTGTCGTTCGCCCGCCCCTACCAGTTTCTTCGTTCCATTTTTATAAAGGGCCAGTGTCAGAAGTCCGGCCAATGAATCGTCTTCAGCTTCCGCCGCCACAATAACCGGCAAGAATGTAGCCTGATAAAGCTCGTACCACGGCGTAACGAAATCCGGATGCTGGCAAGCCGTCACGCATGGGCAGCGCTCATAAAGCGACCTCCACTTCAATTGAAATTCTTCCGTACGCACATACGTTAAAGCTTGAGTGCCAATGTGAAGTGCCAGGTTCATGGGATCTCACTTAAGGAAGCGTTATTGATCCGGCACGATGAAGTCTCTATTTCATCGTGCCCATTTCTCACCCTCTGGGAGAGGGCCGGGGGTGAAGCAGGGGTTTCGCGAGGCACAGCCTCGTGCCTGCGTAACGGTATTCGCATGCAAGCGAATACGCGCACTGCAAGTGAGGGGATGCGGCTCCATGCTTATTCGTGCCGCATCAATAGCGATATTTCGGCAAGAGAGCCGCCTTGTTTTTAATGCACTGCCGGTTTCCAATAGCGTCTAGCGCGGTATGGCCGCCCATGTAAGGCGTAGCCACAATGTGCAAACCAGTTGCACGTACCGGCAGCGGGTGGTTTCGGTTCGATCCGGTCGGTGATGCGGATTTGCTGCAGGAGCGACTCAACGAAGGAAGACTGGCGTGATAAAGTTCTGCACTCTCGCGCTGAGACCGCGCGCCGTACTCATGTTCTTGCAGAATTTCTTGGCGATGATCAACAGAATACGTGGCCATAGCCTCTTGCCGGCAAATCAGCAATAGCACGCGCTTGCCGGCCGTGGCGTGGGCGCGCTCCTATCCCAAGGCTCATCGGTAGAAATCTCCACCCGTATCTCCCCGATACGCATCGTCTGCCCCTTGGGTGGATTTTCTCCGTTCACACGCACCAGTGAAACCGTGATCTGCCTGAAGTCGGTCGTTTGCATGTTGGCCAGAATTTCAGTCGCGGGAAACTCAAGCGTGGCTGAACCATGATGTGCCGCGCCGGAAACCTCAAAGGGACCAAGCGTGCCGAGAAAATATTGCTGCCGAGACGAGGTCGAGTCCGCGCTTTCCGGCAGGTTCAGATAAATATTATAGAAATAACCGCCTCTCCCGCCTACGCCGGTCACAACGATATTGTCCAGTACGATCTTGACCGACTGGGGTGCGCCTGCCGGCGCTTGCCGGGCTGTGCTGCTGGCCACGGACAACGTATCCTGCAGCGCCCGCGACGCGGGTGCAGGCAACGATATGCGCGCGCTGACCGAATTGTCGGCAAGCCCTACGTTCCTGACGCCACCCAATGAGCGCCGGTTGGCCGCGATGGCGCGTCCGGGCGCAGGTGCAAATTCGCCGACGGGCGGACGATTCAGAATTGGCGCCATCTGCGCCTGAACCAGCTTGATAGGATTTGCCTGGGTTTGTGGCGGCAAAGAGGTAGGCTTGTTGTTATTGGCATAGCTAACGCTTATCCACGCAGGATGGTAGGTTCGGTATCTTGGCAGCATCAAGTCGGCTGCATACGTGAGGTTCCCGGCCCAGTAAGGGCTGCTGGTCGACGGCGAGTAGGGATTGGCCGTATAGGGTATGCGTTTGCCGTCGGGAAGCGCCCAGGCATGCATCAGCCTGTCAATGTTGCCATGATGAAGGAAGAAGATCGGGTCCAGTGGCGACTGCATGGTGGCCATGACGCCACCAATGAGATTGTGTACCGGATTATGCGGCGCCGACTCGATCTTCGTTTCGAACGCATTTGTAGTGCCTCTCTGAAAATTGAGGACAGTCGGGGCAAAAGGCGACAGATCAAGGGCATTGTAGACATTGGTCCCGTTACGCGTCACATACAATGGATTGTTGGATGCCGGATCGGTGAACTCGCTGGGAATCGTCGGATAAGTGTAGTAATCCCAGTAAGGCAAGGTCAGGGAACTGTCGCCGGAAACCGTGCGTAGCGTTTGCTCGAAATAGTATAAATAACCTCGGTGCCATGCCAGGAAATAGGCTATGTCGTGAGGACAGAAATTTACATGGGCATTTATCCAAAACTGCCAGGACGAGCGGCTCGTTGCTTCGGTATTTGCGCGCATCGACCCTATCGCATTGAAATACGATGCATATTGAGGCGTGGTCTTGAATTGTTGCCACTCAAGACGGGGCCCTGCGGTTTGTCCGACAGCTATGTTAGGAAGTGAAATGAGCGCGATTGCAGATGCGGAACCTTTAATAAAGTTGCGCCTGCCGATTTTAGGGGAGTCCACGGATGCCTCTGTAACGGATAGTGTTGATGAGCGGGTGACAAACGGTTAAGCAAAACAATATTTTTTACGGCTGTGCATAAACCTATTCATCCATTATTGTTCCCCTGCCCTGCTAATACCAATTCAAAATATTGATGTATTTCCTGCAGGAATTTCTACTTAATGTGAATGAAATTGAGACATGACTATTTCCGAAAGGCCGCAAGAATTCATTGTGTTCGTCCTATCCGCTGTAGTAGTAACTCAACTCTGCGTGAACTGATTGGAAGAAATCGCTTTTCCGGATTTTTGATTTCTTTCGTGTGCGGCCGCAATCTCGTCGATCATGTCCAGGTATTTCCGGATCACGATGTTTTCATCAAATTGCGCCGTGACTTTTCGTCGTCCCGCAGCCCCCATGTCCAACCGTTTTTCGGGAGAGAGCCGCATCATATGCATCATTTTTTCTGCGAGATCATGAGCATTCCTCACTTGGCACAGCAATCCATTGACATGATCGTCAACGATATCCTGACAGCCCACGACATCCGTTGCAATGATGGGCCGCGCCATGGCGGCCGCCTCAAGAAGTGAGCGCGGGACACCTTCGCGGTAAGAGGGCAATACAATGCAGTCCGCATTGGCCAGATAAGGCCGGACATCATCGGTCTTGCCCAAATACTGGATCAAGCCATTCTTTTCCCAGCACCTTATCCTTTCCAGCGAAATCGCATTCGAATTGTCTTTATCTACAAAACCCAGCAGTTGAAACTGGATAGCAGGGATGCGCTGGAGAACAATCGTCGCGGCCGCAACAAACTCTTCAATCCCTTTATCCTTCAGCATTCTGGATATCAGCAAAAACCGAAAGCAACGCTCTCGCATTGAAGATGGCGGGGCTGGCAAGTAATGCGCCAAATCGATTCCGGATCCGGGCAACCGATCGGTAATCTCTTGCCGCACCAAACCTGCCTGAACGAATAGACCTTGGTCGTCTGCATTTTGAAAGAACACCCGACGAGAGCGGCGCAGGGAAAACCGATAAAGCTCCCTGACCAGATAGGTCAGGAAGGTCTTGTTGATGAAGGTAGTGCCCAAGCCGGCAATGTTGTTGATCACGGGAATCCCAAGCGCTTGCGCGGCAATTGATCCATACACATTCGGTTTGATCGTATAACCCAGATAAGCCATGGGCCGCACGGATCGAAGCACACGCAAATAACGCATCAGCAGAGAAAAATCCCGGCCGGGATGGGTCCCGTTATTATCCATTGGCATGCCGATAAATCGGCAACCCAAGTCGTTCAGGCGCGGCGCATATTCATCGTCAGGCGCCACGACCATCACTTCGTAACCATGGCGGATCATTGCCTTGACCAGCCCGGCACGAAAATTATGGATATTCCAAGCGGTATTTACCGAGATTACAATTTTCCGGTTCATCATTGAGCGTCCGTGGTCAATTCATGCCTTCGAGATCGCCGCGCGGCACCGACTTGTGGGCAATCCTCAGCGCAAGCTAGACATGGAATTTAAATTTTCCACCATCTTGTTGTAGTCAAAATTATTTTGACTACATGCTTAACTGGTCCAGCCCGCAATTTCGCGATCCGGACAGATCATGAGATTCGAGCGGCATATTGATGTGATGAGTCCAACTCGTTGCATTGCCACGAATAGGTTGAAGTCTCATGACGGCCACTGATGCTGCTGGACTGATGTTCAAGCCAGGACTGGAACATCAGTACGTCCCATAAGTGATACTGCCAGTCGCGCCTGCCGGAAAGATGTTCTTCCCATTTGCTTCTCACCTGCGCAGGCTTGAAAAATCCCTCATGGCGCAATCTGGATTCGTCGAGCAAGGTTTCAGCCCAATCTCGCAGCGGGCCGCGCAACCAATCACCGATTGGCACACCGAATCCCATTTTTGGACGTTCAATCAACGCCTTGGGCACATACTTGTACAACACCTGCCGCAATGCCCATTTGGTTGTGCCATCCCGCAGCTTGACCGACTGCGGCAATCGCCATGCGAACTCAACGACGCGGTGATCCAGGAACGGGACTCTTGTTTCCAGCGATACGCTCATCGCCGCGCGGTCCACCTTGACCAGGATATCGTCGGGCAGATAAGTCAGCAGATCGAGCGCCATCATCCGTTGGATACCGTCCAGACCTGAAAGCGGGTGCGCGTTACCTGTCAACAAAGTAAATGGTTCCGTTGCGCCAATCACGACTGACCCCGGATCGTCCCAGTGCGACACCAGGCCCAGGTATAGCGCATCGAGCGATGCGCATGCCATGACCGCTGCGCCTTTACGCAGCTTGTCGCCCAGGTCGGCATATGTCAGGGAGCGAGGCAGAAACCGTGCTACAGAGCTGGCCATCCTGTTCCAGGATTGCACCGAGACGCTGGTCAATCCTCTGGCGGCCAGCCTGCGCAATGGCAGCGGTCCGGCATTCACCTTCTTCCAGAGCTTTGCGGTCATTCGATACCGGTTGTATCCACAAAATAATTCATCGCCCGCATCGCCGGAGAGCGATACCGTCACGTGCGGCCTTGCCAGTTGCGACACCAGAAACGTCGGAATCTGGGAGGAATCCGAAAATGGCTCGTCATACAGTATCGGCAAGCGAGGAATGACCGCCATCGCCTGCTCGGCAGTGACATACAGTTCGGTATGGTCGGTACCTAAATGCCTGGCGACGGCCTTGGCATACTCTGCTTCGTTATAGCCCGCTTCATGAAATCCGATCGAGAAGGTTTTGACCGGACGGGAGGATTGCGCCTGCATCAACGCCACGATAGTCGATGAATCCACCCCGCCCGATAAAAATGCTCCCAGTGGTACGTCGGCCATCATCTGCCCGCGCACTGCCTCCTTGAGCAATATTTCCAACTCGTCCACCGCCTGTTTCGCTGTCCCGACGAAGGGATTGCCCACTCCCGACACGGCCTGTTGCGCCGCCGACCAGTAGGCCCACACTTTCGGCTCACGCTGCTTGTTCGATACGCTCAGCAAGCTGCCTGGCGGCAGTTTGGCGATGCCTTCATAAATTGAATACGGCGCCGGAATGTAGTTATGTCTCAATTGCAGGCTCAGCGCGCCCCGGCTGATCGTATTTTCAAAAGCGGGGTGCGCGCGCAATGCTTTCAATTCAGAACCGAACAGGAACACCGCTTCGCTGCCTCGCCCCTGCCAGCCGTAGTACAGCGGTTTTTCGCCGATCCGGTCGCGCGCAAGTGTCAGTGTCCTGGTTTGCCTGTCCCACACGGCAAAGGCAAACATGCCGATGGAGCGCTCTATCGTGCGCTGGATGCCCCAGGCATCGAAGCCGGCAAGTAGCGTCTCGGTATCCGAATGACCGCGCCAAGCCCGGACGTTCCCGGCAGAATCCAGTTCCTCGCGCAACAGCAGGTGATTGTAAATTTCGCCGTTGAACGCGATCACGTATCGGCCGGCGGCCGATCGCATCGGCTGATGCCCTGCCGGCGACAGATCGATAATCGACAGGCGGCGGTGGCCAAGTCCGATCCCATGTTCGGCATCGCACCAGTAACCTGCATCGTCCGGGCCACGATAGATAATCGTGTCGGTCATGTGCTTGAGAAGGGCGCGCGGCTCTTCTTTCGCATGGTGTGGGATCGCTCCCAGAAAACCGGCAATTCCACACATCAGAGTTTGCTCCCCGCGGTGACGTTTTCATAGATGCCCTCAAAGCGCTTTCGGGTACGTTCCATGGTGAACTCCGCATGAATCCGCGCTTTGGCTCTCCGACCCAGTTGTCGGCGGGTGTCGCCCCCCATCGCCAGCAAGCCTGCCACTCCCTGGGCAAGTGCACCCGGGTTCGCCTTCGGCACGAGCACGCCGGTACCGGCCATCAGCACGGCGACGTCCCCTACATCCGTGGACACACAGGGCAATTCCATGGCCATCGCTTCCCCTACTGCATTTGGAAAGGCTTCGGTCCTGGAAGACAGACAAAAAATGTCCATGGCGGCCAGGCAAACCGGGACATCGGCGCGTTCGCCCAGCAATACAAAGCGGTTGGGATAGCCGGTTTCGGCGATCCAGCGCATCAGGTCCTGGTTGTCCGAGTCCAGATTTGTACCGACCATCAGAAAATACAGCCGATCATGACGCCTGGCGAGTTGGCCAGCCGCCAGTACAAAGTTGGCGTGGTCCTTGTCCGCATTGAAACGCCCTAATGTGCCGACCACCATGTCCTCGGCACTGAAACCGCACTGCGTGCGCAACAGGGCTCTCTGGTCTTGCGTGGCGGTCAGGCACGACAAATCGAAACCGTTGGCCACCACCACCATGCGCGCCGCATCGTAACCGGCAAGCGCATGTGCCCGGCGCGCCGCCTCGGCCACGCAAACGATGGTATGCGGCATCCAGCGCGATGTCGATGCGCATAGCCGCCGGACAAGAACAGTGGAACGTGCACATCCGCCATCCACATCGGTCGCACGTATGCCCCATATCACGTTGCGGTTTCCCGCCATGCGCGCAGCAAGGCCACCCAACATGTCGGCATGGTATAGCCAGGTTTGCACGATGTCGGGTCTGATCTTTCGCATCAAGCGATACAGAAGCAGGAACTGCGATATCGGCGCTCGCCTGAAATCGAGGACAATCAGTTCGATGCCGGCCGCACAAAAGCGCTCGTACATGCCGCCCTCCGGGGTCAGCGCGATCACCGTATGGGTGTAGGCACTGCCGCGAGACTGTAGGATCAGCCGATAAAGCGCCATTTCCGCGCCGCCCACTTCCAGCCCGCTGATCACGTGCAGCACATGACGCGTCATGGCACTCCCCTTAACGGGGCCGAACTGCCGGCTACTGCCGCAGGGTGCCGGAATGGCTGATTCCGGACATCGCATGCGTGGTCCGCCGAGGCCGCAAAATCGCCCATACAGCTTGATTGCATCCCGTACTGATCGGCCAGCATGCGGTAGTGCTGCAGCAGCGATTCGAGGAGCGCAAGGTTCCTGTCCGTATTCACTCCGAAATTGTGCGGATGCCACCAAAGATGGCAAATACTGCCCACGCGCGCGGCAGCGGTCATGCACCGTTTCAAGCGAAACAAGCGTATCGGCACCAATGCACTTTGCCGCTCAGTCCATGGGTACAGAAAAAGACTGGCCGGTAAATTCAACAGGTCGCCGCTGCGCTCCACGTGTCCGTCGCAGCGCCCGCTCAAAGGCAGACACCCATCTGCAAACCGGACCGCGCGCCCCGCGATCCCGCCTGTCACGATATCGCCATTCCGGTACAACCAGTGGTTCGCATTCCCTCGATAAACCTGGATTCCGGCATCCGGCAATACGGACAGGAATTTTTCGATAATCTGATTGCGCGGCAATACCAGGCTGCGGCAGTGCACCCCCAACTCCGCAGCGATGGCTCGCGCGCACGTCAGGTCTGCGGCGAATTGCTCCGGCGTCGCGCCCGCCTCGTTGCAATAAAAATGACTGTAAGTATGCGTCGCCAGTTCCTGCCCTGGCGTCGCCAGTATTTGCTCGACCAGCGGCCGGGCGAAAAACAGATTCGGATGCTCCCTGACCAGCTTATCCAGGTTGTAAGGGGAGATCTCTTTGCGAAAGTATCCCGGCAATACCGTTGGCCGGATGTCACGCCATTCCTGGTAATTCCGGCACATCGCCATACCCACCGTAGCCCAACTGACCCTGATCCCGTATCGACGAAATAGCATCAGCAATCGGGGTACGGCGTCCCATTCGCCTTGCACGTTGCGGCCGTAACTGGCAACGGTCTGCGAATGGCTCACGCCCCAAAAGAGCTCGAAGTCCAGCGAAATGACAAATTGGGACACAGTCAACTCCTCGCCGCGACTGAGCGTTTTTCAAATTCGCCACGGCAGCAACGATGGATATGCGTGCCCTGCAGCCGGCTGCTCTCTACCGATGTGCGGCAGCCAGAGAAAGCGCGATGAACGTGGCGCAAGGCGAAGCTCATTGAATGGCTCCCACCTGCCTGAACAACTGGTCCCATCTCTCCATGACCTGCGCATGGCTGAAGCGGCTGCGCACCGACTCCCTGGCTTGCCTGCCCAGGGCAAGCCGCAGTGTTTCGTCGCTCATCAGCTTCTGCAGCGCCGCAACCAATGCTTCATCGTCATTCAGCGGCACCAACAACGCGTCCTTGCCATCACGCGTGATTTCCCGAGGACCGCTCGGACAATCAAACACAACGCATGGCAAGCCGATCCCCATCGCTTCCAGCAAAGCATTGGGAAAACCTTCGTACCGCGACACCATCACGAACGCGTCCGCGCACGCCATGACTTCCCAGGGACTGGTGGTAGGCCCTCTCAGAAATGCGCGCGTGTGAAGCCCTGCCTTGCTGATTTGCATTTCAAGCGCCGGCATTGCCGGCCCGTCGCCGTAAATATGCAAATCCCAATCGGTGAAGGACGAGGCGATCCTGGAAAACGCATCCAGCAATTTATCGATCTGCTTTGCAGAGACAAGCCGTCCCAGGCTAAGCAATGTTTTCCTCTGGTTGCCTGCCGTTTTTCTGTAGGAGGCAATCGCTGCGGGCAACGCGTTCGGTATCGCGCATATCGTCTTCAAACCGGGATAAAGGTACTTGGCCCTGTCGGCAAGGCCTTGTGTCTGGACGGTCAACATATCGGCGAACCGGTAGGTCTGTTTGCGCAATACTTCCAGCAAATGGAATCTGGCATAACCTGCCGGATCCGACCTTTCGCAGATAATCAGCGGCGTGCGCAGGAAGGCTGACGACAGGATGGTGGCCACGTTGACATTGGGCAGGAATGAGACGATTACATCCGCAGCTCTCGCCGTCATCAAACGCCGCAGTGCATACAGCCGTTCAACGTAAGTCAGGATGTTCATATTCTTGATGCCCACGATATCGGCAAGATAAATCAACTCGGCGCCATCGGATATTTGATAAAACTGTTTTCTCCCGCCTGAAAATGTGAGGATCAACGTGACGTTATCTCCCCGCTCAGCCCAGGCATTGCACAGGCTTGCCACCACGCGTTCGGTGCCGCCAAGATCAAGAGAACTCGTGAGCAAAATTATTTTCATGCAACTCTCCAGGACCGCGCCGGGACGGCCCTCTTTTTCACGGCGACCAGTGCGAACGTGGCGAGCCAGTACGATGCAGAGTCAAGCATCTGGTGGGTAAACATCGACATGAAAACGAATAGAAAAGCGATTGCGAACTGCAAGTTTTTATTTTCAAAAAATTCCCCTTTCCACAGAATGATGGCCATCCATATCCATAGGCCCATGCCAAGGATTCCGTATTCAGCGGCAAGCATCAGCAGCAGGTTGTGCGTACTTCCTCTCAGCGGCCAGAATTGGGTGGCCCCTGCTCCGGCGCCGAAGAGCGGGTTTTGCAGGAAAAGATTCCAGCTTGCGTGGATGGCTTCTGCTCGTTCCTGAGAGCTGTCATCATCCAGCGTTACATTCGAAAAAAAATCCAGCCGCGCCTGCACATTGGCTAGGCCCCCTTCGAAGTCCTGACGACTGCTTAGATAACTCTCGAAAGCGCCCAGGAACATTAGACCGGTCCCCAGCACAATCGACGTAACGATAATTGCGGATTTTGGCAATACTCTTCTGTCTATCAGCAGCGGCCATAGCAGCGCCCATGCAATTATTGCAGAGCGCGTAAACGTCACCAGGATGCCTGCTCCCAATAAAATAAAGAGGAACGTCCGATACTTCATTTTCGTCGCCGCGCAGCTCAGTAGAAAGACCAGCAGAATGGCCTCGGCTGCCATCGTGGGATTAATGAACATTGCAGCAGCGCGCCCCAGCACGGCACCACTGGTATCAATAGGATGCAGAAGCCCCGGCTTCACAAAATCCAATATGATCGCGCAGGGGAGAAAAACAGCCAAAAATACGAAGATGTACCGATATGACTGCTTGCTGCTGGCAAAGGCGGCGAAACCGAGAAACACGGCGAACACGATATATTGAATGCGGGTCAGAATCAGCGCACTCCTGATTTCCATTTGACTGTTGATCAATGGAATCCCGCTGGCGCTACTATCGATGACGAAGCTTGAAAAATGAATGAGGTTGAGAATGATCAATACCGACGCCCATAACGCGAACGGCGACATCAGGTATACACCCAGCGCCCTGGATTTCATTAACATCAATGGCGCGAAAAGTAAAAACAGGCCAAAAAAGAAAAATTTTGGCAGTAAGGCGGAATGCAAAGTGTAGGCGTAAATCGGCAGGTTCGAATAGATGACGCCCAATGCGATGGACAGAACAATGGTGTGATACCAGCTCAAAAATCCACCGTAAGGCTTGGCGAGCGATATACCTGCTCCCTTCCCTCCCGGATATAAAGCAGACGGGTGCTGAATGAATTCGGTATTCATGGGCCGCACCTGTTATTCGCGGGCTCGTCAGGTATTGCTTCCGATAGGGACCTGGTATCGGACAGCTTGCTGAATAACTCTTCCCACATGCCCGCTATCTTTTCGATTGAAAAACGGGCCCTGGCGTCGATAGCCCGGCAAGCCATCTCTGCTCTTAATTGACTATCTCCCATTACGCAATCCAGCGCGGCCTGCAGGCCTTGGACATCCCCCACCGGTACGAGCAGCCCATCGACGCCATGGCGAATAATGTCCCGCGGGCCGGTGTCGCAATCAACGCTGACCGCCGGAAGGCCGTGGGCAAGCGCTTCGGCGAGCGCATTGGGAAATCCCTCGAAGCGCGAACTCATCACATACAGATCGGCCCGCGCATACCACTCCCCCACGTTGCCGGCGATTCCCGGAATAAAAATACGGGCCCTTAACGTCGCATCCCGAATCCGGGTTTCCAACATCTGGCGTACATGACCTTCTCCAAGAATTACCAGATCCCATCCCGGATGCCGGGGCGCAAGTTTGGAAAATACATCGATCAGCATGTCGAAATTCTTTTCATTGCTCAGGCGGCCAACTGCCAGCAAGACCCTGCGTTCAGGCGAGCAGAGTGCATCTGGAACAATTCTCGGCAAGTTGCCAGGCAGCGGCCAGCAAGCGGCATTGGGAATCACCGGCACGCACCTGGCGGAAGAATGCGTCTTGATCCAGTCGGCGCACTCCTGCGTCAATGCGACAACCGCGGCCAATCGGCCGTACATCCTGCTGCGCAGTATGTGCCACATCATCCCTAACGGGAAATGTGGCGGATAGCAGCGTTCCGAACCGACGGCGCTTAGATCGGCAACTCCAAGGCTGGCGAACGCCAGCAGCACATTCGGCGTGCTCATCATCGACAGGACCACCTGCGGCCGCAACTGCTTGATTGCTCGCCGGAGCGCGATTACGCGGCGCACATTTTGCCGCAGTCCGTCCAGCAAATGTGCGCTGTCTCCCGACAAATTCAGTGACACCCGTCTGACTGCCGGATCCAGCGGATAAAAATCAAGACTTTGAGGACCCAAGGTGACGATCGTGATATCCCATTGCTTGCGCGCCCAGTGGTTGGCGAGAGTGGCGGCGACCCGCTCCGCGCCGCCGCCGGCAAGGTTATTGATGAAAATGACGAGTTTCATGTGTCGCCTGGCTGATTGCATAGATATATGGGGAAAATGCCTTGCTGGCGGGAAGGTTGCCCAGCCTGCTTTCCGCCAATGCAATCGCTTTGCTCAACCGGGTCAGCAAAACATAGGCGTGCCATGAAATGCCTCTGTGATGCTCAAAGCAGCTGGAAAGGACACCGAAGTTGGAGGACCCAAGGTATCCGCCGGATATCACTGTCAGTCCGGCCCGACGATGACCTTCAAGAAAAGAACTCCAGTCATGCGGATTGTGCATGTCAAAAATTTGGCGGTTGAATACCTTCGTCAGATATCCAATTGAACCCGCCATATTGGGGATCAGGGAAAACATCAGCCCTCGCTCCTTTAGATACCGGCGCTTTGCCAGCAATGCGGCTGACAGATCGGTGAAATGCTCGACGACACCGAAACTGAGGACCAGGTCGAATGTGCCGTGAAGCCCGCTTTCCGCAGCGAACATGTCCTCGTTATGAATGTCGATCGTCACCGGTGTGCCTGCGGCAGCGACTCTATCGGCCAGGCGCTGGCATCCTGCTTTCGAGAAGTCGACGCCGGCGAATTGTGTTCCAGGATATTTTTTCGCAAGATAGGGCAGCCACATCGAGTCCCCTGCTCCAATTTCCAGCACGCTTTTCCCTTCCAGTCCGATCCCCTCGATCTTGTCGGCAATCAGATAATTGATGTAATCCCGCCAGCCAAATGTCAACTCGGCTGCTTGATTGCGCGCTACGTAGCCTTGATCCCAGTATTCGATTTTCGTCAGTGCACGCATTTTGAACGCCCTATGCTTATCCAGAAAAACACAGCGCTAAAGGCAGCCATAAAAGACGATCCGGCAGCTATTCCGTTGATGCCGAGATGCGGTATCAGTATCGTGTTGGCGATGGATTTGACAACGATCCCGATAACACCGGACCAGAAGATCAATGTGTAGCGGCGCTGGCTCAATGCATAGCTGACCAACACCATGGAAGCAAAATAAAACGGCAGCTGCGCCAATCCGTAACGGAGCACTTCCGCCACAATTTTAGTATCCGTGGCCGCAAATGCGCCACGTTCAAACAATAGTTTTACTATCCAGGGTGCAAGCCAATAGCCAATCACCATCGCTCCCATGCCAAGCATGAACATCAGCCGCACCCAGTAAGTGGCAACGTCATGCATACGCGCCGCGCCATCCAGTTTGGCCTGTGAGAAAACCGGCAGTGTGGCCCGGGACACGGCGATGGCGCCCAGACCAAGGATCAATGACAAAATGCGATTCGCATAACCGAGCGTGGCAATGGCGCCGGTTCCCAGACCGACCGCGAAAAACTGGTCGATGATCACCGTCAAGCTCATCAGCGCCTGGCCGGCAAGCATGATTCCAAAGCCTTGCCAAAACCAATGCCACTGCGGAGATGTATAGGTAAAACTGGGCGCTTCAATCTCCTTGCGCCTCGCCATCGGTATGAGCAGCGTCATCAGGTGAAATACACCACCCACCGCCGTTCCCCAAACAAGCGGTTCGATGCCGCCGCCGGCAAAAACGAGGACTGCTGCGGCGATGAACAAGGCCGGTACGCTGTCGAGCAAGGTATTGACATGCCGGCGCGCCGAAAGCATCCAGGCGGACTGAAGGGCGACCAGCAATCCCAGCGGCAACAGAAGGATCAGCGCCGGAAGCGCACGTGCTGCCAACTGCGCCGTCTCTGCGGGCAAACCGCTCCAGTCATAGTGCAGCATCGTGCCGATGCCAATCCATGCAAGCGCTGCCAATCCAAATCCCAGCGCAAGCGCAAGCCCGAAAAGCTCCGCACGAAAACGCGGAAGTTCTTTCGCGTCAAGCTGGCGTAATCGTCCTGCCAGCGGAACGAGAACGGCGGTCAGCACGCTCGCCCACACGCCGACCGGCCAGGCAATCAGATTGAAGACGAACTGGTAAGCATCCACTTCTGCGCTGAGGCCATAACGGTACGCCACGGCCATTTCCTTGGCGGCACCCATCAGCTTGCCCAGAAAAACAAACAAGGCAACCGCTGCCATGCCCTTGAAGATGGCAAAGTGGTGCGGATCCGCCGCCCGGACGCGCGTGCCCAGTGCAATCAGAAAATTCACTGCAGCCTTTCAAACACCATCCGCTGCACAGCCAGGAATGTTCTCGTCATAGGACTCCACCAATGAAGATTCGAGAATTACAGCAAGTCGCATCGGTCAGTTTTCGGCCGCAACAGGACTGGCATGCTGCCGGGGAACGCTATTTGTGCTGACCTTGGTTTTCCTGGTTTGTTCCACGTACCAGGGCATGGCGGCTTCAAGTCCGGCATAGATACGGTACTCGGGAACATAGCCGAGCTGCCGCGTCGCCTTGCGTATGTCGGCCTGCGAATGCATTACGTCGCCCTTGCGGAACTCGGCATGGGCCGGCTCCCGCGTGACCTCGATGCCGTTCGCATGCAGGATGCGGGTCAGATAGCTGAACAGTTGATTCAATGTCGTAACGTCGCTGACTGCCACGTTATAGACTTGGTCCTTCCGGTCTTCGCGCGCCATTGCGGCCAGCAGATTGGCCTGTATTGCATTCGCTACAAAACAGAAATCCCGACTCGTCCTGCCATCGCCGTTGATCGTGACTTGCTTATCGTTAATCATCGCCGCAATCCATTTCGGAATCACTGCGGCATAAGCCCCGTTTGGATCCTGCCGTTTGCCGAAGACATTGAAGTAACGCAAGCCGATCGTCTTAAAACCATAACAGCGTGCAAACACTTCTGCGTACAGTTCATTGACATATTTTGTAAGCGCATACGGCGACAATGGTTTGCCGATGCGGTCCTCCACCTTGGGCAAGGCCGGGTGGTCGCCATATGTGGAGCTGGATGCCGCGTAGACGAAGGACTTGACTCCTGCATTCCTTGATGCAACCAGCATATTCAGGAAGCCATTGATATTGGTGTCATTCGTGGCAACCGGATCTTCGAGCGATCTTGGAACGGAACCCAATGCCGCTTGATGCAGAATATGGTCGATGCCACCATTGACTGCTTGCTTGCACGTGCTGCTATCGCGAATATCGCCTTGAATAAAATTGAAGCGCGCCCACTGCATCGCGCTTACCTGTTCACGCACTTCATCCAGATTATGTTGATAACCGGTCGCAAAGTTATCCAGTCCGACGACGGTCTGGTCCAGCTTCAACAGAGCTTCAAGTAAATTGGACCCGATGAAGCCGGCGCATCCGGTAACAAGCCACTTCCTGGGGTGCTTGCGTAGCTCGCATTGAATTTTTTCGAAATGGTTCACGACTCGACTCCTTTCCTGTTCGCTGTCGCTGAAGATATTGTCGTTACAGGCGCATGTCGGTGTCGATTTTTGGAAGCACGTATTTCAGGTCAAACAGGACATGCTCCTTTTTCCCGAAGCGGCGCAAGCCCGCAGCACCCATCTCCTTGAACTCGCGATGTGCAACCGCCAGCAGAATGGCATCGTATTGATCGAACTTGGGCATCGAGATCGGTGTGATACCGTATTCATGCGCAGCGGCTTCGGCGTTCACCCATGGGTCGTACACGTCGACATTGATGTTGTATCTTTTGAGTGCGTTAATGCTGTCGATCACTTTGGTATTGCGCAGGTCCGGGCAGTTTTCCTTGAAGGCCAGTCCCATCACGAGCACATTGGCATTCTCGACCTGGATCCGGCGCCTGAGCATTTTCTTGATCAACTGGCCGACGACATAGCCGCCCATATTGTCGTTAATGCGTCGGCCTGCCAGGATCACTTGCGGGTGATAGCCGAGCTCTTCGGCTTTGTAGGTCAGGTAGTACGGATCCACGCCGATACAGTGGCCGCCCACCAAGCCGGGAACGAACGGCAGGAAGTTCCATTTTGTGCCCGCGGCCTTCAACACATCTTCAGTATCGATCCCCATTTTCTGGAAGATGATGGCTAGTTCGTTCATGAGCGCAACGTTCAAGTCCCGCTGTGTGTTCTCGATCACCTTGGCCGCCTCTGCGACCTTGATCGAAGACGCCCTGTGCGTGCCGGCCGCGATGATGCTGCCGTAGAGCGCATCGACAAAATCAGCCGTCTCCGGCGTGGAACCCGAGGTCACCTTGATGATGTCGGTCAATCGATGCTGCTTGTCTCCCGGGTTGATTCGCTCAGGACTGTAGCCGACGAAAAAATCCGCATTGCATTTAAGACCAGATACCTGTTCGATCACCGGCACGCAATACTCTTCAGTGGCGCCCGGATAGACGGTGGATTCATACACCACGACGTCGCCCTGCTTGATCACCTTTCCCAATGTTTCCGAAGCGCTTTTCAACGGCGTCAGATCGGGACGGTGGTGCTGATCTACCGGTGTCGGCACCGTGACGATATAAACGCTCGCCTGGCGCAAGTCATTGATATCCGTCGAATAACTGAGGCGCAACGCTGCCGCCAGTTCTTGCGTATCGGCTTCCAGCGTCGTGTCGATCCCCTCCCGCAGTTCGGCCACGCGGCGCCGGTTGATATCGAATCCAAGCGTCGGGTATTTCTTGCCGAACTCTACCGCCAACGGCAAGCCAACATACCCAAGTCCGATGATCGCGATGCTGGTATTTCTCGAAATCTTCATAAAGTTCCTCAGAAGGCGGAGGCCAATGTCGTTTCAAAAGTGATTGTCGCGCAAGCGATTCAAGCTCGGAAATGTCGTTTTCGTTCAGACACGCTACCGCCCTTGGATTACCGGCAAGCTCCCAAAAACCGTGATTTAGAAATGTATACAACCGTGTAAATAGCGGTGCAAATAAACGCGGCTGAATCCCTTGCGCCTGCCGGCATCCAAGCACCCTTATATTGAGCGTTCCATAATGGATGACAGTCAGAACGCTCAATCCATCGCTTGCAGTGCGCATGTTCGCTTGCAAACGAACATCGTTACGCAGGCGTGGCAAAGGAGTATTTCCTTGCAAGGCAATACCGTTGCGCAGGCGCGCGGCCGTGCCTCGCGAAACCCCTGCTCCACCATGCGCCACGAAACTCCTGTCCCACCCCCGGCCCTCTCCCCAAGGGAGAGGGAGAGAACAGCCGCGATTCGCTGTCGCGAATTACGGAAAGATCAATAGCCCATTCATGCGGCCTTGCGCAGCACCTCCATCGAAAACAACAGCTTCTGTGGCTGACTCATCAATTCGATCAAAATAAGTGCTCTGGCATCGCCATCAGGTGCCTGATAAATCCCCTCGAAACCGGCAAACGGGCCGGAGGCGATCGAAACGCATTCCCCTGGCGTGAACAAGGTTTGATAAATAGCCGATGGTGTGTTTTGCAACGCTTCAATCCAGCAGTCCTCCAACGTAGCGTATCGGCCGCCAAAGGCCAGAAGGCTACTGACGCCGCGCGTACTGCGGATGGAAGCCCAGTTGCCAGCGGCCGGGTTCAGACGGATAAAGAGATACCGTGAAAACAGCGGCTCGTCGCACATCGCAAGCTTGCGGCCGCGAATTTTTTCGACTTGCAAGGTCGGCAGAAAACATGTGTAGTGCTGATTTCGCAGTTGCTCCAATGCGCGGAATTCCTGTTTTGGCTTCGTATGCACAACATGCCAGGATGCTTGATCGGCAGAAGATGAATTACTCATGTCGCTTTAATCCTCGGCTCCGACCGCCATCCAAAAACCACCGCCAGATTCAGGCACCGGCACCAGTGCCCGCGAATCAGCCGCGTATATAAAGTCATATACGCGAATGCCTGAACCAACACCAAGGCCACGGCAGCAGAAATCGTATTGCCAACCAAGACCGCCAGAAGGGTCGCCGTCGCGATCCACGTCGAGACGAACCAGGCAACTGCTGCATTGCGCACCCATGGGTATTCCTTGGGGCATGGAATCTTCTGGCACGCAAACCGACGATAAAAAAGCGAATGAAGATGAAGGCGATCCGGGTCGCCCACAGAAGTCTTGCGGACTATTTTTCTGCGATACATGCTGAATACCACTTCGATCACAGGGTAGGCACAGATCGCCAGAATTTGCCACGTGTTGATTTGCGGATTTCTCACAATCGTCAGTACGGCTACTTCAGCAACCCAGAAGCCAAGCAAATAGGCGCCGCCATCCCCCATGAACAAGCGTCCTGTAGGATAGTTCAGCATTAGAAAGCCAAGGGTTGCGCCGATTCCCACGAGGGCGAGCTGCATGACAAACGCATCCCCGGCCTGCCACGACAAGAATCCCATACCCGCCAGGACCACGACCACGGCACCGCCGGCCACGCCATGAAAACCGTCGACGATATTGATTGAGTTGGTTACTCCCGCCACAGCAAATACAGTAATTGCCAACGAGACCGGTATCAAATGCAGCGCATGATCAAGCCCCCAGACATCAAGGCGAGGCAAATGCGCCCCCAAAAGCCAAGCCGCCAAAATGGCACTGGCAAATGTCGCAAGAAGCCGCATTTTTACGGAACCGTTTTTCGTCAGATCTTCGAATAAGCCCGCAAGCAAGGCTGGAGTGGCGGCCAGCAGCAGCTTGAACATGCCGATTCCATTCACCTCATGCAAGCCCAATGAGTGTCCAGACAAGCCAAACGCCGGAACCACAAAAATGCCAGCCAACAAGGCAATGCCGCCGGTTCGCGGGACCGGATTATGATGCACTTTCTGAATACCATTGACGTCCTTGTCGAACGAGAAGCTTCCATGCCAGCGCTCTGTAACGATAATGAAGATGCTTACCAACATGCTGGCCATCAGCGCCAGCAGAAGCATGTCAAGCACCCCGGAAACCGGTGCCGCAACAATTGAATTTTCAAACGTGTAAAAAATCCGACCTTCAAATATCGTCATTACCAACTCCATTTCGACATGCAAGTAATTCGAGCTGCCGCTACGTAAAACTGTAAAACACGAGAGCTTCAGGTCATCGGCTTCTCATCGTCTGATGAAGCGTAAATCGCTTAAACCATCGGCATGAGAAGGATGTGTAAAACAGCTCTTCCACTTTAGCGAATCGCGCGCAAATAAAAAAATATGAAATTTCGATGATTCGACTTCGAATTCACTGTCTCCCATTTGTTTTCATGATCAGTTGCCATGAGCGAAAACCTTTCCTACGGATGGCTGGTTAATACAGCTCGTTATACGCATAGGGAGATACGCGACTTAATCGCCCAGGACTAGGTTGGTATGTGGGCAGCCTCTGCTGAATGCAATCCAAGGTGCCGCACCTCAAAGCAGTGTCTTGAGCCCCCATCCCTTCTGCATTATTGGATGGGAACTCTTGTATTCGGTTTGAGAGTGCCGGCTGCAACGGCACAAGCATATGAACCTAGAAACGGCAGTTGAGTTGACCGCTTGTCTTCTTCGGTAAGTTCATGAATGGATTGAAATTCTTTATGGTTAATCTGTTGACCGTTCGGGTGACAGCGCTACCGGCACGATTGCACATTTTTCCGACCCTCTGGCGGTGAAGCGGGGAATTCAGGCGACCTGTCGCCTGCCCGCGCAACGGTGTTCCCTTGCAAGGGAACACCGTTGCGCAGGCGCGCGGCCGTGCCTCGCGAAACCCCTGCTTCACCTCGTACCGGTCCAACTACCGTTTCTAGGTTGAAGAGTTTTTAAACACAAGGAACGCAAGCGAAAAATATTTCGGCCACTGGTCGGCGCAAAAATTTTCTCTCATTGGGTCGACGCTTATCGGCGCAATAAGTCGCCGCTCCGGTTCCATTCAATCCGGCAAAAAAATTGACGTAGAAGTGCCGCTGCGAGAGATCTACCGAAAAGGAATTATTCGATAACCCGCATTCCGCGGCTCTTTGTGTAACGAGGAACGGGAGAGAAGCGAGGCGTTTTTTGGTTCGCGCAAGCGGATGACAGCCGACATTCAGACTGGTGAAATCCGTTTATCAAAGCGGAAGATAATTTGATTCTGGATTTGGCTCTGGCCGGATCGCATTGATGCGGCGTCATGTCTTCCTGGCCAGAATGGCTCCGCTACCCCCTGATCAATCTGACCCTTTCAGCATCATTGCCTTGAAATTCAGGGCTGATATCGACGGTAGCATATCGCGAGCCGTATCCATAACGGCTTATGTTCGGCTTCAGATCGTTGAGTATCACCCCGGTTACAGTAAGTCCCGCGCGATTCAAGCGTTTGACGGCCTCGTCGGTCTCATTGATGCTGCTGACGCCATCGCGCACGACGCTAAAGATCGCCTCGGCGTGCACCCCGACGATTAACGCGTCGGAGAAATCAAGTACAGGAGCGGTATCAATTAGAACATAGTCATATCGTACTGAAAGCGTCCGCAGCAATCTTCCGAAGTTTGCATGCGCAAGTAATTCGGCAGGTTTGTTCGGAAAATTTCCGGTGGAAATGAAATCGACATTCTCCACCACGTCTTTATGAATGACCGACTCGATACTTGCCATCCTGGCCATCACGTCTGAAAGCCCATTCGTTTGTTCCACGCCAAAGTAGCGGTGCAGATAACCTGTGCGCATATCGCCATCGATAAGTAATACCCGTTTCCCTACGGAGGCGAGCACCGACGCAAAATTCGCGCAGACAAACGACTTTCCAACTTCCGGCGTCGGGCCGGTAATCATGATGATATTCCGTTCGGAACCACGCATCGCAAATTGCAACGTACTGCGAAAACTGCGCAGGTTTTCAATCGTTCCCTCGGAAGGCGCATCGTGTGGCAGGAGCATGACTTGATTGGTATTTCGCCGAATCTTCTTGTATATCTGCTTTTGATTTGCGCTATGAGGAATGGTCGCGCAAACCATCAGCCCAAGCGCTTGTTCGATGTCGCGCGGCCCATGGATTTTCCGAAGGAAGCCGTTCTTCAAAAACGCAGCAGTGACACCGAGCAGAATCCCCGTCAGGCAGGCTACGGCAATCATCATTGGGCGGTTCGGCGTGACAGGCTGGACAGGGGTTTCGGCGCGATCGAGCAAACGCACATTTGCGATTCTACCTGGCTCCACCATACTTAACTGCCGGCCCAAGCTTAACAATCCTGCGTACATGTCAGCGCTGACCTGTCTATCGCGGGTGACGCCAAGTACTTCCTGCTCGACAGCAGGAAGTTTTTTGATCTTTCCCTTGATGGTAGCCAAATCGCGATTTAATTCCTGGATTTGCTTGTCAACGAGCGCTACCGAAGGATGCTCTTCCGTAAAGCGGGACAGCAACTCTTCTTTCTTTTGCTTCACATCGGCCAGCCGCGCTTGTACGGCGACCGATTGCTGCGAGAGAGCGCTGGCTTCTTCGGCTACATCGAATGTTCCCTGCTTGCTGCGAAGCGCGGTGGACTTCGATTCGGATCGCTCCAATTTTTGCTTCAAATCCGGCAGTTGCTGATTGAAAAATGCAAGCGCCTTCTCTGCCTCTCCAGATTTTTGCATGACATTCTGACGAATATATTCGGTTCCTATTTCGTTCAGAGTGGTACTGATCAGCTCTGGTTTTGATCCTTTAAGCGTGACTCCGATCACATTGGACTGCTTTCCCTTTTCTGAGATCATCAGTGCTTTTTGCAATCGTTCCACTGCCTGAATTTTCGCGATACGGCTCACTGAAAAATGCGCACCGGATTTTGCTGTAAGGCCGGTAACCAGGATTTCTATGTCGCCATATTCGGTGCGCGCCTTCGCGATTTCGCCGATCGTTCCTTCAAATTTGATTCCCATCTCGTCCTGGGTCAAATGAAATTTTTTGTCACTTCCTGCGGTTAGTATGAAGGGGCGTCCGAGCAGGGGTGCGGGGAGATTCAACATGGATATGTTGGCCTGCTCCGCGCCCCACACATAGCCGCCAAATCCGAATACTCCCGGGTTTGAGAGTTCTTTATTGCCGCGAGCGACCAATGCACCGAGAATGGGGAAATATTTAGGTTCTACACTAATGTCGAGACGGGTGACATCGATGGCGCGGGATAGAACAGCGCGTGAGCGCAGGACTTCTACTTCCGTCGCAGTTTGCGTTTTTGTATCCAATGCCGCCGGCAAATCGCCCGGGGAACTCTTGGCCGGGGGAGCACTGTCTTTTACCTGAATCAAAATATTCGCTTCATAGACCGGCTTTGCCGACAATGCAAAGACCGTCCCTAACAAAGCTGTGATGAATGCAACGCCTGCAATTAGCCAGCGATTTTCGAGAAAGATATTTAATACAGAAGCGACGTTCGATGTGTCACCATCTTTCTCAGTGCGGGACTGTAATCGTTGGATGGATTGATTCATTTGATCCTTTGGAAAAAATTCTGCCGCTTCAACGATGGAAACAGTTAATTAATCTAAAGTAGCTTTTAGTGAACGGCCACCAAGTAGCGCTTCATCGCCCCTGGCCGGATAGGCTCTCTTCGGAATACCGCGCGTCGAGTTTCATCAAAAAAACCGCATAGCCGATTCAAAAAATGTGCCGTGCCATTTAGCCTCAGGCTCAATTTTTCTATAAATTCAGCGACCCGGAAGTCCACTCACCTTAACCTCGATCAGGCGCAATTTCGTTTAAGTCTACACAGAGCCTCGGAAAGAATAAGTATGAAATTTCGATCGATTCTTGTTCAGAAGCGAAAATTCGATCCACTTTGCTTATTGCTTGGTTAGCCAATAGGCTTGAAGAGCAAAAGGAAAATCGTGCTCTGGCAGGGATGTGAAATTGGGGCGCCGGCAAACGCGTTTGCGCGGATCTTTAAATCATGGCCGGCACAAGCTCCTACTGCACCCTCTCCTCCAGCACACCGCGCAACATCGTTGCAGCATCACAAATCATCCGTTCAGTCGCGTCCCACCCGATGCAGCCATCTGTCACCGAACAGCCGTATTTGAGTTGCGACAGATCTTCTGGAATGCCTTGTTTACCGGCGACAATGTTGGATTCGATCATGACGCCGACCAACGACTTGTTTCCGAAGCGAACCTGATTTACCACGTCAGCCATTACCAGCGATTGCAAGTCGGGGTCCTTATAGCTGTTGGCATGAGAGCAGTCCACCACGATATTGGCCGGCAGTGCTGCCTTGGCCAGCGCCCGTTCAGCCATCGCAACCGATACGGTGTCGTAATTGGGCCTGCCGTCGCCGCCGCGCAGGACGACATGGCCATAAGCATTGCCACGGGTGCGCACAATTGCAACCCGGCCCTGACCGTTCAGGCCGAGAAAAGAATGCGGATGCGATGCGGACAAGATCGCATTGACCGCGATATTGATGTCGCCATCAGTACCATTTTTGAAACCGACTGATGTGGAGAGGCCGGATGACATTTCACGATGCGTCTGCGATTCGGTGGTACGTGCGCCGATGGCCGTCCACGCAATCAAATCGCCCAGATATTGGGGCGAAATCGGGTCAAGCGCTTCAGTGCCAGTTGGAAGTCCGAGCTCGCATACATCAAGTAAAAACCTGCGCGCGTTATGCATGCCTTGGTCCACGCGAAAGGAATCATCCATGTCGGGATCATTGATATAGCCTTTCCAGCCTGTCGTTGTACGCGGTTTTTCGAAATAGACGCGCATCACCAGCAGTAGCGTATCGCTGACTTCCATCTGCAGCTTCCGGAGGCGGTGCGCGTAGTCGATGCCGGCAACGGGGTCATGGATCGAGCATGGGCCGACGACGATGAACATGCGATGGTCCTTACGATCGAGAATATTCTTGAGCGCTTCCCGCCCTTGCATCACGACTTCGGCGGCCCGTTCAGAGAGCGGCACGCGCGCATGCATGTCCTCTGGAGTGGGCATCGGGTCGAACGAAGTTACGTTGATGTTTTCAGTGCTGAAGGCGGCCATGGGAGGGATATGGTGAATGTGAAATTGTTATTCGGATCCGCATACTTCGTGTTTTGAAAAAGCGGGGAATTGTCGGCAAAGGCGTTCAGCCAAATGATCCAGCCAATAAGAATATAAACCCGTTCAAGAAATCACGAAGACAGGCGGCAGCGAATACTCCTGCAGGAAATTTATCGACGTCACGTCACTCAAACTGCCGTTATCCTGGTAAAGCGTCTCAAGATCGCCGTACTCGGCAACCAGCTTTTGAAGGTCTGCGATCAGTTCGGATGCTTTCATAGCGGGATAATTTCATCTTCATAGGAAGGTCAGGAAACACCAAGATTTGGTCAAGAACCGCCTTCCAGAAAAGGCTTAATGGAAACGTCCTTCGTGTCGGTCCAGTGCGAAGGCCCTCAGGAAAAATCCAGATTCTGATTGGGGGAACCATTCTCTGCAAGATTGCAGAGAACATCAGCAAACCTTTTAGCGCCAGAGTTTGGATTCAAAGAACGTCCGAAAATTAAATACAAGCTTGTTTTGTAAGTACTTTTCTTATTCAAAGGCAAAATGCGAATCTGATTTTGATCCAACCATCGTTGCACTCGATATTTTGGTAGCCAAGCGTAACCGAGGCAGTGGCGTAAAGCGCCAATAGCCGTGTCGAAACCACTGACATTCCAGAGCCGTGTATATCGCGGCAAGCGGTAATTGAAGTCGGCCGTCACGTAATCATTCGAACCGGAAATCACGATCTGCAATTGCTTTTCGAGGTCATCAACGGTAATCTCCCGATTTAGCGCAAATAGCGGATGTTCAGGATGTGCGGCTGCAATATATTCGATCTCGATCAACTCATTGCCGATAAAACCCCGTGGCACTTGAGTACCGATTGCAAGGTCGGCGGTACGTCCATGAAGCGCCTTTTCTGCCTGCTCCATCGTCGCTTCCTCAACGCTTAACCTGATATTCAGCGGAAACGGCGAGAGCTTGCGAAGGGCCAACATTAATAATTGAGAGGGGAAGCTGGGATCTACCACCAGCCGAATTTCCGGTGCCCAGCCGTGTCGCAGATTTTCGGCAAGCGCCTCAAGTTCCATCGCATTTCTTACCAGTTCCCGGGACCGCTCCAGCAGTATCTTTCCTTCTTCCGTTATCTGTGCCTTGCGCCCTTCCAGCCTCAGAAGAGGTACGCCTAACTGTTCCTGCAGTTTTGCGAGGGTATAGCTGATTGCCGATTGGCTGATGTGTAAATGACTTGCTGCCCCTGTAAAACCGTCGCAGTCAACTACGGCATGAAACATTTTCCATTGCTTTAAACTAATACGAAAATTCCGTGCACCGGTTGATTCGGATTCGCGGTCCATATGCGTTTCCCGAAAAGTCAGTGATTCACTTAGATTTAATGAGGCATTCATAGATCCGTTTGTTTTCATGTTGTGTCCCGTCGAAATTTACAATTAGTTAACATCGGGTTCCACTTCACTCGCTGGCTAAGTTATTTGATCATCCATTCTTACCGGTAAGGAGCGCGAAGTCGTGGATTAAATTTCATAACCATAGCCCCTCAATCCTCTGCAGTGGCGCAGCATATTTGCTTGATAACTTACGGTAGTCACAAAAACAACTCAATGTGTTTGGGCTAAAAGAGTTCATGTCGTTTAATCCTAATCAAGCGCTGTATATTTAGAAAAAATACACGGCAATATAGATGCTCATAGGTTAAATCTCGTCATCAATGTTTATGTCGCAGCGCAAACAATTTACGTAGACAGGATCGATATTCGGATCGTTGCCATGATGACCTTGCGGACTGGAGAGCAGCACTCTTGCTTGTATGTGGCGCCATGCCAGAAGGAATCACACTGAGGTCTTCAAGACCAAGGGCGCGTTTAGCGGTGACCAGTCACGAAAAGATGCTGGCCCGGGATGAGTACGCAACATGGTATAGGATGCATGCGAGCCAAATCATGCAATGGAAATCGGGACTGCCCGGTCGTTCAACCGAGATTTTGCGACATAGGCTCAAGAAAGCAAAAAGCCCAACCTTGCGGGTCGGGCTAAACGCTTGATTTTATTGGTGCCGGCTGCAGGACTTGAACCCGCCACCCCATGATTACAAATCATGTGCTCTACCAGATGAGCTAAGCCGGCGAAACTGATAAGACCGATATTGTACTTTATTTGATCCGGGTGAGTGTCGGGCGGCCGCCCTTTTTAGGCGGATTTGGATCATCGTCAAACCCGTTTTGCGCTGTCGGAGCGCTCGCCTCTGGATGTGTAGGCACTGCGGAGAGCGTTGCCGGAGATGATGGCGTCGCAGTAGTCGAATTTGCCATTCCATTCTCCAGAGATTCTGGCGCAATGCCGCCATTTTCCGAAGGCGGTTTCGCTACTTCAAAAGCCATCCCCTGGCCGTTCTCACGCGCATAAATCGCGACTACATTTTGCACGGGCACCGAAATTTCGCGCGATACGCCTCCGAATCGCGCATTGAAATGAATGAAATCATTTTCCATTTTCAAGCCGCTGGTTGCACTGAAGCTGAGATTAAGCACGATTTCACCATTTTTGACAAACTCTCGCGGCACGCGAGTTTGTCCATCGACTACAGCTGCCAGATAGGGCGTGTAACCGTTATCCGTGCACCATTCATAAATTGCACGCAGTAAATAAGGTTTGGTGGATGTTTCAGACATGAGTAAAGACTAGCACAGGACGCCGGACGCCACAGCTTGCATGCACCATGTTTTGGAATTCCGTTCTTTGAAATCAATAACGATTTCCCGGAAACCGCAAAACACGGTGCTGATTGCAGCAATCGCCTTAGCGGCGCATTACCTTCTCAGAAGGAGTCAGCGCTTCGATATAAGCGGGACGCGAAAAGATACGTTCGCCGTACTTCATTAACGGTGCAGCGGTTTTCGATAGCTCGATACCGTAGTGGTCAAGACGCCACAAAAGCGGCGCAAGAGCAACATCGAGCATCGAAAATTCATCACCCAGCATGTATTTGTTCTTGAGGAACAAAGGCGCCAATGTCGTTAAACGATCGCGGATCTCGGCGCGTGCTCTGTCCTGAATTTTTTCCACACCTTTGGTTTTGTCGTTTTCCAAGGTATGGACATGAATGAACAATTCCTTTTCGAAATTGAACAGCATCAAGCGCGCGCGCGCGCGCATCAATGGATCTGCCGGCATCAGCTGCGGATGCGGAAAGCGTTCATCGATATATTCGTTAATGATGTTGGATTCATACAGGATCAGATCACGTTCGACCAGAATTGGAACCTGGCCGTACGGATTCATCGTCGAGATATCTTCCGGCTTGTTGAACAAGTCGACATCACGTACTTCAAAATCCATGCCCTTCTCGAACAACACAAGGCGGCAACGTTGGGAAAATGGGCAAGTCGTGCCCGAATAGAGAACCATCATTTTTATAGTTCCTTAGAAACAAAGAGGGTGAGACGTGCTACGACTCACCCTGAAGCGAATGTTGATAAATATGGACAAATTCAGATAAGCTCGATCCTCGCCAAGGCGAAGATCGTACTTTGCGTCACTTGACTTCTTTCCAGTACGACGCGTTCAAACGCCATGCAAGCACCACGAAAATTCCCATGAAAAGCAATACCCAGACACCAAGCTGCCTGCGCTTGCTTTGCACCGGCTCGCTCATCCAACTCATGAAAGATACCAGGTCAGCCATTGCAGTATCATATTCGAGTGTCGTCAACTTGCCGGGTTTCACTTGTTCGAAACCGACGAATTTATGCACGGTCTTGGAAGGATCATGCGGATCCTTTTCGTCGACGAATTTAGCCTCGCGAATACCTTGCAATTCCCATAGGGCGTGCGGCATGCCGACATTTGGAAACACCATATTATTCCAACCGGTCGGGCGTGCTTCGTCTTTATAGAAGGTACGCAAATAAGTATAGAGCCAGTCGGTGCCCGGTCCCGCAGATGAAGACTTGGCGCGCGCGATCACCGACAGATCCGGAGGTGCGGCGCCAAACCATTCCTTACCATCCTTGGCCGTCATCGAGATCGTCATCAAATCGCCGACCTTGTCGGATGTGAAAAGCAGGTTTTCCTTGATTTGCTTTTCTGACAATCCGATATCCTGCAAGCGGTTGTAACGCATGGAAGACGCCGAATGACAGTTGAGGCAATAATTGACGAACAATTTGGCCCCGTTTTGCAAAGCGGCCAAGTCTTTCGTATGGTCCGGTGCGCTATGCAGCGGAAAACCGCCTTCGGCAGCCAGCACAAAGGCCGGCACCAGCGCCAGCACCGCAACTAGTTTCTTTAGAAAATTCATTCTTTTATCCCTTTTGCGGCTTAATGCGGGTGGAACGTGACGCGGCTCGGCACGGGCTTGAACGTACCCATTGCGCTCCACCACGGCATCAACAGGAAGAAGCCGAAATAGATGAAGGTGCAGATTTGCGCTACCAGTGTGCGAATCTCGGTTGGCGGCAATATGCCTAAATAGCCGAGAATCACAAATGCGATTCCGAATACCGCATAGATGTACTTGTGCCACGTCGGACGATAGCGGATCGATTTAACCGGAGAGAGGTCCAGCCATGGCATCGGAAACAGGATCATCACCGATACGCCCATCAGCACCACGCCCCAGAATTTCGCATCGAAAATCAGCATGCCTGCAATTGCAATCAGCCCGACAACCGCAATCGCGGCCTTTACGGTGCCACTCAGCCGGGTTTTAAACGCGACCAAGGCCACGTACGCCACGACCCCGAGGATCAATGCATACATGAACTGCGACGTCACCGCGCGCAGAATCGAATAGAACGGCGTGAAATACCAGACCGGTGCGATGTGCGACGGCGTTTTCAGAGAATCGGCTGGAATGAAGTTGTTGTATTCCAGGAAGTAGCCGCCCATTTCAGGCGCGAAGAACACGATCGCGCTGAAAATTGTCAGGAACACCACAGCGCCGAAGATGTCATGTACCGAATAATAAGGGTGGGATGGAATTGCATCCACAGGATGTCCATCCGGCCCGAGATTATCCTTCACTTCAATGCCGTCAGGATTGTTGGAGCCTACTTCGTGCAGCGCCATCAAATGCGCAACGACCAAACCAAGCAACACCAATGGAATTGCGATCACATGAAAGGCAAAAAAGCGGTTCAGCGTGGCATCCGACACGACGTAGTCGCCGCGTATCCACAATGAAAGATCCGGACCGATGAATGGAATCGCACCGAACAGGTTCACGATCACCTGTGCGCCCCAATAGGACATCTGGCCCCATGGCAGCAGGTAACCGAAGAACGCCTCGGCCATCAGGCACAGGAAAATGGCGACACCGAAAATCCAAAGCAGTTCTCTCGGCTTGCGGTACGAACCGTACAGCAGCGCCTTGGTCATGTGCAGATAGACGATGACAAAGAATGCCGATGCGCCGGTCGAATGCATGTAGCGGATCAGCCAGCCCCACGGCACATCGCGCATGATGTATTCAACCGAGGCGAATGCCAGAGTGGCATCCGGCTTGTAATGCATGGTCAGAAAAATACCGGTGACAATTTGAATCACCAGCACCAGCATCGCCAGCGAGCCGAAGATATACCAAAAATTGAAGTTTTTCGGCGCGTAATAATTGCCCCACTGCTCATTCCACAGCTTGGACAACGGAAAACGCGAGTCCACCCAATTCAGTGCCTTGGCGGCTGCGGGCGCATCGGCAGGCAATTGCTTTTCATTAAAAGCCATGATTACGCCTCGCCTTTCTCATCTTTGCCGATGACTAGTTTTGTATCGCCAAGGTACATGTGAGGCGGCACTTGCAGGTTGTCGGGAGCAGGTTTGTTCTTGTATACGCGACCGGCAAGATCAAATGTCGATCCGTGGCATGGGCAAAGAAAACCGCCCAGCCAGTCGTCCGGCAGCGACGGTTGCGGGCCAGCCTGGAATTTGTCAATCGGCGAACAGCCCAAATGAGAGCAAATACCGACCGCCACTAGTATTTCTGGCTTGATCGAACGATGCTTGTTACGTGCGTATTCAGGTGTTAATTCATCCCGATTGCGCTCTGAATCTGGATCAGCCAGTTGGGCGTCCAGTTTTGGCAGCGCAGCCACCATTTCAGGCGAACGTTTCATGATCCATACCGGCTTACCGCGCCATTCCACGGTTTTCATTTCACCTGGCGCCAGTCCGGCAATATCAACCTCCACCGGCGCGCCGGCGGCTTTCGCCTTCTCCGACGGCTGAAAAGTGGACACAAAGGCCCCTGCTGCAGCCAATCCAGCTACCCCACCCGCCGCACACGTAGCGACGAGCAAGCCACGTCGACCGGAATCGACCTGCTTTTCGTTACTCATACCAACCCCAATCAGTCAAAATGCGAAATCTGTACGAAACTTCTGGCAACCTTGGATTATAGCGGAGCCGGGGCCTGTTTTAAAGCAAATAGAAGGTCTGTGCGCAATTTCAGGCGAGAAGAAAGGAAATTTTTGCCTCCCGATTAGTGCTTTCCGTGGCCCGGCAGACATATCAGCTTGCCACATTGGCATACTCCGAACACAATTATCGGTAGTAAAAAATTCCGTTGTCAATTTTGATGAAGGCCTCATAGGAGTAGAAAGTGGGAGTAATCCAAGAGTTCAAAGCCTTTGCGCTAAAAGGCAATGTAGTCGACTTGGCAGTCGCGGTAATTATTGGCGGCGCTTTCGGGAAAATCGTCGAATCGCTGGTGCAAGACATCATCATGCCGCTCATCGGCAGGATTTCGGGCGGCCTCGATTTCTCGAATTATTACATCCCGTTGAATCAGCAAGGCATGCACCTGAGCTTGATGGAAGCGAAAAAGGCTGGAGCTGTTTTCGCGTATGGCAGCTTTATTACCGTCTTGATCAATTTTTTGATTCTGGCTTTTATTATTTTTCAGATGGTGAAAATATTGAACAAGGCTAAGCGGACTGAAGCGGTGCCGATCCCCCAACTTCCCGCTGAAGACACTCTGCTGCTGCGAGAAATCCGTGATGCGTTGAAACGCTGATCAGCATTCCGGGGCAAAACAAGAAAAATTGGCCAGCATGTTTTTCATGTGGTGGATTGAAATCACTTATTAATCCGCCACAACAAATTATACTGAAGTCATTTCTTTGCTTTTAACTGCGCCATCTGTAACAGCCCTCGCCGCTGCGCTTCAAATACTGCCTGGCCTCGCGAGTGCACCGAAAGCTTGCCATAAATGTTTTTCACATGCGTTTGTACCGTACCGACTGAGACCGAAAGCAGCCGAGCGACCTCCACGTAACTATCGCCTCGCGCAATCAGATTCAGGATCGCCGCCTCCCGCTTGGTAAGAAGCGCAATCGGCGCATCTTCCGTGACACTGCTTGCAACTGGCGCCGCTTTCGAATCACGCATTCGCTCAAGCACCTTGCGTGCAATCAATGGGCTCATCGGCGAACCGCCTGCATAAAGGTCCAGCAAAGCGCGCACGATATCCACTCTGCCGGCATCCTTGAGCACATAACCCGAGGCGCCGGCTTCGATTGATGCGACGATATTATCTTCGTCGCTGGACATGGTGATCACCATAATGTCGCAATCCGGACAACGCTGTACGCACGCTCGAATGATCTCTATGCCTGAGCCGTCGGGCAAGCCCAAATCAGTCAGCACCAAATCAACCGACGCCGTTTCCAGCCATAGCAAAGTCGGTGCGACGCTATCAAACTCCGCTGCCAGCCGAAGTGTCGGCTCCGATTCAATTGCCAGACATAATGCTTTGCGCGTCAAGGCGTCGTCTTCGACGACCAAAACGCTGATAGGTACATGCGGCGTTAGCTGCGACATAATCAAAGCCTGTGTTGTGACCGCTTTTGGAGGTATGCAATTACTTTGCACATAGAAGGCAGTTCACCCAAATTTTCTCTTAATATGCAGATAATAGCGAAGAATCCCGTCCTATTTCGATCGCTGGGGAAATTTAAAAAATTATCTGGAATTTATCTTTCTTGATAAAGCGTCCACAAGAGATCGGAAATCACACCAAAGAAACAAATATGAAACATCCAAACATCGTTTCAATGCCGCGCACCATTAGACGGGATTAGCGACGTCAATGAAATGGTGCTGAATACCGAATTGTTCGACGAGATGCGCGCCCAGTGCTTGCACGCCATAACGCTCGGTCGCATGGTGCCCGCATGCGATGTAGGTGACGCCGGCCTCACGCGCCAAATGCACGGTCGGTTCGGAAATCTCACCGCTAAGATACGTTGCGGCCCCAGCCGATATCGCATCCGCCAACAAATTTTGTGCGGCCCCCGTGCACCAGCCGATTTTACCGAGCGGCTGCAACATATCACCGATCACCAGCGGCGCCCTGCCAAGACGCGCCTCTATCACGCTTGCCAGATCACCGACCGTTACGAGTGCATGCTCGGTCGCCGCGCCAAGCCAACCAAGGCCGTCTTCACCGAAACGGGAGTCCGCGGACAAACCGAGTCGGTTCGCCAACTGAGCATTATTACCCAGTTCGGGATGCATATCGAGCGGCAAATGATAGGCAAATAAATTAATGTCATTTGCCAGCAAAAGCTTGAGGCGCCTATGCTTTGGTCCGATGACGCGCGCGTCCTCGCCTCTCCAGAAATAGCCGTGATGAACCAGTAGCGCATCCGCGTTGAAATCGAGGGCTGCCTCGATCAGCGCCGCACTGGCTGTGACGCCGGTCACCAATATCTCGATGGCGCTCCGTCCTTCCACCTGCAAGCCGTTTGGGCAAAAGTCACGAAAACGGTTAATATCCAGCGTCCGGGCTAGATATTTTGCAAGCTCATCCCTATCTACTGTTTTTTGATCCACTGATACCTCTATGCGACGTCTCTGGCTATTGTTTGCGCAAACCATCACTGTCGGTTTGGCGATTTGGTTCATTGTAGCCACCTTGAAGCCGGATTGGGCATCCGGGATGATTGACAGGGGCTCGCAGCGTGTACGGAATGCGCCGTCGGCGATTGCTATGCAGGAAGCATCCGCAACTGCAAGCCCTATCCAGGGATCTTATCGTGACGCATCGAAGCGCGCGATGCCTTCAGTCGTTAATATTTTCACGACGCAGGGGGCCAAGCAGCCGCAGAACCCCTTTATGGACGACCCTTTCTTCCGAAAATTCTTCGGCGATCGTTTTGATGCGCAGGAGGAAAAGCAATTCAGCCTGGGTTCCGGTGTAGTGGTCAGTCCGCAAGGCTATATATTGACGAACAACCATGTGATAGAAGCAGCGGATGAAATCGAAGTTGCATTGGCAGACGGGCGCAAGGCGGCTGCCAAGTTGGTCGGCACCGATCCTGAAACCGACTTGGCCGTGATCAAGGTCGATTTAAAGGAGTTGCCCGCCATTACGCTTGGCCGTATTGAGCAGACTCGGGTCGGCGATGTCGTCCTTGCCATCGGCAATCCGTTCGGCGTAGGGCAAACCGTCACCATGGGAATCGTGTCGGCCCTCGGACGCAACCATCTCGGCATCAATACCTTCGAGAACTTCATTCAAACCGACGCTGCGATCAATCCGGGCAATTCCGGCGGTGCATTGGTGGATGCCAATGGAAATCTGCTGGGTATCAACACAGCTATTTACTCGCGTAGCGGCGGATCCCTCGGAATCGGGTTCGCCATTCCTGTCACAACAGTAAAAACCGTGATGGAATCAATTATCAACACCGGCCAGGTGATCCGCGGCTGGATCGGCGTGGAGCCGCAAGACATTACACCGGAGCTGGCGGAAAGTTTCGGTCTGACCAAAAAATCCGGCACCATCATCGCCGGCGTATTGAAAGGCGGCCCTGCAGATAAGGCCGGCATGCGGCCCGGCGATATCCTGGTCGCGGTGGAAGAAAAACCTGTCACCGACACCACCGACATGCTCAATTTGATTGCGCAACTCAAACCCGGCAGCAAGACCAAAATGACTTTGATGCGCAAGAACCAGGAATCGACAATCGATGTCACCATCGGCACTCGACCGAAAATCAAACGCACAGAAGTAGAATAAAGAAAACGATTCGGCCATGCATCTACGCGACCTGATCCAGTTCCTCGCCGAATTATCGGAAAATAATAACCGCGCTTGGTTTGTCATGAACAAACCTCGGTACGATATTTTGCGTGCCGAATTTCTTGAACTGGTAACCGGCCTTATCACTGATATTGCCAAATTCGATCCGGCGGTCGCCGATTGCAATCCGAAAAAAGCGCTATTTCGAATTAATCGGGACATGCGTTTCTCGCACGATAAAAGTCCTTACAAAACCACTTTTTCAGCCGCGATCACTTCAAGTGGTTTGAAAAAGCCCAGCCAGGGCGGTGGCCCGGCGTATTATTTCCATATCGATGCAAATGGAACCTTGCTGGTTGCGGGCGGTGAATATATGCCGCCATCGGATCGTTTGCGTCTTATTCGCCAGCAGGTTATTGCCGATGCAGCAGGATTCGGCAAAGTCTTGAAAAACAAGAAATTGAATGCCACCTTCGGCGGCCTGAATCAGGAAGGCAAACTGACACGTCCACCCAAAGGCTTTGATGCCGATGCCCCGCATCTTGAATCGATTAAGCTGAAAAATTTTATCGCGTGGACGGAAACCAGTTTGAAAAAGAAAATCCCGGCTGATCTCGAAAAAGAACTGGTTGCCGTATTCAAGGATGCATATCCGCTGATTGCGTGGCTACGACAGGTAAAACAGGCTTGATCGCACTCAGACTGCTTCTTCAGGCGCCTGCGTTGCCCTGACAAATAGCGGCGCGAGAAATAATCCGACTTCATATAACAAGCAAAGCGGGATTGCCAAGAGCAGTTGACTCACTACGTCCGGCGGCGTAACGATTGCGGCAATGACAAATGCTCCGACGATTACATAGGGGCGGATCGCCTTCAATTTTTCCACCGTAACCAGGCCCATCCTGACCAACACGACGACAACGACCGGAACTTCGAAAGTCAGGCCGAAGGCAATGAACATCGTCATTACAAACCCGAAGTAACTATCAATGTCCGGTGCGACCGAAATGGATTTCGGGGCAAAATTATTAATAAAACGAAACACCACGCCAAACACCAGAAAATAACAGAACGCGATGCCGGCAATGAACAATGTCGACGAGGATATGACTAACGGTGCGACCAGCTTCTTTTCATGCGCATACAAGCCGGGAGCGACGAATGCCCACATTTGATACAGCACCCATGGCAAGGCGATGATGAATGCGACCAGCATGGTGACTTTGACCGGAATCAGGAATGGCGTGACCACGCCTGTCGCAATCATTTTGCTGCCTTCCGGCAAAGCCACCATCATCGGATAGGCGAGCAAGTCATAGATGTTGCCGGCCCACGGCATCAGTCCCAGAAACAGAACGATGACCACCAATGAAGCCTTCATCAGACGGCTACGCAGTTCAATGAGGTGCGAGATGAACGTGTCTTCGCTGCCGGTTTTATTCTGTTCTTCAGTCATTGGTGGACGGCGAGAATATCATTGTGTAGCAACCGAAAAACTCCGGGAGTCCGACAGGGACAGGAAGTGCAGGGACGATCTTGGATATAGCAATGATCGATGCTTGAATCATTCATGAAAAAACACAGACGACTTGCGCACTGTGCCGGAAGGCCGGTATTTCGCAACGCGCGCCGCGCCGGAAATCACGCGCGACTTATGGCCGCTTTGGTGCTTGTACCAGGAAGGCACCGCCGATGTGCGCGCCAATTTCTTTTTGCGGAAGTTCTTTGCCTTGACTGCGGCTTGGTCCGATACAGGCGGTTCAATCAAGGGATTGTTCGTGGCGTATCCGCTTTCACTATCCCATGCGGAATTCAATGCGCTTTCGGTTTGCGTCAGATTCTCCGTAACCGTCTGCTCGACGCTGCTGGCGGCTTCCTGCATGTCTTTTTGCATTTTCCGCAATTCATCGAGTTCTATCTCGCGGCTGACTTCGGATTTGACCTCGTTGATATAGCGCTGCGCACGGCCGAAGAGCGATCCAGCCATGCGCGCTACTTTAGGCAGCTTTTCAGGCCCGATGAAAACCAGCGCCGCCACACCGATAATCGCAAGCTTGGAAAAAGCGATATCGATCATGTCGACTGACAATATGAATGGGGAATCACGCGATTGGCCATGCTGAAGTCATTTGCAACGGATTTGCAATAGTGACTAGTTTCTCGCTTTTTCTTTCGCTTCGACATCGACAGTTCCCTTGTCGGCATGCTGTGACGACGTGTTGATTTGCGCAGCCGATTTATCGTCTTCACCCTTGACGCCATCCTTGAATCCCTTGACTGCCTTGCCGATATCGGATCCCATGCTGCCGATCTTTTTGGTACCGAATATCAGCATAACAACGACCAGCACAATCAACCAGTGCCAAATGCTAAATGAACCCATGATCTTCTCCTTGCCGGGCGCTGACGCCCAAAATCCAGTTATACGTTACCAATTTCCTGAGCTGAAAATCGTTAGCGCTGCCCGCGCCAGGGACGCGGCCCTCCGATAACATGCATATGCAGATGGTACACCTCTTGACCGCCGTTCGGACCGGTATTGAACAGCGTCTTATAACCACCGGCTTTTGCACCGTCCGCATCGACTGTATATCCACATCCATGCGCTTGCGCGAGCTTCGGTGCAAGCAGCAGCATTTTACCCAACAATACGGCATGCTTGTCAGAGCAATCGGCAAGCGTTTCCATATGTTGTTTTGGGACAATCAGCAAATGCACCGGTGCAGCCGGATTGATGTCATGAAACGCTATCAAATCGTCATCCTCATAAACAAATTCCGATGGGATCTGTTTGGCGACGATCTTGCAAAAAATACAGTTGTCCAAGATTTTCTCCATATCCGTTCGGTTGCTGTTTATTTTTTCCGCTCAGCATGCTCGCGCTCGTCGAGCTTGCGCTTGGCTTTTTCTTCAATACCCGAAATGCCTTCCCGCCGTGACAATTCCTCCAGCACATCCTGCGGCTTTAAATTGAATTGAGCGAGCATGATCATTGAATGGAACCATAAATCGGCACACTCGTAGAGCACCTTCGAGGTATCCCCGTCAACGCGCGCATCTTTCGCCGCCATCACGGTTTCTGTCGCTTCTTCGCCGATTTTTTTCAAAATCGCGTCATCGCCTTTGGCGAACAGGCGCGCCACGTACGACTTGTCGGGATCGCCGCCATTACCAGGCTTGCGCGATTCGATGATATCTGCCAGACGTTTTAACGTATCACTCATTTTATTTGTAGATGCTTTCAGGATTTTTCATTACCGGCTCCACCGTTGCCCAGTCACCATTCTTCACGGATCCTTCGAACTTTTGAAAAAAGCAGGAATGTCTTCCGGTGTGGCAGGCGATCCGGCCCAACTGCTCGACTTTCAACAAAATGACATCTCCATCGCAATCGAGACGGACTTCATGCACCTTCTGAATATGGCCCGATTCTTCACCTTTGTGCCACAGCTTCTTGCGCGACCTGCTCCAGTAGACCGCCTCGCCCGATTCGACCGTCTTGGCCAGTGCTTCACGGTTCATCCAGGCAAACATCAATACATCGTTCGAGCCAAGCTCTTGCGCGATCACCGGCACCAGACCATGCTCGTCCCACTTTACTTTGTTAAGCCACTTGGCTTGTACGCTCATGCAAGTCTCATCGGAATGTTTTGGGCCGCCATGAAGCGCTTGGCTTCCTGTACGGTGTGCTGGCCGTAATGGAAAATACTGGCTGCCAGCACCGCGTCGGCTTTACCGATTTTGATGCCATCGGCCAAATCCTGCAGCCCGCCGACGCCGCCGGATGCAATCACCGGAATCGTTACCGCATCCGATACCGCGCGCGTCAATGCCAGGTCAAAGCCAATCTTGGTGCCATCGCGATCCATGCTGGTCAACAGGATTTCGCCGGCCCCCAGCTGTTCCATTTTCCTCGCCCATGCCACCGCATCCAGGCCGGTCGGTTTGCGTCCGCCATGGGTAAACACTTCCCATTGATTGTCGCCGGTTTTCTTTGCATCAATTGCCACCACAATGCATTGCGAACCGTACTTATGCGCTGCGTCGAACACCAGTTGCGGATTGGTTACGGCCGAGGTATTGATGCTTACCTTGTCGGCACCGGCATTGAGCAAACGACGCACATCTTCAACCGCGCGCACGCCGCCGCCGACTGTCAACGGAATAAACACTTCCGAGGCCACCGCCTCGATGATATGCAAAATCAGGTCGCGCTCATCGGAGGAGGCGGTAATGTCGAGAAACGTGATTTCGTCGGCACCCTGGTCGTCATAACGCCGCGCGATCTCGACCGGATCGCCGGCATCACGCAATTCAACGAAATTGACTCCCTTTACCACTCGACCTGCAGTGACGTCCAGGCACGGAATAATGCGTTTGGCCAGGGTCATGGTTCGTCTGTTTCGGATTCCGCTTCGAATCCGCTCAATTCATCGGCACGCTCCTGCGCCGAATGCAGATCCAGGGTGCCCTCGTAAATTGATCGGCCGCAAATCACGCCTTCGATGCCTTCATCCTGCACCGCGCACAGCGCTTCGACATCCTTGATGCTGTGCACGCCGCCGGACGCGATCACTGGAATCGACATGCTTTGCGCAAGTTTGACGGTGGCCTCGATATTGATGCCGCCCATCATTCCGTCGCGGCCGATGTCGGTATAAACAATCGCTTCGCAACCATAATCCTCGAACTTGCGTGCGAGATCGATAACTTCATGGCCGGACAGCTTGCTCCAGCCATCGGTCGCAACCTTGCCGTCCTTGGCGTCCAGGCCGACTATGATTTGCCCTGGAAAGGCACTGCATGCATCATGCAGGAAGCCGGGATTTTTGACTGCGGCGGTTCCGATGATGATGTAGCTCAGACCGTCATCCAGATAACGCTCAATGGTATCCAGGTCACGGATGCCGCCGCCCAACTGGATCGGTATCTCATCGACATCATTGGCGATCGCGAACTCGCGTACGGCCTTGATGATCGCTTTCACCGCCGGTTCATTTTTCGGTTTGCCCGCGAATGCACCGTTCAAATCGACAAGATGCAAACGTCGCGCACCTTGCATTAACCAGTGCCGTGCCATTTCGGCCGGGTCTTCGGAAAACACGGTGGCTTGATCCATATCACCTTGCTTCAGGCGCACACAATGACCGTCTTTAAGATCGATAGCAGGTATAAGCAGCATGGCTCGATAAGAACGTAAGTAGGTTAATAAGATGAATTGAATGACTAAAAAACGGGATTGCTTATGGGTTCCAGTGTGCAAAATTTGCATACAACTGCAAACCGGCCGATGCGCTTTTTTCCGGATGAAACTGCGTTGCAAATATATTATCTCGTCCGACTACACTGCTGAATACATTGCCGTAGGAAGTCTCGCCGAATGTATGGGCGGACTCGACCGGCACCGCGTAATAGCTGTGGACAAAATAAAAATAACTGTTGTCGGCGATCCCGTTCCATAACGGGTGGGACATGGTTTGCCGAACACGGTTCCAGCCCATCTGAGGCACCTTGAAGCGTGAACCGTCTTCCTGCAAAGCGTCCGTGAGGGCGAAGCGCATCACTTTGCCTGGCAGCAATCCCAAACCAGGCGTATCGCCCTCTTCACTCCAATCGAACAGCATTTGTTCGCCGACGCATACGCCTAACAGCGGCTTGGAGCGCGAAGCTTCGAGCAATGCATCTTGCAAGCCTGACTCACGCAGGCAGCGCATGCAGTCAGGCATCGCGCCCTGCCCAGGCAGTACGATCCGATCAGCCGACCGGAGTTCGGCCACTTCGCCGGAGATGCGTACATCCGCTTCAGGTGCGACATGGCGTAGCGCTTGCGCTACCGAGCGCAGATTCCCCATACCGTAATCGACTACGATGATTTTGTTCATGTTGAAAGTCAAACCTCAACCAAGTGAAGCGTGCGCTCGTGTTCCATTCGTTACGATTACAAACTGCCTTTGGTGGACGGAATCGTGCCAGCTGCGCGCGGATCAAGTTCCGCAGCCATTCGCAGTGCGCGGCCAAATGCCTTGAACACGGTTTCGCATTGATGATGCGCATTCTCGCCGCGCAAATTATCAATATGCAAGGAAATCAGCGCATGATTGACGAAACCCTGAAAAAATTCGTGTGCCAGATCAACGTCGAAGGTGCCGATCATCGAACGCTTGAACGGCACATGAAATTCCAGTTCCGGGCGTCCGGAAAAATCGATCACCACGCGCGAGAGCGCTTCATCCAATGGTACATACGCGTGGCCATATCGACGAATGCCTTTCTTGTCGCCGATTGCTTTTGCAACCGCCTGACCAAGCGTAATGCCGACGTCCTCAACGGTGTGATGCGCATCGATATGCAGATCGCCCTTGGCGTGAATATCCAGATCGATCAATCCGTGCCGCGCGATCTGATCGAGCATGTGATCGAGGAAAGGCACTCCGGTATCCAGCTTTTGCGAACCGGTGCCGTCAAGATTGATGGCGACGCGTATTTGCGTCTCATTGGTATTGCGGGTAACTTCTGCGATTCGTGGCGTAGGCATATTAGAACGATACCAAAATTACGGTGCGAGAGATGCGGTCAACGCATCAAGGAACAGTCTGTTTTCTTCCGACGTACTTACGGTAATCCGTAAGCAATTATTCAGTAACGAATGCATTTTACCGACATTTTTGATCAAAACCCGATGTTCCGCCATCCGATTGGCGACTTCGTCACTATTAATGCCGGCTTTGCATAGCCGAATCAGCAAAAAATTCCCGGCTGAAGGAAAAACTTCCAGATCCGGGAATGCCGTCAGCGCAGCCGAAAGTTTGCTGCGTTCGTTGCGCAACATCAGCGCTTGCGCGTCCAGCACGTCGTTGTGATCCAGAACGAATTCCGCCGCAGCCTGGGTCAGCACATTGATATTGTAAGGCGGACGCACTTTATCGAATTCGGCGAGTAAAGCGCTGTCAGCCGTCATATAGCCGAGCCGAATACCAGCCAGACCGAGCTTCGATACGGTGCGCATCACAATCAAATTACTGAATTCGCGCAGGCGCGACATGAAACTGGCCTGTGCGAACGGTTGATACGCTTCGTCGACCACGACCAAGCCGGTATCGCCGACCGCGTGCAGAATTTCGACCATATCATCGGTGTCGAATAAATTGCCGGTCGGGTTGTTCGGGTATGAAAGATAAGTCACCGCCGGCCTGTGCTGCGCGATTGCCTTCAGCATCGCATCTTTATCCAGTGAGAAATCCGGCTTGAGCGGCACGCCAATGAATTCCAGCCCGGCAAATTGCGCCGATCTGGCATACATCACAAAACTGGGCGTGGGTGACAATACCTTGCCGCCCGGCTTGGCGCAGGCAGTCGAAATAATTGAAATCAGCTCGTCCGAACCATTGCCGAGCACCACATCGAAACCGGCCGGCACGCCGAGCTTTTCGCAGATTTTGGCTTTCAATGTCAGATACGACGGAACCGGATAACGGTTCAGCGCCACCTCGGCCAGACGCAGGCCCAGTTCGCTGCGCAGATGTTCCGGCAGCGCGCATGGATTTTCCATCGCGTCGAGTTTCACGTATCCGGTAGCATCCGGTACATGATAGGCAGCCAGTGCTCGGATCTCGGGGCGAATGGTATTTTCAATCAGGGACATAATAACCGCGGCCGTGCATTGCTATAAAAAAGTGAGTGTTTGCTGATCAGAATCGGGTTGTGTTTTCTCCAGATCTTTTTTCTTTTTCCTGTCTCTTTTGCCTTTTGCAATGTCGGTGATTTTGGCCCGCACCGGCTCTGACGGCTGATTACTCTGTACTGTCAATTGCCCCTCGGGCGAGGCGAGCCGGCGCGTGACGATCTCGCAATAAGATGGGTTTAATTCGAAGCCGACAAAATTGCGCCCGCAACGCTGTGCTGCAACCGCCGTCGTGCCAGTGCCCATGAACGGATCAAGAATGACGCCGCCCGGTGGACAGGATGCTTTCACCATTCGCTCGACAATTTCCAGAGGTTTTTGCGTCGGATGATCGGCACGCTCCGGATCCTCCTTATGGATGCGCGACACGCTCCACAGGTCTTTCGGGTTGTAGCCGATTTCCAGCCATTTGGCGCCGACGAAAATCGAACGCGAGCGCGCCTTTTTGGTTTCCGCATCGTACGGGATACGAATCGCGTCGAGATCAAAATAATAACCCTTTTGCTTCGCGAAAAATCCGATCGTGTCATGCACCGAGGTATAGCTGCGCGTGCTGCCCCCCATCGACGGCACACGCCGATCCCAGATGATTTCGTTGATCATCGTCATGCGCTGCTTCAGCATCACGAAGATTTCCGGCGAATAGCGCCACGTCAAAAAAATGTAGAGGCTACCCGTCGGTTTTAGCTTTGGCAACGCGGTATCGATCCACTGTTCGGTCCAACGCAGATAGGCAGCCGAGTCCAATTTATCCGAATCGTTACCGTAATCCTTGCCCAGACCATAAGGCGGATCGGCGATCAGCAAATCGATGGTTCCGTCAGGAATACGACTAATTCCTTGCAGCACATCTTCGCAATAAATGCGATTCAGCCACGCGGTCATTGAATGGCGCTCATTTGAGCCGATACTCCGCTGACCTGGCATGCGCCTGCAAACCTTCGCCATGCGCGAGTTCGGCGGCCACTTTACCCAAGGTTTGCGCGCCTGCTTGGCTCACATGGATAATGCTGGATCGTTTCTGGAAATCGTATACCCCCAGCGGCGACGAAAACCGCGCGGTACGCGACGTCGGCAGTACGTGATTGGGACCGGCACAATAATCACCCAATGACTCGGATGAAAATCGCCCGAGAAAAACCGCGCCGGCGTGACGCACCCGATCCGCCCATTGCTGCGGATTTTCGGTCGAAATCTCCAGGTGTTCCGCCGCAATTTGATTGGCGATCTCGCAAGCTTGTTCCAGGTCGCGCACCTTGATCAACGCTCCACGATCGACCAGAGAAGTACGAATCACCTCCTTGCGCGGCATCGCGTCGAGCTGGCGATTGATGCTGGCCTCCACCTGCGCGATGTAATCGGCATCGGGGCACAGCAGGATCGATTGCGCCAATTCATCATGCTCGGCTTGGGAAAACAAATCCATCGCAATCCAGTCCGGATTGGTGGTGCCGTCGCAAATAATCAGGATTTCCGATGGACCGGCAATCATGTCGATGCCGACAATGCCGAACACGCGGCGCTTGGCGGCCGCCACATAGGCATTGCCGGGACCGACAATTTTATCCACCGCCGGAACGGTCGCTGTGCCATACGCCAATGCGCCGATCGCCTGCGCGCCGCCGATGGTGAACACCCGATCGACGCCGGCAATTGCTGCAGCCGCCAGCACCAGCTCGTTTTTTACGCCGCCGGGCGTGGGCACCACCATGATGATTTCCTGCACGCCGGCTACTTTCGCCGGGATTGCATTCATCAATACCGATGACGGATAAGCCGCCTTGCCGCCGGGGACATAGATCCCGACCCGGTCGACCGGCGTGACCTTCTGCCCCAGTACCGTGCCATCGGCTTCGGTATAGGTAAACCCGCTGGAACCGCATTCCTGTTTTTGCCGCTCGTGATAAGCGCGCACCCGATCAGCTGCTGTTTGCAGGGCCGCATGACGTGCCGGCGAAAGCTGCCTCAATGTCGCCTGTAACTCTTCGCGCTTGATCTCAAGAGCCGCTACGCTGGTTACGTTGACACGGTCGAACTGAGCGGTGTATTCCAGCACCGCGGTATCGCCACGCAGCTTGACGTCGGCCAGAATGCGCGCAGCGGTATGGTCGATCGCTTCATCTTCACCCGACTCAAACGCCAGCACGGCATTCAGTTGTGCTGTGAATCCCGGATCGGATGAATCAAGTTTTCGTATTTGAATTGCCATGTTTTTTCATCCAGGCGACGGCAGTTTTGCGGCTAGCCGCGACGTTTCGACGCTTGTTCAAATGCATCCAGAATCGGCTGCAGGCGCTCGCGCTTCAGTTTCAACGCTGCCTGGTTTACCACCAGACGGGCGGAAATTTCCATGATGTGTTCGACCTCGACCAGATGATTGGCGCGCAAGGTGCTGCCGGTGCTGACCATATCGACAATCGCATCGGACAGGCCAACCAGGGGCGCCAGTTCCATCGAGCCGTACAGCTTGATCAGGTCCACGTGCACACCCTTTGCTGCAAAATGTTCGCGGGCGGTTTGCACGTACTTGGTCGCAACCCGCAGGCGCGCGCCTTGCCGTACCGCGCTGGCATAATCGAATCCGTCCGACACGGCAACCGACATGCGGCATTTGGCAATTTCCAGGTCGATCGGCTGATACAAGCCTTCACCGCCATGTTCCAGCAATACGTCCTTGCCTGCCACGCCAAAATCCGCAGCGCCGTATTGCACGTACGTCGGCACATCCGATGCACGCACAATAATGACACGCACGTTCGGATCGGTGGTCGCCAAGATCAATTTGCGCGAGGTTTCCGGGTCTTCGGTAACGTTGATGCCGGCAGCTTTCAGCAGCGGCATGGTTTCATCGAAAATGCGCCCTTTCGACAGTGCAAGCGTCAATTGCTGATTCATCATTTGACCCGCCTGATATCGGCGCCCACGGCAGACAATTTTTCTTCCATCCTGTCGTAACCGCGGTCCAGATGGTAGATGCGGTCAATCAGGGTCTCGCCTTGTGCCGCCAAAGCAGCAATCACAAGCGATGCCGAGGCGCGCAGGTCGGTCGCCATGACCGGTGCGCCGACCAATTTATCCACGCCCTGGATGATGGCCGTATGACCTTCGATGCCGATTGAGGCGCCCAGGCGATTCAATTCCTGCACATGCATGAACCGGTTCTCGAAAATCGTTTCGGTAACGCGGCTACCTCCCTCGGCGATGGAATTCAATGCCATGAATTGCGCCTGCATGTCGGTCGGAAAACCCGGATATTCGGTAGTGCGGAACGTGACAGCCTTCGGCCGCGCCGCCATTTGCACGCGAATCCAGTTGTCGCCGGAGGTGATGATCACGCCTGCTTCGCGCAGCTTGTCGAGCGCAACATCAAGAATGTTTGTCCGCGCGTTTTTCAGGGTTACATCGCCGCCTGCGGCAGCAACCGCACATAGGAAAGTACCGGTTTCGATGCGGTCCGAGATTACCGCGTGGGAAGCTCCATGCAACTGCTCGACACCTTGCACCACTAGCCGGTCGCTGCCGATCCCGTCAATCCTGGCTCCCATCGCTACCAGCAAATTGGCAAGATCAGCCACTTCCGGTTCGCGCGCGGCATTTTCCAGTACGGTTTCGCCGTCGGCCAGCGTCGCCGCCATCAACAGGTTTTCGGTACCAGTGACCGTAATCATGTCGGTAACGACGCGCGTCCCTTTAAGCCTCTTGGCTTTGGCATGAATATAGCCGGCTTCGATCGTAATCTCGGCGCCCATCGCCTGCAAGCCCTTGATGTGCTGATCCACCGGACGCGAGCCGATCGCGCAACCACCCGGCAACGACACCTTCGCTTCGCCGAAACGCGCCACCAGAGGCCCCAGAACCAGGATCGCCGCACGCATGGTTTTCACCATTTCATACGGGGCTTCGAGCTTGTCGACGGCACGGCCGTTAAGCGCAACCGTGTTGCCCTCCTGCTCGACGCGCAGACCCATCTGGCGCAGCAGCTTCAACATCGTGGCGACGTCTTGCAAATGCGGCACATTCGACAGTTGCACCGTATCGGCGGTCAGCAAGCCGGCGCACAGGATCGGCAACGCGGCATTTTTCGCGCCGGAGATCGAAATCTCGCCGGCCAGGCGATTGCCGCCTTGTATTAGAAGCTTATCCATTTAAAAGCTTATCCATTCAGCATTCTTCATCATTGTTGGAATTCTTCCGGGGTCAGGGTTTTCATCGATAGCGCATGAATTTCTTGCCGCATGCGATCGCCCAGTGCGGCATACACCAATTGATGCCGTTGAATCAAACGCTTGCCTGCGAATGCATTCGACACGATCACGGCATTGAAATGCTGCCCATCTCCTTCGACTTCAAGATGGGTGCAGTCAAGCTCGGCGGCAATATAGCTTTTAACCAGTTCTGGGGTGGGCAACACGATTTTTGCCTTTAAGTGTAATTAGACGAATCAAAAAGCGGCGCATCAGCCAGCTTAATCAGTGACGCAGCTTGTAGCCGCTCTTTAGTAATTGGACCGCCAGCCAGGCGAGTACGGTAAAAAATACAGTGACGATAGCAAAGCTCATCATCGGGTCGACATCGGATTGGCCGAAAAATCCATAACGGAAACCATCAATCATATAAAAAAACGGGTTCATATGCGATACCGCCTGCCAAAACGGTGGCAACGAGTGTATCGAATAAAACACGCCGGACAGAAAGGTTGCAGGCATGATCAAAAAATTCTGGAACGCGGCCAATTGATCGAATTTTTCAGCCCAGATGCCTGCTATCAAGCCCATCGTACCGAGAATGGCCGCCCCCAGGAGCGCGAAAACCGCAATCCACCAAGGTGCGGCAAATGACAAATCCGCAAACCATGCCGTGATCAGGAACACGCCTGCGCCCACGGTCAACCCGCGCACCACCGCAGCCAATACATAGGCACCGAACAGTTCCCAATGCGACAGCGGCGGCAACAATACAAAAACCAGATTGCCGGTGATCTTGGATTGAATCAGCGACGATGACGAGTTGGCAAACGCATTTTGCAACACGCTCATCATCACCAGGCCGGGAACCAGAAACGCTGTGTATTTCACGCCAGGATACACTTGCACCCGTTCCTCCAGCACATGACCGAACACCAACAGATACAGCATGGCCGTCACGATCGGCGCGGTCAGCGTCTGTGTCGCAACCTTCCAGAAACGCAGCACCTCCTTGTAAAACAAGGTCTGGAAGCCGATCATTTTTCGCCTTCCATGATCTGGATGAATACATCTTCCAGATCCGCCTGGTGCAACTGCATATCTTCAATCACGACACCGGATTCCCGCAACTTCCCGAGAATAGGCTCAACCTCGGCATAGTCGTTCACGCGCAGCGTGTACTTATTCCCCATTGTCAATTCATCGGGATGCGAGACCAATGACCTCAGGCCATCCGGCAACGCACCCTCTGCCAGGCGCACTACCAGTTGCGAACCGGAGATGCGCCTGACCAGGGCAGCGGTTGAATCAAGCGCGACGATGTTACCCGACTTGAGCATTGCGACGCGGTTGCATAGTGCTTGCGCCTCTTCCAGATAATGCGTGGTCAAAACGACCGTATGCCCTTCACGATTCAAGCCTGCGACAAATTTCCACAAGGTTTGGCGTAATTCCACGTCCACGCCCGCGGTCGGTTCGTCAAGCACGATGACCGGCGGCTTGTGCACCAGGGCTTGCGCCACCAGTACGCGTCGTTTCATGCCTCCCGACAGCGCACGCATGTTGACGTCGGCTTTGTTGGTCAAATCGAGATGGTGCATCACCTCGTCGATCCATTGATCGTTTTTCTTCAACCCGAAGTAGCCGGATTGCATGCGCAAGGTTTCGCGAACGGTAAAAAACGGATCGAAGACCAACTCCTGAGGCACGACGCCAAGAAGCTTGCGTGCTTGCCGGTACTCGGCAACCACGTCGTGTCCGTGAATCGATACATGACCCGAATCAGCGCGACTTAACCCGGCGATGATCGAGATCAGCGTGGTTTTTCCGGCACCGTTCGGTCCAAGCAAACCAAAAAACTCGCCTTCTTCAATCGATAGGGAAACGCCGCCCAGCGCCCTGAGCGCGCCATAGCGTTTTTCGACATTCGTGATCTGGATTGCAGCCATGCTGGCTCGGTGCACACTTTACGCAGAGTTGGCCGCAGGAGTTTGTTTCTTTAAGAGCGGCTAACAAAATGAAGCAAAGCGGTTCTGAGCCAGTGCAACATCCTCAGAATCATTTTATTAGACGCTCTAAGCAAACCCGTTGGCGAAAGCCCCTGATTATATGGGATTTCCAGCCTTCAGACCCGACAACAAAGACTGGAATGGAAGAGGTCCGACCGAAGCGTCAGTGCTGATGCAGCAGCTCAGCTACATCATATAGCTCGGCGAGGCTTCGCAGGTTAGCGGGAGCATTCCTGAATGTCAGCGAAGCGCCCCGATCAAGTGCGGCGCGACGCCATGCGACCATAGTGGCGACGGCCGCTGAATCAACCACCGTCAGTTGCGCAAGGTCGATTTCCGTTTGCCCATTTTCTATCGCGGACAAACCGGCATCCAATGCGGTCTTGGCATTATTGACGGTCAGCGTGAGAGTCGGCCGAAACATATCGATTACCGGGAACGTTTCGGGCCTTTGGCTGCGCTTGCAGCGAGTTTGGCGTTCCTGTCCGATAGAGCCTTGATCAAACCATCGATACCGCCCTTGCTGATTTCGGCAGCAAAATTACCCTTGTAAGTCTCGACCAACCAGGCACCCAGCACATTGACATCATAGATTTTCCACTCGGAGTCGGTTTTTGCCAATCGGTAGTTCAGCTGAATCGGCTCGCCGCGCGATTGCACAACTTGAGAACGGACTTCGACCTCGGTGTCGGCTGGGCTTGCTCGCAAGGGCTTGAATTCCAGCTTTTGATCCTTGACCTGGGAAATTGCACCTGAATAGGTGTATACCAGCAGGCTGCGGAACTCGCGAGTCAGATCCTTTTGCTGCTCCGGGGTTGCCTCGCGCCAGAATCGGCCTGCTGCCAACGCGGTCATACGCGCAAAATCAACATGCGGAAGAATTTTTTCTTCTACCAAGCCCAAGATACGCTGGTTATTCCCAGCCTGAATTTCTTGATCTTGCTTGGCTATATCAAGCACTTCTTGACTGATGCGCTTGACAAGTGCTTCCGGTCCCTCCTGCTGCGCAGCGGCATAACCTGCGAAGGCCAAGGTTCCCAAAGCAAGGGTGGCAAAAAGCAATTTTTTTAATATATTCATAATTTTCTTGAATAAATAATCAAGGCGAGTATTTATTCGATGCTAAAGGTTGGTTGATTTTGGTTGAATGACATTGAAGGCGTCATCCTATCCGAAGTCGCGCTTTTTTGTTGCAAGCCTTGTTCGTCCGGCAAGCCGCCTTGGTCGACTGCGTGTTGCACCTCATTCGGGTTATGCGCAATGAGTTCCGTGGCTGGCGTCGGTGACTGTACAGCCGCAACCGTACCTTGATAGTCCTGATCGAATGAAGCCGGTATATGGTTCAGGCTGGACTCATCATCACGCCGAGACTCTCGAGACCCGCCGTCATTGACGTTATTCTCACGGCGCTGCAAAAACCCGTCCCGTATAAACTCATACCGATCGAGCGCTGCGTCTTCAATCAAATTGGTAGCATCCAGCACTGCCGCACGCTGATCGATGACACGCAACAATGCCCCCATATTGCGCACATGAACCGGAGATTTGTAGCTCCAAAGATCGCCATGCACATCGACCGGCAACGCCAGACTGTCGCGCATCGTCGTCGGCCCCAGAAAGGGCAATACGACATACGGTCCGGATGCAATGCCCCATACGCCCAAGGTCTGTCCGAAATCTTCTTTATGCTTGGTCATTCCGGCATTGGCTCCGATATCGATCAAGCCGCCCAGACCGAAGGTGCTATTGACAGCCACGCGCATTACATCGGTAAAGCCGTCAGCCATCTTGCCTTGCAGTAAATTATTGGCTGCCGTCCAGACGTCGCCAATATTGCCGAAAAAATTTCCGACCGCGATTTGAACAAACGTGGGCAATATATTCTGATAAGCCGTCGCCGCCGGCTTCAATGCCGCTTGGTCGATCGCGTCATTGAAGCTGAACATCGCACGGTTGAAACCCTCAAGGGGATCGCGCGGATTATTACTGGTGGCGCAACCGGCCAAGGCGATCGCAATTGCGAATACACTTATGCCGCGCCTGAAATCATTCATTTGTTGCTGTCCTCTTGTCCTTCAGCTGCCTTGCTGAACAGAAATTGACTGATCAGGTTTTCCAGCACGAGCGCCGACTGGGTCATTTTTATGCTGTCTCCGGCCGCCAGATTATTGGTATCGCCACCAGCCTCAAGCCCAATGTATTGCTCTCCCAGCAGTCCCGACGTCAAAATCTTTGCCGATGTATCTTTTGGAAATTTGTAATCATTTTGCAACTGCAAGGTCACCACCGCCTGAAAAGTTTTATCGTCAAATTTAATATGCTCGACCCGGCCAATGACCACACCCGCGCTTTTTACCGGAGCGCGCGGTTTCAAGCCACCGATATTGTCGAACTTGGTAATGACAGCATAAGTCCGCTCAAATGAAAGTGAACTCATGTTGCCTGCTTTCATTGCCAAAAACAGCAGCGCTACCGCGCCTGACAATACAAACAAACCAACCCATAAGTCTAATGATTTTCGTTGCATAACCCGATACCCTAAATATGGGATGTGAAGCTTTTTTAAGCTAAAAACCTGATGAAACAAGTTACGCGTTTATTTATTGCGTAAACATCAATGCAGTCAGCACGAAATCCAGCCACAACACCGTCAACGAGCCAATCACGACAGTACGGGTGGTTGCTCGCGCAACACCTTCAGGTGTCGGCTGCGCTTCATATCCTTGATACAACGCAATGAATGTTACAGCGACTCCAAACACCACGCTCTTGATCACGCCATTGGCAATATCGTTCCACACATCGACGCCAGCCTGCATTTGCGACCAGAAAGCGCCTTCATCGACGCCGATTAATTGTACGCCGACGATATATCCGCCAAATATGCCTACCGCGCTGAAAATCGCGGCCAATACCGGCATGGCAATCACGCCCGCCCAGAAACGCGGCGCCAATACGCGTTGCAGCGGATTGATCGCCATCATTTCCATTGCGGATAATTGCTCACCCGCTTTCATCAATCCGATTTCGGCGGTCAGCGATGTTCCTGCGCGACCTGCAAATAACAGCGCAGTGACTACCGGCCCCAATTCCCGTGTCAATGACAGTGCGACCAGCAACCCCAGCGCCTGCTCGGAGCCATACTTGTTCAGCGTGTAGTAGCCCTGGAGTCCCAGTACGAATCCAACAAATAATCCGGAGACCGCAATGATGACCAGCGAATGATTGCCGATAAAATGAATCTGGTCGGTTATCAGACGCATACGAGGCAATAATCCGACCGATGCCCGCAATACCGCAAAAAATGTTCGGGTTGCAAAACCGAGATTCAAAACGAATTCCCGGATTGCGCCGCCTAAGGCGGATAAGAAATCACCGATCATGTCCTTGATCCCAAGCCTAAATCTTCAGCCAGCGATTGGCCCGGATAATGAAAAGGCACAGGGCCATCGGCTTGCGCATGCACGAATTGCTTCACGTATGGATCGCTGGAGGCAAGCATTTCTTCGGGCGATCCTTGCGCGACGACCTTTCCCTGCGACAGGAAATAGACATGGTCCGCAATTGAAAATGACTCATGCACATCATGCGATACCAGGATAGAGGTTGAACCCAGCGCATCGTTCAATCTGCGAATCAGCTTTGCGGTCATGCCCATCGAAATCGGGTCCAACCCGGCAAACGGCTCGTCATACATGATCAATTGCGGATCCAGCGCAATCGCCCGCGCCACGGCGACACGGCGCGCCATACCGCCTGAAATTTCCGCCGGCTTCAATTGAGCGGCATTGCGTAAACCGACTGCATGCAGTTTCATCAAAACCAGATCGCGAATCATCTGTTCAGGCAGCTTTGTATGTTCGCGCAACGGAAACGCGACATTTTCAAATACCGTCAGATCGGTAAAGAGTGCGCCGTGCTGGAACAGCATTCCCATTTTCCGGCGCATCAAATACAAAGCCTTGGTTTCAAGTGCACGGACTGTTTGACCATCGACAGTCACTACACCTGACTGCGGCTGCAGTTGGCCACCGATCAGACGCAAAATCGTTGTTTTTCCTGACCCGGAGCCGCCCATGACAGCAATGACTTTCCCGCGCGGAAAATCCATGTGGAGCCCATGCAAAATCGGGCGCGCCCCATAACCAAAGTTTAAATCACGAATTTCGACGAAATTAGGCACTACAAGACTGTTTTTTGTAAAAGTATAATTGTAGTTCAGAAAAGACTTATCCCTCTTGGAGCGGCGAATGGATCGCTTTTAAAACAACAGTTACCGACGATCAATTTCCGGGCACCTCACACGCATTTAATAAAAAAGCCTGCGATGCACACGCAGGCTTTTTAAAGGCTCGTTCGAACGGTCTAGCGCGGCAACACAGACGAGCCCATCAGGAACTCGTCAACCGATCGCGCACATTGACGTCCTTCGCGGATGGCCCATACCACCAACGACTGACCGCGGCGCATGTCACCCGCCGCGAACACCTTGCTCGCCGAAGTCTGATAACAGCCGTCGCCCTCGGTAGCGGCTTTGGCATTGCCGCGCGCATCCTTGTCGACCCCAAACGCATCCAGCACCTGCGCCACCGGTGAGACGAAACCCATTGCCAGCAATACCAAGTCCGCTTTCATTTCGATTTCGGAGTTCGGTATTTCCTGCATCTTGCCGTCTTTCCACTCGACGCGTGCGGCGATCAGCTTCTCGACTTTGCCACCCTTGCCTTCAAGACGCTTGGTGGCGATTGCCCAATCGCGTTCGCAGCCCTCTTCGTGTGATGAAGATGTACGCAATTTGGTGGGCCAGTATGGCCATACCAGCGGCTTGTTTTCCTGTTCCGGCGGCTGAGGCAGCAACTCGAATTGGGTGACTGATGCCGCGCCATGGCGATTCGATGTGCCTACGCAATCCGAACCGGTGTCACCGCCGCCGATGACGACAACATGCTTGGCGGTCGCCATGATCTGATTTTTCACCTTGTCGCCGGCATTGATCTTGTTCTGTTGCGGCAGGAAGTCCATCGCGAAGTGCACGCCGGTCAACTCGCGGCCCGGCACCGGCAGATCGCGCGGCTGCTCCGCGCCGCCGGCAATGACGATTGCATCGAAGTCTTTTTTGAGCTGCTCCGGCGAAATTGTTTCCTTGGCCCAGTTTGTGACGTTGGACGGAAACTCTTTGCCAACCAGTACGCCGGTGCGAAAGCTTACTCCCTCTGCCTGCATCTGTTCGACGCGGCGATCGATGTGCGTTTTCTCCATTTTGAAGTCCGGAATGCCATACCGCAGCAAACCGCCGACACGGTCATTTTTCTCAAATACGGTTACGTCGTGGCCGACGCGCGCAAGCTGCTGCGCTGCCGCCAAGCCGGCAGGACCGGAACCGACTACGGCAACTTTCTTTCCGGTTTTGACGGTGGCCGGCAACGGTACTACCCAGCCGTTTTCCCAGCCTTTGTCGATGATGAAATGTTCAATCGATTTGATGCCGACCGGATCGCTGTTGATGCCAAGCGTGCATGCCGTTTCACACGGCGCAGGGCAGATGCGGCCGGTAAATTCAGGAAAATTGTTGGTCGAATGAAGATTATCCAACGCTTCCTTGTAATTGCCCCGGTATACCAGGTCATTCCAGTCCGGGATGATATTGTTGACCGGGCAGCCGCTGTTGCAGAACGGGATGCCGCAATCCATGCATCGCGCGCCCTGGATCTTTGCTTCATCATCTTTCAGATGGAGTTGAAATTCCTTGTAATGCTTCTTGCGCGTTTGCGGCGCTTCACTTGCTTCCTGCAAGCGCTGGAACTCCAGAAAGCCGGTTACTTTTCCCATGTTTTTCCCCTTCGTGGCCGCACAGTTCATACCGGCCCGGATTCGGGCCCGTGTGTCTGTACGGCTCGTTGATCTTTAGTTGATCTTTAAGCAGCGACTTTTTCTTTTGCCAGGCCGGCGGCCTTGGCTAATTCCATTTCGCCTAGTGCCCGCTTGTATTCAGTTGGGAACACTTTGACGAATTTGCTGCGCACGGTGGCCCAGTCGTCCAGCAAATTGCGTGCACGCGTGCTACCGGTGTACTTGAAGTGGCGCTCGATCATTCCTTTGAGAATCGCCTCGTCAGTCTGGCGATCGCCGCCGCGGAACTGGCTATGCCAAATCGATTGATCGACTTTCGCTTCTTGTTCAACGCTGTTCAATACCGGATCGAGCGCCACCATCGCTGTATTGCACTTTTGCGCGAAGTCCCCATCAGCGTCATAGACGTATGCAATACCGCCGGACATACCTGCCGCAAAGTTGCGCCCGGTCTTGCCGAGTACCACCACAGTACCTCCGGTCATGTATTCACAACAGTGATCACCGGTTCCCTCGACGACAGTCACGGCGCCCGAATTGCGCACCGCGAAACGCTCGCCTGCGACGCCATTGAAAAACGCTTCGCCGGCAATCGCGCCATACAGCACGGTGTTGCCGATAATGATGTTGTCAACCGCGCGGCCGCGGAACTCGGTATTCGGACGAACGATAATACGGCCGCCCGACAAGCCTTTGCCGACATAGTCATTGCCCTCACCAACCAGATCCAGGGTAATGCCGTGCGCCAGGAATGCACCGGCCGACTGGCCGGCGGTGCCATGCAATTGAATATGGATGGTATCGTCGGGCAAGCCTTCGTGGCCGTATTTTTTCGCTACCTCGCCGGACAGCATGGTGCCGACCGTGCGATTCACGTTTTTCACCGGCGAGATGAATGAGACTTTCTCGCCCTTTTCCAGCGCAGGCATGGCTTGGGCGATCAATTTGTGATCGAGCGCCTTTTCGAGGCCATGATCCTGTTCTTCGACCTGATAACGCGGCTCTGACGCGGGCACGTTAGGCTGATAGAAAATTTTGCTGAAATCCAGGCCTTTGGCTTTCCAATGCGATACTGCGCGCGATTTATCCAGCAGGTCGGAACGTCCGATCAATTCATTGAAAGTTCGGATGCCGAGTTGCGCCATGATCTGGCGCGCTTCTTCCGCAACGAAGAAGAAGAAATTGACCACATGCTCCGGCTTGCCGGAAAACTTGGCGCGCAGCACCGGGTCTTGCGTGGCGACGCCGACCGGGCAGGTATTTAAATGACACTTGCGCATCATGATGCAGCCTTCCACGACCAGCGGAGCAGTCGCAAAGCCGATTTCGTCTGCGCCCAGCAATGCCGCAATGACGACATCGCGTCCGGTCTTGATCTGGCCGTCGGTCTGCACGCGAATACGGCTGCGCAAACGATTCAACACCAGGGTCTGCTGCGTTTCAGCCAAACCCAGTTCCCATGGTGTACCGGCATGCTTGATCGAAGACAGCGGTGATGCGCCGGTGCCACCGTCATGGCCGGCGATTACGACGTGATCAGCCTTGGCTTTTGCGACACCGGTTGCAACCGTGCCGACACCGACTTCCGATACCAGCTTGACCGAGATCGATGCTTTCGGATTGGCGTTTTTCAAATCGTGAATCAATTGCGCCAAATCTTCAATCGAGTAGATATCGTGATGCGGCGGCGGCGAAATCAAGCCGACGCCCGGCACTGAAAAACGCAGTTTTGCAATGTATTCGGATACCTTATGGCCCGGCAATTGACCGCCTTCGCCAGGCTTGGCGCCCTGCGCCATCTTGATCTGGATCTGGTCGGCGGAAATCAGATATTCGGCTGTGACACCAAAGCGCCCCGAAGCCACCTGCTTGATTCTTGAACGCAGTGAATCCCCCGCCAGCAAAGGCATATCGACTTCGATACGGTCCTCACCAATGATGGACGCCAGCGTATCGCCCTGCTTGATCGGTATGCCTTTCAATTCCTGGCGATAACGGTTTTCGTCTTCGCCACCCTCACCGGTATTGGATTTGCCGCCGATGCGGTTCATTGCGATGGCCAGCGTCGCATGCGCTTCGGTCGAAATCGACCCGAGCGACATTGCGCCGGTTGCGAATCGCTTTACAATTTCTTTCGCCGGTTCGACTTCATCCAGCGGAATCGCCTTGGATGGGTCGAGCTTGAATTCGAATAAGCCGCGCAGGGTCATGTGACGCCTGGATTGATCGTTGATGATTTGCGCGTACTCTTTGTACGTATTGAAATTGTTGGAGCGCGCGGAGTGCTGCAGCTTCGCAATCGCGTCCGGTGTCCACATATGCTCTTCTCCGCGTACGCGGAATGCGTATTCGCCGCCGGCGTCGAGTGCATTCGCCAGGACCGGATCATTGCTGAAAGCCAGCCGATGCAAATGCAGTGCTTCTTCGGCGATTTCAAAAACTCCGATGCCTTCGACATTGGATGCAGTGCCCTTGAAGTACTTGTCGACCAGTGCCTTGTTCAAGCCGATCGCTTCGAAAATCTGGGCGCCGCAATACGACATGTAGGTCGAGATGCCCATCTTGGACATTACCTTGAGCAAGCCCTTGCCGATCGCTTTCTGGAAATTGTAGATCGCTTTTTCAGCGGATAACTCACCCGGCAATCCCTTGGCCATATCGGCCAGCGTATCCATCGCCAGATAGGGATGAATCGCTTCCGCACCGTATCCGGCGAGCAGCGCAAAATGATGGGTTTCACGCGCCGATCCGGTTTCGACGACCAGGCCGGTCGACGTACGCAATCCTTTGCTGACCAGATGCAAATGGATCGCCGAAGTGGCGAGCAAGGCAGGAATTGCGACTTGTTCGGCATCGACTTTTCGGTCTGAAATAATCAGGATGTTATGGCCTGATTTGACTGCATCGACTGCTTTCGCGCACAACGATGCCAATCTCGCCTCAATGCCTTCCTTGCCCCATGCGACCGGGTAGCAAATATTTAATTCATGCGACTTGAACTTGCCGCCGGTATGCGCACTGATGTTGCGCAGACGCGCCACGTCGGCATAGTCGAGAATCGGCTGCGACACTTCAAGGCGCATCGGCGGATTGATGTTGTTGGTGTCGAGCAGGTTCGGTTTCGGTCCGATGAAGGATACCAGCGACATCACCATCGCTTCGCGGATCGGGTCGATCGGCGGATTGGTCACTTGCGCGAACAGTTGCTTGAAATAGTGATACAGCGTCTTGTTCTTGTTGGACATGACCGCCAGCGGCGAGTCGTTACCCATCGATCCGGTCGCTTCTTCGGCTTGCACCGCCATGGGCGACATCAGGAACTTCAAGTCTTCCTGGGTATAGCCGAACAACTGCTGGCGATCAAGCAGTGGGACAGTCGACTTGGCTTCTTCCGCTTGCGCTTTTATTTCGCCGAGCTTGATGCGAACCGAGTCAATCCATTGTTTGTACGGTTTTGCGTTTGCGTACGTATCCTTGAGTTCCTTGTCATCGATGATGCGACCGGCATCCAGATCGATCAGGAACATCTTGCCCGGCTGCAGACGCCATTTCTGAATGATTTTCGATTCTGGAATCGGCAGCACGCCGGATTCCGATGCCATGACCACCAGATCGTCATCCGTGACAATGTACCGTGCGGGACGCAAACCATTGCGGTCCAGCGTTCCGCCGATATGGCGACCGTCGGTGAATGCCATTGCTGCAGGTCCGTCCCACGGCTCCATCATTGCGGCATGGTACTCATAAAAAGCGCGACGATTGTCATCCATCAGCGTATGGTTTTCCCATGCTTCCGGAATCATCATCATCATGGCTTGCGGAATTGGATAGCCAGCCATGACCAGTAGCTCAAGCGCATTGTCGAAGCAGGCGGTGTCGGACTGTCCCTCGTAAATCAGTGGGAACAGCTTTTTCAGATCGTCGCCCAGCACGGCGGATTTCATCACGCCTTCGCGTGCGCGCATCCAATTGAAGTTCCCTTTGACGGTATTAATCTCCCCGTTATGCGCGAGCAGCCGATAGGGGTGGGCAAGCGGCCACTCAGGGAAAGTATTGGTCGAGAACCGCTGATGGACCAACGCCAGCGCCGAGATGCAGCGCGGATCTTGCAGGTCCTTGTAGTAAACACCGACTTGATCGGCCAGCAGCAGCCCTTTGTACACTACGGTGCGGGCCGACATCGACGGAACAAAGAACTCCTTGCCGTGAAGCAGATTGAGCGCTTGAATCGCGTGGCCCGACGATTTGCGGATCACATACAGTTTGCGTTCGAGCGCATCGGTGACCATGATGTCCTGCCCACGACCGATGAATATCTGACGAATCACCGGCTCTTTATCGCGCACAGTGGGCGACATCGGCATCTCGATATCGACCGGCACATCGCGCCACCCGAGCACGACCTGGCTTTCGGCATTGACTGCCCGCTCGATTTCCTGCTCACAGGCGATCCGGGAAGCATTCTCTTTGGGCAGGAACACCATGCCGACGCCGTATTCACCGGGTGGCGGCAATTTGACGCCCTGCTTGGCCATTTCCTCGCGATAATATTGATCCGGAATCTGGATCAGGATACCCGCGCCATCGCCCATTAATTTGTCTGCGCCGACGGCGCCGCGATGATCCAGGTTTTTCAGGATCAGCAAGCCTTGTTCAACGATGGAATGGCTTTTCTTGCCTTTGATATGGGCGATGAAACCGACGCCGCAGGCGTCATGTTCATTGGATGGGTCGTACAGACCTTGAGCGTGCATAGCCGTTCTCCACTACTTTATGAGGATTGAATCCGAAGAATAGTCCACCAGTGTAGATTATTCAATTAGAACAAAAAGGGTCAGAGTTGAATTTATTTCGATTGACAAAAATATGATCAATAATTAGGGACAGAGTTAAGTTGCGCGAAAAACCGCGTATGCCATATTGGGGTTTTATGTTGCCGACAAGATTGATCTTTGTTTGGCAGGCCGCCCGCGCTTTGCCGGACTAACACGGCGGCTGATGCTTTTTGCTAGACTGGCTTTGAATTTTTCAGATCCAAGCACCCAACCTTTGAGCGTTGCATCTTCTACAAGATGAAGCTCTTCCGCAGTGAGAGCTTGCTCAAAAAGTGCTTTATATGCCGCCTCCCGATCAAAAGGAGTATTGCCTAATCCCCAATATAACGGATGATCAACCACCAGTGAATCCTGCTTGAGGCCTGCGTGATGCGCGTAACTCGACCACTTATGCTCCACTGGACTCGCCACAATGCCAAGTCGGACCGGACTAAGCTCGACGTAGCGTGAGCAGATCATGAAATATCGCTCCGCATCGACGACAGTAGCCTTGTAGCGCCCTTGCCACAAGGTTCCTGAACGATTGTATTTCCGATTGAAGTACGGAACGTAATGGCGTCCGGTCCACTGCACCAGGCGGCCCAATCCTTGCTCATCCGAAGGTGTCGCCAGCAAATCCAATTGATTCGGCAGCAATACGTAGGCGTGGATCGCTACCTTGAATTGTTTCGCAGCATCACGCAACCAACCCAGGAAAACGCTGCAATCCGCATCATCGCGGAAAATCGCCTGCCCATTGTTGCCGAGCTGAATTACATGATGGACCTGATGCGGGACAACCAAACGCGGTAGACGGGCCATAATCAGTTTCAGGAATAGCGACAATACCGACGATTATAGTGGACTGATGGCTCTGTCCCTATTTCAAGACAATCTCGTCAAATGCTGTTTCCACTCCTCGACACGTACGGCTCGTCAGGCAGGATCGGCCGCTCGTTATGCCTGCGCCAAAAATAGTTGGCCGACGAGGGCCACGCGCGAATCCGACGAGAACCGGCGCGACTGCCTGTCAATGAGCCATCTACTCACAAACCAATCGATGCATCCGATTTGAACCGGCTTAACGGCCTATATCCAGGACTCTCTGACCATGGGGTCGTCGTGTACGCTACGCTCCAGCCGTATCAACCCAGGCGGCAGTTTTGCCCGCAGGTCGACAAGCGTGTCTCCCACGATGTATTCACCTGTTGCGACATATGACCGACACCTGCGCGCAACATACTGCTCAGGAAAATCCGGCGGCGCTTCGTACACCACCCAAATCGACATATCGTCGTCGTCATCATGTCTTCTTGAATTCTTTTGTTCCATCTTCTTCACTTTTCAAATTCGAACCTGCATTACAAGCATCGTGTCACGAAATACAATATATCTTCGCCCAACCTCTCGTCGTCAACATGAAGAATCGATGTCATCGGGATCAGCTGATTTATTGCCGCCTTCGACATCTTGATGCGACTTCAGAATCTCTTCTTCACATGCATCAAGAATTGGCGGGCAAGAGTTTCTCGCATCGGTCGGACAGGATAGTTTCGACAACGCGCTCTCTTGAAGATCGGCTAAACGCACTTGCCGGAAGATCGCGCGAGACTGGAATGGACATAAAAATCAAGCCGAAAGTTCTTATGGTGAACTTTAATCACAATAAAAACTTCCGGCCTGCTTTAACAGCGAACCACTAATTCCGGCTAAAACGGAATGTCGTCGTCCATATCCGAAAAATTCGGAGCCGGCTTCGATGCCGGCCGGCTTGAGCCACCACTAGGCGCTGCGCCGGTTTGCCGCGGTGCGGAAGCGCTGTTGCCATAACCCTCATCCGCTTGCGTGCCGCCGCCCATGCCTTGGCGGCTACCCAGCATCTGCATCGTATCGGCGATGATTTCGGTTGTGTATTTCTCCACGCCATCCTTGTCGGTCCACTTCCGGGTACGCAGTTTTCCTTCGATATATACCTGCGATCCTTTTTTCAAATATTGTCCGGCTATTTCAGCAAGCTTGCCAAAGAAAGCAATGCGATGCCACTCCGTCGCTTCTTTCTGCTCGCCCGAAGCCTTGTCCTTCCACTTGTCTGTTGTGGCGACCGCGATATTTGTCATTGCGTCACCGCTTGGCATATAGCGCGTTTCGGGATCCCGACCCAAGTTGCCGACAACAATGACTTTATTAACAGATGCCATGATGTGTTCTCCTATTAAGCGACGGCAGCCTTCTGTAATGGGCTGCGACGCGGTAGATTTTTCATACTGATTGCAATTATAAGCCAGGCAACTGTCAGTCCTGCGCCTAAAACGAATACCGACGATGCCCCGGCATGTTGCGCGAGCCAGCCGCCGAGAGCGCCGCCGCAAAACAAGCCCAGCGCTTGCAATGTGTTGTATACGCCAAATGCGGCGCCTCGTGCGGCACCAGGTGCAAAACGCGAAACCAATGAAGGTTGACTTGCCTCCAAAATATTGAAAGAAACAAAAAATGCCAGTAACAGCGTGACAAGAGCCAACCAATGCGGCGCCGCCTGCGAAAGAACCACCGATAAACCGATTTGCACCAGCAACAGCAATACGATGGCAGCGACGAATACCTGCTTCATCTTGCCTCGCTTTTCCCCGATGAAAATCGGCGGCAACATCAATAGGAACGATGCCACGACGACCGGAAGATAAATTTTCCAATGAGCAGAAAGAGGAATTCCCGCCGTTTGCACCAAGGCAACCGGTACCACGACGAACATTGCCATTTGAGTGACATGCAATGCAAACACGCCGAAGTTCAAACGCATCAGCTCGGCATTGCCCAAGATCTCCCAAAACGATACACGCTGCGGCGTGATTGCCGGTGCGTCCGGCACGATAAGCAAGACAACCAGAATCGCCGATAAGGACAAGAAGCCGATCAGCATGAATAACCCGCTCATCCCGATAAAGTTATATAGGAGCGGCCCCGCAACCATCGACCCTGCGAATGTAAGGCCAATCGACACTCCCACCATGGCCATTGCCTTGGTGCGATGCTCCTCGCGGGTCGAATCCGCTATCAATGCCGTCACCGCCGCCGAAATGGCGCCCGCGCCTTGCACCGCGCGCCCGACGATTACCCAGACGATATCGGTGGCGACCGCTGCGATGAATGATCCAATCGCAAACAGGACCAGGCCAATGACGATGATGCGCTTGCGCCCGAATTTATCGGATGCGACACCGAAGGGAATCTGGCCGAATGATTGCGTCAGCCCATAAATTCCCAACGCCAAACCGACCAGCGTCGCGCTCTCGCCACCGGGTATTGAGTGCGCATGGATTGAGAATACGGGCAAGATCAAGAACAAGCCAAGCATGCGCAACCCGAAGATCGAAGCCAGTGAGGCACTGGCGCGAATTTCGGTGCGCGTCATGCCTGCACTTGGCTTGATATCAATATTGGTGGGCATATAAGAATTGGAGGCAGAGCAAATCACCTTATTACGATGAATTTCAAAACCCGTTATAGTATCAGGTTGACCCGATTTAACCTGCTCGCGGGTTGCTATAATTTTGCGAGCGCTGTAAAGGCTGATGCCAAAGGTAGTTCATGGAAGAAATTCGTATTCGCGGTGCGCGCACCCACAACCTGAAAAATATCAATCTCGACCTGCCACGCAACAAATTGATCGTGATTACCGGCCTGTCCGGTTCCGGCAAGTCCTCGCTTGCATTCGATACCTTGTATGCGGAAGGACAGCGCCGATACGTCGAATCTTTATCCGCCTATGCACGGCAATTTCTTCAACTCATGGAAAAGCCGGATGTCGACTTGATCGAAGGCTTGTCACCGGCGATTTCCATCGAACAGAAAGCGACCTCGCATAATCCGCGTTCGACGGTCGGGACGGTCACTGAAATCCACGACTACCTGCGTCTTCTGTATGCGCGCGTCGGCACACCCTATTGCCCAGACCATCCGGAAAACCCGCTCGCCGCGCAATCAGTGTCGCAAATGGTCGATGCGGTACTGGCAATGCCGGAAGATACGAAACTGATGATTCTTGCTCCGGTCGTGGCGAACCGAAAAGGCGAACACGTTGATCTGTTCGAGCAGATGCAGGCGCAAGGTTTCGTGCGCTTCCGCATTCAAAGCGGAACCGGCAAGGCCAGAATCTACGAAGTCGATGATCTTCCCAAACTGAAAAAGACTGAAAAACACACGATTGACGTTGTCATTGATCGCGTGAAGGTAAAGGAAGATATCAAGCAGCGGTTGGCCGAAAGTTTCGAAACCGCGTTGCGCCTGGCCGATGGCCGCGCGATCGCATTCGAAATGGATGGCGGCGTGGAGCATCTGTATTCCAACAAGTTTGCCTGTCCGACCTGCGGATATTCGCTGCAAGAGCTGGAGCCGCGCCTGTTTTCGTTCAACAATCCGATGGGCGCCTGCCCGGAATGCGATGGATTGGGCCATATCGAATTTTTCGATCCGAAACGCATCGTCGCATTTCCCAACCTATCGCTGGCTTCCGGCGCGGTCAAGGGATGGGATCGCCGCAATCAGTTTTATTTTCAAATGCTGTCGAGCCTTGCGGAATTCTATGAATTCGATGTGGACATTCCATTCGAAAAACTACCGGAAAAGTCGCAGCAAGTGGTTTTGTACGGCTCCGGCCGTCAGGCGATTCCATTCTCGTATATTAATGAGCGAGGGCGTACGGTCATCCGCGAACACACGTTCGAAGGCGTAGTGAACAATCTGCAGCGGCGCTATCGCGAAACGGATTCAATGGCAGTCAAGGAAGAACTTGCGAAATTCATCAATGAAAAAGAGTGTCCATCGTGCCAGGGCGCACGGCTTCGAATAGAAGCGCGCTTCGTCAAGGTAGGCACCGGTGCGCAGCAACGCGCCATTTATGAAGTCGCTGCAACGCCATTGCGCGAAACGCTCGCCTTTTTCGAAAAGCTCAAGTTAAAAGGCGCGAAGAAAGAAATCGCCGACCGAATCATCAAGGAGATCATTTCACGGCTGAAGTTCCTGAACAACGTCGGTCTCGATTATCTATCGCTGGAGCGCAGCGCCGACACACTGTCGGGCGGTGAAGCACAGCGTATCCGACTGGCTTCGCAAATCGGCTCTGGCCTGACCGGTGTCATGTATGTGCTGGATGAACCGTCGATCGGCTTGCATCAGCGCGACAATGACCGGCTGATTACTACGCTCAAACATTTGCGCGACATCGGTAACAGCGTACTGGTCGTCGAGCATGATGAAGATGCGATCCGCTGCGCCGACTTCGTGGTCGATATGGGAATCGGTGCCGGCGTGCATGGTGGCGAGATCATCGCCCAAGGCACGCTAGAACAAATACTGAAGAACAAAAAATCGCTTACTGCGCAGTATCTCAATGGAACATTGGAAATTGCACTGCCAAAAAAGCGCACGCCGGCAGATCCGAAGCGGCAACTGGTAATCGTCGGTGCAAGCGGCAACAACCTGAAGAATGTGACATTCACGGTTCCTGTCGGCCTATTGACTTGCGTGACAGGCGTGTCCGGTTCCGGCAAGTCCACCATTGTCAATGACACGCTTTATCATGCGATGGCACGGCATCTGTACGGTTCGCAGGCAGAGCCGGCCGACCATGAGTCGATTCGCGGCATGGAACATTTCGACAAGGTGATATCGGTGGATCAGGCGCCGATCGGCCGCACCCCCCGTTCGAATCCGGCAACCTACACCGGTCTGTTTACACCGATCCGCGACCTGTTCTCTACAGTTCCGACAGCAAAAGAGCGCGGCTATAGCGCCGGCCGCTTTTCCTTTAACGTGAAGGGCGGGCGTTGCGAAGCGTGTCAGGGCGACGGTGTGCTTAAAGTCGAGATGCACTTCCTGCCCGATGTCTATGTTCCTTGCGATGTCTGCCATGGCAAGCGCTACAACCGGGAAACCCTGGAAGTCCATTACAAGGGGAAAAACATCACTCAAGTATTGGACATGACGGTCGAAGAAGCGCATGAGTTTTTCAAACCGGTTCCAATCATTGCGCGCAAGCTGCATACGCTGCTCGATGTCGGACTCGGCTATATCCGCCTCGGACAAAGTGCCACCACTTTGTCCGGCGGCGAAGCGCAACGCGTGAAACTGTCGCTGGAATTATCGAAACGCGACACAGGGCGCACTCTATATATTCTGGATGAACCCACAACCGGCTTGCACTTTCACGATATTGATCTACTGTTGAAAGTGATCCATCGACTGCGCAATCAAGGCAATACCGTGGTGATCATTGAACACAATCTCGACGTGATCAAAACCGCCGATTGGCTGATCGATCTTGGACCGGAAGGCGGTGCCGGAGGCGGAGAAATTATTGCAAGCGGTAGACCAGAGGATGTCGCAAAAAATCCGCGCAGCTTTACCGGAAAATATCTGGCGCCCATGCTGCAGAAAAAATAAGCGAAATGTCGGCGTCTATTGTTGTAGCGACCAGAAAGGAAGAAAGTTGGCCAAACATCTTCATATCGTCGGTGTGGTCCAGGGCGTAGGCTATCGCGCTGCATTTGCAAGAAAAGCGGCGGCGCTCAAGCTTTCCGGATGGGTGAGAAACCGGGCCGACGGTTCGGTCGAAGCAATGGTTGCCGGTGCAACTAACGCCCTCGACCAGATAACCGATTGGGCACGGCGCGGCCCCGCCGACGCGCGTGTACATGCAGTGTCGATTACCGACGCGGCCGATTTGATTGTAGCGACCGGCAGATTCGAGATCCTGCCGACCGAATGAGATCTTGCGGCTAGCGCAATCCCAGCCATAATCCGGCCGGCACGAACACCAGCGCAGCCAGATTGCCAAGCAATACGATTGAAGCCACCTTATCCGGCTCTTGCTGATACTGCTCCGCCACCATGAAGCAAAATACCGCCGGCGGCAGCGCAGCAAACAAATACATCTGTCCGCGCTGATCCGGCGTCAATGTGAGCGCTCCATCGAGCATCCAGGCGACAATCAGGCCGGCAACCGGGCATACGATCGCACCAACCACGCCGATATGCCAACTTTTGAAATTAATATCCAGCATCCGTACGCCAAGAGCGAACAGCATGATTGGAATACACGCTTCACCGAGGATTTTCAATGCCTGGAACAAGGGTGCCGGCAAGCTGATATGCGCGATTGAAAAAGCGATTCCAAACATCATCGCCAGCATCATCGGACTGCGAAGAAAGCCCAGAAAAGGAGTCCGCGGTCCTTTCCTGCCGGTTTCGATGATCTTGATACCGATTGAAAAATAAACCAGATTGCAGGCCATGAATAGCGCGACTGCCGCCGACAATCCTGACTGGCCAAATGCCAGGATCGCAAGCGGCAAACCCATATTGCCGCAATTGTTGTACATCATCGGCGGTATGAAGCTGCGAACGTCATAACCGAACAGGCGTGCGACGGGCCATGCCAGGATGCCGGAACCAATGGAAATCAGGAGGCCGGCCAGAATCAGCGTACTGTTGTGGACCACATCGAAATCCTTGGCGGCCAATGCGGTAAACACCAAGAGCGGACAAAGCACGCTCATGCTGATGCGATTGACCGATGCCATATCCGACTTCACACTGTCCCCACGAAAACGCGCATATCCATAACCCACACCGATGGTGATAAACACCGGCAGGATGATGCCGGCAATACGTTCAAATATTTCCATCAGTGGTCACTTTTATCGTAAGAACAGGTCTGGTGGGATGAATGCGAACAGCATATTTTCCCGGCTACGATTTCAACAATCTTGCCTCGGCACGCGCGATTCCCTCCGACGCGCCGCGCAACACGACAATATCTCCGGCTTGCAGAATCGTTTCCGGACTCACATCGATACGGCTTTTTCTTCGCCTTACCGCGGTAACTTCGGCGCCGGCCTCAACCAGCTTAAGTGCCGCCAGCGATTTTCCAATCGCATTTGCATTGTCGGAAATCGGCACCGAATGCAATCGCACATGCAAATGTTCCGCATCATCCGATGCATCGCTCGCTCCGTGAAAATAGCCGCGCAGCGACGCATAGCGCTCGTCTCGTGCAGCCTGTACGCGATGCACCACACGCCGCAGCGGCACGCCAAGTGTCAAAAGTGCGTGCGATGCGAGCATCAAGCTGCCTTCGATCGCCTCCGGCACGACCTCGGCAGCGCCTGCGGCACGCAGCTGGTCGAGATCAGTATCGTCATAGCTGCGCACGATGACTGGCAGCGCAGGTGCAAGCTCTTGCGCAAAATGCAGCACTTTCAGCGCCGACCGCGTGCTGGCATATGTGATGACCAATGCAGAAGCGCGGTGAATACCGGCTGCGACCAGGCTTTCGCGGCGTGCGGCATCGCCATAGGAGACATTGGCGCCAGCCGCCTGTGCTTCGCGCACGCGTTCCGGGTCGAGATCCAGCGCGTGGTAAGCAATTTTCTCTTCCTCGAGTAATATGGCCAGGCTTTGGCCGGTGCGCCCGAAGCCGGCAATGATCACGTGTTTTTGCGTGGCCATGGTGCGGGTCGCGATTTGAGTCAGCGCAAGTGATTGCACCATCCAGTCATTCGCTGACAACTTCATTACAATTGCATCGGCATTGTCCAGTATGAAAGGTGCAATCAACATCGATAGCACCATCGAAGCCAGGATCAGTTGAATGATCAGCGGATCGACCAACTGCAGCCCGCCCGCCTGGTTCAGCAGCACGAAACCGAATTCGCCGGCTTGCGCTAACGCGAGACCGGTACGCAAGGCAACACCGGTCGGAGCACCTGATAGTTTGGCCAATGCCGCAATCAGCCCGAACTTCAATAGTACCGGGCCGATCAAAAGCAATAGAACCAGCCACCAGTGTTCCAGCACCAAACCAACATTGAGCAGCATGCCGATCGTGATGAAGAACAAACCCAACAGCATATCGCGGAATGGCTTGATGTCCTCTTCCACCTGATGCTTGTATTCGGTCTCGGAAATCAGCATGCCGGCGATAAATGCGCCGAGCGCAAGCGATAGCCCGGCACGCTCGGTAATCCATGCCGCTCCCAGCGTAATCAGCAAGAGATTCAGCATGAACAACTCTTGTGAACGCCGCTTGACGACGATGTGAAACCAGCTTCGCATCAATTTTTGGCCAATTACCAGCAATAGAATCAGCACGAAAACTGCCTTGAGCGCGGCCCATGCCAAGGTCGCAAGCAAGTTGCCGGAAGGATGGGCCACTGCCGGAACCAGAATAAGCAGCGGGACCAGCGCCAGATCCTGAAACAGCAGGATACTGATGATGCGTCGGCCGTGTTCGCTTTCCAGTTCGAGCCGTTCGGTCAGTATCTTCGACACGATCGCGGTGGACGACATTGCCAACGCGCCGCCCAAGGCGAATGCTGCTTGCCAACTGATGTTGACCAACTGCGGCATGACATAGGCGACGACCCAGCCAAACGCCATCGTCGCCGCGATAGTCAGAAATACCTGCGCCATGCCAAGACCGAATACGGTGCGGCGCATCGACAACAGTTTGGGCAGCGAGAATTCCAGCCCGATCGAGAACATGAGAAACACTACCCCGAATTCAGCGAGGGTATGGGTGGTTGCGTTATCTTCCGCCAAGCCCAGCGCATGCGGTCCGATCAGGATGCCGACCACCAGATATCCCAGCATCGGCGGCAAATGCAACATGCGAAAAGCCACCACGCCAAGGACAGCGGATCCGAGTAAAAGCAACGTCAGCTCAAGGGCAGAGAACATATTGCGAAGTCGATTGTTTAGGTTTGCCGGGATTGACCTGAATCAAGGCATGATTTTTTGTTATGTCTGGCAGGTTTTTTGCTTAAGTAATTCGTTTATACTTTCGGCATGAGTGTAACCCATGGAAAAAACTTGTCGAAAGCTTTTAATGTTGAAAATGCACAGCGCGCATTAGAGCTTGCGCGCGAGACGCTGCAAATTGAGGCTGACGCAATTCTTGCACTGAAAAGCCGACTTTCCAATCGTCCCGACGATGTTTTCGCGCAGGCAGTTGAATTGCTGCTCAATTGCGCCGGGCGCGTGGTGGTCTCCGGAATCGGCAAATCCGGCCATATCGCCCGCAAAATTGCTGCGACCCTGGCCTCCACCGGCACTCCAGCATTGTTCATGCATCCAGCCGAAGCTGCGCACGGTGATTTAGGCATGGTCACCGAAAATGACGCTTTCATCGCCATTTCAAATTCTGGCGAAACCAGCGAGCTGATGGCGATTGTGCCTCTTATCAAGCGCATGGGCGCCAAGCTGATTTCCATGACCGGCAATGACGCATCCAGCCTGGCCGGACTTGCCAATGTACATCTGAATGTAGGTGTCGCGAAAGAAGCTTGCCCCCTTAATCTGGCGCCCACGGCAAGCACTACGGCAACGCTGGCTTTGGGCGATGCACTTGCAGTCGCACTGCTGGATGCGCGCGGATTTCGTGAAGAGGATTTCGCGCGCTCACATCCGGGCGGCGCACTTGGCCGTCGTTTGTTGACACATGTCTACGACGTCATGCGCCAAGGCGACGCAATCCCCGCTGTAAGCGTGAATACGTCACTGTCGGCAGCGCTGCTGGAGATAACCAAGAAAGGCATCGCCATGACCGCAATCGTTGACGATGGCTATCGTCCGATCGGTGTATTTACCGACGGCGATCTGCGCCGGTTGCTTGAGCATGTTCAGGATTTCACCAAGCTTTCGATTGCCGACGTAATGCACGCCAATCCACGCTCGGTTAAACCGGGCCAATTGGCTGTCGAAGCGGTGGAGTTGATGGAGCAATATCGGATCAATCAATTGCTGGTTACCGATGCGGATGGCAAATTGGTCGGCGCGCTGCATATTCACGATCTGACGCGCGCCAAGGTGATTTGATGCAAGCAACACTGAATACCGATGCGATTGCACGAGCGGCCCGTATTCGGCTAATGATTTTCGACGTCGACGGCATTTTGACCGATGGAGGTTTGTACTTTGGTTCAGAGGGCGAAATCATCAAGCGTTTCAATGTCCTGGATGGCCACGGCATCAAACTGCTGCAGCAATCCGGCGTGTCCGTCGCGATCATCAGCGCGCGCCAGTCGCCGATCGTAGCGCGCCGCGCCGAGGATCTCGGGATCACCCAGGTACACCAAGGCGTGCATGACAAGCGTGTCGCCTTCGAACAATTGTTGTCGCATAATGCAATGAATGCCAATTTCTGCGGCTTCGCTGGCGACGATATCATTGATTTACCGATTCTCATGCGCGCAGGATTTGCCGCAAGTGTTCCCAACGGTCATCCTGAAGTGCGAACACGCGTACATTATGTGACGCAAGCCCAAGGCGGTTGTGGCGCGGCACGCGAGATTTGCGATTTTGTTCTGCGCGCACAAGGGAATTATGAGGCGGCTCTGGCGCCGTATCTGGCATGATCGATGGTCGATCCGCCAATCGGTTTCGCTTGGTTGTAGTGCTTGCGCTGGGCGCGGCAATCACACTAGGGAGTTTTTGGGTACTTGAAGTCATGCGTCGAGGAATCATCGACGCAGCGCCCGACGCCCAAAGAACAGAGCCGGACATCTATGTCGAAAAATTCAACTTTGTCAGAATATCGCAATCCGGAGACGCGCAATATTCGATATCCGGCAGACGGCTAGTCCATAACCCGAAAGACGATTCATTTGAAATTGAGCTGCCCATCGTAAACAGCCGCAGCGAAAAGCGGCCGCCTATGACTACAACAGCACAACGCGCATGGGTAGAGCAGGATTACAGCAGGGTACACCTGTATAACAATGTAGAAGTTGATCGCCCTGCCACTCCTGCATCGCAGCACTTCCGCCTTGAATCGGAATACCTGTTGTTATTACCTGATGACGATGTAATGAAATCTGACAAGCCGGTTGATATAACTCTTGGCACATCGAAACTGCTGGGCAGTGGAATGTATGCAAACAATGCCACCGGTGAACTGCGGTTATCCAGTAATGTACATGCAACATATCAACCCCCCATACCGGATTTGGCAAGATAGCTGATCACTTCATGTATGTATAAACGAATGCATCACCTTAGAGACTTCAGATGAGACGACTGTATTGCTTTTTTTTATTGATGTCATGCATGACAATTCATTTCAATGCATACGCGGAGAAAGCGGATGCCGACAAACCCACGAATGTCGAAGCGAATCAATTGGCTTATGACGATGTCAAGCAAATCAATACCTTTACGGGCAATGTAGTTTTGACCCGGGGCACCCTTATCATGAAAGCGGAAAAAATGGTTGTCACTCAGAGTCCGGAAGGATATCAATTCGCCACTCTGTATGCGGGTCCGGGCGGATTGGCAACATTTCGGCAAAAGCGTGATGGAGGCCCCAATTTATGGATCGAAGGACAGGCTGCCGACAGAATTGAGTACGATGGGAAAACCGAGATTGCCAAGTTATTTTCCAAGGCAAAGATCAAGTTGCTTGACGGAACGCAGCCTACCGATGAAGTGGAAGGCGAATTCATCTCTTATGACAGCCGTGCTGAATTCTATTCAGTCAATAACACACCAACGGGCGACAGCAAGCCGGGCGCGGGCCGTATTCGAGCAACAATACAGCCTCGCAAAGAAACAAAAGGTAACTGACATGTCCTGCACGCTGATTGTTCGTGGCTTACAAAAGAGCTATGGCGCAAGGCAAGTGGTACGTGACGTATCGCTTCAAGTCGAAAGTGGCCAGGTGGTTGGCTTGCTCGGCCCTAATGGCGCCGGTAAAACGACTTCGTTTTACATGATTGTTGGCCTGGTGCCGTCCGACGCCGGACAGATCGATCTTGATGGGGTTGATATTTCCAGATTGCCGATTCATCGCCGTGCGGTATTGGGATTATCGTATTTGCCGCAAGAAGCATCCGTATTTCGCAAATTAACGGTGGAAGATAATATCCGTGCGGTGCTCGAATTGCAGCGTGAGAATGGGAAATCTTTGTCAAAAGGCGCAATAGAAAAACGCCTGAACACACTGCTGTCGGACTTGCAAATAGAAAAGCTGCGTGAAAATCAAGCCATGTCACTGTCCGGCGGTGAACGGCGGCGGGTTGAGATTGCGCGCGCCTTGGCGACAAACCCCCGCTTCATCTTGCTTGACGAACCATTCGCCGGCGTTGACCCGATTGCGGTAATCGAGATCCAGCGCATTGTGCGCTTTCTCAAGGAACGTAATATCGGCGTCTTGATCACGGACCATAACGTACGCGAGACGCTGGGTATTTGCGACTATGCCTATATCATCAATCAAGGTGCTGTCCTGGCCAGTGGCCGCCCCGACGACATTATCGCCAATGAATCCGTTCGCCGGGTTTATCTGGGCGAACACTTCCGGATGTAGCGAGAACGAATCAGCATGAAACAAACACTTCAGCTCCGCGTCTCGCAGCATCTTGCGTTGACGCCGCAACTGCAACAGTCGATTCGGCTGCTGCAGCTGTCTACGCTGGAACTGCATCAAGAGCTGGAACAGATACTGGCCGACAATCCGCTACTGGAACGACTGGATGATCCACTCGATCATTCCGTGCGCCTGCTGGCCGATGGAGTGATTGGTCACGAAGCGGCATCCTCCGTACCTGATGGCGCAGGAACAGACGCCAGCACCGCTTCAGGCGAGGCGGAAAGTGGTTTTGACGGTGGCGATGCACCGGATGCATCGCATTCAAGCGAAGCCGAATGGAGTTTCGACGATGTCGCCCGAACTTCAAAAGTACCTGAAGACGAGGATGCCCGCCCTCAGCTTGAGGCACATGAATCTACATTGCGCGAACATCTGTTGGAGCAGCTCTGCGTTACTGTAGACAATCGGCGAGACCGCGCGTTGATCGAGCTATTGATTGAAACGTTGAACGACAATGGATATCTGGAAGAATCGCTTGAAGAAATTCATCAGCGTTTGCCGCCTGAACTGGAAATCGACATCGATGAATTGTCGATCGCGCTCAAACTGATGCAAAGTTTCGACCCGGCCGGCATTGGCGCACGGAATGCGTCGGAATGCCTGGCACTCCAAATCAAAAGATTTCCGAAAATCCCGATGGTCACCCGGCGCATGGCGCTGACAATTGTTGAAAATCATTTGAGTCTGTTTGCACAACGTGACTTTAACAAATTGAAAAAAGCATTGGACTGCGATGACGAAGATTTGCGTGAAGCGCAGGTCGTCATCCGCCAATGCAATCCCCATCCCGGCGCCGTGTTTGCGACCGATGCATCTGATTTCGTAGTTCCGGACGTCATTGTCAAACGTACAAAAGCCGGCTGGCAAGTAGTTTTGAATCATGATGTCATGCCTCGTCTGCGTGTAAATGCAATGTATGCGAATATCTTGAAGCAAAGCAAAGGTGAGGGATCACTCACTTCGCAGCTTCAGGAGGCTAAATGGCTTATCAAGAATATGCGCCAGCGTTTCGATACCATCCTTCGCGTAGCGCAAGCTATTGTCGATCGGCAAAGGAACTTTTTTTCACATGGTGCGGTCGCCATGCGGCCCCTTGTCTTGCGTGAAATAGCTGATACACTAGGTTTACACGAAAGCACTATCTCACGTGTAACAACCCAAAAATACATGCTTACTCCGCATGGGATGTTTGAATTGAAGTATTTCTTCGGTAGTCACGTTGCCACCGAATCGGGAGGCGAAGCCTCATCAACAGCAATACGAGCACTCATTAAACAATTGATAGGAGCTGAAGACCAAAAAACCCCATTTTCTGACAGCAAAATCGCAGACATGCTGGCGGAACAGGGTATGGTAGTTGCGCGTCGTACCGTCGCCAAATATCGAGAAGCCCTGAAAATTCCACCGGTCAATCTGCGTAAGTCCTTGTAGTTTTTGGAGTTCGTTTCATGTTGCTGGCCCGCGATCGCTTTTTCGTTTGGAACCGCCAGCAACAATATCCATAGGAGCGTTGTATGAATCTCACCATCAGTGGACATCATCTCGAATTGACACCCGCCATCCGTGAATACGTGCAAAGCAAGCTGGAACGCATCAAACGCCATTTCGATCATGTCATTGATATTGCAGTCATTCTGACTATCGATAAACTCTCCGAGAAAGAAAAACGTCAAAAAGCCGAAATCAACCTTCGTTTGCGAGGAAAAGATCTGCATGTGGAAAGCATCGCACATGACTTGTACGCCGCTATTGACGCATTGATCGACAAACTCGACCGTCAGGTTCTCAAATATAAGAGCAAAATTCAGAATCATCAGCACGATGCAATCAAACGCATGCCCGAATCCGTTCTCCCGGAAGGTGACGCAGCCGCATCGTAGTCAAAATATTTTGCCGGACGAATCGGCAATTCCGTCAAAGAGCGCATCGTATGCGCTCTTTTTTGTTTCAGCGTGAAGTTTCAAATTGTCGGATAGCATACTGTCCGAATTGACAAACATGATTACACTATTGCTGTTTCCATTTTGCATTGTCCATCCATGAGCGAGCATGTCCAAGTTAATGTTAGAAACCGGATTGGTTTTATATCACTTGATCGCGCGAAGGCGCTCAATTCACTGTCATTGGAAATGGTCCGCGCCATAACGCAGTCGTTGTTGGCGTGGCGCGATAATCCGGGCGTTCTCGCAGTAGTCATCAGAAGCACCAGTGAAAAGGCATTTTGCGCTGGCGGTGATGTTCGCTTTTTCCATGAACGCGGCAGGGCCACCGCACAAGGCGGCAGCGCCTTGCTGGAAGATTTCTTTACTGAAGAATATGCGCTCAATTATTTGATTCATCACTATCCAAAACCGTATGTCGCAGTAATGAATGGCATCGTTATGGGCGGCGGCATGGGCATTGCACAGTGCGCATCGGCAGGTCGAGTGCGGATCGTCACGGAACATACCCGGATGGCGATGCCGGAAGTCCATATCGGATTGTTTCCGGATGTCGGCGGCAGCTATTTTTTATCAAGGGTTCCCGGGCATATAGGCACCTATCTCGGAGTCACAGGAGAAACAATCGGCGCAGCGGACGCTTTGTATGCCGGCTTGGCCGATGTATTCATACCGACAGAGCAACTTCCCGCATTAACAGCGATGCTGGAATTGACCACAAAACCCGGAATACGCGACGCAATTCTTGCTTTTGCAGCGCCATTCCGAGAACAGGCAGACCCGGCCGATAGCATGCTCGCGAAACATCGCACCTTGATAGATCGGCATTTTGCCGCGGACGATATTCAATCCATCATTACAGGATTAAAGCAAGATGCCGGTCCATTTACGCAAAACACCGTGATGCTGATGCGGCAACGCTCGCCCTTGATGATGTGCGTAACGCTGGCGCTAGTGCGACGTGGGGCCACAATGTGCCTTGCGGAATGCCTTCGCATGGAACGTACTTTGGTGCGCCGTTGCTTTGAGCATGGCGAAGTATTGGAAGGGGTGCGCGCACGCGTAATCGACAAAGACAACTCGCCGTGCTGGTCGCCAACGGCAGTGGAAGCTGTAGATCAGGAATTGATTTCGTCCTTTTTCGCTTCCGTCTGGCCGGAATATGCTCATCCGTTACGGGAGCTGAAGTAGAAGGAATATTGCGATTCCCGGCGAAGATAGATGAATTGGTTAGGCGACTGTTTAAATCTCATCCACGGCAAACAAACGGCGATGCTCGCGAATCGCATAACGATCTGTCATCCCGGCGATATAATCGGCGACCTTTCGTGCCTGGATCGGCAGGTTGCCCGCTTGCTCCGCATGCTTGATCTGATAGTCCGGCGCAAGCAGACTTGGCTCGGTCATGAATGCATTGAACAACTCAGTGACAATCCGGCGTGCTTTGCTGGTCATCCGATTGACTTGATGGTGCTGGTACAGATTTTCGCGCAAGAACCTCTTTAGGAATATTGCTTCCCGGGCGACGTCTTCGGAAAAAGTAATCAGGGTCGAGGCGCTTCGTACGTCAGCGACCGTTTTCAACTGCGCATCTCCGATCCGCACTTTTGATGCATTGATCAAATCAACGATCAGCGTGTTGATCATTCTCCGGACTGTTTCATTAATTGCGCGGCGGCCGGCAATGCCGGGAAATTCTTTCTCGGCCGCCGCCTTATGGCGCGCATAAAAGTCGACCTCATCCAGTTGCCCAATCGTCAGTAATCCCGAACGCAGGCCATCATCGATATCGTGATTGTTGTATGCAATTTCATCTGCGAGATTGGCGAGTTGCGCCTCAAGGGTCGGCTGTTTTTTTCTAATAAAGCGCTGCCCGATATCACCGAGTTTTTTTGCGTTTGTCAGGGAACAGTGCTTCAGAATGCCTTCCCGTGTCTCAAACATCAGATTCAAACCGTCAAAGGCGCCATACCGCTCTTCCAGTGAATCGACCACGCGCAGGCTTTGCAGGTTATGTTCAAAGCCGCCATGATCCTTCATGCAAGCGTTGAGCGCCTCCTGGCCGGCATGGCCGAACGGCGTATGCCCCAGATCATGGGCAAGTGAAATCGCTTCAACCAAGTCTTCGTTCAATTGCAGATTGCGGGCGATCGAGCGGGCAATTTGTGCAACCTCGATGCTATGCGTCAGGCGGGTGCGAAAAAGGTCCCCTTCGTGGTTGACGAAAACCTGCGTCTTGTATTCAAGCCGGCGAAAAGCGGTGGAATGAACGATACGGTCACGATCACGCTGAAATTCGGAACGTAGTGATGGCGAAGGTTCTGAAAACTGGCGGCCTCGCGAGTGCGCCGAATGGGCGGCATAGGGAGCTAAGTGCGTTTCGGGATCCATACTCAGAGGGCGACGCAATCCTCGATCGTCGCCAGCAAAATCTCTGCCGGCACAGTGGTAATGACAGGCGAGCCCAACGGCTTCATCAGGATGAACTTGATTTGGCCGCCTTCATTTTTCTTGTCGACCTCCATCAACTCCAGCCACCTTTGCACACCCAGGTTCGGTGCGTCCACGGGCAATCCGGCCGCTTGCACCAATGCGCGAACACGATCCTTTGTTTGGCTATCAACAAAACCCAGTCTATGCGACAGATTGGCCGCCATTGCCATGCCGCAACCGACAGCTTCACCATGCAGCCATTTTCCATATCCTAACCCCGCTTCGATTGCATGACCGAAAGTATGGCCAAAATTGAGGATCGCGCGCAAACCGCTTTCACGCTCGTCTTTCCGGACCACATCTGCCTTTATTTCGCAGGACCGTTGAATCGCATACGAAAGCGCTTCGAAATCCTTCGACATCAGTTTTTCAATATTACTCTCGATCCAGCTGAAGAAAGCCGCATCAATGATTGCGCCGTGCTTGATGACTTCTGCAAGTCCGGCAGATAATTCGCGCAGCGGCAAGGTATTAAGGGTTGCAGTGTCGGCAATCACGGCCTGCGGCTGATAAAAGGCACCAACCATGTTTTTCCCAAGCGGATGATTAATGCCGGTCTTGCCACCAACCGACGAATCGACTTGCGCCAGTAACGTGGTCGGTACCTGAATATAGGGAACACCGCGCATATAAGTTGCGGCCGCAAACCCGGTCATGTCTCCAATGACGCCGCCTCCCAAAGCGATCAATGTCGTTTTCCGATCGCATTTTTCAGCCAATAGCACGTCGAATATGCGCATCAGATTTGCCCAATTCTTTTCTTCTTCGCCATCGGGCAATACGATAGTCGCCACTTTCTTGCCCGCCGTTGTCAGCGTGCGTGTCAGGGTTTCCAGATAAAGCGGAGCCACCACGGTATTGGTAACAATGGCGACTCGCTCACCGGCGACATAACGGCCGGCGATCTCAGCATTCGACAGCAAGGAATGGCCAATTGCAATTGGATAACTGCGATCACCTAAGTCTACCGATAAAGTAATGTAGGCAGGTTGAAGCATCTTTGTATCGGATGTTGATGAATCGGTATCAGTCCATTGATTCGCAGAGCCGCCATCGGCAGCCCCCCCTGCGACAAGTTCCAGTTGCGTCAGAATGTTTTGCATCAGCCATTGTACGTTAGGGCGCCCGGTATCGATGGTAACGTGAGCAACCTCACGATAGTACGGTTCGCGTTGGCGCGCCAGTTCTTCGATGCGTTTACGCGGATCGGCTGCCTGCAATAGAGGCCGACTTTTATCGTGACTGGTGCGTTGCAGAATGCTATTGACGCTAGCTCTCAGATAGACGACCGTCCCGCGCGATTTCAGAAGAGCCCGGCTTTCCGGATTGAGGATAGCGCCACCGCCTGTGGCCAGGACGATATCCTGCTGAGCGGTGAGATCACGGATAACTTCCGCTTCGCGCTGGCGAAAACTTTCCTCGCCTTCGATTTCGAAAATCAGCGGAATCGAAGCCCCCGTGCGAGCCTCGATCTCATGATCCGAATCAATAAAACGCTTGTTGAGTCTTTTTGCCAGGGCGCGGCCAACCGTGGTTTTGCCTGCGCCCATCAAGCCGACTAAGAAAATATTTCGTGACACGTCTGTAGGTTTCCTCATCCAACTATAAAGGACAAGGCCTGAAATTTACGGGCTCAAGTCTGATTACCTTATGACGACTTTGTCATTAAGAATCTTCGGCGTAAGGAAAATCAATAGCTCAGTTTTATCATTTGTGCGCGCGGTGGTCTTGAATAAATGTCCCAATACCGGAATATCACCAAATAAAGGGACTTTGGTTACCGTATCGCGATCCTGCTGTATATAAATGCCGCCGATCACAACTGTTCCACCATTCTCTACCAGCACTTGGGTTTTGACATGTTTCGTATCGATAGCAAATCCTTGCAATGTTGCCTGACCAACGCTGTCCTTATTGATGTCCACATCCAGAACCACATTTCCGTCAGGGGTAATCTGTGGGGTAACTTCGAGCTTCAAATTTGCTTTTCTAAATGCTAGCGAGGTGGCGCCGCTGCTTGTAGCGACTTGATAAGGAAGCTCGGTGCCCTGTTCGATCGTAGCCTTAAGCTGGTCAGCCGTAACAACACGAGGGCTGGAAAGGATCTTGCCCTTGCCGTCGGCCTCCAAGGCAGTCAGCTCGAGGCTGATAAATCTCGTCGCCGCAGCATTAAATAGTCCCAAGGCGATTGACCCGGGGGATGCACCATTCAGACCAGCTGCAGGCAAATTCACTTGGTTGCCGTTAACAGTTTGCAATGCATCTGAATTTAAGCCTTCTGCATCTGCCTCTGTGTTCTGCGTTCCTCCAATTTCTCTAATATTGCGCCGTATTTTTTGGGCTCCAAAACCAAGTTTCGCTCCCAGATTTCTGCTGAAGGTATCATTCGCCTCCACAATGCGGGCCTCGATCAACACCTGTCGACTCGCAATGTCAGTCTTCTGAACCAGCTTGCGTATCTCTTCCAGCTTTGAGCCAATATCAGTGACAAAGAGCTGGTTTGTTCTAGGATCGATTACCGCGCTGCCACGTTTTGACAAAATGCTGCGCCCCCCGCCTCCGGCATTATCCAGGATCGACTTGAACGCATCCGCTTTTTGGTAATTCAGCTGGAATGTCTCGGTCCGTACCGGCTCAAGTTCTGCGATTTGTGAACGTTGTTCCAACTCCAGCTTTTCTTTGGTCAGCAATTCATCTTTTGGCGCAATCCACAGCACAGAACCATTCTTGCGCATATCAAGGCCTTTGGCCTGCATCACGATATCGAGCGCTTGATCCCAAGGCACATCCTTCAAGCGAAGCGTGAGGTTGCCGCCAACGGTATCGCTGGTAATGATATTCAAACCGGTGAAATCCGCAATTACCTGCAGCACTGCCCTGACTTCGACGTTTTGGAAATTCAATGATAATTTTTCGCCGCGATACCCCTGAGTGCCTTGAGTCAACTTGTTCGGCTCTTCCTTGACCGGCTTGACCTCTACGACCAACTGCGAATCGCTTTGGTAGGCGCTGTGTTCCCATAAACCCCTAGGCTCAATCACCATCCGTACATTTTCACCTTGCGTCGAGGTCGTAATCGTTTGTATGGGCGTGCCGAAATCGGTCACATCCATACGGCGACGCAGTACGTCCGGCAAGCCGGCCTTGAGAAAATCAATCAGGATGGTTTGCCCTTGCTGACGTACATCAACGCCTATCTGATTGTTTGGCAGGTCGATCACAACGCGCCCTTCACCACTGCCGCCTCGTCGAAAATCGATATCGCGGATATTCTGTACACCTGCTGCCACTGGCGCGGAAGGAATCGGCACCCCGGACGAATTAACTGCCGTTGCAACGCCTCCCGACCCGTCGATTGTCACCACGACCGAATTGCCTTCAATCGCAGTCGCGTAGTTTAAAGGCCGCTTCAAGTTGAAAACCACTCGCGATCTCGCGCCGGCCTGCACGACATTAACGTTGCGCACATCCCCTAAACCGATATCCTGTGCGGTGGTTCCGGTAGCGTTTGCCGTTCCCGAAAAATCGAGGGCAATACGCGCCGGGTTAGCGATTGAAAATCCGATTGGCGGTTTGTCAACCGGCCTCTTGAGGGTGATTTTTACGATTACATTCGCACCTTGCTGGTTCGTGCTGATCGACTCGATCGCATTCTCTTGCGCCATCGCGAAAACGGGAACGCCTGCGAAGCAAACAAAAATGCTTCGTTGTACGAATCGACGTGCAAGCACCGCCAATTTTTGGTTTTTAAGCATCATCATTTTTTAGTCTCCTGCAGCTCTAGCTTCGCTTTACGTTCGACCCAATCGCCGGCCGCATCTTGTACAATTTCTTTAATGTCCACTTCGGTTTCCGTGATCTTGGTGATCATTCCAAGATTTTGCCCGACATAGTTGCCGACCTTGGCCTGGAATATTGTTTTGTCCGACTTTAGAATCGCGTAGCTCAAACTTGCTTTCTGCAGCGTTCCTACCATGATTAAGGTATCAAGCGGATAGCTTTCCAACGGCTCGCGACGACGCTCAAGATCCGGCTTGAAGCCGCTATTAGAGTTGGCTTGCGCCTTGGCAAGCGCTATCGTAAGTTTGTTCGGATTATATGGATCAACAACGCCTTGTGCGCCATAAATAAACGGAATAAATTTCTTGGGCTCTGATAATTTTGGAATAGATACTTTGGTTTCACGTTTGATATCGTTCATCCATTGCTGGACTTCCTGATTAGCGTCATCGCCACTACAACCTTGCAATCCGACCACGAGGGATAGGATTATCATCGCTTGGAGACGAGATCTTGTCATTTTTTGCCTCCCTTGCGTTGCGCCGACACTTCGTCTTTATCAAGATAACGGAAGGTTTTTGCCACAGCATCAAGCGTCAGCACCCCATCCTTGAGCGTAACCAGATTCATGTTGTTTAGTGTGACGATACGGGGAAGATTGGCTATATCGCTGGTAAACGCACCGACGTCGTGATAGTTGCCTGTGACTTTGATGCTGATCGGCAACTCTGCATAATAGTCTTTTACAACTACCTGTCCAGGCTTAAATAATTCGAACTGTAATCCGCGTCCGATGCCCGCTTGGTTGATATCGGACAATAGCGCATCCATTTCCGCTTTACTGGGCAACTGTTTTTCAAGCGAAGCGACGTACTCCCCCACTTGCGCTTTCTGTTTGCGCAATCCTTCCAAATTTACCGCTTGCTGAATCTTGCCCTTGTATGCTTCTTTGAGCTTTACCTCTTCCTGTTCGCCAAGGGCAAGTTCTTCTAATTGATTATTCCAATAAAAGTACCAGCCCAATCCAACTATTGCGACAAATACCCCGACCCCACACAGGATGCGCGGTATCAAAGGCCATTGCCCAGGATGACGCCCGTTCAAGCCGCGAAACTGGGCGCTGAGTGCTCCTCCCATATCTTTCATATCTGCCATTACGCGTCTCTCATATCAAGGGATTTTTGTCGCGGCAGCCGGCGCCACACCACTTTGCGCAAGTTTCGCGGCAGCGGCATCAACGTCACGCGGACGTTTGATACCGACTTTGACGTTGAACTCGTATACTTTTTTAGCGTCTCTGCCTTGTCCGGCCCCTGTGGAGCGGATTTCGATCAGATCGGGCCGTTCAAGCCACGGTGAACTGTTGCTCAAGTTCCGCAGCAATTCGGATACGCGTTCATTCGATTGTGCATGTCCGTTAAGCATTACATCTTGGCCCGTTTGCTTGAATGACTTCAGATATATTCCTTCAGGAACCTGCTTGACCAATTCATCCATCAGATAGACCGGCTGATTGCGATCGCTCTGCAAATCTTCCACCGCTTGTTGCCGAGCCTTGAGCGCTTCAATTTCCTGCTTGAGCGTGGCAATTTCCGCAATTTGCACATCAAGCCTCTTGTTTTCGGCTTTGATGAATTCATTGCGTTGATTCTGATTCGAAATTTTGTGTTCGATGAACCCCGCGACCGTCAATACGGCTACGCCACCTAAAACGAGGGACAAGGCCAGCATTGCGAAAAACGCGTTCTTGCGTTCTTTTCGCTTGGCCTCGCGATGCGGCAGTAAATTAATTCTGATCATTAATCAAACCTCCGCATCGCCAAGCCGCATGCAATCAAGTAAGCAGGCGCATCCATCCGTAACTGTTTTTCGCGGATCGTCGAGCCTAGCTGCATTCCCTTGAAAGGGCTCACAATCGACGTCGATATTTGAGTACGACTTGCGATAATTTCCACCAAGCCGGGAATAATTGCACACCCTCCAGCCAGAAATATCTGATCGATCCGTGTATAAGGCGTGGATGTAAAGAAAAATTGTATGGCACGCGTTATTTCCAATGCCGCGCTCTCCAAAAACGGCTCCAACAGTTCTCGTTCATAGCCATCGGGCAAATCCCCGGATTTTTTCTTTGCCTCTGCCTCGTCTTGAGACACGCCATAAGCGCGGACAATATCTTGAGTCAGTTGATTGCCGCCAAAAGGTTGTTCGCGTTCATAAAGCGGCTGCCCATCCAGCAACACGGATATATGGGTTACTTGCGATCCAATCTGGAACAGCGCAACGATTTGGCCTTGTCCGGCTTGAGGCAATTGGGATGTAATGCGATCGATCGCGGTTCGCGCGGCATAAGATTCAATGTCCATTACGGTAGGCTTCAATCCCGCAGCCTCCGCAACCGCCACCCGGTCCTCCACTTTTTCCTTGCGGGTTGCTGCCAGCAATACTTCTATATCCTCTGGAGAATTTTGTGCCGGTCCGATCACATCGAAATCGAGACTGACTTCATCCAGTGCGAATGGAATATATTGATTTGCTTCGGACTCCACCTGGAATTCCAATTCTTCCTCGGATAATCCGCCCGGAAGAATGATTTTTTTGGTAATAACGGATGCAGGTGGCATACCCAAGGCCACCAATTTTGCTCGAGTGCCGCTTTTTTTCCAAACCCGGCGGACCGCCTCTGAAACTTGCTCGATATTTTCGATATTGCCGTCTACCACGGCCCCCTTCGGCAAAGGTTCGGCTGCATAGCGTTCAAGACGCAATTCATTTTTTCCGACTTCAGAAAGCTCGACCAGTTTCACACCGGACGTACTGATATCCAATCCAATCAGCGGGGCGTTCTTGTTGCCGAATAAAGATCCCAGTTCTAAAGCCAAGTGCGGTCCCCCCTCGAAAACATGATTTTTTCCTGCGAACGCACCAAAAATTCAATGGTCCAATGTTGCTATGGCGCAGGCGCAAAGAAAAAATCTGTTTAAAAACCAATGTTTAGATGACACTTATAAAACGTTACATTAAATCGTAGCAATAAGGCTCCAGCGGTGTAAAGCAATTTCCGTGTAGTAATTTGTAAATCCGTTGTCAAAGCCCAACGCTGTTTTGGCCTTGGATGTGGTTTTAAGAGTTTCTTTGATGTAATGAAAGGCTCTCGCCGCGGACCGTTATAATGGAGAATTCATTATTTTCATCCAGAATCTTTACTTTTACGCATGACATCTTCTCACTCCAGGAATGGCTCCCCCCCCAAACCGTCGAAGCGACAATACAACATGTTTGCACGTGTAGCGACCGGCATTGCTGGCATTTTTGCAACACTTGCCTTACTCAGCGTGCTGTTGCTCGGCTTCATGCTGGTAATGGCCTATCCAAATCTCCCTCCTTTGGATTCGTTGACAGATTACCGCCCGAAAATTCCACTTCGAATATTTTCTGCGGACAATGTACTTATTGGGGAATTTGGCGAAGAACGGCGAAATGTCGTGCCATTTAATGAGATTCCCGACTTAATGAAGAAGGCAGTGCTTGCCATTGAAGATGACCGTTTTTATGAGCATGGTGGAGTTGATTACTTGGGAATTGCTCGCGCCGCACTGCACAATCTTTCAGGCGGAACCAAGCAAGGCGCTTCGACCATCACGCAGCAGGTTGCGCGGAATTTTTTCCTGTCCAGCGAACAAACGCTGCGGCGCAAGCTTTATGAAATCCTTTTAGCATGGAAAATCGAGCAGAATCTGACCAAGGATCAGATTCTTGAGGTTTACATGAACCAGATTTATTTGGGGCAGCGTGCATACGGGTTTTCATCGGCTGCGCAAATTTACTTTGGGAAAAAATTGTCTGGGGTCACCATTGCGGAAGCAGCGATGCTGGCTGGTTTGCCAAAAGCGCCATCCGCCAACAATCCAGTAGTAAATCCGAAACGCGCTCGCGTACGGCAGCAATATATTTTGCTGCGCATGCGAGATCTTGGTTACATCACGGAGGCGCAGTATCTCGAAGCAAAAGATGAAGAACTTAGAATCAAGATGGACAGTAACGCATTTGGTGTACATGCGGAATACGTCGCTGAAATGGCACGTCAGCTAGTTTATGAACAATTCAGGGAAGAGACTTACACACGCGGTTTAAACGTCTTTACTACCGTCACCAAAGCGGATCAGGATGCAGCCTATTTTTCACTGCGGCGCGGCGTGATGGACTATGAAAAGCGTCATGGCTATCGCGGACCGGAAGGTTATATGGATATTCCGTCCGCAAAGGAAGAAGCTGAAGATGCTATTGAAACCGAAATCGCCGATCATCCCGATAGCGATGACTTGGTTGCGGCCGTAGTGCTGGAAGCATCTGTAAAAAGCGTCCGTGCCGTTCTGGCATCCGGCGAAGAGATCATGATCAGTGGTCCGGGCCTGAGCTTTGCGGCAAGAGCGTTAAGCGACAAGACTGCCCCTAATCGCCGTATCAAACGAGGCGCCATTATCCGTGTGATACTGGAGGGCAAAGTGTGGAACATCACTCAAATGCCGGAAGTCGAATCTGCGTTCGTTGCAGCCAATACCGACGATGGTTCGATTCGCGCGCTGGTCGGCGGTTTTGACTTTAATCGTAATAAGTTCAACCACGTCACCCAGGCTTGGCGCCAACCCGGCTCATCATTCAAGCCGTTCATTTATTCTGCATCGCTTGAAAAAGGATTGTCACCCGCGACGATCATCAATGATGCGCCGATCCGGTTTGATGCCGGACAAACCGGTGGACAGGCATGGGAACCGAAAAATTATGATGGAAAATACGATGGCCCGATGTCGGTGCGCAAGGGCTTGAGCAAGTCGAAGAACATGGTCTCAATTCGAATTCTTCATCAAATCGGCGCGAAATATGGCCAAGAATATGCGACCCGTTTCGGCTTTGATGCAGACAAAAATCCACCTTACCTCACGCTGGCATTGGGCGCGGGCGCAGTTACGCCGCTGCAGATGGCCGGCGCATTTGCCGTATTTGCCAATGGCGGATACAAGGTCAGCCCATACCTTATCTCAAAGATTACCGATGGCGCTGGCAATGTTCTATCACAGGTTGACCCCGACAAAGCTGGCGATGAAACTAATCGCGTAATTGATGCGCGCAATGCATTCGTGATGGATAGCATGATGAGAGACGTCGTCAAATTCGGAACGGCAACCAAGGCGTTGGTTCTGAAGCGTCCGGATCTTGCCGGAAAAACCGGGACAACCAATGATTCGGTGGACGCCTGGTTTGCAGGTTATCAACCTAAAATAGTAGGCATTGCATGGGTAGGTTTTGACCAGCCCAAAAATCTCGGTGCCAAGGAAACCGGAGGGGCCGCGGCGCTGCCCATCTGGATTGGCTATATGCAAAAGATGTTGAAAGACGCCCCAATTGAAGAGCGCGCCGTACCTGAAGGACTGATTCAAGTAGCCGGTGAATACTATTATGCGGAATATCCGCCGGGTGTGGGTATCCGTAATCTCGGACTTGACGAAGGATTGCTAGGCGATCCGACAATGGAAGTAAACAAGACGAAGGATGAGGTCAAAAACGAGTTGTTCTGATCATGCCGCCCGCCAAAGGCAAGTCTCAGATAAAAGTGGCGCTGCCGATTGGCCTGTAATTTCTTAAGATCTTAAGAAAATTATAATGGCAGAAACGTCGTATATCTACTGACGCTCACTATCTGGATGCAAGACTACTGTGCATCCAGATTGCAAGCGGACCATGCTGGTTAACGCAGAATACAGCTCCGACCCATCCCGTGCGTTGATCCATTGCAGGCCTTCTCGTCGATAGTGGAAACCGCCTGATTTGGCCGCAATCCACACTTCCTGCATTGGCACTTGGCTGTTGATAATAATTTTTGAACCATTATCAATGAATTCGATTTCCAGCACATTGCCGCTGCGACTGCATTCAATGTCCAAGTCACTCGCTAGTGCAGCCCGTTCCAATGAAACCTCAATGTCATCAAGTGTTGCCTCGGCCAAGGCGATGAATTCCGATTCTGTCATGCTACACTCCGAGAAATTTCCATAATCCGTCATTTTAATCGTGAAGCCGCTCCTGAACGTGAAGCAATTTTTTGCCATTTCAATCGCAATTGCATTTGCCGGCCTTTTGGCCGCGTGTGGTCAGACCGGGCCGCTATACCTGCCGGCCAAGCCCGCACCTGCAAGCGTTCCCGCCAAGACCGTAATGCCATTGCCGCCAACAGGCACTCCGACCCCCGTTTCAAAATAATCCTATCCCGACATGTCGTATTTTCCGTATAAAAATGGCGAGCTTTACGCCGAAAACGTTGCGCTAGCCGATATTGCCAAAAAATTTGGTACGCCGACCTATGTATATTCCAAAGCAGCACTTTTGGAAAATTTTTTCGCCTATGCTGACATATGCAAGGGACGTGATGCGCTGATTTGCTATGCGATGAAAGCCAACTCCAATCTTGCGGTTCTGAACCTTCTGGCAAGACACGGCGCCGGTTTTGATTTGGTATCGGGTGGAGAATTGCTGCGGGTACTTGCTGCAGGCGGCGATCCGGCAAAATGCATTTTTTCCGGCGTGGGGAAATCGCGCGATGAGATCAGGCTGGCACTGTCGCACGACATACTGTGCTTCAATGTTGAATCAGTCGCCGAACTGCATCGCCTAAACGAAGTTGCAGGCGAGATGGGCAAAGTTGCGCCTGTGAGTTTGCGTGTCAATCCAAACGTCGATGCGAAAACCCATCCTTACATTGCCACCGGGTTGAAAGCCAATAAATTCGGTGTGGACTTTGAAGATGCACTGGAGACCTTCCGTACAGGCAGCAAGCTGCCGCACCTTGACGTTATCGGAATAGATTGCCATATCGGATCACAACTGCTGGATGATGCACCGCTACTGGAAGCGCTCGATAAACTCATCGAACTGATCGATACCTTGGCAACAGAAGATATCCCATTGCATCACATCGATCTTGGTGGTGGACTTGGTATTACTTATGCGGACGAAAAACCGGTTGCGGTGCAGGATTATGTAAGCCGGGTTTTTGCACGAATCGCGCAATGGCGTGATACCAATCACCACGGCAAGCCGATCAAGGTGATTTTTGAGCCCGGCCGTTCAATCGTCGGCAATGCGGGAATACTATTGACGACAATTGAGTACGTTAAGCCAGGGACCGAGAAAAATTTTTGCATTGTCGACGCAGCGATGAACGACTTGATGCGTCCCGCGATGTACCAGGCCTGGATGGGTGTACAAGAAGTCACCCGGCGCGAAAAACCTCCTGCCACCTATGATGTGGTTGGACCGGTGTGCGAATCGGGCGATTGGTTGGCGCGCTCACGCTCGTTGGCAATTGAGCCGGGGGATTTGCTGGCGATCCTGTCGGCAGGAGCATACGGCATGACCATGGCATCCAATTACAATACCCGCGGTCGCGCGGCAGAGGTTATGGTTGACGGCGATCGCGTCCATTTGATTCGCAGACGCGAGGAGCAAAGTGAGTTATTTGCACTGGAATCAATAATTCTGGATTGAGCAATTTGAATATTTGCGAATTGTCTTCCAAATTCCTTCATCGAAGTATATTTCGGCGACGAATCCGTTTCGCGCAGCAAAAGGGGCGGCCTTAGCCGCCCCTTTTGCTATTTTATTTATTTTTTACTATCTCAGACCGGCAATATAATCCGATACTGCTTTTATCTCATCGTCGGACATGCGGCTGGCGATTGCCGCCATTTGCGTACTATTCTTGCGCACGCCGGAACGGAAGTTGGTCAACTGGGCCGCTGTATATTCCGAATGCTGTCCCGCCAAGCGAGCAAACTGTGCCGGAATTCCGGCGCCGGTCGGGCTGTGGCATCCAGCACAGGCCGGAACATTTATGCCGGCGATACCGGCACGGTAAATTTGCTTTCCTGCCTCAACCGTATCCTTGTTCTTCGCAGCACCCGGTTTTGCTGCTTGCTCATTGAGATAGGCCGCAATATTCTTCATTTCTTCACTTGCGAGACCTTTCACGATAGGCGTCATGATCGGATTGTTGCGTTCCGGTGATTTAAAATCGGCAAGTTGCTTGTAAATATAAGTTTCGTGTTGTGCGGCCAGTTTCGGATTCTGCACAATAGTGGAATTGCCGGCCGCACCATGACAGGCTACGCAAGCCACAATATTACGCGCGGCATCGCCCTTGTTATAAAAGGCCTCGCCTTTGGCAAGATCAGCTTTAACGGTTTTTTTCTCTTCCGCTGCAAAAGCGATGGAAGAAACAGCCAACATTGCGACAAACAAGGATTTCGCAAACGGTAAAAACGTTCGATTCATTCAAACACCCTGAGACTTGATTTTAAAATTCTGCCGTGCTGGCGATGGTCATTTCATTTTTCTGCGCGCATGTATGCGGCGTCACAGCACGCAACCCCTTATTGTACAATAGCTTTCCGGCATTTTCGCCCCTTCGCTACATTTTCTGGTCAAGCTATGTCCCTACTTTGGCAAGCGCGTTTTTTTACTACGGCAAACCATCTCCGTGATTTACCAAATACGCAAGTGCCTGAAATTGCTTTCGCCGGCCGCTCGAACGCTGGCAAATCGACTGCAATCAACGTGCTTTGCAATCAGAAAAAACTTGCATTCGCGTCTAAAACACCTGGTCGCACGCAGCATATCAATTATTTTTCGCTCGGCGGGGCTCACGTCGGGCAACATCGCAAGGACGAAGCCAAGGTTGATGAAATCCGCGCGCTATTGGTTGACTTGCCGGGCTACGGTTATGCGGAAGTATCCGGTTCGGCAAAACAGCATTGGCAGGAACTGTTAGGCGATTATGTGCAAAAGCGCGAGCAGCTTGCCGCGTTGGTACTGATCATCGATTCGCGCAGGCCGTTTACCGCGCTTGATATCCAGATGCTCGAATGGTTCGCGCCAACCGGCAAGCCGATTCACTGTATTTTGACCAAGGCTGACAAATTAAATCGCAACGACGCCGCCAATGCATTGCGGCTTGCGCGTTCCATTTTGAGCAGCTATGTTGATGAAGAAGGAAAACCTTTCCCCTTTACAGCGCAACTGTTTTCCGCGTTGAAGCGGACCGGACTGGAAGAAGCAAATGATCGAATCATCGAATTGCTCGGCCTTTCAGAGCTGCAGGATGCAGGCGCTCAAGATCATTCTGATGAAAAGAGCGAAAAATAATGATGCATGCAAAGCATAAAAAAAGCCCCGGAGAAAGGGGAGTATCTCCAGGGCAGTAACGCCTTATCGTCAATACGATTCGGCCCCGCTCAGGGAGGAGAAGCGGGAGGCGAATAGATCGCCTGTGAATAAGAGATCGTTTTATGGGAAAAGTTCACTAATTTATATCTTATTTCAAACACCTACCTGTAACCCTATATGGCTACCTTTTTGAAACCTTCCCAATTTCCGGCATTGCGGATGCGCCGCATGCGCAAAGACGCTTTTTCACGTGCCTTGGTACGCGAACATGTGCTGACGCCGGCGGACCTGATTTATCCCGTATTTGTCCTGGATGGGGTAAACCAGCGCGAGAAGATTTCTTCAATGCCGGAAGTAGAGCGTTTGTCGGTAGATTTATTGCTGGGCGTAGCGGAAGATTGCGTGGCATTGGGCATCCCGGTTATGGCCTTATTTCCTGTAATCAATCCAACATTAAAGACTCCGGATGGGATTGAGGCATCCAACCCCAATGGATTGGTGCCGCGTGCGGTACGCGAATTGAAGAAACGCTTTCCTGAACTGGGCATATTGACCGATGTCGCGCTCGATCCATACACCAGCCATGGTCAGGACGGGCTGATTGATGCTGACGGTTATGTCCTTAATGACGAAACTTGCGCCCTTCTGGTAAAACAGGCCTTGGTGCAAGCGGAAGCCGGCGTCGATATTGTTGCACCATCCGACATGATGGATGGACGCATCGGTGCGATCCGCAATGCGTTGGAAGCGCATCATTATATTTATACGCGGATCATGGCATATTCGGCCAAATACGCATCGGCATTCTACGGGCCGTTTCGCGAAGCGGTAGGCTCCTCGGCAAATCTGGGAAAAGGCAGCAAGTGCACGTATCAGATGGACCCGGCCAATAGCGATGAAGCCTTGCGTGAAGTAGCATTGGACATTGCCGAAGGCGCCGACATGGTGATGGTCAAACCCGGCATGCCGTATCTTGATATCGTGCGGCGGGTCAAAGACGAATTCAAGGTGCCAACTTTTGCATATCAAGTCAGCGGCGAGTATGCCATGATCAAAGCCGCAGCCCAGAATGGCTGGCTTGATCATGACAAGGCTATGATGGAGTCGATGCTGGCATTCAAGCGTGCCGGCGCGAATGGCGTACTTACCTATTTCGCCCGCGATGTCGCGCGACTTCTGAAGCACGGAGCCTGACCACGCTGTCTTTTTTGCTGCATGCCAAATCCAGTGAAGGTGATCATTTTTCCGAATGGTTCATCCGAATCATGTCATACAAAAATACGATTTTCTTGTCGAACTCCGCGATGAAATAATCCGAGAGCACTTCTTAAAACTGCGTCACCGATGCCAAGGATCGCAAGAATTTGTCGGCGTTCTGGTAGCCGATTACCCGGCTGCCTTCGATCTCCTGTCCCTGTCGATCAAAAAATATGATGCCGGGCGGACCAAACAATTTGAAACGCTTCAACAGTGCCTTGTCGTCGGCGTCATTCGCGGTTACATCAGCCTGTAATAACACCATGTTGGCGAGTTGTGAGTGCACGCGAGGATCCGAAAAAGTAAATCGCTCCATTTCAATACAAGAGACACACCAGTCCGCATAAAAATCGAGCATGACGGTTTTACCCTTTGCCTGGGCCAGAATCGTGTCCAGTTCAGCCGTGGACTTGACACGCAAAAACTCAGTCTTGCTGATAGTTCCGCTACCAAAATGCGCCAGCGGCGCCAGTACGTCGCGCCCGCCTGTCGTAACGCCAGCCAACTGCATCAGTCCAAGGATCACAAAGACCAAGCCGGATATTTTTGCGAACCAACCCCACTTGGTCGCCCATAGTAGATAAACACCATATCCAATGCCCAATGCCGCCCAACCGGTCATCTGCACTGCCGTCGGAATGACAGGGGAAATCATCCACAATGCCAGCCCCAAGAGCAACACACCAAAAAACCGATTGATCGCCACCATCCACGCGCCGGCGCGTGGCAACAAGGCTCCCGCCGACACACCGACCAATAACAGCGGTACGCTCATGCCGACCGCCATTGCAAACAATGCGTTGCCGCCAATTACGACATCGCGCGTCTGACTGATATAGATCAGTGCACCGGCCAACGGTGCGGCCACACATGGTCCGACGATCAATGCCGAAAGCGCCCCCATGACAAACACGCCGAGCATTTTTCCAGATGTCTGCTTTTCTGAAACATGCATCAACCTTGTTTGAATAAACGCAGGCATTTGCAATTGGTATACACCGAACATCGACAAGGAGAGCGCAACCATCAGCAAGGCGAACGCCGTCAATATCCACGGATTCTGCAGCGTTGCCGATAATCCCTCTCCAATCAAGCCGGCAGCGATACCTAGCGACGTATAAACGACTGCCATGCCAAGTGAGTATGCCGCCGCCAACGCAAAACCATGGCTACGGCTTGCTCGCACGCCTTCGCCAACGATAATCGACGAGAGAATTGGCACCATCGGCAATACACACGGCGTAAACGACAGACCGAGGCCGAGCAAGAAAAATAACGGCAAAATAGCAAGCAATTTACCGCTCTTTAGCGATGCCTCTATCATGCCCATTTCAGAATCCGGGCTCGCAATCGAAGAACTGCCACGCCGAATGGATGACGCACTTGATTGGGCCGTGGGCGGATCTATCGAAGTACCGGTATTTAATGCGCCTTGTATCGTGGTAAGCATTCCGCTCCCAGTTGACGATAACTTCGCCTGTGACTCCATCGGCGCATAGCACAATCCCTTGTCGGCGCAGCCTTGGCTGATTGCCGTAAGGGTAAAAGGACCGTCCGTTTTCACGGGCAGCTTGATTGTGATGCTCTTGCGATAGGTCTCCACGTCTTTCTGAAAGGTATCGTCGAACTTGATCTTGCCGGGAGGGATATCCGGCATGCCCAGTTGTGCATCCACCGTCTTGAAATCGAAGCGTTCCCTGTACATGTAGTAACCATCGGCGATCGTGTACCTGACCTCAATGGTTTCGGCATCCGCCATCCTGGCGGAAAATTTGAAGGCCACTTCCGGTTCCAGATAGTCATCCGCAGCATGTGCTGCCGTATTGGCTAACAGCGCAATTAGCACAATTAAAAACACGGCGGCTGCGGTCCCTATCGAGATGACGGAGATCCTGTTTAACTTGTTAAACATCTAGATCCTTTTTCGTTTCTTGCGCGATCCAGTCAAGATACGACTTTGATCCGCCGACGATCGGCAGTACGATGATTTCGGGCACTTGATATGGATGCAGCAGCTTGATTGCCGCCTCCAGTTCCACATAACGCGTCTGCGTGGTCTTGATCAGCAAAGTTACTTCATCCGCTTCTTCAATTGCACCTTGCCAGCGATAGATCGACCGCACACCATGTAATTGATTGACACAGGCAGCCAGCTTTTTCTCCACCAACTGGCGTCCCAAATCACATGCAACGGATGCGTCGGGCAGGTTGGTTATAACCAGTATAAATTGCTCCATGGCAGCAGCCTATTATAGAACCAAGCACTTACTTTAAAAGTCGGCGGCGCGTCAGTATCGTTGCCCCATAAAACCCAAGCGCACAATATGCAGACAAAATCGCAATATCAAGCAACGGCGTCGCCGGCCACCCGCCCAGAATCAACGGTCGCACCAAGCTGACTGCCGCGCTTAACGGCAGCAAACTCGAAATCGCCTGCAACCATCCCGGAAGCTGCGCGATCGGATAATAGACGCCGGAAAGGAAGACCATGGGCGTCAACACCAAGGTGAAATAATAAGTGAAAAAGTCATATCCTCGCGCGACGGCATTGACCACCAAACCCAGGGATGCGAATGTCATCCCGATCAGGAATAAGAGCGGTACCACCAGCATGGTATGTGGATGCAGTCCGATACCCAGCATGAACATCACGCCTAGAATCGCGACTCCTGAAAACAATGCCTTGGTGGCTGCCCACAGCATCTCCGCCAGCACCACATCGTCCAGCGCCAATGGCGCATTCAGCAGAGCGTCCCAGGTTTTTTGCACATGCATCCGTGAAAACGCCGAGTACAAGGATTCGAATGAAGATGCCATCATGATCGACATACAGATCGAACCGGACGCCAAAAAATGGATATATGGAATTCCATCCACATTATGAAGCAAGCTGCCGAGTCCGTATCCGAACGCAATCAACGTGATCAGAGGATCGGCGATATTTCCCAGAACGCTGGCAACTGCGAGTTTTTTCCAAACAAGGTAATTGCGCCTCCAGATCGGTAAAAACCGCCTTGAAAATCCCGGCAATGCGTAATTCGTTGCTGTTGTCATTTCAATCCCGCATTTCTCTTCCTGTCAGCTTCAGAAACAAGTCCTCCAGATTCGCCGGTCGATGAATATAGCGTAAGCCGTCGACCAGTTGCAAACTATCCAGCAAGGGCTGTGCATCGTTGGTATAACAAAAAATGGTTTCGCCGCTGATCTCGATGCGAGCGGATTTCCTGCGCCCTTCCACGTCATTCCATTTCTTCGCGTTTTCTCCATAGACTTCGACCACTTGCGTTTCGATATGTTGCTTGATCAAATCGCGCGGCGATCCTTCTGCGATCATTCGACCGTGATCGATCACTGCGAGCCGATCGCACAATCGTTCGGCTTCATCCATAAAGTGGGTGGTCAAAAATATGGTCTTGCCGTCAGCTAGCAGGCGTTTTAATCGCTCCCAAATCATATGCCGCGCTTGAGGATCGAGGCCTGTGGTCGGTTCATCCATGAAGATCAGGTCAGGATCGTTGACCAGCGCGCGAGCCAGGGTCAACCGCCGTTTCATGCCGCCGGACAGTTCGTCGATTCGTGCGTTTCTTTTGGAGGTCAGGCTTGAGAACTCAAGCAGCTTTGGAATACGGTTGGCAATTTCAGCATCGGGAATTCCGAAATAGCGCCCGAACACCATTAGATTTTCCGCAACTGTAAAATCCGGATCCAGATTGTCGCTTTGCGGCACAACACCAACTCGCAAGCGAGCCGGTCGCGCATCAGCGGGGATCGACTTGCCGATCAGCGTAATCCGGCCGCTGTCTGGCGCGGTAAGCCCCAAGCACAAACGCAGCGTTGTGGTTTTGCCGGCGCCGTTCGGGCCAAGCAACCCGTAGCATTCGCCGCGCCGCAATGCGAAAGACAAGCCGTCGATAACAACCGCTTTGGCTTCGCCCCGGCCATAAGACTTGTACACATCGTGGACCGACAGGATGAATGGCTGCGTCATGCAAACAATAGTGGCGCGAATTTGGTTAGTTTGCCAAAAACGAATGAAAGTTTAAAAACAAAAGCCAGGCATCGCCTGGCTCTCGGTACAACTATCTTCAGATTACGAAGCTTGCTTAATCAGCGCTCGTATCTTCAACTGCTTCCGTGATCTCCGGGCGGTCGACCAGCTCAATGAATGCCATCGGTGCATTGTCGCCTTGGCGAAAGCCCATCTTCAAGATGCGCAAATAGCCGCCGTTACGGGCGGCATAGCGTGGGCCGAGTTCGGCAAACAGCTTGACTACCATTTCACGATCGCGCAAACGGCTGAACGCAAGGCGCTTGTTGGCCAGAGAATCCGTCTTGCCGAGCGTAAGAATTGGCTCGACTACACGACGCAATTCTTTTGCTTTCGGCAGCGTGGTTTTGATGGCTTCGTGACGCAGCAACGAAACTGTCATGTTGCGCAGCATTGCGAGACGATGGGATGAGGTACGATTTAATTTACGAAGACCGTGACGGTGACGCATGATATTTCCTTTCTGATTTCAGTTTTAAATCCAGCTCTTCTATCGACAATGCGCACTGCAAAGTCGCGGGCCGGTGAAAATGGTTTGCTGCAATACAATCTAAATAATTGGAGGCACACAAATGCCTCCAACCGAATTACTTCTCCAAGCCGGCAGGAGGCCAATTCTCAAGCTTCATGCCCAGAGTCAATCCACGGGATGCCAATACTTCCTTGATCTCGTTCAAGGATTTGCGCCCCAGATTCGGTGTCTTGAGCAACTCATTTTCGCTACGCTGGATCAGATCGCCAATGTAGTAAATGTTTTCCGCTTTCAGGCAATTTGCCGAACGTACTGTCAGTTCCAGATCATCCACTGGGCGCAGCAGGATCGGATCGACCGACGGTGCACGCGATGGCGCTTCGGCCGCTGCTTCGGTACCTTCCAGCGCTGCAAATACATTCAATTGATCGACCAGCACGCGCGCCGATTGGCGAATCGCTTCTTCCGGTGAAATCACGCCGTTGGTTTCGATATTGATGACCAGTTTGTCGAGATCGGTACGCTGTTCAACACGAGCCGATTCCACAGCATAGGATACGCGGCGCACCGGCGAAAAGGATGCATCGAGAATAATACGCCCGATGGTCTTGTTCGCATCTTCCGACAGGCGACGTACATTGCCCGGTACATAGCCGCGGCCTTTTTCAACCTTGATCTGCATATCCAGCTTGCCGCCCGCGGTCAAGTGCGCGATCACATGATCGGGATTCACCAGCTCCACGTCGTGCGGCAGATCGATATCGGATGCAAGAACCGAACCCTCGCCTTCCTTTTTCAAGGTCAGCGTAACTTCATCGCGGTTGTGCAGTTTGAACACAACGCCTTTCAGATTCAACAGCATGTCGACGACGTCTTCCTGCACCCCGTCAAGAGAAGAATATTCATGCACGACGCCTGCGATCGTGACTTCAGTCGGCGCATAGCCGACCATGGAAGAAAGCAGTACGCGGCGCAATGCGTTACCGAGAGTGTGGCCGTAGCCGCGCTCGAACGGTTCCATCACGACTTTCGCATGGCCGGCGCCAAGTGCTTCGACTTCGATAATACGGGGTTTCAACAAGCTGTTTTGCATGAAATGTCCTTTTCAATACCCTCGGCTCGTTACACCGATAAGGCTGATGGCATTACGGGAATATCCGTCTGCAAGCAGACGGACAAGGCTTCAAAATTAACGTGAATACAATTCGACGATCAGCGATTCGTTGACGTCGTTGGCGATTTCACTGCGATCAGGCGCCGATTTGAACGTGCCTTCCATCTTTTTGGAATCGACCGATACCCAGATTGGCATACCGATTTGTTCGGCGAGCGACAGCGCTTCGACGATACGCACCTGCTTCTTGGCCTTTTCACGAACGGCGACCACGTCACCCGGCTTGACTTGATACGAAGCGATGTTGACAACGTTGCCGTTAACCGTGAATGCCTTGTGCGATACCAGCTGGCGTCCTTCTGCACGGGTGGAACCGAATCCCATCCGATAAACCACATTATCGAGGCGTGCTTCAAGCAGCTTCAACAATGTTTCACCCGTATTGCCCTTGCGGCGATCCGCTTCCGCAAAGTAGCGGCGGAATTGGCGCTCAAGAATGCCGTACATGCGCTTGACCTTCTGCTTTTCGCGCAGCTGGTTGCCGTAGTCGGAGGTACGAGCACCGGACGTGCGTCCATGCTGACCCGGCTTGGAATCCAGTTTACATTTGGAATCCAGCGAGCGACGCGCGCTCTTCAGGAATAGGTCGGTGCCTTCACGGCGGGAGAGTTTTGCTTTCGGTCCAATATAGCGTGCCACGGAAATTTCCTTTAAATATGACGCCTCAGGCGAATCGAATTGGTTATATCCAAGTTCGCTAGGCGCTAGTCTGATTTGCCTTCAATCAAACGGTGGTCTTAAGAACAAAACCCGCCAAGGTCTTTGGCGGGCGACTTGCAGATACTGCAGCTGCAATAAGCTTAGATGCGACGACGCTTTGGCGGACGGCAGCCGTTATGCGGCACCGGTGTCACATCTTGAATTTGCGTAATCTTGATGCCAAGATTATTCAGTGCACGAACCGCCGACTCGCGTCCTGGGCCAGGGCCCTTGATGCGTACTTCGAGGTTTTTTACACCGTACTCAACCGCCACCTTGCCAGCCGCCTCTGCCGCTACCTGCGCAGCAAACGGGGTCGATTTACGCGATCCCTTGAAGCCCGCACCGCCCGATGTTGCCCAAGACAGCGCATTACCCTGACGATCAGTAATGGTGATGATGGTGTTGTTGAAAGATGCGTGGATATGCGCAATTCCTTCAGCAACATTCTTTTTTACTTTCTTGCGCACGCGTGCTGCAGCGGCGTTATTGGGAGCTTTTGCCATGATGATTTCCTTGAATCCCGACTAATCCGGATTATTTCTTCAGCGATTGTGCTGCTTTGCGCGGGCCCTTGCGGGTACGTGCATTGGTACGAGTACGCTGACCACGGCAAGGCAAGCCTTTACGATGACGCATACCACGATAGCAACCCAAGTCCATCAGGCGCTTGATGTTCATCGAGATTTCACGACGCAGATCGCCTTCTACGATGAATTTACCAATCTCATCGCGCAGCTTTTCCAGTTCGTTATCGTCCAGATCCTTGACCTTTTTTGTGGTCGAAACACCCGTCTTGTCGCAGATTTTCTGCGCGCGCGGGCGGCCAACACCATAAATCGCAGTCAAGCCGATAACGGTGTGTTGATGATTGGGGATATTAACCCCTGCAATACGTGCCATTCGTTATTCCTCGATCAATAACGTTAATTAACCTTGGCGCTGTTTATGACGCGGTTCGATGCATATCACACGAACCACGCCCTTGCGCTTGATGATTTTACAGTTGCGGCAGATCCGCTTGACTGATGCGAGCACTTTCATGTTTGCCCTCTCTCTTTCAGTTCTTGGTTACTTTGAATACTATTTAGTGCGAAATACGATACGCGCACGACTCAAATCATAAGGTGTCAATTCCACAGTGACCTTGTCGCCCGGCAGGATGCGAATATAGTTCATACGCATCTTGCCCGAAATATGTCCCAAAACCACGTGCCCGTTTTCCAATTTGACTCTAAACGTCGCATTGGGCAGATTCTCCAGAATCTCGCCTTGCATTTGGATAACGTCGTCTTTTGCCATTCGTTATGATCGTCTTCCCGATCGCTCAGCGCGTCGAAATTCCGCCTTTGAAGTTCGACTTACGGAGTAGCGATTCGTATTGCTGCGACATCACGTAATTCTGCACCTGCGCCATGAAGTCCATCGTCACTACAACAATAATCAAGAGCGAAGTTCCACCGAAATAGAATGGCACCTTCCATCGTGCTATCAAGAACTCCGGCAACAAACAAACCAAGGTGATGTATATCGCGCCAACCAGCGTGAGCCGCGTCAAGATTTTGTCGATATAGCGTGCGGTTTGATCACCTGGCCGTATGCCAGGAACAAATGCGCCGCTTTTCTTAAGATTATCGGCAGTCTCTTTGCTGTTAAATACCAACGCCGTATAAAAGAAGCAAAAGAATATAATTGCTGCCGCATACAACAAAGCGTGAATCGGCTCACCGGGCGACATCGATGCCGCCAGATCCTTAAGGAACCGGACTACCGGATTCGTCGTGTCACCCTGTGTAAACCAGCTGGTAATGGTTGCGGGAAACAAGATGATCGACGAAGCGAAAATCGGCGGAATTACGCCAGCCATATTCAGCTTCAACGGCAGATGACTGCTCTGACCGCCATAAATCTTGTTCCCAACCTGACGCTTGGCATAGTTGACCAGGATCTTCCGTTGACCCCGCTCAATAAACACGACTACAAACGTCACAGCAGCCACTACCACACAGATCAAGATTGCGGCCAATGCACTCATCGAACCGGTTCGGACCAACTCGAACAGGCCGCCAATGGCACTTGGCAGACCTGCTGCAATGCCGGCGAAAATAATGATCGAAATACCGTTACCTATGCCGCGCTCGGTGATTTGCTCTCCAAGCCACATCAAAAACATCGTGCCGGTAACCAAAGTCACCACAGCCGTAAAGCGAAACGCCATGCCTGGGTCAATCACCAAACCGGCTTGCGACTCCAGCGCAACCGCGATTCCGAGCCCCTGAAAGGTTGCCAATAACAACGTGCCGTAACGCGTGTACTGCGTGATCTTTCGCCGCCCGGATTCACCCTCTTTTTTCAACGCCGCCAATTGCGTCGAGACCACCGACATCAATTGCATGATGATCGATGCCGAAATATACGGCATGATTCCAAGCGCAAAAATAGTGAATCGCGACAGTGCGCCGCCCGAGAACATGTTGAACATGCCCAGAATGCCGCCTTGGTTTTGCTTGAACAACTCCGCCAGCTGCGCCGGATCAATTCCAGGCACAGGTATGTGCGCGCCAATCCGAAAAACCACCAATGCCGCCAGCAAGAACCACAGGCGGTTCCATGGGAATCCGCTTGCTGCACTTTTTGCCAGTTGAGGAGCAGTCGCCAATATTTACTCCGATTACGCCGTCAATCTACGCAACCGAGCCGCCAGCGGCTTCAATTGCGGCTTTGGCGCCTTTAGTTGCTATCAGACCTTTAACGGTCACTTTCCTGGTGATCTCGCCGGACAGGATAACCCGCACGACACGCGCCAGTTCCGATACCACTCCAGCCTGCTTCAAAGCCAATATGTCGATTTCCGTTACCGGCAATTTTTCAAGATCGGACAAACGAACTTCAGCCTTGTAAGGCGTTGCCAACGACTTGAAGCCACGCTTTGGCAAGCGACGTTGCAATGGCATCTGACCGCCCTCGAAGCCCACTTTGTGAAATCCGCCAGAGCGGGACTTCTGACCTTTGTGACCGCGCCCTGCAGTTTTACCCAAGCCCGAACCGATGCCACGACCTACACGGCGCTTGTAATGTTTTGCGCCATCTGCCGGCTGAATGTTATTCAATTCCATGATTTGCTCCGTTCGCAACCCGAGGGCTTACGACACTACCTTCACGAGATAGGACACTTTATTGATCATGCCGCGTACCGACGGCGTGTCTTCCAATTCAGAGACCGAATTAATGCCACGCAATCCAAGCCCGCGAACCGTCGCGCGATGAGTTTCACGCGTACCGATCAAGCCCATGACCAACGTAACCTTGACTTTTTTTGCAGTTGTCTTTGCCATGTCGATCACCTTAGCCCAAAATTTCTTCAACGGACTTGCCGCGCTTGGCAGCAATTTCCGATGGCGTGTTCATTTTGGACAATCCGTTGATTGTCGCGCGAACCATGTTGTAAGGGTTGGTCGAACCGTTGGATTTCGCCACCACGTTCGTCACACCCATCACTTCAAAAATTGCGCGCATCGGACCGCCTGCAATTACGCCAGTACCGTCTTTTGCCGGCGTCATCAACACCGAAGATGCGCCATGCTTTCCGGTAACGGTATGCTGCAGCGTGCCGTTTTTCAAGGTAACCTTGATCATCTTGCGACGCGCTTCTTCCATCGCTTTTTGAACGGCGACCGGCACCTCTTTCGACTTGCCTTTGCCCATACCGATGCGGCCATCGCCATCACCGACTACTGCCAGCGCTGCGAAACCCATGATACGACCGCCCTTGACCACCTTGGTCACACGGTTGACCGCAATCATTTTCTCGCGCATGCCGTCATCCGGCTTCTCGCTTTGCATCTTCGACTGCATTTTTGCCATGACGATTCTTCCTTAGAACTTCAGACCAGCTTCGCGCGCCGCTTCAGCCACTGCCTTGACACGGCCGTGATAGCGAAAACCCGAACGATCGAATGCGACTTCAGCAATTCCGGCTTTTAAAGCCTTTTCCGCGACGCGCTTGCCTACCAGCGCTGCAGCGGCTGTATTGCCACCTTTGCCCGACTTGCCGGCCAACTCGAGACGAACATCCGCTTCCAGCGTCGAGGCCGATGCCAGAATCTTGGCGTCCGGACTAATGATGCTCGCGTAGATGTGCGTGTTGGTACGATGCACGGCCAGGCGATTCACTTTCAACTCAGCGATTTTCGCTCGAGTCTGGCGTCCGCGGCGCAGACGTGATTGTTTCTTATCCATCGTCAACCCCTATTACTTCTTCTTGGTTTCTTTAATCACGACCACTTCGTCCGAATAACGAACGCCTTTGCCTTTATAGGGCTCAGGACTGCGGTAAGCGCGCACTTCGGCAGCGACCTGGCCGACCTGTTGCCTGCTGATACCCTTGATCAGGATCTCGGTTTGCGTCGGCGTTGCACATGTCACGCCTGCCGGCATTTGGTGCACGACCGGATGCGAAAAACCAAGAGACAAATTCAACTTGTCACCCTGCGCCTGGGCACGATATCCCACTCCGACCAAGTTCAGCTTCTTCTCGAAACCCTTGGTGACGCCATTGACCATGTTATTGACCAGTGCGCGCATCGTGCCGTACATCGCATTTGCTTCACGACTATCGTTGGCAGCGGCGAATTTCAGAGTGCCGGCATTGTTTTCGATTTTGACCAACCCATTCAGGGACTGGGAAAGCGAGCCCAAAGGACCTTTTACTGTGATCTGCTCTGCCGTAATGGTCGCTTCCGCGCCCTTTGGCAGTTCGATCGGCATTTTACCTACACGAGACATATTGAACTCCTTAGGCCACGTAGCAAATAACTTCGCCACCGACACCGGTTGCGCGCGCTTTGCGGTCTGTCATGACACCCTTGGGGGTCGAAACGATCGCCACTCCCAAGCCGTTCATCACGTTCGGAATGTCGTCCTTGCCTTTGTATACGCGCAACCCTGGACGGGACACGCGCTCCAGGCGCTCAATAACGGGACGTCCGGCATAATATTTCAATCCGATCTTCAATTCCGCCTTGCCCGATGCTTCGGCTATTGCGAAATCCTCGATATAACCCTCGTCCTTCAAGACGTTGGCAATCGCGACCTTGACTTTTGACGACGGCATTGCAACCGTAGTCTTCTGGACGACTTGCGCGTTGCGGATGCGGGTCAGCATATCGGCTATAGGATCGCTCATACTCATTGCATATTCTCCTATTACCAGCTGGCTTTAGTCATACCCGGGATCTCACCGCGCATGGCGGTTTCACGGAGTTTTGTACGGCCCAACCCGAACATGCGATAAGTACCGCGTGGACGGCCAGTTATCGAGCAGCGGTTGCGCTGACGTGTCGGAGCAGAGTTGCGAGGCAACGCCTGCAATTTCAGGCGAGCTTCGTAACGCTCTTCTTCCGACTTCGATTGATCATCAATGATTGCCTTCAACTCGGCGCGCTTGCCGGCATATTTCTTTACCAGGTCTGCACGCTTTTGTTCACGGTTAATCAGTGCCAGTTTTGCCATGGCAACCTCAGTTTCTGAACGGAAATTTAAATGCGGCGAGAAGCGCTTTTGCTTCGTCGTCGGTCTTCGCTGTTGTCGTGATGCTGATATTCAGACCACGCAACGCGTCAATCTTGTCGTACTCGATCTCGGGGAAAATGATCTGCTCTTTCACGCCGATGTTGTAGTTGCCGCGACCGTCAAACGCGCGACCGGATACACCACGGAAGTCACGCACACGAGGCAGCGCAACGGTGATCAGACGATCGAGAAATTCATACATTTGCGCACCGCGCAGCGTGACCATGCAACCAATCGGATAGCCCTCGCGGATCTTGAATCCCGCAATTGCCTTGCGCGCCTTGGTAACAACTGGCTTCTGACCGGCGATCTTAGTCAGATCACCAACCGCATGCTCAATGATTTTCTTGTCCGCGACCGCTTCCGACAATCCCATGTTGAGGGTAATCTTGGTTAAGCGCGGAACTTCCATTACCGATTTATAACCGAACTTCGCGGTTAGGTCGGTAGCGACTTTTTCTTTATAAAACTCTTGGAGACGGGCCATGATTCTTAAACCTTAACGACTTCACCATTGGATTTAAAAACGCGGGCCTTCTTGCCATCCACGTTCTTGAAACCCGCACGATCCGCCTTGCCAGTTGCAGCATTAAACAGCGCAATGTTAGACACATGAATCGGCATCAGCTTGTCAACGATGCCACCGGTTACACCAGTCATCGGATTCGGCTTGGTCGCCTTTTTGGCGATATTGATACCCTCAACCACGACGTAATCGGCATCAACGCGCTGCTTTACCACGCCGCGCTTGCCCTTGTCTTTTCCGCTCAGGACGATAACTTCGTCGCTTTTTCGAATCTTACTCATGACGACTCCTTACAGAACTTCAGGCGCGAGCGACACGATCTTCATGAAGCGCTCAGTGCGCAGTTCACGTGTGACCGGTCCAAAAATACGGGTGCCGATTGGCTCCAGCTTCGCGTTCAGCAACACTGCGGCGTTGCCATCAAATTTAACCAACGATCCATCCTGGCGGCGCACCCCTTTTGCGGTACGAACGACGACGGCGTTGTATATTTCACCCTTCTTGACGCGACCACGCGGCGCGGCCACTTTGACGGTAACCTTGATTACATCGCCAATTCCCGCATAGCGGCGCTTGGAACCACCAAGAACCTTAATGCACATGACTTCACGCGCACCAGTGTTGTCGGCCACTTCGAGCCGGCTTTCAGTTTGAATCATAATATTTTCTTTCCCAACTTAACCCGCCGGTCCGCACAATGCGGGTTCGCGGTCAGTCTTGGTCCCGTCAGCAAATCTCCGGGAGATAAGCCGATTGGGTGGACGACTTCCAAAACTACTTGCTGCTACGAATAACCTGTAATCCATTTCTGTTGCCGCCACAAACTTCCGGCTGCACGCGCGAAGCCAAAGATTATCGCAGCAAATCTTTGAACTTGCAACGACTAATTACACTTCCTGCGAAACTTGCACTACGCGCGTCACCGTCCATGCTTTGGTCTTCGAAATCGGGCGGCCTTCTTGAATCTCGACAACATCGCCGGCTTTCGCTTGGTTGGCTTCGTCGTGCGCATGATACTTGTTCGAGCGCATGATGATTTTGCCGTACAGCGGATGCTTGACGTGACGCTCGATCAGTACTGTGACAGTCTTGTCCATTTTGTCGGAGACCACCTTGCCAATCAATGTGCGCTTGAGCGCTGGCTTTACCTGATCATTCATTATTTGGCGTCCTTCTGATTCATGACCGTCTTTACGCGCGCGATGTCGCGGCGCACTTTCTTGAGTTGCGAAGTGTTGTTCAACTGTTGCGTTGCAATTTGCATGCGCAAGCCAAACTGAGCCTTCAACAAGTCATTCATTTCTTTTGTCAGGGCCGCTTGGTCTTTGCCGCGGAGTTCAGATGCTTTCATGATTCACTCCAATTATTGGCCGACTTGACGAACGACGAACGTAGTCAACAGCGGCAGTTTAGCAGCGGCCAAGCGAAATGCTTCGCGCGCCAGTGTCTCGTCGACGCCATCCATTTCGTACAGCACTTTACCCGGTTGAATCTCGGCCACATAGTACTCCGGATTACCCTTGCCGTTACCCATACGAACTTCAGCAGGCTTTTGCGAAATCGGCTTGTCCGGGAAAATACGAATCCAGATACGACCGCCACGTTTGATATGACGAGTCATCGCGCGACGAGCCGCCTCAATCTGGCGCGCCGTGATACGACCGCGACCGATTGCTTTCAGACCGAACTCGCCGAACGATACGGCAGTGCCGCGCTCGTGTGAAATGCCCTTGTTGCGGCCCTTCTGTTCTTTACGATATTTCCTGCGTGCTGGTTGCAGCATGATTATTCTCCTGCCTTCTCAGCCGGCGCTGCAGCGGCACCGTCCGGCTTTTTGGCGCGAACTCGTTTAGCCGCCGGCGCCGGTGCGCCTGGTGCAGCAGTAGTTGTTGGTTGACCCTCTGGACGCTTGGCACGAGCAGGGCGAGCACCTGGCTTGCCATCGTCGCGACGAGGCGCGCGTCGCTTCTTGTCATCATCGGATGCGACATCGACGGTAGGCGCTTCACCGCTTGCGAGTCGATCACCCTTGTAGACCCAAACTTTGATACCGATGATGCCGTAGGTGGTTTCCGCTTCGCCGAAACCATAATCGATGTCAGCGCGCAACGTGTGCAGCGGCACGCGACCTTCACGGTACCACTCGGTACGAGCGATTTCAATGCCGTTCAAACGGCCCGACGACATGATCTTGATACCTTGCGCGCCAAGACGCATCGCGTTTTGCATTGCGCGCTTCATCGCACGACGGAACATGATGCGTTTTTCCAACTGCTGCGCGATCGAATCGGCGATCAGTTGCGCGTCGGTTTCCGGCTTGCGGATTTCTTCGATATTGACATGAACCGGCACACCCATCATTTTCGTCAGCGCGGATTTCAGGACTTCAATGTCCTCGCCCTTCTTGCCAATGACGACACCGGGGCGCGAGCTGAAAATGGTAATGCGCGCGTTCTTGGCAGGACGCTCGATGACGACGCGGCCGACTGAAGCATTCTTCAACTTCTTCTTCAGGTAGTCGCGGACCTTGAGGTCTTCGTTGAGCATCGTGGCAAAATTTGCACTGCCCGCATACCAACGCGATCCCCAGTTACGTGTGACGGCTAGGCGAAAACCGGTTGGATGTATTTTCTGTCCCATCGTGACTCCTTAGTTTCCGACAGTCACGTAAATGTGACAGGATTGTTTCGAAATGCGATCGCCGCGACCTTTGGCACGCGCGGTAAAGCGCTTTAGGACCGACCCTTTTTCGACATATATCGTTGTTATCTTCAACTCGTCGATATCGGCGCCATCGTTATGCTCGGCGTTCGCAATTGCGGACTCCAGCACCTTCTTGATGATGACCGCGCCTTTTTTAGGGCTGAAGGTCAGGATATTGAGGGCCTGGTCGACTTTTTTGCCGCGGATAAGATCGGCGACCAGCCGGCCCTTTTGAGCCGATAGGCGCACGCCACGGAGGGTAGCTTTAGTTTCCATCATGGGACCTTATTTCTTTGCCTTTTTATCAGCAGCATGACCCTTGAACGTACGGGTCAGCGCGAATTCGCCGAGTTTGTGACCGACCATGTTTTCCGATACATACACCGGAACATGCTGTTTACCGTTGTGCACCGCAATGGTCAGTCCGATGAAGTCCGGCATGATCGTAGAACGGCGCGACCAGGTTTTGATCGGCTTCTTGTCTTTGATCGCTTGCGCGGTCTCGACTTTTTTCACCAGGTGGGCGTCACAAAACGGCCCTTTTTTCAATGAACGTGTCATGAGTTATCCCTTATTTCTTGCCGCGGCGCGAGACGATCATCGAAGTGGTGCGCTTGTTGCTGCGCGTCTTCTTGCCCTTTGTCTGCTGGCCCCATGGCGATACCGGATGACGACCGGCTGCAGTTTTACCCTCACCACCACCGTGCGGATGATCCACCGGATTCATCACCACACCGCGAACGGTAGGACGAACACCGCGCCAACGCATTGCACCAGCTTTACCAATTTTGCGCAGGCTATGCTCGGCATTGCCGACTTCGCCAACGGTTGCACGGCACTCGATGTGCACGCGACGAACCTCACCAGAACGCAGGCGAACCTGCGCGTAGGTGCCTTCGCGCGCCATCAACACAACGCCGGCGCCGGCGGTACGCGCCATCTGCGCACCTTTTCCTGGCAGCATTTCGACGCAATGAATGACCGTACCGACCGGAATATTACGGATTGGCAGACAGTTCCCCGACTTGATCGGCGCCTCTGCGCCGCTCATCAACTGATCGCCGACCGACATGCCCTTGGTGGCAATCACATAGTGACGCTCACCATCGGCATAACATACCAACGCGATGTTGGCGCTACGGTTCGGATCATATTCAATCCGCTCTACTTTCGCGGCGATACCATCCTTGTTGCGACGGAAGTCGATCACACGGTAATGCTGCTTATGTCCACCGCCAATATGACGGGTGGTGATATGACCATTATTGTTCCGGCCGGCGGTCTTGGATTTCTTTTCCACAAGAGCCGCGAAAGGCCGCCCCTTGTACAGGTCGGCATTAACGACCTTGACCATGCCGCGACGACCGGGCGATGTTGGCTTAACCTTAACGAGTGCCATTATTTAGCCTCCTCGGTGAAGTTGATTTCCTGGCCGGGCTTCAAGCACACAAATGCACGACGGGCATGGTTGCGACGACCGGTAAAACGACCCGTCCGCTTTTCTTTACCCTGGCGGTTTGCGACCTGCACCGACTCGACTTCAACTTTGAACAGCATTTCGACCGCAGCCTTGATTTCCGGCTTGGTTGCATCCGGCATCACGAGGAAGACGACTTGCTCGTTTTTCTCGGCAACAAATGTCGCCTTTTCGGAAATGACCGGCGCCAGCAACACTTTCATCAAGCGCTCTTCGCTGTATTTTACAATCGCATTCATGCCAGCATCTCCTCGATCTTGGCCAATGCCAGCTTGGTGATCAGGATCTTTTTGTAAAAGACCAGCGACACCGGATCAGCATGGCGCGGCTCGCAAATCAGCACATTCGGCAGATTGCGCGAAGCCAGCAACAGATTTTCATCCAGACTGTCGGTGATCACCAACACGGAATCCAGACCCATGCCCTTCAGCTTTTGCGACAAAAGCTTGGTCTTGGGCGCATCAACCGACAAATTTTCAATGATGGACAGCCGCCCCTCGCGCGCCAACTGCGACAGAATCGAGCAGACACCTGCCCGATACATCTTCTTGTTGACTTTGTGCGAGAAATTTTCTTCTGGCGAGTTCGGGAAAATCCGACCACCGCCACGCCACAAAGGCGACGACGACATACCAGCACGAGCACGACCCGTACCTTTTTGGCGCCATGGCTTTTTGGTCGTGTGATGCACTTCTTCACGATCTTTTTGCTTGCGATTGCCGCTACGCGCATTCGCCTGATATGCAACCACAACCTGATGAATCAGCGCTTCGTTATAGTCGCGCCCGAAAATCGTGTCCGGTGCAGCAACATTGGAAGACGCTTGACCCTGGTCATTCAGGAGCTTGAGTTCCATCGATTAGGCTCCCTTCTTGGCTTTGGTTTTTACGGCGGGCGAAACAATCACCTGACCGTTTTTCGCACCGGGAATCGCACCCTTGACGAGCAGCAACTGGCGCTCGCCATCGATACGTGCGATTTCCAGATTTTGCGTGGTAACGGTGACGTCACCCATATGGCCGGTCATGCGCTTACCAGGGAATACACGACCCGGATCCTGCGCCATACCGATCGAGCCCGGCACATTGTGCGAACGCGAGTTACCATGAGTAGCGCGACCAGAGCTGAAGTTGTAACGTTTGATGACACCCGCATAGCCCTTACCGATGGACACGCCTTGCACGTCCACTTTCTGGCCGACTTCGAACAGGCTGGCAGCAACAATATCGCCGGCCTTCATTTCCGAAGCCTTTGCAGCATCAATACGAAATTCTTTGAGGATGGTCCCCGCCTCGACACCTGCTTTAGCATGGTGGCCGGCAGCAGCTTTGTTCACACGCGAGGCGCGACGCTGACCGAATGCAACCTGGACAGCGGAATAACCGTCTGTGTCAGGCGTTTTGATTTGTGTCACACGGTTGTTCGATACGTCCACCACGGTTACAGGAATCGAATCCCCGTCATCCGTGAAAATGCGCATCATACCAACCTTGCGACCAACAAGGCCTAGGCTCATTGTTTTCTCCATTCCCGCCTACGATTGGGCAGGGCTGATGTTTGTACCACTTAACAAGATCTGGGCTTGAATATACAAAACCAGACCGAAGCCGAAGATTATAACGTCAGAACTCTTTTTCCACAACACACAATTAGGTAAATTGCGCGTCTCTGTCGCGGAATTTACTGCAGTTTGATCTCTACATCGACGCCTGCAGGCAAATCCAGCTTCATCAAGGCGTCGACCGTCTTGTCGGTCGGATCCACGATGTCCATCAAACGCACATGGGTGCGAATTTCAAACTGGTCGCGCGACGTTTTGTTCACGTGCGGGGAGCGCAACACGTCAAAGCGCTGGATACGAGTCGGCAGCGGCACCGGCCCCTTGACAACAGCGCCGGTGCGCTTGGCTGTATCGACGATTTCGAGTGCCGACTGATCGATCAAACGGTAGTCAAATGCTTTGAGTCGAATACGGATTTTCTGGTTCAGTTTTGGGTTAGGCGCAGACATGGTTCTTCCTTTAAAGAGCGAGCCGCGAGAGGGTACCTCTCGCGGCAATGTTAATTCATTAAACGTCCGTAAACCGATACCGGCTTAGTCGAGGATTTTCGCGACGACACCGGCGCCGACGGTACGACCGCCTTCGCGGATGGCGAAGCGCAAGCCTTCTTCCATCGCAATCGGATTGATCAACATCACCGTGATCGATACGTTGTCACCCGGCATGACCATCTCTTTGTCCTTCGGCAACTCGATCGAGCCCGTCACGTCCGTGGTGCGGAAGTAAAACTGGGGACGATAGTTGTTGAAGAATGGCGTATGACGCCCGCCTTCATCCTTGGACAATACATAGATCTCGCCGGTGAAATGCTTGTGCGGCTTGATCGAACCCGGCTTGGCCAACACTTGACCACGCTCGACGTCTTCGCGCTTGGTGCCGCGCAGCAGCACGCCGACGTTGTCGCCCGCCTGCCCTTGATCGAGCAGCTTTCTGAACATTTCCACACCGGTGCAGGTGGTGGTCTGGGTGTCGCGAATGCCGACGATTTCAATCGATTCGCCAACCTTGACGATGCCGCGCTCGACACGACCGGTGACGACGGTGCCGCGTCCGGAGATCGAGAATACGTCTTCAACCGGCATCAGGAAGGCGCCGTCGATGGCGCGCTCAGGCGTCGGGATGTAGGTGTCGAGGGCTTCGGCCAGCTTCATGATGGCTTGCTCGCCCAATGGACCGGTGTCGCCTTCGAGCGCGAGCTTGGCCGAACCCTGGATGATGGGTACGTCGTCGCCGGGGAATTCATACTTGGAGAGCAGTTCGCGCACCTCCATTTCGACCAGCTCGAGCAATTCGGCGTCGTCGACCATGTCGCATTTGTTGAGGAACACCATGATGTACGGTACGCCGACTTGGCGCGCCAGCAGGATGTGCTCGCGGGTTTGCGGCATCGGGCCGTCGGCGGCGGAACAGACCAGGATGGCGCCGTCCATTTGCGCGGCGCCGGTGATCATGTTCTTGACATAGTCGGCGTGGCCCGGGCAATCGACGTGCGCGTAGTGGCGGTTGGCGGTTTCGTATTCGACGTGGGCGGTGTTGATGGTGATGCCGCGCGCTTTTTCTTCGGGCGCTGCATCGATCTGGTCGTACGCCTTGGCTTCGCCGCCGAATTTCTTGGACAACACCGTGGCGATTGCCGCCGTCAGCGTGGTCTTGCCATGGTCGAC
>MESE01000105.1 GCA_001770855.1 Burkholderiales bacterium RIFCSPLOWO2_02_FULL_57_36
GAGGTGGTTAGCATGGTGTCCGCTATCAAATGGCGGACACTATCGTGCGTCAGATCGAACTCAGCGTCCAGACGGTACTCAGAAGACGCTTACCTTAAAAAAAACGGTCCTCGCGCTTAAATAGCCTTGAGCTCGAATGTGGAATAACAAGGTTCCGGCACGATGTGCCGGAACCTTGGACAACAAATTACCGGCCGCCTTCCCACAGCTTCAGGTCAGGCGCATGATTGCCCTTTCCATAAGCGGTGCAAAATCCGGTCGGATTGCCTCGATAGACCGGGTCGTGCGCCACCACTGCGGGACGTAGCGCGTTCCAAACCCGCCCAGGTTCGTCGTTAGACTGCATGCCTGAATTCTTGACCACAATGACCATGTCCAGTGCGCGATGGACGATGATGTACTGCCCGAGAGCACCCGCAGCGTAAAACACCCCCGCATCATGCGTCTGCGAACAGCCTTCGGCGCGTAAGCAACTCGGCGCACCCGACACCGGTCCGTGCGGATAGATCTTGTGAATCGGCTTGGGTGCACAGCTGTCGTTCTCATTCATCTTCGCCTGGTAGCCATAGCCGGTGTGTGCATCCTCGAACGAGGGATGCGCCAGGTTATAGAGATAGTCGCCGTCGACCAGGCGCTGACCATTCCAGACACCGCCGTTCAACATCAACAAGCCCACACGCGCCATATCGCGGATCGTGCTTTCCCAACTGGTGGCGAAGTTCTTGCTCGTTTCCGAGGTACCCCAAATCGAATTTTCCAACCCGAGCGGCTGGGAAAAATGAAGCCGCCAGAAAGCGCCGATGTTGCTGCCCAAGCGGGTCGTGTCCTGCGCCACCACGGTGTTGATCACATCGCTGAGGCGATTGATCGCATCGCTGCCGTTCGTGTCGTACTTGTATACCCGGTTCGGATAGGCCAGACTGGACGAGGAGGCGCTCACCATACCCAGAACATGCGCGGTCGTGGAATCGCGATGGAAAGTAAAGCTGTCGAGCCAATGGTCGATGCGCTGGAATTCGTTGAGCGGACCGCGTTTGCGTGTGGTCGACGCCGGCAAGCTCTTCGACTTGTGGATCAGTGCACCAACCGTCAGTCCGCTCATGGTCTTGGTCGCGGAATAAACTTGCGTCCGCGCGTCGCTGCCGGTGGGATAGTATTCGTGGCAGAGCTTGCCGTAACGGACGACCGCCCAGCGCAAGCCCAGGGTACTGTTGGCTTTCTGCAGCAAGGAAGGATCGAGCTTGCACTCGGCTGCCACATTGGCGGCCGACACCGGTGCCCATGGGCCGCTGCCAGGATCAGTCCCGAGTGGCGGCGGAGGCGGATTCGTGACACTGGTGCCCTCCAGAAAAACATTGTCAATGGTGTAGGTCTCGTAACTCAGGCTGGCATCGACTCTGAAGCGCAGCCGCAAGCTACTTTGATTTTCCGCCGAGGTGGGCAGGTTGAACGTTACCCGTCCCGACGCCGTCCGGATCGATTCCAGGGCGGTATAGGTGCTGCCGTTGGTGGAAAATTCGGCAATGCCGGCTTCTCCAAAATCCAGTCTGGAGGTAACCCGGTCGAAACTCAGGCGCAGGCCGGTGAAGCCTGCCGTGCTGATGGCGATGGAGGTGATCGAGCCATCGGTGCAGCCGTAGCAACCGTCCAGGCGTGCTGCTCCAGAGCTGGTATTGACGGTGCCGTCGGCGGTGAACTTACCCAGGCCGGCAGCGAAGGTTTCGTCAAACACGACGGTTTGTGCCTGTGCCGCCATCGACAGCAACACACCGCCGGCCACCAACGCCGCTTTCAGTGCGAGGCCGTTTGTGCGGCGAGTGTCAGGGATCAACGCGGCCGCACCCACCCTTGGATTTCGAATTTTCATACCAGTCTCCGTTTATTTGTTTGAAAAAGTTCGAACTTCTCATAGGCAATGCCATGTCTATGTATCAAGACTATAAAAATTGACGGGGTGCTGGTCAAATGAACATTTGGCATTCAGGAAATGCATACCATGCATGTCATGGCATATCAGCAAGCGTGCTGATATGCGAATTTGAATACCAAAAAATCGATACTCATATTCGTCATTGGATATGTATATTGCGATTCCGCTAACCGATATACAGCGACTTCATCCCACCGGTATAGCTGAATTTAGATGCCGCCCTGCATATGCGCCAGAGCCATGACCGTAATTCAATAAATTCATTTGCCTCGTCCAAAACGTCAAGTCCATACTGCGCTGATAACTAGATGCTTTGCGTTTTTAGACCCCGGGGAGAACATATATGAAACATTTATTAAAGAGTTTGCCAGGCGCTTTATTGGCAGTCGCGCTTGGTGCATGCGGTGGCGGTGGTAGTACTGGTGATGTGGCACCTGTCGTCGCGACCGACAACGGATTTGTGCAGGGTGCGACCGAGGCCCAAGTGTATAGCTATATTAGTATTCCATATGCAGCGCCTCCGGTTGGCGACTTGCGCTGGAAAGCGCCTGCGCCTGCAGCCGCGTGGAGCGATCTACGCAACGCCAACACACAGGCCAGCTCTTGTCCGCAAGCAGCCACTCCATTCGGAGTAGCCAGCACGAACGAGGACTGTCTTTACCTAAGCGTCCATACGCCGAAGGGCGCCGGGCCATTTCCAGTCATGGTGTGGATACATGGCGGCGCGTTTGTAACCGGCGACAGCAGCGTCGCCGGCTTTTATGATCCATCCAAACTGGTCCCCAAAGGCGTCATCCTCGTTACGGTGAATTATCGTTTGGGCGCACTCGGATTTTTAGCCCACCCGGAATTATCGGCGGAACAGGGCGGCTCATCCGGCAATTACGGTTTGATGGATCAGCAAGCAGCACTTAGATGGGTAAAAACCAATATCGCCAATTTCCGCGGGGATCCTGCGAATGTAACTTTGTTCGGTGAATCGGCAGGCGGATACAGCGTCCTGGCCCAGGTGGCGTCGCCATTGGCTGCAGGCCTGTTCCACAAAGCGATTGTACAAAGCGGCGCTTACGGCCTTGCCAGCACGCCATCGCTTGCGTCGGCGCATACAGGGAATCCAACTCTCAAACGGTACACCGGCACAACGTTCGGCACTCGTGCCGCATGTACGGATCAAAGCCTTGCCTGTCTTCGCGGCTTGACTGTCGCGCAAATCCTGGCTGCGCAAGCGGGTGGAGATATTGGACCAAACATCGACAACAAGGTGTTGAAAAGTACGCTTGCCACCTCTTTTGCAACCGGAGATTTCAATCGGGTGCCGGTAGTTCAAGGCACCAATACGGATGAATACACCCTGCTGTCGGCTTCCCGCCTGGATTTGACCGGGAATCCTATAACCGATGCAAACTACATGACTCTGATCAATCCTTCCGCACTTGGAAAAACGGTTGACCAGATCAATGCCCAATATCCTCGTGCGAACTACCTGGTGGCATCAGACGTCTATGATGCGGTGTATACCGACGCCGGATTAGCCTGCCCTGGCCGTGCGGCAGCCCAACTGCTCAGCACTCGCGTACCGACATATTCATATGAGTTCAACGACCGTAACGCGCCGATGTATCTTTTGCCGCCAGCGACACGGGCGAGATGGGGCGCGTATCATGCTGCAGAACTTCAGTACCTTTTTCCGACCGCCCCAGCGAGCGTGACATATACCGCGGATCAAGAAACTTTGAAGACGCAGATGGTCAACTATTGGACGCAGTTTGCAAAAACCAGCAATCCGAACGGCACCGGCCCGACCTGGCCACAATACACCGTAGCAACCGATACGTTCATGTCTTTAAATCCTGGCACTTCGGCCGTAAGCACGGACTTCTCAAGCCGGCATAAGTGCGCCGGGTTCTGGACTGCTAGTTAAGCTGTGGTTGGACGCTTGATAAAAGCGCAAACGTTTGTCAGAAGAGGTGCCTCCATTCCTGGGCATCTCGACCTGACAGCGCTGTAAGGACAAATAGAAAACACGCGCCAAAATTGAAGGCCGGTACATAAAATCGATGATGAATTTATCGATTTTATGTACCGGCCATTTTCTGTATGTATGCGGCGATGCCGTAATTGCGTAATACGGGTACGTCTCTAAGCTTTATGAAAATGCTTTTCAAGTGGCTCTCTACCGTTTCCGGCGTGATCTTCAATGCGATGGAGATCTCTTTGCTGGATTTAATAAGCTGCCAAGGAAAACATATGAAGACAATGGAGTGCTACCGGTAACGATAGACGATGATGAAGCGCTGATTGACACGACAATAAACTTTCGCACATATGCTGGCGAACGGTCCTTCTGTAGTGCTGCAATACATATTCCGCTGTGCCGCCAAACAAAATCACTATAAGGCCGCTACAGCACTTGTTAACAACCGCGCCACGGCATTAAAGACCGATGACACTTTTGTTCTGGGGAGGTCTTCTTTGATTTTATTCATTGGCTATGAATAAAAGGCGCGTTATCAAAATGGTTAATGTTAATAAATTTTGACAACGACGGTAGAAATTTCCATCGTTCGTTCAGATATCGAAATCGCATATGCCTGGTGGATCCTTCATGACCCCAAGCCAGCTCCCTCGCCACAGGATTGATCGTTAGTTTGAAAAAAATATTGCATTGTTGAAGGCATATTTACATAATGCATAAGGCAAATAGTAAGATGGGGACATTCGTAATCAGTAGAACAATATAAGTTGGATCTGACCTTCATGATTAATATAAGCCGGATCGATCTTAATCTCTTTGTGGTTTTTGATGCCATTTATACGGGAGGCGGAATTACGCGAGCAAGCGAGACGCTCACCCTCTCTCAGCCGACCATTAGTCATGCACTGGGCCGACTACGAAAGTTGCTGAATGATCCTTTGTTTATACGTCAGGGTAATGCTGTTACACCAACTGCACTGGCCCACGAATTAATAGGACCGATCAGACGGGCTCTGGCCGAAATTGAAGATTCGTTAAATCAGGTATCAACTTTTGATCCCAGTGTATCGGAGCGAGAATTCAAAATCGGGATGCCTTATATTGTTGAGTTTGAGATCGTTCCCGATCTCATGAATACAATCAAAGATTCGGCGCCCTCTATAAAAATATCTGCTGTTCGTCATAATCGTTCGGATTTTCACACTCAATTGTCGACCGGCTTAATAGCCGTAGCAGTTGACGTGCTGCGCCCGCTTTCCAACGACATTCACCATAAACATCTGAGCACCGGGAAATTGGCAGTGGTGGCCCGAAAAGGGCATCCTGCAGTTGATGATGGACAGATCACAATGGCGTCTTATCTGGAGCAGGATCACATCCTTGCCAGTTCACAGCGGCTCAGCCCGGGACTGGAAGATTACGAATTGGCCAGACTAGGCTTTCAGCGCCACATCAAACTTAGATGCCAGCACTGTTGGACCGCTTGTAAAGTAGTGAGTACATCCGACATGTTGTTCACAATGAATGAGCACTATGGACGCTCAATCAATGAACTGCTGGGGAATCAGCTCGTTCCATTTCCAACTGACATACCGCCACTTGACCTTTTTATATATTGGCATGCAAGCGTAGATAACGATCATGCCAATCGATGGTTGCGTGAACAGATCTGTGCCTCTTTTAATGGGGAATCATAGCGCTGACCTTCAATGAAGGCTAAAAGCTTTTACGAACCGGCGATCATGTATATCCCAATGATTGAAACGGTTAAATCACGATCTTTCCGGTGACCTTGCGCGCAGCAATGTCTTTCAGCGCTGCGCAGCAGCAGTATCGACTGCCCTGCCCTTGCAATAATCATATTCGTCATTGGATATGTATATCTGCGATTCCGCTAACCGATATACAGGCGATTTCATCCCACCGGCATAGCTGAATTTGGATGCCGCCGTGCATATGCGCCAGAGCAATGGCCGTAATTCAATCAATTCATTTGCCCATCCACAACGTCAGGCTCAAACTGTTCTAGCACTAGCGGTTGATGAGCTCTGAAAATTCTGCACCAATCCATCTTGCGACCCTCTAGTACACAAAAAATTTACGAAGCTTATAACAGGAGACAAAAATGAAATTCGCACATGTATTTTTTAGTATGGCGGCGCTCGCATCGGTGCTCTGGGCAGCCCCCAGCTCGGCGGCTATGACGGAAGCCGAACACACGCTGCGTCAAGGCTGGACTACCCGTACTTATCTGGTCAACAAACCAAGCTCCTGTACGGTAAATTGCCCTGTCGTTATCGATATGCATGGCTATACTTCTAATGCGGTAGAAGAAAGAGACGGTTCCGGCCAGTTGCAGGTTGGAGATGCCAACGGCTACATTGTGGTCTATCCAAGTGGGCGCTATGACTCCTGGAATGCCGGCTCGAGTTCTTATGGCACTTGCTGCGGCACTGCGGAGCGTTACAATGTCGATGATGTGGGTTTCCTCAAGGCCATGATCGCCAAGATCAAGACCGATTACCCCATGATCGATCCGAAGCGCATCTATGCAACAGGCATCTCGAATGGTTGCGCCATGTCCCAACGGCTTGCCGCCGAAGCCAGTGACATCATTGCCGGAGCAGCTTGCAGCTCGCACTACTTGCTGACAACAGCGACGTCGTTGAAAAGACCGATTAATATGACTGAAATCCATGGCCTTAGCGACATACTCGTCAGCTACAACCGGTCATTTATCAATACCGGCGCTCAGGACAATTTCAAGCGTTGGGCAAAGATGAATGGTTGCACGGGCCTGCCAACCAAGACCGCGGTCACGGTAAACAGCCACGTCGAGGAATATTCAAACTGCTCGAGCGGCGTGAAGGTCAAGCTGTATACCCTCAAATCCGGGCATGTCACCTACACCAATACCGATGGTGTCGACGTTGCCAAGATCACATGGGATGCTCTTAAAACCCATAGCTTGCCATAATCCCTAGTTTGCTATAACCGGACGCCACTTGCGTGGCGTCCGGCCTTAACGGACCACAGCTGCTCCTGACAGAGCGATGTGAACCGGCCATCACTTAATCCCAATTATTGAAACGGTTGAATCACGATCTTTCCGGTGACCTTGCGCGCAGCCATGTCTTTCAGCGCTGCGCAGCAGCAGTATCGACTGCCCTGCCCTCGCAATAATCATGTTCGTCATTGGATATGTATATCTGCGATTCCGCTAACCGATATACAGGCGACTTCATCCCACCGGTATAGCTGAAAAATTTAGATGCCGCCCTGCATATGCGCCAGAGCCATGACCGTAATTCAATCAATTCATTTGCCTCGTTCACAACGTCAGGTTCAAACTGTGCTGGCACTAGCGATTGATGAGCTCTGAAAATTCTGCACCAATCCATCTTGCGATCCTCTAGTACACAAAAAATTTACGAAGCTTATAACAGGAGACAAAAATGAAATTCGCACATGTATTTTTAAGTATGGCGGCGCTCGCATCGGCGCTCTGGGCGGCCCCCAGCTCGGCGGCTATGACAGCAAAAACACACTATTTGTTTCAAGGCTTCGACCTCCGCGAGTATGAGGTCAATAAACCAAGCTCCTGTACGGCAAACTGCCCTGTCGTTATCGATATGCATGGCTTTACTTCTAGTGCCGGCGCCGAAAAATTGTTTTCCGGCCAGCAGCAGTCGGGTGATGCCAATGGCTACATTGTGGTCTATCCAACCGGGACTCTAACCTCCTGGAATGCCGGAACGAGCATTTATGGCACTTGCTGCGGCACTGCATCGCTTACGGGTGTCAATGACGTGGGCTTCCTCAAGGCCATGATCGCGAAGATCAAGACCAATTATCCCATGATCGACCCGAAGCGCATCTATGCAACAGGCATCTCGAACGGCTGCGCAATGGCCCAGCGGCTTGCCGCCGAAGCCAGTGACATCATTGCCGGAGTAGCTTGCAGCTCGCACTACTTGCTGACAACAGCGACGTCGTTGAAAAGACCGATTAATATGACCGAAATCCATGGCCGTAGCGATATACTCGTCAGCTACGACAGGTCGATTATCAATACCGGTGCCCAGGACAATTTCAAGCGTTGGGCAAAGATGAATGGCTGCACGGGCCTGCCAACCAAGACCGCGGTTACGGCAAACAGCTACGTGGAGGAATACTCGACCTGCTCGAGCGGCGTGAAGGTCAAGCAGTATTCCATCGACTCCTCGCATGTCACCTATCTCAATACCGATGGCGTCAACATTGGCAAGATCACATGGGATGCTCTTAAAACCCATAGCTTGCCATAATCCCTAGTTTGCTATAACCGGACGCCACGCAAGTGGCGTCCTGCCTTAATGGACCAATGCTGCTCCTGACAGAGCGATGTGAACCGACTCGAAGCGATGAATCGCTGCGGCAGCACCGGCAGCTTTTTGCGGCTTACACACGCTTGTTATAATTGCGCCACTCTAACGCCCAAAATGCGCCGACCACTTCAGTGAAACCTTTTCGCAAGAACTCCGGGATGACGCTGATTGAGATGGTCATCGCCATCACCATTCTGGCCATCATTTCTGTTCTTGGCTGGCGTAGTCTCGACGGTATAGTACGCGCGCGTATCGCCCTTACCAGTGAAACCGAAGCTATGCGGAATTTGCAGCTTTTGTTTTCTCAACTGCAGCACGATTGTCCACTGATCGAGTCCCTGGGGGCCGGTGAGCCGCGAATAGTGGCCTACAGAAATACAGTTACGTTTGTCCGTGCGGTATATGAAGAAAACCAGGCATCGCGTCGACAAGTCGTCTCCTACCGTTTACGTGACCGGATCATATCGCGAAGTGCATCGGTGCCCACGCGCGATGCCGCCAAGTTATTGGTCGATTGGCAGGCGGCAAAATCGGAAGCGGATTTGGTATCTTCCGTACCTTTATTCTCGGATGTGGAGGCGATGCCCATTCACATTTGGTTCAATGGCAACACCGATTGGATGAATGCGAATGATTTTCCGCCAGGAGGACCGATGATGAACGAAATCATGGGACTTAAGATAACGGTCAATTTTAGAAACAACGAAAAGGGCGTCGTTAAGACGTTCTTGCTGGGTGCTCAGTAGGCTGTGCATACAAAGTGATCAGGTCCGGCCGGCTCGACCAGACGCAACGTTTCTACTTTGAACTCGATCGCGTACTACCGGTTTGTTATCGAAGATACCTCCGCGCCTTTAGCAAAAATTAACCGCCCGCGGGAACGTCCGTTTGAAAGCATTAGTGAGAAATCGATGACTGTACCTTACGACCCTGAGCTGCCCGTTCCTTTTGACCAGTAACCAACCTACTGATTTATATATTAGATTTGAATTATGAAAACCAGTGCGCTAGTGCCCTATATCCCAGAACGCAAGCCATTACATAAAGAAAAATATTAAGCGCGCGCCGGAAGCCGATTTCGGAAAATCGCCCGTTCAAGTTTGCTCCGGCAAGGTAAGCGACCAGAGAAATCATGACCCCCCAGCCTAGATAATTAAGGGCGATGGGAATAGGCATGGAAGTGGTGGTAATAGTGACCTGGATCGTCTTTCCAATTGCAAAACATAAATTTAACGCCAGCAGTTGCTGCAGGCGGTTGAGACTATTCAATCCACCGTACAAAACAATAAAAGGTGCGCCAACGTTTAAAGCTGTATCGGTTAAACCCGCAAATGCGCCAAAAGCCGTGGGAGATGCATTGGCGCTTTTTTGACGTAGCGCCAGCCAGCGTTGCAAGATCACCGGAAGTGCTGCGCTTCCAGCCAACAGTATGGCTAGCAAAGCCAGAGCAGCATACTCCGGCAGAGAAGTTTGGAGCCATACCCCCACGAAACTTCCCAGTATGAGGCCGGGCGTAATGGCCTTTGAAAGCGGCTCCGACATAACCAGACGCCACTGTACCGCCAAGTAAGAAATAGCAATAAACAATAAAGGCACTGCTGCGAGAAAGACGGCGCCGCGATAATCAAGTACAAGCGCCAATAACGGTGTCGCAATCATCGCAAAACCAAGCCCAAACATTCCTTGGGCAAAACCTGCGATTGCCAGCACAACTAAGCAGTAAGCAAATTGTCCACTGTTTGCCACTCCAAAAAACAGCTCATTCATCGAGCTTGCTCATGCTTCTCAGAAACAGGCGCACCCTTCTGATCTATCCCGGGCTTCAGGCGCACCTGCCTTTGGAATCGTTCGCCAAGCGTGCGCAACACCCCATCTCTTCCCGCAGCTGCCACCAGCGAAACTCCAAATGGAATACCATCGCCCCGAATGCTTGCCGGCAGCGCCAGAGCACAAAGATCAAGCGGACTGATCGGATAGGTGTAATAGCCGATGTTATTGTTGAGCCCGATTGGATCCGCCTTAAGCTCGTCACAGGTATACGCACGGCCGACGGTTGGCGTCATGAGCACATCGAATTTTTGAAACATTTGTCTGGCCTTGTTGCGCAACTCATTCATCTTGTAGATTGCGTGTACGGTTTCGGTACCCGAGTAATCGAGACCCTTGCGTATCATCGCCGCAACAGCCGGATGCACCGTCTCCGGCCTGGTCTTTAGGACATCGCCATAACTTACAGCGCGCTCGGCAAGCAGGCCACTGTCGAAAGGTAATCGGCCGGCTTCAATAAACATTGAAAAATCAATTTTCATGGATTGCCCCCCTGCCCGCTCCATGGCTTCGACAGCCTTTTCAAATGCGGTCTCCGCATGCGAATCACCGAAAAACTCCAGTTGTTCGGTATGCGGCATGGCAAATACAAAGCGATCTGCAACGTCAACTTTCAGAGGGATGCTGTCGGCGTCCGGTCGACTAAAATCATCGACAACATCAAATCCGCGGATCGTTTCCAGCACGGCGTAGCCATCCTCAACAGTCCGCGCAAATACCGGCACGCAATCGAAGAAGCGATTGTTGTAAATCATGCCGCCACTACTGACCAAGCCGAGTGTTGGTTTCACGCCGACGATGTTATTCATCGCGGCAGGCACACGCCCGGAGCCACCCGTGTCCGACCCAAGCGAAAATGAAACCAGGCCCGCCGCAACAGCGACTCCGGAACCTGAGCTTGAGCCACCGGGAATATAACGCTCATCGAATACGTTTCGGCAGTAACCGCCAAGCGTGCGCGTTCCGTTCAGTCCGGTAGCGAACTGGTCGAGTGTGTTCTTGCCAATAAAAATGGCACCGGCCGCAATCGCCTTTGCTACGCTTGCCGCCGATGTATGCGGCAAAAGATCGAATCCGTCGCAGCCACAGGTCGTGTGCATGCCGGTGACATGAACATTATCTTTAACTGAGAATGGAATGCCGAAAAGTGGTGAAACATTTCTGGAATATTCGGCGGCACTAATGCGCTCTGCTTCACTGATGGCGTCCTGCTCACTGACAAGTTCCGTCCATACGTAATCGTTGCCGCGCTCCCGAATGCGGCGGAATACTTCTTGCACGACATCCACGGGCGTAAACAAGCGCTCTCTGTATCCGGCTTGTAAAGTATTAAATCCAAAATCGATTCGCGTCATGTCCACTGTTCGTTTTCCCTAAATCCATTCATCAACATATCTGCGACAGACATTATTTTTTGTCCTTGCTTGAACTACGTTCGACCCGAACCTTGTATCGGAAGGAATCTCCCCGATGGTAAAGATGTTCGAAATTGACTGCCTGGCCATTTTTCGCCGAGGTCAAGCGCTCAATATGCAGCATGGGAGAGCCGCTTTCCACTCCAAGCAGGCGAGCCTGCAAGTCATCGGCCAGATGCGCGCCAACTACCAACTCCGCGTTTCCCAGAACAATACCGAAATCATTTTCAAGGATAAGGAAAATATCCTTCGACGATAAATCTTCCTTGATCAGGCGACGACCTATTGCTTCCGGAAAGTAGCTTGTCTCAACGGACATTGGTTCACGATTGAGGTAGCGGACCCTTTTAATTTCCGTCACTTTTTCATTCTTTGCCACGGCTAGTTTTTCCAGCACCTGATCGCTTGGGCGCAATTCTTTCAAGCTAATGACCTTCGAGAACGTCTCGTATCCATGTGGTTGCATTGCCTCGCCAAAGCTCTGCAGGTGGGTCAAATCCTGAAATGCCTTGGGCTTGGAAACGAATGTTCCCTTTCCGTGCACACCGAATATCAGCCCTTCATTCTCAAGCTCGTGGAGCGCTCTACGAATGGTGATCCGGCTCACGCCAAACATTTCAATCATCTGGCTTTCCGACGGCATTTTTTGATGCGGTACCAGTGAGCGGTCAAGGATCCGTTTTCGTAGTGCATCTCGAACCTGTGCGTAATACGGCACCGGAGAAGCTTCTATGTTTAACTCAAACGTTTTTTTCGGTTCAACTTTTTTAAGCCGCGACGACATAGTGATTCCCGTTTTTACATAATGCGGACAGAGTTATAAGGATGAGACGAGTTACTTTGCTCTCGACATTATAAAATTTAACGACGTCCTTCCCAATGAACAATGCGACGTCCCGCGTAAGCCAGTGCACGATCGGAGAGGAGACCAACGATACCGATCACGATGATCCCGGCAAAAACATAGGTGGTGCGAAAGAAATTCGCCGCATCCAGAACGATGAAGCCGACACCACGGTCTCCGCCTAGCAATTCCGCGGCCACGAGTATCGATAGCGCCGTTCCAAGCGCCACCCGCAGTCCCGTCATGATCTGTGGAAGAGCCGAAGGAAAAACTACAAATCGAAAGATTTGGTAGCGATTTGCCCCGCAGGTCTGCGCTGCGCGGATCGAATCCGCCGGGCAGCTTCTTGTGCCGGCCTGTGCGCTGACCATCATGATCAGGAACACGGAGACGAAAATAAGAAGCACTTTCGACGTTTCACCGATTCCGAACCATAAGATAAATAATGGAATGAGACCGAGTGGCGGTATCGGTCTGAGAATCTCGCCCGGAATCAGGAATATGGCATCAACATTGTTAATTCTTCCCCGCAGCATGCCAATAGTGATGCCCAGTATCGATCCGAATACAAAAGCTGTTCCCACCCTGGTCAGACTGGCTAACAAATGGATGAACAAACTGACGCCGGAATAGCCGTTCAACAGCATATCGGAAAAGCTTTTAGCAACCTCCCCCGGCGACGGCAACAAAACCGGACGGACCCATTCAGCACTTGTGGCGACCACCCACAATATGAAAATTAGCAGAGGGGAAGCAAAAGCAAGAATCCAATATTGCCGCCTGGATTTGACATTGTCATTGGTTTTCAAAATATTCTCCTTGCCGCCATTAGGATGCATCTGCACGCATGGCGCGATATATTTGTTCGCGTACGGATAAAAATTCCGGATGCAATCTGTTTTCTGAAGAACCTCGCGGCTCAGGCAGATTCACGGTAAATTCGTCGAATGCACCTAGACGCCCTTTACGCATCAAGAAAATTCTGTCGGCCAGGAACACCGCCTCATCGATACTGTGGGTGATGAAGATGATCGTGCACTTGGTTTCTGTTTTGATCCGCAGAATTTCTTCCTGAAGCGTTTCACGCGTTTGTACATCCACTGCGGCAAACGGTTCGTCCATCAGCATCACGCTCGGGTTGGCCGCCAAGACTCTGGCCAATCCACAGCGCTGTCGCATCCCTCCGGAAAGCTGATAAGGGTAGCTCTTTTCAAATCCCTGCAATCCGACCAGCTTCGCGACATCTTTAGCCACCGCATTTTGCTGCGATCGATTCTTGCCGCTGCAGCGCAAGCTGAATGCGATGTTGTCTTCAACGGTCATCCAGTCAAACAATGCATAAGATTGGAAAACAACGCCGCGATCCGGACCTGGACCCGCGATCTCTCGATCGTTCACCAGGGCGATACCGCTGCTTGGCTGCAGAAATCCGGCGACGATGTTGAGCATCGTGGTTTTTCCGCATCCGGATGGTCCCAATACGGTAATTACTTCGCCGCGATTGACAGAAAAGCTCAACTCTTTCAGAACGTCGCGACCGTCATACTCAAGACCGACACGATCGAACCGGAGAATCGGTTTTACAGATCGTGCAGCATCTTCCGACTGTTCCGACGTCGACTGTGGAGAAAGCGCTAAAGTGCTGGACATATCCATTTGTGATCCATCTGCTTAGATTATTCAAACTTCGCCAAGTATGCGCAACATCGCGACTGCAAGGACCTGTGTGGCAGGTACTGCCTTGGGGGTGTGGATGTACTCATTGACCGGTGGCCATCCATCTTCGCCCGGGCCGAATGTTACGGATGGAATGCCGGCATGCGAAAAGCGGATCGTGTCGCAATAGGCATTTTTACGATAATAGACCGGCGTCTGTCCGAGTATCTTTTGATAGGCATCCGTAAGGGCTGCGACCGGCTCTGACGATTCCGGCACTTCTTCCGTTGCCGGAACGAAGAGCGAATTGGGAAACTGACGGACCGATGCTGCAAATAATGGATCTTCCTTGGCTAACTGATTGATCACGGCTTGTATATCGGCCGTCACCGAATCCAGTGTCATGCCGGGAACCAGACCGACAACCGCGATAACAGTCCGACATTCGGCTGGAGTAAATTGCATCTCGCGAGGCACACCGGCCCCGATTCGAGTCGGGCACACCATGGGCTTGGTGCCGCCGTAGTAATTCGGCGCCTTGTGTTTGAACTGGATCGATTCAAGGGCCGCCAGCAACTTGGTCATCTTTGAAATTGCATTGATGCCGGTGTCCGGACGCCAGAGATGTGATTTTGTGCCTTCCGTTATTAGCTCCAGTATGCAATTACCCGAGTGTGCGACCGCAATGCCGATGCCCCATTCGTCGGCGCTGCGCGTCCAGCCTGACGGCTCGGCGGTAATTTCGTAATCTCCCCGAATACCCAATTCATCGAGCAGGTATATTGCGCCATTGGGGCCATGCTTCTCTTCATCTACTGTGTAAATGCACTTCAATGTACCCTTGAACTGCGCTCCACTCTCGCGCAGCGCTTGTACCGCCAACAGCGTGCAAGCCAGATTTCCTCGCGTATCCGACGTACCTCTTGAGTACAGCTTGTCTCCTGATACGGTTGGGTTATAGGGATTGCCATTCGTCATATGCCATGCGCTTGGATCGCCGGCCGGATACGTATCGAGGTGATCATTCAAGATCAAAGTCGGGCCGCCACCTTGGCCAACCCAAGTTCCAATCACATTGGGCCGACCTGGTACTTTCTCGTGAAGTTCCACTTCCAGCCCCATGGCACGCAATTTTGCAGCTACACACAACGCGATTTTCTCTTCCGAGCCTGAAGGCATATCGGGGTCCAGCGGATTCTCGGAGTCCGGCTGTCCGGTTGTCACCAGTTCCGAGGTAAGTCCAAGCCAATCCTCGTACTTGATGGCATTAGCGATCTTCTGTTCCAATTCGCTCATGGCGTGCTGTTTGATACTAGTCATGTCATTCATGTGTTCTGCTCTTCAAGGATATTTGTGTGTAGGTGAACAGGCTTTACGCGCTTAAGCTAGAAAATTTATTTGCCTTTTTCAGATGCAATGATTTTCTGGATAGGCGCGGTGTTGAAAAGGGGGATCCAGTCTTTCGGCGCTTCCTTGATACGCTGCTCCGATACAAGAAAGGCGCCGATACCTTGCAAGTGTTTCATGATTCTTGAGTCAAGTTCCTTGCCAGGCGCGCCCATGAAGTCGGCAGTAAGCTGCTCTTCGAAACTTGGATTGCTTGCTGACTGGCGCGCAATCAGTGCGTCAAACTCTTCAGGACTTTGTCCGATCCGTTTGGCTTCGTATTGGCGTATGGTTTTTGGATTGGCGATGTAATCACGTTGCGCTTGACGCCAAGCGCGCAAGAAGGACTGCAACACTTCACCGTTCTTGCGGCTTAGCTCTTGCTGTCCGACCCAAACGCCACCGGTAATCATGCCAAGGGAGCGCGTTGTTGCGATCGACCGGGCGCCGGCCTTCTCCATAAGCCCCACGTTAGGTTCCCATGTCACTGCGGCATCGATCTGTCCGGCCATGTAAGCGGGTGGCATGGTCGACGGTGCAAGGTTGACCATTGTGATGTCCGACTGCTTAAAACCTGCCTGGGTTAGCGCTCTCAACAAATGATAATGGCTCGAAGAACCGACCGACGCGCCAACCTTTTTCCCTTTGAGATCGGCAACATTGCTGATGCCGGAGGTTGGATTTCCGATCACGCGTATATTTGTGTAGTCGAGCCGCTCCATCATCAGGATTTCGATGGGCATGCCGTTGGCATAGCCGGTGACACTTGGAAATTCGCCCATCCATGCCATATCAATTTCTTTGGATGCCAGCGCGGGCAGCATTGCAGGTCCGGCCGGGAAAGGAACCAATTTCACTTCGATCTTTTGCTTTTCAAATAAACCAGCGTTCACGGCATAGGTAAGTAAGACGTTTATTTCCCCGGTCTGATAGCCGACACGCAGTTGTTTTTGCTGCGCCGATGCGGGTGAGACAAGTATTGAAAACAATGTCAGAAGTAGTAGAAAAATGCGCATGGCATGTGTTCCTTTTTAACGATTGTAAGGGGCAACCTGATCAAGATCACAACTTGATATAACAAGTTATACCAGCAATAGACGTGCCACCCTGCTCTTAAGGAGACTGACTTTATGGAGAGGAGAACGTAACTCCTTATTTCATAAGGAGTTACGTCACCTTGAGAAGCTAAATCGAGTCATCCGAGCCGGTATGCGCAACGAGATATTTTTGCACCGCTCTAGAGCGGGACGTCTCTCACCGCATTGTTTTAGTGCGAATGGAGCGGCCAAATTGGTGAGGCACAGTGATGAGGCATACAACTCAGCAGTAATGCTTGGCGTGCAGCGCGCGGGATAATGAGAGTGAGGGTCGGCGGGGCTCGCGGTTTAAGACAAAAGTCTTCCGATTACACCGCCAACTAAGATGAAGTGGCGAAATCAGCGACGGAATGATCCGGCAAATCCTTGTGCAGGCAATTAACCATGTACGCCAACGAAGCGCCTTCGATACGCACGCTGGCGCCACCGAACGTGATCTCGATGGCTGCAGGCGGCGCGGGCTGATTGGATGGCGATGATTTACTTAGCTTTTAGGAAATAAATGACAGCGTCGCAAGATCGTATATCTGTTTCCATGGACAGCGCCATCCCGCAAATAGGGGAGCTGAGATCCGGGCCTTCCTGTCTTAATAGGTCAATGAACGCAATATTGCTAACGGGACCTACATCCAAGCGCTATGCGCCTTGTGCTGTGCCTGTACAAGAAAATACTGGGATTGAAGATGCCGCGGATCGACGACATCGGCCGCCCAAAAAAACCAACGCGCCGGCTACAAATAAATGCCAGTACCTAAGCTCACCTATCACTCTCGTGAGAGCTCTTCATCACGCGTCTAAATATGTTTAGTATCCATTTCGCTATATAGATACCACTAACCCGACATTGAATTACGTTAGAGGACTGGTGGTCTCCGATAATTAAGTCTGAAAATTTCTGCGCCACGTCCTTCTACAAAACGAGAATTTTTTGAAATCAGTTAGTTACAGCAGTATCTGAGGAATTTCGCACGAATCCCGGCCGACCTTCAAACAGATCGTACGCCGACCAAACACGGCAACGCCTGTCGGGTCTACCACGACAAGCAAGGGTCAAAAACGCATACTAATTTAGTAGGACGCCACTGTGCCGGAAGCCAGCAATGCTGAAAACTGTCGCGCCGGAACCGCTTCCGAAAACAGATATCCTTGCGCATAGTCGCAACCAGCATCCTTGAGCCAGTGCTTTTGGTCGGTCGTTTCGACGCCTTCAGCGATTGCCTTCATGCCGAGTTTATGTGCCAATATAATGATGGTCTCGGCTATTGTCCGACTGCTCGCGTCTACCATGCCCTGTACGAAAGACTGGTCAATCTTTAAATAATCGACATCGAAGCGGTTTAAATAAGACATCGACGAATAGCCGGTGCCGAAGTCGTCAATTGCGACTTGGACGCCTGCGGCATGAAGTTCCGCGAGTTGTTCTGCAGCGCCACAAGACGCATTCAGGAGGACGCCTTCCGTTATTTCGATCGAAACGCTGCTGGCAGGCAATCGATGTTGTTTCAAGTATTCACACCAATCCATTCCCTCGCGCTGCATCATGAACTGAACGGGCGACTTGTTGATGCTGATTTGAAACGGGGTATTAAACTCGCTTGCCCATTGCCGTGAGCACGACACTGCCTCAGTAAATACCCAATTGCCAATTTCGTTAATGAGTCCCGTTTCCTCAGCCAGGGAGATAAACTCGCCTGGGAGCAGCAGCCCATGCTTTGGATGAAACCAGCGCAGCAAAGCTTCTGCTTTGTGAATTTCTCCGTTGGACAAGTCGATAATCGGTTGGTAATAAACAGACAATTCGCCACGGGCTAAAGCCAGGCGCAAGTCTCCGATCAACCTCAGGCGCGTTCGAACAGATGCCTGCATGTCACCGGCAAAAAAGTGATACTGGTTGCGGCCGGCTTTCTTTGCCACATACATTGCTTGGTCGGCATTGCGAACCAGAACTTCCGAACTGGATGCATCCTGCGGAAATACCGTAATGCCGATGCTTCCCGAAATATGGGCCATTTCCTTCGAGATGTAGTAGGGATTCGCCAGTTCTCGCAGAATTTTTTCAGCGAGAACTGGCACATGATCCGGTGTATTCACATTCGTGAGGATTACCGTGAATTCGTCGCCGCCTAAACGAGCGACAGTATCCGTCTCACGAATGCATGACCGGATCCGCTCCGCCGTTTCTCTAAGCAAGAGGTCGCCCGCGTCGTGCCCAAGTAGGTCATTGACCTCCTTGAAATGGTCCAAGTCAATGAACAGCAAGGCGATCACATTGCCGGATCGTTCAGAATGCTTGATCTCTTGCTCGAGTCGGTCCCGAAAAAGGCGGCGATTCGGCAAACCGGTCAATGCATCGTAATTGGCCTTATGCCAAATCTCGTTGTCCAGGATCTTGCGCTCAGTGATATCACGCGCCGCTCCAGTGACTGCCTCGACTTCCCCGCTCTCATTGATTACTGGCATAAGAATGTATTCAAAATGCCTCTGTTGAGATAGCACGGCGTTGTCTGACACTTCGGCTCGAAGCTGTTCCTTTTTACGAACGACGTCTTCGATTTGTTCGTGCACCTCACGCGCCGATGGCACGCCGAGGTCGAATAAATTTTTTCCGACTATCTGATCGGCTGGCATATTGAATTGCTCTGCCAAAGGCTTGTTGACATACATAAACCGCCCGTCCAAATCCAGAACGTATGCGTGATCCGGCCCCGACGACAGGATGGTATCGAGCAATCGAACCCGCTGCTCCTTTTCAAATGAGTAGCTGGCCACCGCCGCCATGACGGCTTGGTCCATTGACTCATTGAATCTAACCATCTCATCCAGATCCGACCGCCCGGCCGATTCACTGTTATCCCCCCATAGCCGTAACACACTTGCACGTAGCGCCCGATACTCGGAAGCCATGTCTTCAATGCTGAAGCCAACGCCAAACCGCGCAACACTGTGGGTCTTGGAAGTCGCGTCAAGTTCATCGGAATGGGGCGCCTGAGCGGATCCTTGACCTTTCGACTTCTTGACCGCTTCAGCGTCTGTTTGCGGTGATGCCAAATCTTTGGCGATTGCCAGCAGAAGCTGGTTGCCGTGATCCCGCAGTTCATCGCGATTGAGCTCCTTTACGGCATCAATGCCTCGCGCATGCTCTTGCCATTCCTGAAGGATTTGTTCCAGGTTTGCGGGAATGAAGTCGCCAAGCCTCATGATTGCTCCTCAAAATTTGCGCTATTCGCCGTTCAAAATGGTTTGAACTTTGCCTTGCAATTCCAGTTCGGGAATGCGCTTACGACCGAAATCATCTCTGGCAAGGCTGACTAGTAGCAAGGATTTCCCTACGGTACCAATGCGCGAATTCGTCCGCCGGCAACGGCCGGCAAAGATAAAATCCTTGCGCCTGCTGGCAATGCCGGCGTTTCACGAATTGCAGCATTTCTTCATTTTCCACCCCTTCGGCCACGATCTGCAAGTCGAGCGTCCTGCCCAAGGCGATGATCGCCTCGACAAGCGCGCAGCTGGCGTCATCATCGTCCAGATGATGGATGAATGAACGGTCGACCTTGATTTTGTCGAGCGGCAGGCGGCTGAGTTGGCTCAGACTTGAGCTGCCGGTGCCAAAGGCGTCCAAGGCAACCTTGATGCCCAGCCCGCGGAGCTCACCGAGCACGCGCACCGATTCGTCCATGTTCGTCATCAGCGTGTTTTCCGTTATTTCCAGCGACAGATAAGCCGGCGCGATACAGGCATCGTTGATCGCATGCGCGAGTCGTTGCGGAAAATCCTTGGCGCGGAACTGGGCGGCTGACACATTGACGGCCACGGTAATGGGTGGCAAACCCGCTTCCAGCCATTGCCTGTGCTGGCGGCAAGCTTCGTCAAAGACCCATTCGCCCAATCCATGAATAAGGCCGCTTGATTCAGCGACAGGGATAAACATGGCCGCACCCAAGTCGGTTTGGCCGGCTTGCGGCCAGCGGATCAGCGCCTCGACGCCAACCACCGCTGCACTTACGGTATCGATTACCGGTTGATAGAACAGCCGAAACTCGTCACGCTCAATGCCATCGCGCATGCGGTTTTCGAGCACTGCGGCAGCCTGCGCTTTTTGGTTGAGCGCTTTGGTGAAGAACTGATAATTGTTGCCCCCCGCTTCCTTTGCATAATACATGGCGTCATCCGCATGCTTGATCAGGGAGGGAATGCTTTCGCCGTCCTGCGGAAACAGGCTGATGCCGATGCAGGGTGTACAGTCGATCTCGAGTCCCTCGACATGGTAAGGCTGGCCAAGCAGCTTGAGTGCGTGGTGGGCAACGCGAGCAGCGTCTTCACATTTTCTGATCCGCGTCAGCACGGCAAGAAACTCGTCTCCGCCAAGACGCCCGACGAGATCTTCGCCACGCACCGACTGGGAAATGCGCCGCGCCACTTGTTGCAGCACCTGGTCGCCGACGTGGTGTCCATACGTATCGTTGATGGGCTTGAAGCGATCAAGATCGAAGAACAGGATCGCCAATTTGGTGCCCGAGCGGCGCGCCCCAGCCAGCAGATGTTCGCCAAACTCGTACAGCAAGGCACGATTGGGCAGGTCGGTCAGCGCATCGTACTGGGATATTTTCCGGATATGCTCTTGCGCGGCCTTTTGCGCACTGACGTCGAGCTGCGAGATCACCAGACGCCGGTTGGCGCTGCCCTGCTCCGGGATCAGTGCCACTTTTGACTGGAACCAGCGGTAGGAGCCATCCCTGTGCCGCAGCCGGAATTCGATTTCGAACTCGGAGCTCGGCGCCGTTCTGAGGCGGTCGAGTTTCGCCAACACCTGTTCACGCTCGTCCGGGTGCAGGCGCAAAACCCACTCCTCCAGCTGGTTCGGCAAGGCCTCGGCATAACCCAACTGCTTGCTCCATTCGAGCGGGAAGTGGACCTGGTCAGTGCGCGTGTCCCACTCCCAGAACCCGAGTTGCGCCAGTTCGGTCGCCATGCGCAGCAGCTCCCTGGCCTCGTACAGGTGTTTTTCCCTTTCGCGCAATGTCAGCAGGCCGGCGATGCGCACTTCCAGCTCATCCTTGGTGATCGGTGCCGTGATGAGTTCGTTTGCCTGCCGCCATCGTTGCGGCAGTGCGATGCCGGGACGATGACGCGGCACGATATGAATGCCGGGGCGATGCCGAGGCACCACAAGCAGGACCGGAAGGAGCGTCTGCGCCGTACTCACGCGATCCTCGATGGCCTGGCCGAAGCGATCCAGCGCCGGGCTATCGACAATGATCAGATCGACCGGCCGATCCGACGCCAGTCCTTCCTCCAGGTAGAAGATCTCGTGCGGCGGCGCGAGCCACTCGAACAGGATGCGGCGATTGCCGGCACCTTCGAGCGCTAGGAGGATTGCTGCCACGTTTTGGATAAATCAGACAGGCTATGCAACACGTTGATCATCCCGCGAATGCTCAATGGACGCTCGAGTGACCCAGCCGAGCCCTGCCGCAATGCTTGCTCATTATCAATCGAACCGCGCGCTGCCACCACGACGATGAACGGCACGCCGTGTTCACGCAGGCCGCTGCACGCATCGGTGAATTCGGCGCCGATTCCAGCCGCGTCGAGCAGCGCCGCGTCGAAGTGCGCGCTGCCGAGCGCGGCAAGCAGTTCGCTCACTTCCCGAAAGCCGTTGACCTCGAACCCGGCGGGTATAAGCGCCTCGACCATCAGTTTGAGGTTGCTCGAGTTGTTTTCCAGCAGGGCGATGTGTGGCATTGCAGGCTCGCTTCTTCTTACTGTTGCTCGGAGGCGCGCGACATGCGTGGGATGCCGGGCAGCAAACCATGGGTACCACTCTGCAAGGCCGCGCCGATCACAATGCCATGGCGGGTGATCTGAAACTCATGCTGGGTATTTTCGAAATCACTGGTGCGTATCTTGAGCACGCCGAGCGCCCTGCATAGGCGATTATCGATGGCAACGTAACGCAGATAGATGACGCCCGATGCAAGATAGCTGACCCCTACTGATGTTGGATGAAATGCCTGGTCCATGATTGCATCAGTCTCGTCGTTCAGCAATACGGTCACGCCCATGTTCTTCAGGTAACCGCACAGCGCGTGCAGATGCAAGACCAGATCTTCGCCGCGCACCGACAGCCCGTAGCCGCGCACACTATCGATCAACACGACCCGTACCTGCTCGTGTTCGACTTTCTGACGCACCAGATGGGCGAATTGGTCGGCACTCATGGACAGCGGCTCGACGGCAATTGTCTGGAGTATGCCATCTGCCAACATCATTTGCATCGGAATGCCGACCGACTCGCTGCGATGTATCAGCGTGGCCAATCCTTCGTCAAAGGAAAAAATTACGGAGCGCTCTCCGCGCTTGGCCGCCTCTTTCATGTAATGTACCGCCAGCGTGGTTTTTCCAACCCCGCTTGGACCAGTGATGACCGTAACAGTGCCGCGGTGCAAGCCGCCGTGGGTGATGCGATCCAGTTCGTCAATGCCGGACGAAATCGTCTCCGCGATGAAGCGCTGCCCGTGTTCGGCCGGCACCAGGCGCGGGAATACCTGCACGCCATGGTCACCGATGAGCAGTTCATGGCGGCCCGGAGCGAAGTTGGAGCCGCGGAATTTGACGGCGGTGATACCGCGTCCTGCGAAACCGCGTCCTTCGTTGCGCCTCGTTGCTGCGCCGTGCTGAAAGTCGACTTCCAGAATCCCATCCACGATAAACTGGACGTCGTCATCCGGCGCTTCGATGCTCGTCTCGCTGGTTGCCAACACCGTCGCGCCCTGGTCGTTCAGATACTTGATCAGCGCGAGTGTTTGCTTGCGAAAGTCATAGCTGTTGGCGCTCAGGTAGCGTAGCTGGGTGAGCGAATCGATGAGTACGCACGCCGGCTTGACCTGTTCGATCATGCGGATGATCTGCTGTGTCATCGGCTTGCGCTCGACTTCGGCGGGCGAAAAGATGTCATAGCTCTCGCCTTCGAAAAACGCATCCTTGCTCGTGGTGAGGTCGCACCACGCCACGTCCGACAGGTCCAATCCCTGCGCCTGCGCGTCACGAACGATGCGCTCCACCGGCTCGCTCAGGCCAAGGAATAGCGTCCGCTTATTCTTGGGCATGGCGGCCAGGCAATGCAGGCCGAGGGTGGTCTTGCCGGTGCCGGGACCGCCGCGGATCAGGTAGGAGCGTTGCGCCAGCAGACCGCCGTTCAGCACCATGTCAAGTCCGGGAACGCCCGTTGATATGCGTAAAAGTTCCTCCATGGTCTCGTACCTCGTAACGAATCAGCGAGTTGTTTGCCGGCTGCAACACAAAAAGTGGGGATGGCTTCACTGCGGTCAAATCAGGCTAAGATTTTTTGGAGTTGGCAATGAAGACAAAGGTTCCTGCTGTTTGGTCGGAATATATTGCTTTACCGCAGCTCAAGAGACGCCGATTAGGTTTTGGGTTGATTCAACCATCGGCGCAGAGCCGTTATTGAGGGGGCGTCCTTGGTTCAGGATATTTCAGTCATTCATCGCCATGACATTGGCCATCGAGGCGTTCGGCCTTGAATGCGAGTTGGCTGGGCGACGCACGGGGGGGGTAACAACATATTGCTAATTAATGCCCGCTCTGACTGGTCGACACCACTTTGATCGATCAGCCTTGTCTCGTCGAGATAGTCTTCATGACCCGGTTACGATGAGTAAGGAGTTGCGCAACAAAACCAAGCTGCTCCGTATCCACACAACTCAAGGTTATGCGGGCCGACTCGACCGCAAGTCCGATTCTTTTTCAATTCAACATTACAGTATTTCTACCAATGTGCGCGGCGGCACGAAGCGGGTATAGTAAATCCGTCTCTCCACCTTCCTTAAGAAGTGGACTTAGCCCCGCACCGAAAGGCATGCGGGGCTTTTTTACAGCCATGCTATTTTGCACAGTCAACGATGATATCGACCACGCTATCCAGCCGCTCATTAGCCGAACTTTGGTTCCCGGGTCATGACGCGAGCCGATGAACGAAGAACGCAAGGATCTCGTCCCGGGCGGCGATTGTCGGTTGGCCCGCTTCGTCGATCAGGTGGGCGGTCACCACGCTGTGCGGACTGGCCACAACATGTGCGAAAAACGGTGCAAGAGAGTCGCGGTTGGCCGCGCTGTCGGGGAGCACTCGTGCAATGAATCGGTCGCCGAGCGCCTCGGAGTAGGCGGCGAACCGCTGAGCCTTGCAAAACCGATCGCCCTCGAAGCGGTAAGCCATGACGGTCAGGTCATCCCGCTCAAGGCGCTGTCCGACCGCGGTGAGTTCATCGGGCGCGATTTCGATTCCGGCGGGATCGTTCAGCGGTAGCGTCGGTTGGCACAAGACCGGCGCGAGCATCGACGGCTCGAGCATCATCGTGAGCGCGAAGTTTCCCGTGAAGCACATCCCGATCGCGCCAACGCCCGGGCCGCCGCATTCCTCGTGCGCCAGCCTCGCCAGCGAGCGGAGCCACTGGGTCACCGGGCTCGATTCGTTGGCGGCGAATGCACGAAACTCGGCGCTGACGCAGGCCCGCTTGAAGGTAGCCGTGCCCTCCTCCACGCTCGGTACGGCTCCGTCGCGGCCGAATAGCGAAGGCATGTAAACGGTGAATCCGGCGTCGCGAACCCAGCGACTGAAGCGCGCCACATGAGGGCTGATGCCCGGCATCTCCGTCATGACGATCACCGCGGGCCCGGTACCGGCCACGTAGACCACCTTCGCGATGTCGTCCAAGGTGATCTCGCGGCGATCGAAATCGTCGAGCGGATCGTCTTCATTCATGTTTCGTTTTGGCATCGCAGCGGCTCCTTCTGGTTGAATGGGTTGATCACATACCTCGGAGCGTCCGTCGATTCCGGTCGGCATGATCGTCGTATAGGAATCTTTCGGCTTCAGCATGTTCAGCCCATCTGTTAATCAATTGGAGCTTGTATTAAAACCTTATCCGCTTCAGAAGCGTAGCGTCTGTTCTGACATGTTTCAGGCTTTATCGGTCAATGATCGATTTCACTATTCTTGTTTTACCGGGCGCCTTTCCGTCAAGCGTCGTGCCGACGCCTGACATTTTTCGACCGCCGCTTCCATTATTCACATTATTCGCACTAAAAAAAACAGTATGGCCCTTGCGAACCATACTGTTTGATCTAATGATTTGAAGACTTGGAGTATCTAATAAAATGATCGCAGGCCGACATTCCAAGCGTTGCGCGGATTCTTGAACGACATCAGGTCCGGAGAGGATTGAGATTCCTCGTCACGATGCTTCTCGGAATGACAGTGCATTTGTCAGGCGTTTTTAGTGTTTCGGGCGCTTCATCTCGCAAGAGGTTGGCTGAGCTGCGACATATGAATCCAGCCTGACATCGGTTTTGAAACCATAGCCGGTATTTTCATAATCGAATTTCACATCTTTGCCGTCGGTCTTGGTCCAGGTCCCGATATACAGCGGTTGCTGCATCTGATGATCCGTTTTGCGCATTTCCAAATTACCGTTCAGACCCTTGAATTGCATGCCCTCCATTGCCGGGACGACTTTAACCGGATCAGTCGAGTTCGCCTGCTTGACCGCATTGGATAGCATGCGCACGCCGTTGTAAGCTGCGGCCACATAAAAGTCTTCTTTGTATCTATCCTTGAACTGCTGAGTCAATTTGGCGCCTATTTCATATTCTTCTTTTGGAACAAACCGCGCATTGTTCTTGTTCCAGTATTCGATTAGCTTGACCTTTTCTGCACCGGAGGAACCCAGCGCGGTAGGAACACCAGTTGACTGGGCATAAAATGTATAGAAATCCGACTTCAAATCCGCATCCTTCGCAGCCCTGATCAACAGCGCCAAGTCGGTGCCCCAGTTGCCGGTAATCACGGCGTCGGCGCCGGATTGCTTGATCTTGGCGACATACGGAGAAAAGTCCTTGGTGCTGGCGATTGGATGAAGATCGTCACCGACGATTTCGATATCAGGGCGCTTGCGCTTCAACATTTCCTTTGCCGCGCGGCTAAATTGATGTCCGTGAGCGTAGTTCTGACCAATGATGTAGACCTTTTTGATCTTCGGAGTCTTCGCCATGTAATTGGTCAGGCCTTCCATCTTTTGATCGGAGTTTGCATCGAGACGGAAATGCCAGTAGCTGCACTTGCTATTGGTCAGATCAGGATCGACTGCCGCATAATTCATATAGACAACTTCCTTACCTGGATTGCGATCATTGTGTTTGTTGATCGCATCGATCAACGCCAGCGCAACGCCTGAACCGTTACCTTGGGTAATATAACGATATCCTTGGTCGATCGCTGATTTCAATTGGCTCAGCGACTCTTGCGGGCTGCCCTTGTTATCGAATCCGACAAACTCAAAGGTGTGGCTGCCGGCCCATTTTTCCTGGTTTGCAAGTTCAGCAGAGAACTGCCAATGTCTCAAAATTCCTTGGCCGATCGGCGCGAACGGACCGGACAATGGATCAATGAAGGCAATTTTCACATTATCTGCAAAGGTAACCGGTGAAGCGAAAGCGGCTGCTACGGAAACGGCCAGAACCAGCGGGCGAAAACGGATAGTCATTAGTCTCTTTCAAGTAGTTTAATTTCTAAAATGCAGAAATTGAAACTTGTATTAAAACGTCAATTGACACAAAATTATAGTGTCCATTAGGACATCTTTTTAGCTTTAGCGGCCAATGATCGATTTCACAGTTCTTGTTTTGCCGGGCGCCTTTCCGTCAAGTGTCGTGCTGACGCTGGATATTTTGTCGACCGCCGCTTCGTTAGCCAGAAGTGTCGGTTGTGCCACGCCTCGATGGCGCGTGGTTTCAACAGAACGCACCATTCAGCTCAGCCACGGCCTGAAAATGGACGTGAAGATTTTGCCGAAAACTGCTCGTGCCGACAGCTCCACGTGGGTGATTCCCGGCCTCGGGCTCGAGAATCATCGAGCGGTAATGAACCGCTTTACCCAGCCTGACGCAGTGCGCGCAATTAAAGCGCTGCAAGCACATGCGCGAGCGGGCGGCACCGTGGCGGCGTCCTGCTCAGCCGTTTTTCTCCTTCAATCCGCCGATCTCCTTGCGGGAAAAAAGGTCACGACGTCATGGTGGTTTGCGTCGCTATTGCAGCAACTGGAATCGCGCTGCACGGTTGATTCCGATCGCATGGTGATCAGCGATGGAACGGTCGTGACCGCCGGAGCCGCATTCGCCCAGACCGATCTGATGCTGCATCTTTTGCGTACGCAGTTTAGTCCAGCGCTCGCCGACACGGTATCGCGCGTATTGCTGATCGACGGCAGGCAATCTCAGGCGCAATTCATCGTTCCCGCCATGCTTGCCAATGGCAATGCGCTGGTCGCGAAGTTGGTGACACGCTTCGAATCCGCGCTGCCCAATCCGCCCAGCGTTTCAGATCTGGCGGCGGAATTTTGCATGTCTGACCGTACCCTCTCGCGTCACGTACGAGCAGCCACCGGGCGCAGCACTTCGGCATTGCTGCAGAGCGTTCGGCTCAGCAAGGCGCGCATGCTGCTTGAAACAAGCAAGTTGACGGTGGAGCAAGTTGCTGAACGCGTGGGGTATGTCGATACGACCGCGCTCAGGCGCCTGATGCGCAAAGTGATGGGAGCGACGCCAAGCCAATTTCGGCCGGCGATGTCCAATTCGTCTGGATGACCTCCGAACGGGATCATCAGCCGCCCGCGGCTACCGGAAGGTCGCAACTACTACAAATTAAAGAATGGCGAGTACGCCGGTGACATTCTTGACCAGCTTTTCCACCTTGGCTACCGCTTTCGCCGCTTTGTTAATTACCTCCGCCACCCGGTCAAGCTGGGTCTTTGCCTTTTCTGCCTCTTTTGTAAGAGCTTGCAATGCTTTGATCGCTTCATCGAACTCCATGGTTGATGAATCCAGCGTGGCAATGATTACCCGGTCGAGTCGCTGGAAAAGCTCCCGGATTTTAATCCGGATCTCAAAGCACTGATTTTCATCCGGACAAATTTCGAGCAACTTATTTAGCTCGTTGATGGCGTCAACTAAGTTTCCCCGAATTGTTTGATTTGGCATCACACGTCCCCTTTGTTATGGACACAAGTCACGGCTTGTCACCGCAGCTCAGAATTCCCTTGTCGTCCTTCTCGATTTTTTTGCACTCCAAAAGCAGCGTTTCATAGTTGTCGTAGTGCTTCTCCAGATCCCTGAGCCGGCCGATCGCCATGGCGATCGCTTCACTACTGTATTTGTCCTTTTTTAGTTCGGATGCCAACGTGCCATGCGCGGATTTAACCGCCAGGATCGCTTTCTGTGCATTTTGAACAAGGAGGCGGGATTCGCTAACCCCCTTCTTAAGCTCATACAAACGCTTGATTTCGTTGCGCCGCCAGTCCAATGTTGTGTCTTTCTGGACTTGTCCTTTGTATTGCCGAATTTCTTCCGACAGAACATATTGCCGTGATGCGCTAATGCCGTCGTGAATTCCCGAGTCTTCCAATTGCTTGTTTATCGTATCGCATAGAAGTGAAATTTTTGCGTCGGCACTGGTGACGATTCTTTTGATGGCTTCATTTCGCTTCTCTTCAACAATCGTGCTGCCAATGGCAGCGACAACCTTTGCCACGCCTGCAAAATCATCGAGATTGAACAAGTCCGCATTGTCACTCTTCATGTTTCGATATTGCGTGTTGATGCCGGACATTGCTCCATACAATTTTGCGGTTGCCAAATCGATGTCGGCTCTCGATCCTGCGGAAGCCAACGCACTCAACGACTTTGCATATTCTCCAAGAGCCCGGTTGGCGCGATACATGGCAAAGCCGCGTTTTGTCTTGTCGTCGATGGGTTGTGCGACATCTTCCAGGGTCTTGCTGGTCAAGCCATTCGCGAATTGTTTATTGTAGGTGGCGGCGAGATCGGTATGAATTCGCGCCAGTGCACTTTGGTTGTATTCACCAATGACAGCGTCAACTTTGTCTGTTATCGCCTTGGTTGAATCGCCGAATGCCTGAATCTGCGTAGCGGGAGTCGTGGTGCACCCGGCTAGAAAACTTGCGGTGATGCAAAGCATCGTTAAATATCTCATTGCTTCTCCCAAGAAATGCCATTCGGCCACGGATATGAACACGGTATTTTGGTGGGCCGGTGCTGAAATTGATATAAGTTCGGCGAAATCATATCTTCTAGCTTTAGTTTCGACATCCCATATGTATGGGATCTGCGCATGGCATTGATTGCAACCGCGTGATATGCCAGGCATGACAGCAATGCCAAATCTGAATGACTGCTATCACAAATATAAAGCAGATTTTTCGGCGTTTAAGACATATATTGCATTGCACCATCCGATTTTAATCACTAAGAAGAAACGCCATGAATTTGGCCGGCACGCTTTTTCTATCTAAATTTGCGGCTCGTTTATTGCGGGCATTACGCAACACGGCCGCTCTCGACGCTGGCGAGAAGCTATAAGGCCCATCAATAGGAAATGCCATGAATACCACTACCTACTATGCAGCGGATGCAGCCCCAGTCCCATATCTGAAGAACGTTGGCATCGCATTACGAGGATTGCTCAAGGCGCTTTTCCCCGCGCGTACTGTCCGCCCCGCCTCGACGATTCACGACAGAGCGGAAATTCTCCGCATTGCCGACGCGTACCGATGCACGGCCCCAAGCTTGTCGCAGGAATTGACCGCGATTGCCTACCGCGACTGTTGATCGCCGTTTTCGTTTGCTGCCTGAAAAAGCTGCCCTGTGTGGCAAGGCCAAGCGCTGCTCCGTAAAAAAGAAGTGCCATTCGTATTAAGAATTCCCTATATAAGCAATGCCTTACACAGCATTATTCATGTGAATTAACATGAGTTTAGGTGCATGAAAACGTGTTTGCCGTTGCATAAATAATCCATCGATTTGCTCCCCGCCAATTTGTATTCATCAGTGTCCTCGATCAAGTAAATATCGAAAATTTGCTGCAACTGAGTCCGCTTGCATCTTAAGATGACTGGTCATATAATTCGGTTCATGGCGCGCCCCTCAGGAAAAACCGATATCCCCCGCAGGCTTACCGCAGCCGGCCGCGAACTGTTCATGCTCCATGGCTACAATGCCACGGGCATCCAGCAGGTTACCGATCTCGCCGGCGTGCCCAAGGGTTCGTTCTACAACCACTTCGACAGTAAAGAAAGCTTTGCTGCCGTCATCATCGACCAATACGCCGATCAGATGCAGCGCAATTGGGAGCGCATGATAGAAGCAGCGCCGCCGCAACCGCTGGCGTCGATCGCTTACGCGTTTGAGCAGATGATTTCCCATAATGAGCGCACCGCATCAGGCAAGGGCTGCCTGGTCGGGAATTTTGCCGCCGAAATGGCCGAGTCCAGCGAATTATGCCGCCAGTGCCTGGCCGCAGCGATGGCCGTTTGGCGCACCAGCCTGACGAATTTGATCCGCGATGCGCAGAACCTCGGCGAGGTGAATCGCGGCATCGAGGCAACCCGGCTGGCCGCTTTAGTCTGGGATGTTTGGGAAGGCGCCCTGCTCCGCATGAAGATCGAACAGTCCGTGGCGCCGTTGCGCGAAAGTGTCGATCTGATCCTGAATCACTTCCTTCGAGCTGCGCCGGCGCCAGCCGCTTTAATTAATCCAACCATTGAATAGGTAAAAAATATGGGCAAACCAACCGAACAATTCCTTGCAGATGCGCTGTTTCAGCCAATCACGCTTGGCGCTCTCGCATTGGACAACCGCATGGCCATGGCCCCGATGACGCGCAACCGCGCGGACGAAGGCAATGTTCCCGCCGAAATGACCATCGAGTACTACGCACAACGCGCTTCGGTCGGGCTCATCATTGCCGAGGCAACCCAAGTGTCGGAAACCGCGCAAGGTTATGCCAGCACGCCGGGCTTGCATACGGCGGAACAGATCGCCGGCTGGAGCAAGGTCACGAAAGAGGTTCATCGCCGCGGCGGACGCATTTTTGTGCAACTGTGGCATACCGGCCGCATGTCGCACACCGCGTTCCAGCCAAACAACCAGGCGCCGGTCGCCCCGTCGCCGATTGCCGCCAAGGCCAAAACCTATATCGGCAGCCAGGGCTTTGTCGATACGTCGGTGCCGCGCTCGCTGGAGACGGCCGAGATCGCCGGCGTGGTCAATGATTTTCGGACGGCCGCGGCCAATGCCATCGCGGCGGGCTTCGATGGCGTGGAAATCCACGGCGCCCACGGTTACCTGGTTGACGCGTTTCTGCGTGACGGTTCGAACAAGCGTACCGACCAGTACGGCGGCAGCAAGGAGAACCGTGCCCGCTTCCTGCTGGAGGTGATGCAGGCCGTCATCGAGGAAATCGGCGCCGAGCGCGTCGGCATCCGGATCTCACCGGTGTCTCCTGTCAACGACTCCTTGGAAAGCGAGCCGCAGCCGCTGTTCGAATATGTGGTGCGCGAGTTGGAGAAGCTGCATCCGGTTTTCATTCATGTCGTCGAGGGACATACCGGCGGCCCGCGCGATTGCGCACCGTTCGACTATGAAGCGCTGCATCGCTTGTACAGCGGGGTGTGGATGCTGAACAATGGCTACACCAGGGAAATGGCAATCGAGGCGATCGCGAGCGGCCGCGCCGATATGGTTTCCTTCGGTCGCCCGCTGATCAGCAATCCCGACTTGCCGCGCCGCTTCCGCGAGAATGCGCCGCTCAATACGCCGTTCGAGGGCGTATCGCCCTATGGCGGCTCCGGCCCTCACAACTATATCGACTACCCCGCCCTGTCGGATTAAGCGGTAACATCGCCTATCAAATATCGATTCAATATTTAAAGGAACACACGAATGAGTAAGGATTTTTCCGGGCGGGTCGCTTTGGTTACCGGCGCCGGCAACGGCATTGGCCGCGCCACCGCCATGGCGTTTGCCGCAAACGGATTGAAAGTCGTTGTCTCTGATGTCGACACTGCAGGCGGAGAAACCACCGTTAGCCTGATCCATGATGCCGGCGGCGAGGCTGCCTTCATCCGTTGCGACGTGAGCAGCGAAGATGATGTGAAGGCGTTGATGGAACAGACACTTGCACGCTTTGGCCGGATTGATTGCGCGTTCAACAACGCCGGCATCGACATCGAAAAATACAAGTTGGCCGATGGCGGCATGGCTGAGTTCGACGCCATCATGGATGTCAACGTCAAGGGCGTTTGGCTGTGCATGAAATATCAAATTCCCGTCATGCTCGCGCAAGGCGGCGGCGCCATCGTGAATACCGGCTCGGTAGCCAGCCTGCACGGCGCGCCAAAGATGAGCATTTACTCGGCGTCCAAACATGCGGTGATCGGGCTGACGAAATCCGCGGCAATCGAATATGCGAAGAAAAATATCCGGATCAATGCGGTTTGCCCGGCAATAATCGATACTGAAATGTTCCGCCGGGCCTGCGCCGATGATCCAAAAGTTGCCAAGATTGCGCTCGCGGTCCATCCGGTCGGTCGCGTGGGCAAGGCCGAGGAAATCGCCGCGGCGGTCCTGTACCTGTGCAGCGATGCCGCCGGCTTTACGACCGGTATTGCGTTGCCGGTGGATGGCGGTTTCTCGGCAACCTGATTGGTAGCATTCAGGATTGCCAATGCGGCGCGGCAAGAAAGCGTTTAAGATGCGCCGCGACTTCATCCGGGCAATCGCGGGCGACGAGATGGCCGGACGGAGCCCAAACTACCTCGAGTTGCGGCAAGTCTTCCTTCATCGCCTCAAGTTCGTCCGGACCAACGGTTGCGCTGCGTTCGCCGGCAATCAGCAAGCTTGGTACGCGCAATCGTTTTGCGGCCCGCTGCCACCGGCCCAGGTCCGCAACCACCTCTTGGATGAACGTCCCTCGAAGAAACGCCGGATCTACCGGGGTCAGCGCCGGGGCGCCGCGCGACTGCGCCGTCACGAGCCGATTTCTTTCACCCAGCGCAATCGCCGGCTGCGGGCGCGTGGGTGTATCCAGCAACACCAGTCCGGCAACCGCTGCGTGTCCTTCGCCTGCCACGATCAATCCGAGCGCGCCCCCGATCGAACTGCCGACAATGACCAGCGGCTCGGCACAAAGCTCGCCATGCACCCGCACCACATCGAGAATGAAGTCGTCGAATCGATAATGCGCTGCTCGGCCGCTGTCGCCGTGTCCCCGCAAGTCAATAGCAACCGTCCGCCAGCCCTGTTCGGAAACGGCACTGGAAATCGGTTGCCAGACGGACCGGCTTTCGCCTCCGGCATGAAGAAATAAAACCGTCCGCATCCCGGCTGGGCCATGTACATCGGCCGCGATTGCAATGTCGCCATTGAGCACCGTTACCCGGGACATGCCGTCCTCACCGGTCCGGCGCCGCTACGCCGAGCGCTGCTGCCGCAAGATCGCCCGGCCATGCGCACGAATGTGCGACCGCCTGGATCATGTAACACATTTGGCTTCCAAACATATAGATCAGGGAATGATGGCGGACGTTGGTAGTGGGTCCAAATTATACGCCGACGGCACCGAAGAAATCCTGCAGTGCGCGAACCAGCGCCCGCGGCGCGTCGCTCTGTACGTTGTGGCCCGAGCTCTCCACGCGGACCCACCGTCCCGACAGCAATTCGCGTGCAAGCTGCTCTGCATCCTCGTCACGAAAGACATCGCTGAACGCGCCGCGCACGACCAGCGTTGGGCACTGGATGCGGCGAACGTCCGCCCATAACTCGGACAATCCCGCCACCATGTCGGGCGCTTTCGCCCTGCGCCAGCGGCGCTGGTCATGCTTCCAGGTCCACTTGCCGTTCGGCAGGCGCCGCAAGTTATGCAACAACCTGTTTCGTAACACGCGCTGCTGCCGCCGTATGCCGATCTGCGCTGCGCTTGCGACAAAGTGATTGATGGATTCAAGCTCGTCGACACTGGTCATGAATCGCCTGATGCGTTCGGCGGCCGCGGCGTTGATCTTCGGTCCGACATCGACCAGCACAAGTCCGGCCATCTTGAGGCTGTGGCGTCCCGCGTAGACAATCGCGCTCAGCCCGCCCAGCGACATTCCGACGAGCACGAAGTCCTTCAGTCCCAAGGCATCCACAAACGCCTCCAGATCCTTCACTTCCGCTTCGACGCTATAGTCGCATTCCGGCGACCAGTCGCTTTCGCCGTGTCCGCGCAGGTCCAGAGCCAGGCAATGGTACTGCTCTCGCAAGGACAGGCAGACCAGGTCCCACGTATGCGCATTGAGGCCGCCGCCGTGAAGAAAGATCAGCGGCCGTCCGTTTTTTCCCCAGTCCAGATAGCGGAATCGCATCGATCCCAGCACGATCTGATGTGCGGCGGGCGGGACAAGCTGGACGCTGCCGAACCCGGCCAATTCTGTCGCCAGCTTCAGATTCTCAAGATAATCTTGTGGAGACATCGCCGTGCATTCGCGCTCAGTTTGAGTGCCGCGATTCAAAGCGGCCGCACGACGCTGTAGGCGACACGATCCACGGTCAAGTCGGTGCCCGAGCTCGCCGCTTTGCTTCCGCGGCCATTTCCTTGAACAGGGCCAGGTTCATCGTCGCGGGGTGACTGCCGGGTACGACGCTGTAATCGCTGAAATCGGCGACACCGCCGTATCGGCTCAGAATCTCTTCATCGATCAGCGCCTGCCCTGTGAACGCATGCGGGTCCTGCTGCAGAATCAGCATCACCGCATCGACCAGGATGTCGCTGCGCCGCCAGTCCTTGGGTTGGCCGAAGCCAAAGGTGGCGGTGACCAAAGATTCGATCAGCGTACGCGGCCACAGGGAATTGCACGCGATGCCGGTACCTTTCAGTTCATCTCCGAGGCCGTGCGCGATCAGCGTCGCGCCCAGCTTCGATGTGAGATAAGCGATCATGCCGGCCGAGTTTGTCGCCTGCTGCTGCAAAGGCGGCCCCATATTAATGATGTGTCCCCAGCCATTGGCGGCCATGTGCGGCAAACACAACCGTGTGAGCAGGAACGGCGCCTTGAAGTTGACGTCCAGAACCAGGTTCAAGCGGCTTTCGTCGGTATCGGCCAGCGACTGAATCCAGATCGCTCCTGCGTTGTTGATCAGGATATCGATGCGCCCGAAATTTTCGAGCGTGGTGTCGACGACGCGCTGAAGATCCGCGGGATTGCGCACGTCGCATTGAATGGCGCAGGCGTTACCGCCGGCTTCGTGTATTTCCCGCACCGTGTCGTGGATCGTTCCCGGAAGCCGGGCATGCGGCTCCGCGGTCTTTGAAGCCACCACCACGCGCACGCCCGCGCCGGCCAGGCGCAATGCAATGGCCTTGCCGATACCGCGGCTGGCGCCCGTCACGATTGCCACCTTGTTTTCGAGTCCTGCAGTATTCATGGTTTCCATGACGTCAATTCCCCTTTTCTCATCCTAGTTGCATCAGATTACTGGTCGAGGTGGCGACAAGCTGACCATCCTTGTTGAAGGCGTCGGCGGTCAAGTGCACAGCCCGGCGGCCGATTCTGCGGACCCGGGCATCGATCGAAATTGTCTCGCCGACCAGAATCGGCCGCACGAAGCTGGTTGCAATATCAATGCTGGTGGTAGGCCCCGCTGCCGCATAACAGAGCGGCGCCATTAAATTGTCGAATATCGCGCTCAGAAATCCGCCCTGCAATTGCCCGAGCGGATTCGCATATCTTTCTGGAACGACGACTTCTCCAACCAGCTTTTCGCCAGGAACATATTCGACATAACGCGTCTCGACCTCGCGTGCGCATTTGGGCGGCAGTTCCAGCTCCACACCTTTCGGCAGTGGAAAGGCACGCAATTTCGCGGAGAATGCTTCCACGATCGCATCGTGATCATTAAAACTTTTGGCGTCCATTGCCGGTCCTTTTTTGTGTACTAAATAGCTGCATCGTCGTACATCGCGGCTACAACCGGTTCCATCTGAGCATGCGTCGCAGGCAGCGTTTTCCGCGCCACCGCGACCTCTCGCTCAATCTGTTCAGCCCATTCGCCAAAACGCTGGACGTGGGCGCGCATGTCGCGGAAGCATTCCTCGCGCGTCTTGTCCTTGATCAGTTCCAGATGGAGTCCCGCGCAGATCGGTGTCTTGCTGTACTCCACAAAAGTGTAGCGGTCCGGCTCGACGGCGACCGGCGCCCACTCCAGGAAAGCGTTCTGCACACGCTGGTTCAGCGCCAGATACTCCTGTGAAATCTCGTGGAATTCGTCCAGCGCATCAGCGTCGACGACGAATTTCCGGAACAGCATCTGGCACGGCAATGCCCAGTAAAAGCAGGTGTCCCATAACACTTTGGTGAACATGACCGGCGCCGAACCGAAGGTCTTGTACAAGCCGCGATAAAGCGCAAGATAGTTCGCCGCGACATCATCGAGAACGAAGCGATTGAAGCGCGCGGCGGCTTCTTCCGTCAACTGTCCCGCGCGATCCATCTCGATCATTTTTACGGCGATGGTATTGGTGTAGCCGATAAAATCGCTGCCCGGACTATAGAATGCATCCAGAAACAGCGCCGCCTCGCCTACGCACGCCCATCGGCGGTGGGAGCAAATTTGGCTTGCGTGGTAACTGGCGTTCTTGATGACGCGGAAATCGAGCAGCTCGCCGTCCTGAATGAAGTTCGCCAGTGCCGGCTCGTGCCGGCGCAACCATTCAAGCGAGTTCTCGTAGGTGTTGTACCCCTGCACCGGGTGTATGGTCTCGTCGGTCACAATTCCGATACTGGTATTGCCGGACACCAGCGGAATCATCCAGACCCAGTAGCCGTATCCCATCAGATGGTTGGTGGAGAACCAGCGGCGCTCCTGATGCGGCGGCTTCCACTGCGGCGTTGCAAGCCCGGCCATTTTTTCAACGTCGTACTCTCCTTTCATGCGCCACCATGCCGCGCTGATCTCGTGACCATTCTTGCGGCCCAGATCGAGCTTGCGATGCAGGAGCCGGCGGCGGCCGGTCGCGTCGACAAGAAAGCGGCATTGCAGCGTCCGCTCGGCATTATCGGCATCGCGCAGGTGAACGGTGTGCGGTTCCTCGTCGGTCGCCAGATCGACGTCGGTCACCGTGACGTTTTCCATCAGGGTGACGCCTTGCGCGTTGGCGACCATCTTGCGCAAGTCGTTTTCAAGTACGCCTCGGTCGATCTGATAGGAAGGCACGCGCGGAAACTTGCGCGCACCAAGTTCCGGACGCTGCTGAAAAGGCCCCTGGGAATCACCGAAGAAGAGGCGCAGACCGAGTTTGTGGAGTTGGGATTTATTGAAGTAACCTTGCAAGCCGAGATGCTCGGTGAAGTAGTGCGCCCCACCCTCCACGCTTGCTTCGCCCACCTTGTGCGCCGCGGCCGGCAACGGCCCCGGAACCTTTTCCAATACGGCGATTGACAGCCCCGGCTGCGCGCGCTGCAGTTGCCGGGCGCAGGTCAGGCCGGCCAGGCCGCCGCCGCAAATGATGACATCGTAAGACTCTGGTGCGTTCATTACTTATCCTCCGTTAAGGCCACAGGCTCATCGCTGTCCGGCGTGCTCATCTGGATAGACGAAAAACTGGGCAGGGTTCGCGCTTCCAGCTCGCGCCGAATGGTTTCGATAGGCCGCCTGTCCTTGCTCTTGATGAACAGATGCTCGCCCGGCACCTGCACGAAGGAGAACGTGCTGCTCGTCACGTCTCGCCATGCGCGCAGTTGTGCCGCATTGAACAAGTTGTCGTCCGTCCCCAACAGGCAGGTAATCGGACAACGCAGGCGTTCCTGTGCCGTATGACGATACAAGCCCAGCATTTTCAGTTCAGCCCGCATTGCGGGCATCAGCGGCGCCAGCCGCTGGCGATCGACCACAAAATCGGGAGCGATCAGCCGATTGCGCGTCAGTACTTGCAGCACATCGTCATCGGTGACGTTTTCGAGCATGTAATTTCCATCGATACCCTCCAGGCCTTCGACGTATTTCTCGACCAGTGCCGGTGCCGGCCAGCCCGCAATGACGAGTTTCAGCGGCGACTCGTCGAAGTGCGTCTGCAGATACTGGGCAACTTCATAGGCAATCAAGCTACCCATGCAGTGGCCGTATATCGCAAAGCCCCGATCCAGGTACGGCAGGATGTTTTCCGCGATCGCCTTGACCAGCGCGGGCATGTCGTCGATCGGTTTCTCATCCGCCCGATTGCCGCGGCCGGGATACTGAACGGCCATGATTTCAAATGCCGATCCAAACTCGTCCGGCCAGCTATTGAACACGGTGGCGCCACCACCGACGAACGGAAAGGTCAGCACGCGCATGGTTGCATTCTCCGAGTTCAATCGCGGCCAATGCACCCATGGGCTGGTTGGACTGCCGTCCATCGATTCTTCCTGGTCTTCCGCCGCCTGCGCCTTGTCGCCGCTCACCAGTGCGCCCAGCTCGCCGGCGAGTTGCACGATCGTCGGTCCGCGCATCAAGCCCATGGTCGGAAAATCGGTGCCAAGCTCGGTGGCGATCCAATTCCGGATCTGGCCTGCCATCAGCGAATCCATACCCAGATTGGTCAGTGATACCGTCACGTCCAGTTGCTCAGGCGGCATATCGAACACCTTGGCGATCTGCTGCGTGAGCGCGGTCTGAAGAACTTTCAAGGCATCCGGCTCGGCAAGGCCGCGCAACTCTTCGAGGATGCTGGATGAGTTGCGCTGGCTGGCGCCTTTCCCCGACTCCTCCGCAATGAGCTGACGGAAACGCTCCGTGTTGTTCACTACCGGGATGATGCTCGCCATCTTGACCCAATCGATGGAGAACACCGAGGCCGTGGCCGCTTTATAGGTAAGGCACTCCTCGATCACATGGAACGCACGTTCCGGTGTGACCGGCCGCCACCCCAGGCGTGCGAGCGTGTCGATCTTGGTACGCGCGACGTAGCCCACGTCGCTGATCACGCCCCAGTTGACCGTGAGCGCCGGGAGACCCAGCGCATGGCGGTGTTTGGCCAGCGCATCGAGGAAAGCATTGCCTGCCGCGTAGTTGCCCTGTCCAGGCGTGCCGACGACATAGCTCATCGACGAATACAGTACAAACTGCTCGATCGGATGATCCAGTGTCAGCCTGTGCAGGTTCCATGCGCCATCCATCTTCGGTATGACGACGTTGAAGAACTGTTCCGCGCTCATCATGGCGAGCGGCGTATCGTCGAGCACCATTGCAGCGTGGTACACGCCGCGCAGCGGCGGAAGCGAGCGCAGCCGGACCAGAAGCGCCTTGACCGCGCCCTCGTCCGCGCAGTCGGCCTGCTCAAGAATCACATTCGCGCCGCGTGCGCGTATCTGCTCCAGTGCCGGTTGCTCTTCGGCCGATACCATGCCGCGCCGGCTCGCCAATACCACCGTACGCGCGCCCCGCTCCACCATCCACTGCGCGGTGCGAAGGCCGAAGCCGCTGACGCCGCCCGTGATGAGATAGGTGCCGTCCTCCCGGAATAGCGCATCTTTGGATTCCGGCGGAGCGACCGAGACCGCTTCATCGTCGCCAAAGGTCACAACGACTTTGCCGGTATGCTTGGCGCCGGACATGTAGCGAAACGCCGCTTCGATGTCGGCCGCATGGAACGCCGTTTGCGGCAAGGGTTGGAATATGCGGTCGCGGACCCGATCCATGAACTGCGTGAACACGTCCGAACACAATGCCGGGTCCTCAAGCAACAGTCTGTCGATGTCAACGGCGGCATAGCTCAGATTCCGCTCGAACGGCTTGAGGCCAAGCTTGTAGTTTTCGTGAATGTCCTGTTTGCCGATTTCGACGAAACGCCCGCCGGCACGCAGCAGGCCCAGGCTCAGCGGAATGAATTCGCCTCCCAGGGAATTCAGGACCAGGTCTACCCCGGGACCTTTGCGGTCGTTTTGCGTGACCGCCCGAAGCTCGTTCGCAAATTCCGCCGAACGCGAATCGAAGACCTCGCTCACGCCCAGCGATTTGAGATACTCGCGCTTTTCCGGTTTTCCGGCAGTCGCATAGACCTCCGCGCCCGCATCCAGCGCAATCTGGATCGCCGCGAGACCGACTCCACCGGCGCCGGCGTGAATCAGGACACGATCGCCCGCACGCAGGCGGCCGACATTGACCAGCGCGTGATACGCGGTGAGGAAAGCCATCGGCAGTGTAGTGCCTTCAGCCACGCTCATCGTGCCGGGGATGCGCATTGCGTATTGCGCGCGCGTCGTGACGTGGGACCCAAAGCAACCCACGGCAAAGGCACAGACGCGGTCTCCCACACGCACATGGGTAACGCCGGCACCGACCCGGGTCACTTCGCCGCAGCACTCGACGCCGAGGTTGGGGCCGTAGAAGCCGCCCAAGGTTGCGCTCTCCGACAACAGTCCGAGAGCGAGCATGACGTCGCGGAAGTTGAGCGCGGTTGCTTGAACGCGGATCTCGACTTCGCCTTCCTGCGGCGAAATGCGTTCGGCGCGCTCGTATTGAAGATTACGCAAGTCCCCGCCTTCACGCAGCGGCAAATGGAACGCGGTCTCCCCGGCATGCACATGCTCGCTGGCCGACGCCTTGAGAGCATCATAAGAAACCCGGCCCAGGCGATGAACATAACGCTGCCCCTCCCGGAACGCCACTTCCTCTTCGTTTTTCGATCCGGTCGCATACTCCTGGATCAAGAGTGAAGCATCCGCGTCTGCTGCACCATTGGGATCGAGATCGATGATCTTTGCCGGCACGTCCGCTTGTTCGCAGACCAGCACGCGCAGCATGCCCCAGCTCGGAGTCTGCAGAAGCGAGACCGGCGCCCGCTTGCCGGATTTCGGTGCGACCGAGTGCGCGCCGCGGGTGCCGATCCAGAATCGCGGCCGTGTGTTCCACTCGGTCTTGCCATAGGCCTGCAGCAGTGCGATTGCGCTGTAGCAGCCGATTTGTTCGGCTGTTCTCACTTCCGCGGCTGTCGGCTCGGCGGTCATGAAGTCGAGATTCCACAGATGCAGCAGCCCCGCGCAACGATGTTCCGACTGAGCCGCTTCTCCGAGCACGCGCGCCAGATCGGCCACGCTGGTTGGGTCGACGACTACCTCGTGCTCGCCGATCCGGCGATAGGCATCGCCGCGCCGCACCAGGACGCTGCCCGCGCCCCGGTCGCCGAGATTCGCGATGAAACGGCGTCCTACGCCTTGCTCGTCGTCCAGCACCACCCATGCGCCATCCGGAACGACGTCATCCTCTTGCGGCAACGCGATGTCCGGCATCTGGGCGATGATGACCGGATTTCCCGATTCCGTCTCATCCCTGGTATCGGAGAGAAGCGCACTGCCCGCGAAACCGAGAGACTGCAGGAACGTGCGCCAGCGGTTCTCGGTGAGCAGCGGATAGTCCGGCCGCAGCGCCGAGTCGTTGAACTTCCACCAGCCCTCGGTCGTGCCGAAGGTCAGATCGACCCAGTGCGGCGGCGGGTAGACGGCCTCGATCACCAGCAGATAGCCGCCGGCCGTGATCAGTCCCTTGACGGTGTTTAGCGTTTGAGTGAGGTCGGGGGTGGCGTGCAGCACATTGGACGCCACCACCAAGTCATAGTAGTGCGGCCGGAAGCCTTGCGCTTCGGGGTCTTTTTCGATATCCAGTTCGCGATATTCGATGAAATCGTATTCGCGGAAGCGTTCTTTCGCCTTGCCGAGGAAGAGCTGTCCGATATCGGTGAAGGCATACTCGGCGCGATCCGCCGGCAGTTCCGGCAACAGATGCGCCGTGACGCCTCCCGTTCCCGCGCCGATCTCCAGCACGCGGAACGGGCGATCCGCAGGCAAATCAGCCAGCAGGCGGCGCAAGGCTTCGCGCGCCAGCTTGTTGCACTTCGCGGCGGAAAACGAGTTGTCGTAGAGGTCCGCCACGCCCGAGTATTCGGATTCCCTGAAGATGAGTTCGACCGGGTCCACCTTGCCGTTGAGTATGCCGGCCTGGTGTTGCCCGCAGCGCTCCAGGAGCCTGTATTCGGTGGCGAAACCCGGATGCTCGGTGCGCAAGGTTTCCATTTCCTGCGCCGTGTTGCGGCGCTCCGGCACCCGCTTGACGGTCCAGGCGTCAGCCTCTTTTTCGAGTATGCCGTAGTTCGCGAGGATGGAAAGCACGCGGCCGAAGTAGCGCATGCGCGGTTGGGCGATGCCTAACCGGGCGATGGCCTCGTCGGTAGTGAAACGGGCGCCCGGTTCGAACCGGAAGCCGAGTTCATGGAACGCCTCGGTCAGGTAGTCGACGCAGAGCTGATTGATCTTGGGCGCCGCGACGTCGTGATACTCCCGGTTGATGGCCGAAACCCGCAACTCGTCGGTGAGCGGCTGCATGGCTGTTTCGATCTCGGGGACCGCAGGCAGGAAGTCCGCCGGCAATCGACGGGCCGTGCGATTCAAGCGATGGACCCAGGTGAAGTCATACACCCATTGCATGATGGCGCGCCGCTCGTCCTTCTGAAGGTTCAAGGCCTTGCTCTTGAAACCCTCCCAGCGAATCACCGGTTTACCGTCCGCGTTGAAAATCACGAAGGAACCTTCGCCGAAGTCCAGGTCTTCCTGTGGCGCCATCTGGCCGTAACTCCAGACTTCGTTTTCAGGCTTGCCATAGTAGGTGACGCGAGCGATGTTCACCGGCAGATAAATCGTCTTCAGATCGGTTTTCGTATCCAGCGTGACCGACAAGGCTTGTATCCCGGAGTCCAGAATCCCTGGAAAGATGCAATGGCGGCCGGCGCTCTCCAGCACCAGGTCCGGCGTTTTCATTCGCGTCAGCGACTTGCCATCGGTGCGCCACAAGCCCGTGATGGGCTTGAACGTAGGTCCTAATTGCAGGCCGTTCTTTTCATTGCGCCGATACATGTCATCGGGCGTCATTTCTTCATCGCAGATCCGCTGCAGTTCGGCGAGATCGATGCGCTCGGTGCTGTCGGGCACCTGAAGCGAGACCCGGCCCGTCACGTGGAGACTCCATTCGCTCTGGTCGGGCTGCCGGGCATGCATCGCAAAGGACTTGTCGGGCCTGAGCGCCAGTTGCAGCGTCAACGCCGGCTGGTCTTCATAGACGAATAGCGCTTTGCGGAACTGAATGTCTTCCAGACAGAACGCCGCTTCGCCGTAGAGTTCCGAAAAACAGCCAAGAGCCATATCCATGTAACCCGCGGCCGGGAATACGATCGGCCCCTGGACGCAGTGATCCTTCATCCAGGTGATTCGGCGGTCATCCAGCTCCACTTCCCACACGTGACGGTTCGGCTCGTCCGACGGCGGTATGTAGCGCCCGCGCAGCGGATGGCCCGAGGGCGGGTGACGCGTGGCGCGCGAGGCATCGGACTCGGACCAGTGCCGTTCGCGCTGCCATGGATACATGGGCAATGGCACCCTGTTGCCGGACGCACCGGCCGTGGCGGCAAGATCCACCGGAACGCCCTCTACATACAGTTCGGCCGCCGAGCGCAACATGGCTTCCCGCTCGGGTTTGCGGCGGATCAGGGAAGAGATCACCATGCCCTTGGTTTTCGAGCGCGACATCAGCTCCGAGATCGAAGCCGTATGTATCGGGTGCGGCCCCAGCTCGATAAAGATCTGGTGCCCATCCTCCAACTGGGTAGTCACTGTGGGCGCGAACAGCACCGGTTCGCGGATGTTGCGCCACCAGTAGTCCTCTGTCAGTTCGCTCGCCGCGATCCGTTTTCCGGTCACCGTCGAATACATCGGAATCCGGGGTTGCTGCGACTGAATCCCGGCCAGAGAGCTGCGCACTTCCGCCTCCAGCGGGTCCATGTGATGGCTATGGAATGCCACGTTTACGCGCAGAAGCTGCGCGAAAATTTGTTGCTCGGACAGCTCGGCCGCAATTTCATTGAGCGGCTCCGGGTCGCCGGACAGCGAGACGGACTGCAGACCGTTGACGGCGCCAATGAAGACTTCGCCGGGATAACGGGATATCAGGGTTTCAGCATCGGCTTGCGACATGCCGATCGCGAGCATGGCTCCCTTGCCTGCCGCCTGCTGTTGAATGCGGCTGCGATGAAAGATCACCTTGATAGCATCCTCGAAGCTCAGTGCGCCGCAGGTATACGACGCAGCGACTTCGCCGATGCTGTGCCCTATCACCGCATCCGGTTCGACGCCCCACGAGCGCCACAGCGCCGCAAGTGCAACCTGGACCGCGAACACCGCGGGTTGGGCGATCCTGGTTTCACCTATCCTGCTTTCTTCTTCCGATCCGCGGAATTCATCCAGCAGGGACCAATCTGTATGCTTCGAGAGCTCTGCATCGCAGCGCTCGATCATGTTGCGGAATACCGGCTCGGATCGGAGCAGCTCTCTTCCCATGCCCCACCATTGCGGACCTTGCCCGGAAAACACGAAAACCTTGCGCGCCGATGCCATCTCCGGCAGTCTTTGCGCGGCTTTGACCGAGTCGATGGACTCGCCGGCCAGAAATGATCGCAGACCGCCGATCAGTTCGCTTGCCGAATTTCCGACCACCGCCAATCGCTGGTCGTACGAGGATTTGTATCGCGCCGCGCTGTAGCTGAGGTCGTCCAACCGCAACGTTTCGCCTTCGGTCTGCAACTGTTCGAGGTAACGCTGCGCATAGGCATTGAGGGCCGTTTTTGATTTTGCGCTGATCGGCAACACAATGGATCGGTCGGCATCGCCATCGCCATCGCCATCGCTCCGCTCGGCGTCGGGCCGATTGGTGGCCTCTTCCAAAATGGCATGCGCGTTGGCGCCGCCGAATCCAAAGGAATTTACGCCTGCAAGACGCGGACCTTCGGCCACGTATTCCTCTGTCTCGGTAGGAAGCCGCAACTTGAGTTCGTCGAAAGGAATGCTGGGATTGGGTTGTTCCAGGTGCAAGTTGCCCGGAATGGTTTTGTGCTTCAGGACCAGGCACGCCTTCACCAGGCCAGCAATGCCCGCAGCCGATTCGAGGTGGCCGATATTGGTCTTGACGGCGCCGATGACGCAGGGCTTGTCCGGATCCCGTCCTTGCGACAGGGCCCTGCCCAGCGCCGACGCTTCAATAGGATCGCCGGCCGCCGTTCCGGTGCCATGCGCCTCCACATACTGAATCTGGTTTGGCTCGATGTTCGCATCGGTGCACGCGTCGCGCAACAAGCGCTCCTGGGCTTCGCGGCTGGGCAGCGAAATCCCCGCGGTGCGGCCATCCTGATTGCTGGCCGTGCCGCGAATGACGGCCCAGATGTTATCGCCGTCGGCCTGAGCCTGAGATAGCAGTTTCAGGATGACCACGCCGGCGCCTTCGCTGCGGACGTAGCCGTTGGCCCGGCTATCGAATGCCTTGCAGCGGCCATCCGGCGACAGGAAAGAGCCGTGGCTGAAGCCGATGGTCGTATTCGGATTGATCAGCAGATTCACGCCGCCGACGATGGCCAGCGGCGATTCGCCGGAGCGCACACTTTGGCAGGCCAGGTGCACGGCCACCAGCGAGGATGAGCAAGCGGTATCAACGGCGATGCTCGGGCCGCGCAGATCCAGGAGATATGAAACGCGATTGGCGATAATGCAGTTGGTCACGCCACTCATCGTATGCGTGTCCAACGCATAGCGATTGAGCGGGTTGAGTTGAATGATCCCGTGGTCGTGACCTGATGTACCCACGAATACGGCGGTTGACGTGTCCGCGAGTTCATCCGGCTTGATGCCGGCGTCCTCCAGCGCTTCCCACGTCGTTTCAAGAAACAGCCGTTGCTGCGGGTCCATGCGGGCAGCCTCCCGTGGCGTCATGCCGAAGAAAGCCGCGTCAAATGCTTCGACATCCTGGGTGATGAAGCCGCCGCGCCGGGCGATCATGTGTCCGGGTTCGGCGGGATCGCGGTGATAGTAGCCGTCGATCGACCACCGGCTGCGCGGCACCTCCGAGACGCCGTCGACTTTTCCTAACAGCATGCGCCAGAATTCATCAGGACTGTTGGCGCCTCCGGGAAAACGGCACCCAATACCAATAATCGCGACTGGCTCGCCCGGGGCCCGGACCCCACCCATTTTGATCGTTCCGGCCAACTCCAATGCCATCGCCGATTCTCCCGTTACTCTCATTTCCATTACAGCTCCTCAGATCCGTTTAAGAACGAGCGCGTTCAAGGAACGCGTTACGCAACACATGCCGATATGGAGAAAGGCTGCCGGCTTCGAATGTATCGAAGTCTTATACAATCGCAATGGCAGCATTCGACATTCGGCTATCAATTACCAATCCAATATCTCGGCCACCGGATGCGCGAGCAAAATCAGAAGCAGCAGGCGGCATGAAATCCACCTGTTGGAAGAAGAAAAATCGAGGAACCTATTGCACGAATTCCGCAAACAGAACCATCGGAAAAATTCTGACGGTTCCGTGGAGGTCGAACACCGAGTTGCTTCTGCGAATTTTCAGCGCCACGTTATTCAGTCGGCTCTAGATATCAGTCTGCAAATTAATCTTTTCCGGCGCGATATACAACCTGTTAACTTTGGCAGGTTTACTCCTTAAATTTTTTAGCTTAATTTATGCGGAGGCTCGGCTGCGGAATCGCGCAAAAGCCATGCAGGCTGTATCAGCGGCGCAGTCCGAGACGTCGGCCGAGATGTGAACTACATGTCGCCGGCATCAGCTTCCGCAGCGAGAAGGCCCATCTCGATCCACTCATTGCGGCGGCTCGCGATGCGCATCATCCGGACCGGCGTGGAATGTGTAGCGGATGTCCAAACGTCATCCAAGGTTTGGATAAGCAAGGTAAGGAAATCACGGGAGGAAACTCTAAGAAGTATCGGTATTTGAATTTTTCTGCCAATTTAATTTTTAAGCAGCTTCAAATTCGGATGCTGCTTTGTTTTCTCAAATCCGACTGGCTGCCAATTCTGAAAATAATATGCATGCTGCAATGAATACCACTGAACTCTTTTTGATCGCAATGCTGATCATCGTCACAATTCCATATCTGATCTGGCGGATCGGCAACACCGATTATTACGCGCCATTAGTGGTGGTACAGATCATCGCCGGCATCTTGCTCGGTCCCGGCATTTTGGGCGCGGCATTCCCTGAGTACTATCAATTTGTTTTCAATACACAGGTCATCCAGTCTTTGAATGGCGTCGCGTGGTGGGCCGTGATGCTATTCGTCATGATCGCCGGGATTGAACTCGACTTGAAAAAGGCTTGGGAACATAGGCGCGAAAGCAGTATCACTGCCGGATTGGCGCTGGGAACGCCGCTGATATTCGGCTGTGTCGCCGCTGCCGGAATGGCGACGTATGCGGGCTGGATGGGACCGCATGCGAAGACGTGGCAATTTATTCTGGGCGTCGGCATGGCGTGCGCGGTGACGGCTCTGCCCATCTTGATTTTGCTGATGGAAAAACTGGAGATCTTGCGCCAACCGATCGGCCAACGTATCTTGCGCTACGCCAGTCTTGACGATATCGCGATCTGGGGCGTGCTCGCAGTAATCCTGCTCGACTGGACACGTGTCGGGCGCCAAGTCGGTTTTCTGCTGATGTTTTCCGTCGCCACGGTCGTCTTCCGCAAAGTGATGGTCAAGCTCCAAGAGCGGGATCGCTGGTATGTGAGCCTTATCTGGCTCGCGGCATGCAGTTTTGCCGCCGATTGGTCCGGCCTGCATTTCATGGTGGGCGCCTTCCTGTCCGGCGCGGTGATGGACGCGCGTTGGTTTAACCAGGAAAAAATGGATTTATTGCGTCATCATGTGCTTTTGGTCATCATGCCGGTTTTCTTCCTCAGTACGGGCCTGAGGACAAATTGGGAGGTCGGAGGGACGGCGGTGTTTGTCGCCGCAACGGTATTGCTGCTTGCATCCGTTTCGGGAAAATTGGCCGGAATCCATTTGGCCGGGAAAATCCTGAAGTGGGGACCAGGGGAAGCATCGATCATTGGATGGCTGCTGCAAACCAAGGCGCTGATCTTGATCATTTTTGTCAATATCCTGCTCGACAAAGGCATCGTTACCAGTGAAACCTTCACTGCCTTGTTACTAATGGCGATCGCCAGCACCATGATGACAGTGCCGGTCGTTTATCCCATGTTATGGGGCATGAATGGAATGCTCTGCCGCGCGAAATGATGGCTGATGCCATCAACGAGAACCGTCCGCCAGCCCACTATCCCAATGAATACATCAATGCAAGCGTCACGGCCGGCGGCGGCAGGCTAACCGCCAAGCCGCCGCCACCCAGGCACACACCGATCACGCAACGGCTGCCAGCCTGCGCTTTTGCCAGGCATGCTGCGCGAAGAAGATTGCCGCCATCGCAAAGCCGAGTTCATCGGTCACCGACATCGCCGTGACCAGCAGGCACGCCGCTATCACCGCAAAGATGCGCTCCCACTTGTTGAGCGGCGCCCACAGGTAACCCACCGAGGCGGCGCCCCACAATGCGATCGCCAGCAATGCCTTGCCCACGATATACACCACCGCCGCGA
>MESE01000106.1 GCA_001770855.1 Burkholderiales bacterium RIFCSPLOWO2_02_FULL_57_36
CCAGTTTCAGATTCTTGACTGTCGCGTAGGAGATGCTGTTGAACAGGCCGACACTCTGGCCGCTGGCGGTGATCGACAGGTTCGAGATCGTGCGGTTGCGGCCGTCGAAGACGTGCGTGGTGGAGCCATCCGAAGAACCGAAATTGGCGACAGCCTGGTAAGTCACGCCGGTGGCATCGATATCGCGCCCCAACGCGTAATTGCCGAGCCGGTTGTTCGCAATGTTCTGCATGTCATAGGCATTATTGACAAGCATGTAGGAGGTCAGCGTCGCACCGCCGGTGATGCTGGCGGAAAAATCGGTTGCGGTTCGATAAGATGTATTGTTCAGGCCCGGTGTTGCGGTGTAAGGATTATCGGTCGGGTTATACAGAATGGATACCGCACCCGCGGTCGATACCGTGGAGCCACCGCCGAACGTGACGGTGCCTGTGCCGCTTCCGGTGTTGTCGCTCTCCAGGTTGACGCTTGCGCCGTTGCTGTTGGCGATATTGGCGTTAACCGCAACATTTCGAAAGGCGCTCAGCGTCAGGCTGTTGCTCGAGCTCCATGACACTTCGTCATTGACGATAACGTCGCCGGCGCCGGCCACGGCACCGCTGGTACTCTGCAAAATCACATTGGTGGTACCGAGATTGGCAGATAGTGTGGCCCCGGTGATGTCTCCGCCGCTGGCCGCTACGGTGTAGTCTTGCGGATCGATCAACCAGGTGCCGGTTAGCCCCATCGATGCCGATGTATTGACCCTGGTATCGTCCCCGATCTGCACATGTGCGGCACTGGTTTCAATGAAGCCGCCGTTGCCGCCGTTCGATGCACTGGCATCCAGTGTGCCGCCGACATTCGTCGTGCCCGCTGCCATGCCGCCCAGCAGGACGATGGCGCCGTTGCGGTTGTCCACCGTCTGCGCTTCGATCACGCCGCTGTTGTTGACCACGCTGGCCAATAGCGCATCCTTGGCGCCGGCACTCATGAGGACCGTGCCGCCGTTGGCGCGTATCAGTCCGCCGTTTTCCGCCACGCTGTTCAACACGCTCTGGTCGACTTGCATGCGCACCAGGCTGCTGTCCTGGAAGGTCAATGTGGTGCTGCTGCCGGCGCCCAATGCCACCGTGCCTTGCGGCGCGGTGATCGTGCCCTGGTTGCTGACATGGTTGGCCAGCAGCGCGACATAGCCACCGTTGGCCGCATTGATCGTGCCTAGATTGGTGATGCTGCCGGTACCGCTGCCGCTAAAGTTTCTGGTATTGCCATTCAGGCTGGCGTCATTGATATCCCGCGTGGAAGCGACCAGGCCACCGACATTGACTTGCGCACCCTGCCCGAACAGGATGCCGTTCGGATTGATCAAATAGACCTGACCGTTGGCATTGATATTGCCGAGGATCTGGCTGCCGTTGGTGTCGTAGATGCGGTTGACGGCAATCGCACTGGCCGATGGCTGCAGGAAGTTGACGGTCTCGCTGGCGCCTACATTGAAGCTGCGCCAGTCAATCGATACGTTCTGGCTCGCTTGATGGATAGTGGTGGTGGCGCCGGATTGGGAGATGTTGCCGCTGCCGGCCACGACCTGTCCGCCCTCGGGCGCCGCCAGCGAAAGTGTGCTGGAAAGTGACAAGACTGCTGCCAACAGCTTGCGGCGCGCTCCCTTGCCACGGCCTCTGGCCGTCTCCGCAACCGCTACCCAGCCATTGAGGACATGGCTCCAGATGAGCCGATAGATATGGTTCATTGAGCCGTGTCGGTTCATCGCAATCTCCTAGTTATTATTCTGAGAAAAGGTTGCCGAAACGCAGACTCCTGTGTTGCGGATACTGTGTGTCAACTTGACTTCAAGTTAGCACAATTATGTATCCGTGCGGCAATAAATGTTGCCGTGTTGCATTATTTTTCTTGGAATTTGAGCTATGGATTTAAAGGAAGCGCTACAAAACGGAAGAATGTCGCTGTGAACGAACTGGCAACTTCGAAATAGCGAGGCAGGCACGCCTCCAGACGTGAAACGCCGAAATTCAGGCTGACCGAATGGTCAACCAGATTTGAACAGCGGCAGTTGGGTACTCCCTGGCAGCACCCAGCTGCTTGCAACCTTGCTTAGAACCGCTTGCTTATTTCCACCCAGGCCAGCAACGACTTTGTTGCTCCTGCCAGCACAGGTGTCGACCCAATCGGTTCCGCCACGAACGACTTGACGCTCCATAGATCCGGCCCGCTCCAGTTGAGTCCCACGCCTGCTCCACTCAAACTATCGCTATTGATCCCCGCGGTCCAGGCGGTCTTGTTGACCGTCACATGTGCACCGTCAACAAAAGCCACTGCCTGCCATTGCCCCTGCCAGGCTTGACCCAGATCGAAACGGAGTTCGACCGTTCCCTGATATCCACTGTCTCCGGACACCGTCCCCGCGTCATAAGCACGCACCGAGTAAGGGCCGCCCACGCTCATCTTCTGCGACGAATCCAGATTGTCGTTTGCCACCTGACCGGATGCGCTGAGAGCAAGCGTGATCTTCGGGCTGAGCCTTTGCACGCGGGCGAGGTTCACATTCCATTTCGAGAAATTGCCTTCTGTTCTCGCAGTCGCCGCATCGGCTGCTTGCGCCGCAGCGTCATCGAAACCGAGCCGCCCGATTGTCCAGCCCACGTTCCATGTATTGACCCCACCGGACAGAAAACCATCGCGCGCATCGCCTGAAAGACTCATTGTCCAGTTCCTCAGATGCCGATCTGTTTGAATTGCAATGACGTCGACATGGTCGCGCAGTTGCATGTGGTCGTGCTGAATTTGTGCGTACAGGTTGACATCCCGACTGCGTACAAGCGGGTGCTTCGCCCACAGACTCGCTATCTCGGCGGTACCGTGCACGTCGAGGGCCGCAAGCGATTCGCCCAGCTCATAACGCAGTGCCGAATATGCGCCGCCCAGCCGAGTGCCACGCCCATTCAGCAACGATTCATAGCCGATACGTCCATAGCTCATCCCGCGTCCCGAACTAAGAGCACTGGCGCTCAGGACATCGCCATGATGCAAAGGGTTGTTATAGTTGACGGTTCCTGCCAGGCGTACCCTGCCGGTATAGCGGTTACCGTAATTATCCAGCGTCACGTTACCCCACACCACCGGACCGGCGGTGGTGGTGACCAGCAGGTCGGATGTGCCGACTGCCTCCCCCGGCCTCAAGGTCGCGGCAACCACGACGCCCGGAACATCCGAAAGCAGCAACAGCGCGCGCTCCATGTCGGCTTGGCCAATGACCTGTCCGCTTTGCAAGGGAGCGAGCGTGGCTTCCAGCAATGGATCATTCACGCGGCTGCTGTTATTGAGCAGGACTTTGGCATAGCGCGCTTCAATCACCTCGATGCGCACAACACCGGTCGAAATGGTCTGCGCCGGAATGATCGCCCGCGCCAGCAGATACCCGTTGCTACGGTAGTGCTCGGTAATGCGGGCGGCCAGTTCGCCGAGTTGGGATAGGGTGAGGCTTTTGCCTTCTCCGTCTGCCACCAGCGCATGCAAGGCCGGCGTATCGAACAGGGTATTACCCGATATCAAAATCGTTTTCACTGCAAACGGCGCACTCGGCGGCAATTTGGCAGCTCCGTCCGGTTCGATCGTCAACCCCGTTCCGCTGGAAGAAGCGGCAGGAGGCTTGACTGGTTGAATCTGTTGCAAGATCGAACCCGCGTCTGGAACGCCGGGGCCGGCAGCTTGCGCGGCGGCCAGCGGAGAAAAAACGGCAAGCAAAACTGCAAGTAATGGCTTGAGGCTTTGCCTCGGTTGTTGCTCGCTATATTTCAAGGAGAGTCCTTTATTAATTTTCTCGGGGGGCGCCTATCGCCGCTCAATCCGACTTATGGTTCATCGCTGCCGATACGAATCGTCACATTGGGTATGTCCGCAGTTCCAAATTACGATTGCGACACGCTCTATTAACCAGACCCCCAAGTTAGCATGGATTTTTTATCCGTACAGCAATAAATCGTGCCTTGTTGTATTGCTGCCTTGTTGCTGCGGAAACTGATCCGTTCCTGGATTCGGGGGTACCACTTTGTAGGATTGCCTCATCAATCCAGGCGGTATGTTCACTCTTTCAAGGAGCCGGTTTCACTTTCTTTTCCTTAGGGCCCGCGCAGGAATAAGTTAGCCAATTTTGCTGGCCGTACCGGGCGCACTGCTGCGTTGTCCGTCGCTAACAGTGCTCGCACTGCGTCGCGCCGTACGCCTTGCATTGCATCCCGGTACGGCCGCCAAATTACCTAACTTATTCCTGCGCGGGCCCTTAGACTGTTGAATCGCGATTCTTCGAAAAAATCGAGTACTCCCACACCCGGTCCAGCGCATCGGCTTCGGCGTCAAGGTCGTGCAACAGTACACGCCGCCCCTGATCGTCTTCCAGGAGTTATGCAGACAGCGGGCGGCGGTTCAATATCGTGGCCAGTGCCGCTATCTCCCAGCGCAAACCATCGTCAGCGGCATAGGTCCAATCGATCCGGAGCACGGTCATGCGGGCGGAAGCGCCCGAGAAGATTTGAATAAGAATCCATCTCGTGGTTCGGTTCAGCTCAGTACACTACTGAGCTTTTAGAAAATAAATGACAGCTCAGTAAGCGTCGATCGTTCCGCACCCAATATTTTCAGCCATGTCCGCACGGTTTGAACTCGAAGTGAATCACATAGGCACGCGTCCCGTAAATCACCGCCGTGCAACGTTCTGTACCCTGTTCAGAATGGCTGATGCTTACCTCAAGACGATCCGGCATACCGGCCGGCAGGGCCTTGCAGGTACTGAAGTAATCGCGCCGCTGCCTGGCGGGCGCAGGCATGACCCACTCGCAGACAGGCGTCGTTTCGTGCCTTGCGGCAGGGATAAAAGGCAACGTTGGAAACAGGCTCGGCATAAGGAAGTCACTCTGAGAATCATTCATTATAAGGTGGATGATTATTCTCTTTTTTTCAATCCCTCATGAACCGTAATTTGGCTAATTACACAAATAAAAATCAAATAAATTAATATCGGCCGGCATTGAATGGCTGGACTCGACATGTTGCGCGCGTGTCTGAATTTATTCAGTGCTTTTTACCTTTCGTTTTTTTACCAGGAAATTCTCCAGTTGACGATTGGCTTTTGCGAGCCCCTGATTCGCCGCCCGGATTTCCAGATTAAGACGCCGGTTTTCATTGGCCATTTCCCGAAAATCAAACGTTTCGGCAATATGCCGGTTCAGTTGGTGGCCGCGCCACGGCTTGGTTAAAAATTTGTGAATCGCACCGTCATTGACGGCGTCGTTTACCGATTGCAATTCCGTAATATCGGACAGCAGGATGTTGAGGGTTTCCGGATACAGGACTTTCACTGTCCGCAGGAACTCCACGCCGGTCATATCCGGCACGTCCTGGTCGGATACGACTACGTCGATGACATTCTGGTCCAGCAATTCAAGCGCTTCCTTTCCGCTTGCGGCAACGAGAATTTTGCATTCGTCGCCGAATGCCAACGGATCCAAGGCACCGAGGCCGCCCGCTCCGGCATCCAGCAGCAGCAGCGTGCGTTGCGGCTTATGCAGCCGCAGAAACCGTTCCGGCAGGCGCCTGCCCTCCCTGAGCAAGGATTCGATTTCATTCGGCGGAACCGGTCGCGAAAACAAAAAGCCCTGCATTTCATCGCACATGTTTCGAGAAAGGAATTCACATTGCTCTTCGGTCTCGACCCCTTCGGCGATCACCTTGATGCCAAGGCTGTGCGCCATCGAAATAATGGCATCCGATATCGCCGCGTCGTTCGAATGCACGGCAATCTCGCGCACGAACGACTGATCGATCTTGAGCACATCGATCGGAAAGCGCTTGAGATAGGAAAGGCTTGAGTATCCGGTGCCGAAATCATCGATCGACAGTTGCACCCCCAATTCCCTGAGCTCATTCAAAATGCCGATGGCATGTTCGACGTCGTTCATCACCAGGCTTTCAGTCAACTCAAGGTCGAGATACTTTGCCGCGAGGCCGGTTTCCTGAAGAACCGTTCCAATCAGATCGACCAGATCGCGCTGGACAAACTGACGTGCCGACAGATTGACCGCAATGCGCAACCCGGTCAGGCCCGCGCGCTGCCATTCCATGGCCTGGGCACATGCGGTGCGAAGCACCCAGGCGCCGATCGGCACGATCAACCCGGTTTCCTCCGCCAAGCCAATGAACCGGATGGGCGGGATCAGTCCAAACTCGGGATGCTGCCATCGGATCAGTGCTTCCAGTCCAACCACACTGCCAGTGCGCAAATCCACTTGAGGTTGATAATAAAGCACAAATTCATTCCGGCTCAGAGCGCCGCGCAGCGCGCTTTCGAGCTTGAATCTTTCGTTGGCGCTGCGATTCAATGCGGGCGTATAAAACTCAAATCGCGCCGCTTTATCTGCCATCGCACGGCGCATGGCCGCGTCCGCGCATTGAGAAAGGGTATCGAAGTCCTGTCCATCATCCGGAAAAACAGAAATTCCGACGCACGCCTCCATGTGCAAATCCTGCTGTTCAAAAACAAACGGCTGGTCCATCAGCGCAAGAATTTGACGCACTACCAAAGACAATTCGCCAGGCGTCTGTCTTACCGCGACCGCGGCGAAGCTGCTGTCACCGATGCGCGCAACCTTGTCGATATCAGTTCCCCACTCCCTGAGACGGTCCGCTATCTGCAGAAGCAATGCATGCTCGGCTTTGGTTCCCAGGCTTTCGCGTATCAACGGAAGCCGGGCAAAGCCGATCATCAGGAACCCCATGACTTTCTTACCGCTTCCCGCCTTTTCCTGCATGAGCCTTATCCCGTCGGTCAACAGTACCCGATTCGGCAGGCCGGTAAGTGCGTCGAAATTACTCAGGTACCGCACCTTTTCTTCGGCCAGGCGAAGTTCGGTAACATCAATTCCCATTGCCAGAAAATACTCGATCGATTGATCGGGATTTCTCAGATATTTCGTTGACCAGATGATCTTGCGTAGCGTTCCGTCGCGAGCGATCCATTCGCTTTGAATCTTTGGCGGCGGCGTATCGACCTCCAGATTCTGAAACGATGTTTTGACTGTCTCTGCGTACTCGGGCTGCAAAAACAGCTTCCAAAAAATACGCCCTCGCACTTCGCCGAAATTCCATCCCAGCGTTTGCTGGCATGCAGGATTGAATACAACGATGCGCCCTTTCGGATCGGTCAGGAATACCAGCGCCCCTGTTGTGTTGACAACCGCCGATGAAAGATTGCGCTCGGCTTGCAGCGCTTCCGTCCTTTCGTTGACCAGGCTTTCCATGTTGGCGTAAAGATTCGCCCGCTCCAGAGCAATCGCGATCTGGTTGCCTACCGTATCAAGAACCTGGTAATCCTCGCTTCTCGATATCGATGAGGAATCGCTGAGCACCAGATTCATCACTCCCAGGGTGCGCAGCCCCAACCGGAGCGGTATGCTGACATGGTCTCCCGCAGCGGTTCCCTCGGAAACCGCTGCCTCAAGCAACGGACACGCGCCGATGATTTCCGGCGTCGCAAGCGTTCCGTCCAGGAGCCTTTGCTTGCACGTGCAATCGGCGCAATTGCTCAGCTCGGGCGTCGGGCCGAACCCCTGTGCGGCCAGGGTACGGAAATTTTTATCCGGGCCGAGAAGCTTGATGCAACCGCCGATCACGCCCGGCAAATCAAGTGCGCGTTCAAGCGCCTTTTCCGCGACTTCGCTCTCTGTAATGGCCGGGTTGAGCGTCGCGGCTATTTGATACAGGCCTTCGATCGACTGATAGGAACGCGCGATCTGGGACTGCTGCGCCCTTAATTCCTCGGTCATCTGTATCGCTTCCTCGTACGTCGAAATGAGGAGGTCGAATATCTGTTGCCGTTCCGCGGTGACAAAATGGGTTTGTCCGCCCAGGCTGATTCGCATCCCGAGCTGCACCCGTTCCCGGCTTCGCAATTCCCGATTGGCGAGAATGAAGCGAATCCGCCCAAGAAGATATTTCTCTTCGAATGGCTTGCGGATGAAATTGTCCGCACCGCAATCCAGCCCTTTGATTACGTCATACAGGCTCCTCAGGGAAGTCAACAAGATAACCGGCACGTCCCGAAGCAAACTGTCTTTCTTCAACTCGCTGCACAAGGTAAAGCCGTCCATTTCCGGCATTGAAATGTCGCTGATGATCAAGGTCGGAACCGCGGCGCGCGCTGCCGTGAGACCCTCAAGCCCGTTGCTAGCCACGCGAACCTGAAATCCGTTGCTCGACAAAACGTAGGCAAGATGATTCGCCTGCGTCTCGCTGTCCTCGACAATCAGGATATCGGTGTTGGCGAACGGGGGGTTATTTTCATTGTTCATATTTCATTCCTCAATTCCCGGCAAGGGGAACCCTGGTCGACAGGCCTTGGCCGAATGTGCGTAGTGCTTTTCCAATTTCCGCGGGTGCAAGGACCATCTGCGCGGCATCCTGCCTGATCGCTTCGCCCGGCATTCCGTATACCGCTGCAGTGGCGCGATCCTGTACGATCGTGACCGCGCCGTTTTCTTTCAGCCACCGGAGCTCCAGAGCGCCATCCTTACCCATCCCGGTAAGCAACACGGCCGCCGTACCGGGGCATAGGTCTTTGTGAATCGAGCGGAACAAATGGGAGACCGAAGGCGCCATCCCATGCTCCAGGATCGGTCGCGAGAGAGTAATGTGCAGGTCCTTGGTAACGCCCAATTGAAAGCCGTCCGGCGCAAGATAGGCCGTGCCGCCGGCAAGCAAAGCGCCATGCTCGGCGACGGCAACCGGAAACTTCGCCGCGGTGGAAAGCCACTCTGAAAACCCGCCGAGAAAGCCGGGCGACATGTGCTGCACGATGACGATCGGCAGCGCATAGCCGTAAGAAAGTTCGGCAAGTATGTCGCGCAGGACTACCGGGCCGCCGGTAGAAGCGCCGATTGCGACCAGCTTGCGCAATCGGCTTGCCGCACCAACTTCCTTTGCGCTCGCGGTGCTCCTGTCGCGCGGCGCGCTCTTGGGCCAGCGCCGCACCACTTTCACTTCCGCCATGGCCTTGACGGTACGAATCAGGGCAGCCGAGGTCTGGTGATAGGCGCTATTGCCGGGGCCGAACGGGCGTTGCACCACAACCAGGGCGCCGGCTTCGATGGCGTGAAAACTCGCGCCCATTTCATCGCGGTCGTTATTGCCGCTCACGATGACGATGGGCGTCGGGCAGGTCTGCATGATTCTTCGCGTCGCTTCAAAACCATCCATGTTCGGCATGTGCAGATCCATTGTGATTACATCCGGCTTCGTGTTTTGCGCCATCAGCACCGCCTCGTCGCCGTCCGCAGCGCAGCCGACAATTTCCATGCCCGGATCCGAGCTCAGTATCTGTACGAGCAGTTCGCGTACCGTAGGAGAATCGTCCACCACCATGACGCGAATCATTGAATGTGTCCCTTTCAGATCAGACGACGAATCGTGACCAGCAGATTATCCTGGTCGAATGACCCCTTGACGACATAGGCGTCGGCCCCAGCCCGCAAACCGCGCTCCTTTTCGGCAGACGAATGCAGCGATGTCACAAGAACCACCGGCAATTCCGCGGTCTTCGGGTTGGCACGTACGTGTTCGGTAAGCGCGAGGCCGTCCATGCCGGGCATTTCGATATCGCTGACCAGCGCATCGAAATTCTGGTGCCGCAGTTTGGACACGGCTTCAAGGCCGTCAACTGCGGTCTCGACCTGATATCCGGCGCTTTCCAGGATATGTTTCAGAAGCAGGCGCGACGTGATCGAATCCTCCGCGACCAGCACGCGCTTGACTTGCGACACGTCGGCCGGCTCGCGCTCGCCTTGCGCCGCGGCGTCGGATGCGAGAAGCCCGTATCTGGCAATGTCCTCCAGCCCGAGTATCGGAACCAGCGTGCCGTCTCCCAGTTGAGTCGCTCCGGTAATGCACCGGACCCGCCGCAACTGCTTGCCCAAGCTCTTGGGAAGCACTTCCTGCTCGGACTGGATTTCATCCACCAGCAGCGCAAAGCTGATGCCTCCGGCGCGCGCGATCACTGCAATGTTTTCTTCGGCGCGCGCAAGGTTTCCGGAACGGTCGAGATTCAACAGACGTCCGAGCCGAACGGCCGGGATCACGCGTTCGCCGAGCAGCAGCGTCTCACGGTTTTCAACCGTCTGGATATCCCCCTCCTTGAGGGCGCGCACGCTGTCGATTCCCGCCAGCGGAAACACGTATCGCGAGCTGCCGGTTCGCAGCACCAAGGCTCTCAGCGTCGCAAGCCGCACCGGAAGCATGAGCCGGAACGCGCATCCTGCGCCTGCGGAATTATCAATTTGCAGCTCGCCGCCAACCGACGCAACTTTTTCGGCAACAATCGCCAATCCCACGCCGCGCCCCGACACCTGGGTGACTTCAAGGCTGGTCGAGACGCCCGCGTGCAATGCCAACTGCAGCTTTTGCTGATCGCTGAGCGCGGCGATCTGGCCGGCATGCAGATCGCTCGACCTGGCGGCGGATGCCTCGACACCGGCGAGATCGATTCCCGCCCCGTCATCCGCGACCGTGACCGATACTCGGTTGCCGCCGCATTGGGCCACCGTCACGCGCACCACGCCGGCACGCTGTTTGCCATTGGCCAATCGCTTTGCAATCGGTTCTATCCCATGGTCCACCGCGTTGGTCACCAGATGGATCAAGGTTTCGCGAATGATGTGCAGTACGCGGCGGTCGATCTGTACTCCCTCACCTTCAACACTCAATAGCACTTCCTTGGCCTGGCTCCTGGCGAGATTCCTTACCAGGCCGGGCAATTGCTCCAGCGCGGATGAAAACGGCACCAGCGCCGTTGCCAGCGTCGCATCCATCAATCTGGAACGCAGCATCGTGAAATCGCGGCGGGTTCTGCTTAACGTTCCGGCCAGGCGCCGGCAGCGAAGTTCGAACTGGCTGTTGTACCGGCTAGCTCCCGCAATTCCGCCGGCGCTCTCGTCATCCTCTCGCGGTGCGGCCAAGCCGTCCGAAATCGCTCTTCTTGCCGGTCCGGCTTTCCCTCTCCGGATTGCGCCACCGGAATCACGCGCTGTCATGCCGATGCGATCGTGATGATCGGCGATGTCGTCCGCCAGTGCCATCAGGTCGTTCAGGTGATGCTGCAAGCTGAGGTCAATCGACAACAATGCTTCGGCCTGATAGCGAATAGCATCGAGGCTCTTGCCGTGCACGCGGATCACATCCTGCTGCGTTGCGTCCGGCGCCTGGCTGGAAACATGAGCGCCTTCCGCAATGTCGTCGGCATCTGTCGATACCGGCTCGGCGTCCGGATTGCGATCGGCGCCATGTCCAGTGTCCGTCAATTCCGCTGTCAAGCGATCGAGGCTCGCAATCAAAGCGCTGGCCTGATTGCGGGTCCTTCCTGTCGGTTCATGCAAAAGTGCCTGCGCCACGCTGCCAGCCTGATGAAGCAGATCGAATTGTTCCGATGCGAGCACCCGGTTTGACTTGCCCATTGCCGAAAATATGCTTTCCATGGCGTGACAAAGCGCTTCCAGATCCACCAGGTTGACCGCCCGCGCGGCGCCTTTCAGCGTGTGGAGCCTTTTCAGCAGGCGTTCGACCAGGTCTTTTCGCGCATTGCCGCTTTGCTGCTCCAGCAGAACGATGGTCGAGACGATTTCCTGTAAATGCTCCTGTGCCTCGATGCGGAATGTGGCATAGAGTTTTGTCAGGAAATCCTTGCTTTGATCCGCCATGGCGCCGCCTAGAGCTTGAAGCGCTCGCTCATTTGCTTGAGTTTTTGCCCCAGCTCATGCAGATTTTGCGCGGATGCCGCCGATTGTTTCGAGCCGGCGGCATTTTCAGCGCTCACCTGCTTGATGTTTTCCATGGCCATGGCAACCTGATCCATCCCGGCCAGTTGCTGCTGGCTGGTTGCGGCAATTTGCGCTGCCGCCTGCGCGGAATCCGCGATGCTTTCGGCGAGGATTCTGATCGCATCACCGGCTTCGGTGGTTTGCACGACGCCGCTGGCGACGGTTCTTGATCCTTGCTCGGCGATCATCACCGTGGCGCTGATCGCCTTTTGAATATCGCTGAGGATGATGCGCACCTGCTTGGTCGCCTGCCTGGATTGATCGGCGAGGTCCTTTACTTCTTGCGCGACAACCGCAAAGCCCTTGCCTTGCTCTCCCGCCTTTGCCGCCTCAATCGCCGCATTGACCGCGAGCAGATTGGATTGCTCGGCCAGACCGCCGACCGTGGCAATGATCTCCGCGATCGCCTGGCTTCGTTCGCTCAGCCGGACGATGGTCTCGGCAATGGATTCCATTTGCTCCTGAATGCTCGCCATTCCTTCAACGCCGGCATCCAGCGCCTTGCGGCCGGCGTCGGCAGTTTGCGCGGCCTTTTGCGCCGCATCCGACACGGTGCGCGCTTTCTGGCTTGCCAGCAGCGCGGTTTGCTTGACTTCCTCGACCGTTGCGGTGGTTTCGCTGACGGCTGCCGCGGTCTCGGTCGCGCCGGCGGAGGATTGCATGGTGCCTGCAAGAATCTCGCTTGCCGCGGCACTGAGCGTGGCGATGCCGCTATTGGTCTGCGTCATTAACTGCTTCCATGCGGCGACCATCGCATCCAGCGCCCGCAGCAATTGACCGACCTCGTCGTTATTCGCGGAGTGCGGCACGCTGACCGTGAGATCGCCGGTGGCAATGCGCTGTGCGACAAGGGTTGCCTGCTTCAGCGGCGTCGCGATGATACGGTCCAGCCAGAAAACCAGCAGCAATCCGATTCCGATCGCGACCACGTTTGCGAGAATGAGTGTGGTTTGCGCATTCCTGACGAGATCCTCCGATGCGCGCATGCGCTTTTCGGCCTTGCCGACCTGATGATCGCCGGATTCATCCGCGGTCACCCTGAGGGTCTCGAATTTATCCTGCAAAGATCCGTTCAGAACCGCATTTGCCTCGCTGCGTTTTCCGGCTTTCAGCAAGGGAATGGCATCGCGGTCGCGAATCGTGGAAAACTCCCGGTGCGCTTCGAAAATCCTGTTCAGCTTTTGCATCAATACGGCATCATCCGACTTATGCGTGCCCAGCGTGGCCAGGGTGGATGTAATTGCGGCCGCCTCCTCATCATGCTTTAGCAATAGACCGGGCTGCTCCGCCGCATTGGAAAGCGCCAGGGACATCAGCGCGACGCGGTCGCGATTGATGGCGTTGCGCAGTGTCATCAGATTGATCGCAACCGACAGATCTTCTTCGAACAAGGCTTTTTGCGACGCCTTCAGGCGATCGGTATCACGGTAAGCGATGGTGCTGACTCCCGCCAGCAGGATGATCATCAGCCCGAAGCCCAGCAACAGCTTTCCTCGTGTACTGAAATTTGAAAAAAACGCCATAAATCCTCCAGATATTACTTATTGGTTAACTGATCTCGACTATCAGGCGCGAGTCGGACAGCAATTGGTCCGCGTTCAGAATGGCGGTACGAGTAGAACTTACGCCCTTCAGATAAGTGTCGACCGTATTGCTCAATGCCGGCAATTCATGCTCGATGGATTCCAGCGGGAACCTTTCGATCCCTAATATTTCCTCCGCGAGAATGCCGAACTCCATGGTCTGGTTTCTTAGCACGATGATCGAAGTCGGCTCTATCAGGCGGGATAGCGGCAAATCCAGAAGCGATCGCAGATCGATTACCGACAACACGTCTCCCTCGGATGGGATGATGCCGACAACAAAATTCGGGACGCCTGGAATAGGCGTAATGGCGCATATCGGAAAGACCTGGGCTACATACACGGTCTCAAAAGCGTAGCGCTCGCCGGCCGATTTGAATTCGAGAACCTCGATGCAGCGTTCTTCGATCGGCGATGCCGGCGCGGCGGGCGCAGCAATACGGGCAAGCCCGACAGCCCGTTCGCGAAGTATTTCCTGCTGCCTGTCGTGACCGGGTTCGGTCAGATTTTCTATGGCATGACGGACCCGTTCGAGCCGGCGATTGATTTCGTCCCAATCCGTTTTCGCGGCTTCGTTACGCGGCATGTGTTGCGACGTCATACACCACCCTTCTGCAGAAACGAGCGCGCCGATACGCGCAGATAGGCCGCGGAACAGCCCTCCGATTCCGGCACGATCCCATCGTCTTTCAGCGGTGCGAGCAGCCGCATGGTGATCGAGAATTGCCTGGTTGCTTCCCGCTGCCTGCCCTGCGTGAACCGCACAACGCCCATCAGGTAATGGCCGATAATCGAATCAGGTTGCAGATACAGCACCCGCCTGAGATTTTCCTGGGCACCGGGTTGATCGCCGGTCTCGATCGCCGCCAATGCTCTTGCATGGTAAAACCCACGCGATGCCGGAGCATCTTCCATCGTTTTGTTCAGGCCTCGCGGCGCTGCCGCGGTTTGCGCCGGCTTGGCGCGAGGATGCGTCGCCGCCGCCGCCGCGCGACGGCGTTCGGGCTGCATGTCGTCCGCCTGCCCGCCGACGTTGCCGGCGCTTGACGCTCTTGGTTGCGCAACGATAGGCACATCCAGCGGATCTTTCTTTTTGAAGTAAATGGCGTCCGGATAGTACAAGCCGGAAAAACCGGCGAAAAGCTCGGACGACGCTTCGCTTGGACTGACAATCAGCCACCCGCCGTTGACCAGGCATTGCCGGAAGCGCTCGATGACGATCAACGCCTGCGCCCTCGAAAAATACATCAGCACATTGCGGCAGAATATGATGTCCATCGCATGGGTGTCGGTCGTAACGGACGGGTATACCGGTGCGGCCAGATTCAGTTCCGAAAACTTCACCAGCCCCTTGATTCTGTCGCTCAACCGGAATTTTCCCTCGCCCTCTTCCGAAAAATTTGATTTCTGCAGCGCTGCATCGGTATTGCGGAATGACCAATGACGATACACGCCGTCGCGCGCAATTTCCAGACTGCCGCTATTGATATCCGTTCCCAGTATCGATAACTGGCTCGGGTCCAGTTCCGGCACGTGCTGGTTCAGCGCCATCGCAATCGAATAAGGCTCTTCGCCGGTGCAGCAGCCGGCACTCCAGATACGCAGGCGGGCGTTTGCGGCGCCGCAGGTTTTGATTTTGTCCCGGGCATAGTCGCGCACCAGGCCGAATGCCCGCGGTTCCCGGAAAAAATAGGTTTCTCCCACCGTGAGATGCGATGCGCACAGGTCTGCTTTCGCGCGATCCCACGAACCGGAAAGCAGCCAATCGGCACATTCGGCGGCGTGCTCGATGCCGGTCGACGCAGCCATTCTGTGGACTGCCGACCTCAAGTCGCGTGTCTTGTTGCCGGCGAAAGACAACCCGGTCCCGGCCTCTATCCGTTGCGCCAGTTGTTCGACGAGATCGGTCGGCAGCATGTAGTCAGTGTTCGACATGGCTTATTTGATCCAAGGCATGACCGATCGAAATGATTTCGTCATCGAGCAGAAATTTTTCCGGATTGCAGATAATGCAAAGGCCATCGTCAAGCTGCCGTATTGCCTGCACGAAATCGGCGCCGGCAAACTGCTCCGGAATGGCTGGCTGGTCGTTCATCTCATGGGAAAAGATACCGACGACGCGGTCTACGACAAGACCGACGCAGATTCCCGCGATATCGACCAGCAGCAGTTGCTGCGATACTTCAATGCCCGAAAAAGGCAGTCCGACGCGGCGATAAAAATTGACGATTATTGCAACTTCTCCGCCCAGATTAATAACACCGAGAACAATTTCCGGTGCGCCGGGCAACGGTGTCGGCTGCGCCGTTGGAATCACACGGCGGGTGGATGCGAGCGGTAATGCAAAGCGGTGTCCACCACACTCAAACTCGATCAGGATCATTCATGTTTCCCATTAAGCATCACCGAATCGAGTAACAGGAACCCGGCGTATTCACAATTCCGCCAGGCAATCGAAGCGCGCTACTTAATAAGTGCTCCATAGAAGATCATAGTGCATATCCCCTACCGCAAATATCAGCCATTTTCTGACGATCAATGTCATAACCTTGACAGTTTCCTGTCGCATATTTCACTACAGGAATCAAGCGCAAGCTATTTGTTATTAATGTGGAAACGCGGCGGACATCGCTTTCCCGCAGGAATGTTGCGAAACGCCAGGGGGTGGAGCGCCGCGGCATCCGCGGCCGGAAGCGCGACGGGCCATGTCGCGCAACGCAATGACCAGCCGCGCGTCAATGCGCTCGCGGGTCTTGATGGCGCTTATTCGACCAGGCCGTGTTCAACGGCATAGCGGATCACCGCCGCGTTGGACGCCAGTCCCATTTTTTTAAAAATCCGTACGCGGTAGGTATTGACGGAACTGATGCTGATCGAAAGCTCCGCGGCAATCTGCTTGGTTTGCTTGCCGGCGCCAAGCATCGAAACTACCTGGAGTTCGCGCTCGGTCAGCGACTGGTGCGGCGACATGCGCGTCGGTTCACGGACATTCAATGCCAGAAGTTCCGCCACGGATGAGCTGACATAGGTTCCTCCCGACATGATCTTTCTTATCGCCTTGATCAATTCCTCGGCTGCCATGGCCTTGGTAATGTAACCGGACGCACCGGTCTTCAGCGCGCGAATCGCAAAACGCTCTTCCGGATACATGCTCAGGATAAGAACGGGAATAGCGGGAAACCGCTGGCGCACCTCCGCCAAGCCCTCCAGGCCATCATGCCCGGGAAGGCTGATATCGAGAATCACGATGTCCGGCACATGTTGCCCGACAAGTTGAATGGCTTGCGCAAGATCGGCGGCTTCGGCGACGATCCGCATATCCTTGTGGGCGCGAATGATTTTTTTGATTCCCTCACGAAGCAGCTCGTGATCGTCCGCGATGAGGATTCTAATCACGCGCTTTCTCCTGTGAAGGAATCGGGATCAATTTCGTGCTGGAATAAATTGGCATCGTTTGTCAGCGGCACCGTCGCCGTGACCAGCGTACCTGATCGGCCCAGCGTGCCGACCGCTACCCTGCCGCCGGCAATCGCCGCTCGTTCGCGCATCCCCTTCAGGCCGATCGAGTGCGGGCTACTCGCCCGCTCGGGCAAGATACCGATGCCGTTATCGAGCACGCGAAGGCGTATTTCACCGACCCGGCACTCAACGGTCACCCAGACATGCGTCGCCTTTGCATGACGAAGGACATTGGTCATTGCCTCCTGAAATATGCGGAACAATGCGGTCGCGACCGTGTCGTTCAGTTCATGCATGTCAGCCGGGAGTTCGATGCTGCACGGAATTTTCGTTCGACGTTCGAAATCGTGCGTGTGCCATTCGATTGCGGATCGCAAACCCTGGCTCTCCAATTCCGGCGGGCGAAGCTCGGTCGCCAGCCGCCTGACCACCTGAATCGCCTTTTCGATGGTGTCGCAGGCCGATCGCAGCTCGGTCAAAATATCGCCGCGGGAAAGATTTCCTTGCGTCAGTCTGAAATCGTCTTCCAACAGCTTGATGTCGATTTTTGCCGCCGACAGGATCTGCCCTAGCTGATCGTGCACTTCCCGCGCGAGCGCGCACCGCTCTTCCTCCCGTACCGTCTTCAATCGTTCATAAAGGTTACGAAGTTCTATCTGCGAGGACAGGACTTCCTGTTCCGCCTTCTTACGCTCGGTGATGTCGATGCACGTGCCGATGTATCCTAAAAATTCACCGTTGATGCCGTAGCGAGGCGTTCCTTCGTCCAGCATCCATCGATAACCGCCATCGGCATGCATCAGGCGGTACTCAAGCGTATAGGCGGCGCGCTCGTCGAAAGCACGCAGGTATCGATCCCGCTCGCCCCTGTCGTCGGGATGCACGCCTTCGGCCCATCCGTCGCCGATTTCCTGCTCAAGCGACCGGCCTCTGAACTCCAGCCAAGTCCGATTAACGAAAATGCATGCCTTCGAGGTGTCGGACATCCATACCAGACAGGGCAATGCCGCCATGACGGTCTGAAACTCATGCAGGCGATCGTGCCTTTCAAGCTCGGTCTTATTCATGCGGCGTACCGCACTTTCAAGCCGTGATCGAATCGCATGAAGAAACTCTTTCTCCGCCTCGTCATTCGGCCGCATCGGGTTTACCGCGATAACGACATACCCATCCGGGCGCTGCAAATTGGAATAGCGTAGCGGCTTGATAAAAAGAGTTTGCGGTTTTACGCTGTGGTGTTGCGGATGTGACCAATGGAGCAACTTATCGTCAATGGAGCGGTCGGCTATTTCAGGACTGCCTGCATTTTCCAATCCGGCATAAAAGCTGTCACGCTCCGGATCGAGAAATTCCGGACTGAGGGCGGATCCGCGCTGTATGCCTGCCGCTGCGATAAGATCCAGACCGGCGCGGTCCTGCCGGCGCTCGTACCAGAGCCCGAACGGAAGATCCTGCGGGCACTCGGAAACCGTTTTTTCAAATGCGGCACGGATGCCGCGCATGTCTTGCGCATCGGACAGGTTCTGCACCAGCATGCGCAGCGCATTTGCCCGGCGGTTACTGACGAACTCATGAGTGGTTTCCCTTGGAATGACGAACACGCCGATGACGTTCCCTGCTTCATCCGTTAACGGACTATAGGTAAAGCTGAAGTAGCATTCTTCCAGGTAACCGTTGCGCAGCATCGGCATCAGCTTGTGTTCCATTGAGATCGCCTCGCTGGAAGCGACCACCCGGTGAAATAGAGGGTGCACAATCTCTCCCCAAATTTCCTGCCATGTTTCGATGGTTGAGAGGCCAAGCGCCGCAGGATGTTTGAGTTCGCCCAGAATTGGAATGTAAGCGTCGTTGTATAGTTGTATGAAGCGCGGACCCCATGCAATGTAGGCCGGTCCGGTGCAATCCAGCATGATCGAAATCGCGGTCTTCAGACTGCCCGGCCAGCAGGCAGGATCGCCAAGTTCAGTGCCGCTCCAGTCGAACTCCCTGATGCGCTTTCTCATTTCCCCTTCACCCGTGAGGAAACGCAGGCCGGGATCGGCGATTAAAGTTTCAGTCGAACGATTCATCGCAATTTTCTTCCATTCAAGCATGGTCCCGGATCTCCCTGCCATGCTGCAATCCTGTGAATCGACCCGGATGCTATCGATGCGAGTCGCACGAAATACTTTTTCCGCCGGCGTGTAATACGCATTTTCAACAAAGCCTGCGCCGGCCTCATGCGCGGCAGCCGACGCGAATGGTTGATGCGGCGCTCGTCATTGCTGTTCCTATGACAACTTCCCGCCGCCGATCTCATTTCTTGTCAGATCCGCATACCTCGTTACGTTGCATTATGACGCAGATGAAGATGTCCTCCGGGAGTTGCCGGATAATGGAGCGGGAATCCAATGGGTGCACCGGCCTGCGGGCTTGATGATTTTGGCATTGCGGGAACTACATCATGGTATAGCTACCCGACGGAGACAATCACTTTTTTCAGTTACTGAATGGAGTTCATGATGGCAACCCAATATGGCTTTGGAAAAACAGTCGCTTTCTCATTCACCGGCGCAATCGACCGGGTCGCGCGCGCATTGCAGGGCGAGGGGTTTGGCATCCTGAGCGACATCGATGTCGCCGCCACGCTGAAGAAGAAACTGAATAAGGACATTCCGCCGTACCGCATTCTCGGCGCCTGCAATCCATCCCTGGCGAATCGTGCCCTTGGCATCGATCCGTCAATCGGATTGCTGCTGCCTTGCAATGTCGTCGTACGCGAAGATAGCAGCGGCACGGTGCATGTCGAGTTCATGAATACCGATGCCGTTTTGCAACTGGTGGACAAGCCAGGCATTGAAGAACTGGCGAACGAGGTAAGGCAACGCCTGGAACGGGCCATGACCGCCGTATAAGATGGACTGACCCGGGCGGCGTTTCCATTCCTGCGCGCAATCATCTTTACTGCAAGATTTAAAAGTATTTTTAGAGGAAAACGCCAATTGACCGGAACGGAATCGATCGTATAGTGTGGTAATCACTTCGCATCGCCCAATGCGAAGATCGCGGTGCAAAGTTCCTTACACAGTAAAACAAGCCGGAGTAGACATGACTGAAGCCTATATTTTCGACGCCGTGCGCACGCCGCGCGGCAAAGGCAAGAAGGACGGCCGCCTGCATCAGGTGACGCCGGTGCACTTGCTTGGCAACTTGCTGCAGGCACTGCAGCAGCGCAACCATCTGGATACATCCTTGGTGGATGACGTGGTGCTCGGTTGCGTGACGCCGGTCGGCGAACAAGGCGCGGACATTGCGCGCACTGCCGTGCTGTATGCCGGATGGGATGAATCGGTTCCCGGCGTGACGCAATCGCGCTTCTGCGCGTCCGGCCTGGAATCGATCAATCTCGCCGCGATGAAAGTCATGTCCGGCCAGGAGCAACTGGTGGTGGCGGGCGGAGTCGAGAGCATGTCGCGCTGGAGCATGGGTTTGGATGGCGGCGCCTGGTTCATGGACCCGCGCGTGAACCAGATGATCGGCTTCGCACCGCAAGGCGTCGGGGCGGACCTGATTGCGACGCTGGAAGGGTTTTCCCGAGCCGATGTCGACAACTTCGCAATGCAGTCCCAAAAGAAAGCCGCGCGCGCGAGGGCTGAAGGACGCTTCGGCAAGTCGCTGATTCCGGTGAAGGACCTGAACGGCATGGTGGTGCTGGATCACGATGAATACATCCGTGCCGAGACCACCATGGAAAGCCTGGCCGGGCTGAATCCGGCCTTTGCGCAAACGGGGCAGATGGGTTTCGACGCAACCGCGCTGCGCAAGTACACAACCATCGAAAAGATCAATCACGTGCACCATGCCGGCAACTCGTCCGGCATCGTGGACGGCGCCGCGCTGACACTGATCGGAAGTGCGGAAATGGGAGAAAAACTGGGGCTGAAACCGCGCGCCCGCATTGTCGCCGCCGCGGTCACCGGATCGGAACCGACCATCATGTTGACCGGCATCGCGCCGGCGGCGCGCAAGGCGCTGGCCAAAGCCGGCATGAAAGCCGGCGACATCGATCTGTTTGAAATCAACGAAGCCTTTGCCGCCGTCGTCATGCGCGCGGCACGCGACCTCGATATCGATATGGCGCGCGTCAATGTCAACGGCGGCTCCATCGCGATGGGCCATCCATTGGGCGCGACCGGCGCCATCGTCCTCGGCACCGCGCTCGATGAGCTGGAGCGAACCGGCCAATCCACCGCGTTGATCTCGCTCTGCGTGGGCGGCGGCATGGGCATCGCCACCATCATCGAACGACTCTAAACCATCGACGGATCCGACACCATGAGCGTACATTTCCAAAAAGATGCCGACAACGTCGTCACCTTGACCATCGATATGCCGGGCCGTTCGATGAACGTGCTCAATGACGAATTGACCGTCCCATTCATCGACGCGATCGCGTCAATCGAAGCCGACAAGTCGATCGCCGGCATCGTCGTCACGTCCGGTAAAAAGGAATTCCTGGCCGGCGCCGACATCGAAAAGCTATCCCGCATCAGCGAGCCGCGGCAGGCATTCGACATGGCGCAGCAATTCAAGGCGCTCCTGCGCCGCCTGGAGCACTGCGGCCGTCCGGTGGCCGCCGCGCTGAACGGCACCGCGCTGGGCGGCGGACTGGAGTTGGCGCTGGCCTGCCATTACCGCATCGCCGTCAACCAGCCCAAAGCCAGGTTCGGCTTCCCGGAAGTGAAGCTGGGACTGCTGCCCGGCGGCGGCGGCACGCAACGCCTACCGCGCCTGATCGGAATCCAGAATGCGTTGCCTCTGCTTCTGGAAGGCAAGGAACTCGGCGCGGACGAAGCAAAACAGCAAGGCATCCTGCATGAGCTTGCAAGCGACCGCGAAGACATGATGGCAAAGGCGAAAGCCTGGTGCCTTGCCAATCCACAGCCGGTGCAACCATGGGACGACAAGAAATTCCGCTGGCCGGGCGGCGACTCCAAGAGCCCGGCGAATGCGCAGTTGTGGTCGATCGCGCCATCGATGGCGAGCGCCAAGACCTTCGGCAACTACCCTGTCGCAACCAATATCATGAGCTGCGTATTTGAAGGCGGCATTGTCGACTTCGATACCGGCTGCGAAATCGAGTCGCGCTACTTTGCCAACTGCGTGCTGTCGCCTGTGGCAAAGAACATGATCGGCACATTGTGGTTTCAACTGAACGCGATCAACAAGGGCAAATCGCGTCCCGCAGGCTTTCCCGCTTCGACCGTCAGGAAACTCGGCGTCCTCGGCGCGGGCATGATGGGCGCGGGCATTGCCTACGACTCCGCCAAAGCCGGGATTGATGTGGTCCTGCTCGATGTCAGTATCGAAGGTGCGGAAAAAGGCAAAGCATATTCCGCCGGGCTGCTCGACAAGGCGATCAAGCGAGGACGTCAAACCGCCGAGGGCAAGCAGGCGTTTCTGGCGAAGATCAAGACCACGACCGACATCAACGATCTTGCCGGCTGCGACCTGGTAATCGAAGCGGTATTCGAGGACCGCGAGATCAAGGCCGACATCACGCGAAGGACCGAGGCGGCGCTCGGGGCGGAAGCGATTTTTGCATCCAACACCTCTACCCTGCCGATCACCGGGCTGGCGCAAGCGAGCGTGCGTCCGGCAAATTTTATCGGTCTGCATTTTTTCTCGCCGGTCGACAAGATGCCCCTGGTTGAAATCATCGTCGGCGCACAGACCAGCCAGGAAACGTTGGCGCGCAGTTTTGATTATGTACAGCAGATCCGGAAAACTCCGATCGTGGTCAACGATGCGCGCGGCTTTTACACGTCGCGCGTGTTCGGCACATATGTCATGGAAGGCCTGAAGCTGCTGATGGAAGGGCAGCATCCGCGCGCCATCGAAATGGCCGGATTGCAGGCCGGCATGCCGGTCGGGCCGCTGGCCTTGCACGATGAGGTAAGCCTGTCGCTGTCCTGGCACATTCTGGAGCAGACGCGCAAGGATTTCGCGGCCGAAGGAAAACCGTTTACCCCTCACCCCGCCAGTGCAGGCTTGCAAAAAATGGTGATGGGACTCGACCGCAGCGGCAAGAAATCCGGCAAGGGTTTCTACAATTATCCGGTAAACGAACCGAAACATCTGTGGGCCGGTTTGCAGGATGCATTTCCACTTGCGGCGGTACAGCTTCCGCAAAAAGACCTGATCGAACGCATGATGTTCGCGCAGGCCAATGAAGCAGCCAAATGCGTTGAGGAGAAAGTCGTGCTGACGGTTGCCGACGCCAACATCGGCAGCATCTACGGCTGGGGCTTCGCGCCATTCCAGGGCGGCGCGCTGCAATACATCAATGCCTACGGCGTCGCCAACTTCGTCAGTCGCGCCAGGGAACTGGCCGAGCGCTTCGGCGGCTATTTTGCACCGGCCGCGATATTGGTGAAGATGGCCCAGGAAAGACAAAGCTTTGAATGACGGAACCGCGTTTTCCCTCGGGTGCGATTGAAGGGAAGCGCGGTTTTGCGGCACTGCGATTCGCCTTGTGTCCGCAAGTTATGACTTGACCAGGCAGGGATTTATGCGAAATCTGATGTCTCGAATCGACCCAAAGAAGCCTGTCAAGGGCACCTGATGAACGTTCGCAACGCAGCGGAAGCGGTCATTCAATTTTGAAAGCGACAGGCGACACCCGGCCAGAAGCGGTCCGTGGTGAGCTCCTCTCCAAACCGGCCATTCACGGCCTCGATGTGTTATAAATTCAGCATTAATAAAAGCCCTAACTCCTTGCGTGGTTTGTCGATTCTGTTAAATTTGTATATTCATGCAGCGCAGCGGTGGAAAGCCATGACTGACGCGCCTTCGCAAGGATTTGTGTTCCCTTGTTAAATCGCAACGGTCGATATTAAACAAGCGTTTTTCGATTTATAACAAGCTAGGCCATCGAGGAATATAACAATGAAATTTCTGCTGAACGTCGCAAGAGTGTATGTGATCTTCTTCGGAGCGAGCGGCTTTCTTTTTGGCCAGCTCTTCTTCGGTCAGTTTTCCTGGGCAGCAATGCTCGCCGGTGTATCTGGCGTGGCAGCCGGCCTGCTCGGCCAACGCATAACTGCCGCGGCTCGGTTCCTCACCATAGCGGTCTGTGCGACAGGTATTGCGGGGGTCGCGATGGACGCATTCCACTACTACTCAGAACTCCATAGCCCCGGAAACTATTACGCGTGGTTCTTCATTGGCCCATTCGCGGCAGCTTTAATCTTCATCGGCTACCTAAATGCTAGGCTGGCGCATACGAGTGCAGTCGCCTAACGACGTTCGAGTGGAGCTTCGCAAACAGCCGCGCAGCCCGCTCAACTCTACGCTGCATCCTAGACCCGTCGGAGGAATGATGATGCCTAAGCATCGCATTTTCACTACAGAATTCTCTAAGGTATATCCGCTATATGTTCAAAAAGCGGAACGTAAAAGTCGCACGAAAAAAGAAGTTGACCAAATCATCTGCTGGTTGACTGGCTATACCCAGGCGGGATTAGAGAAACAGATCGACCAACAAAGCGATATTGAAACCTTTTTTGCTCAAGCACCCGCCATCCATCCAAATACTTCGCTTATCAAAGGCGTAGTGTGTGGTGTTCGCGTGGAAGACGTAGAAGATCCGTTAATGCAAAAAATACGGTATCTAGACAAGCTGATTGATGAGCTCGCGAAAGGAAAGGCAATGGAGAAGATTCTGCGGTGACAATCGGCGCTACCAATTCATGCAAGCCGAAGCTGCTTCTCGGCTCGGCTTAATTCAGGCGTTATATTGCAAGGGATAGTGGGTGATGGATGAAGAGGAATCCCTAAACAGAGCAATTCAGGAGGAGGTAGCGCTCTACCCGTACGACGCGAACTGGCCATCAATGTTCGAGGAAGAGCGAGACCGGCTCCTTCGCTTGTTTCCAGGTGATTTTTTGGCGATTGAGCACTTTGGAAGCACAGCAGTACCTGGCCTTTCGGCTAAGCCGATCATCGATATCCTGGCGGGAGTAGATTCGATATCGCGTGCCGATGAGTTAATGGAACCGTTGTGCCATGCAAAATATACAACGTCAATGGAGTTCAATGCTTCGTTAGTTGATCGGCGTTGGCTTATGCGATGGACCGAGGGGCGCCGGACACATCACCTGCACCTTGTGGTGTACGGCAGTCAGGAATGGGATCGGCGCTTGGCGTTCCGGAACATACTTCGTGCCAATACTGAACTAGCAGAACAGTATGAGAAAAATAAGCGGTTGTGGGCGGCAGAATTTAGGTCAGATAGAGAGGCATATACTGCGGCTAAGGCAGATTTCATACGGGAGGCATTGAAAAGTGCAACATAACCAAGCCAATCACGGCCACAGCTTTTCCGTTGCGGCCTCGCCTTCACTCCAAAGCTGCGCATGTTGGCGGCGTTAAGTTTTCATGGATAAGATAAGCGTGCTTAGAAATTTTTCAATCATCGTTTTTTCTATTTTGGTTTGCCACTCTGCGCGTGGCCAAGCAGATTCTCATCCGGATCAGGGACCTTGTACCGACGCCTCGTTAAAGCTGGTCAGTCAACATCTAAAGATTAAAGAGATTAATTTTGGCGACGATTCACATTCTGATGTAAATAATGACGTTATCGCGAGTACGTGTAAAAGGTGGCCGTCCGATAAATCGTTGATGATTGTTTCTTTTGCATACACTTCGGAAGTGGAATACCAGAAGCATCTCGTCGTTTCACTTGTCGACACAGCCAAGACCAAAGTAGTTGCGTCATATAAAGGCGTCATTGGCGAAGACGCTATCTTGACGATTGGAGCCGGCAGCTTACGACTCGATACTGCACGTTATGATCTTGGTCCGGGTATAAGGGCTTTTGGACTCGACTTCTCTACGGTCTATAGTCAAGGTTGTGTAGACGGCGGACTCGGCCCTACTCGTACGCTCTTTGTCAGGGAAGGAGAGACGATACGACCAGTGCTGGAAGGACTCTATTTATCAACTTGGACGTTCATTAAAGGCGGTCCGAGCTGTGCTTCTGGCGATCGTGAGATCGTTATTGAAACGACTTCCTACGCGATGAGTATTCTCAATACCGTATCGAACGGATTCAGGGACTTACGCATCACCGCAATTTCGAGTGTGGACAATGACAAAAAATCTCCGAAAAGGCCGGTTGTCTACCGTCTTAAATATAACGGAAAGGCCTATCCTGCGGAGCACATTGGATTGTGACGCAATTGAAGCCGGCGAAAGTCAACCCTAACATTTTGATGAACACTGACGGCTACGCCGCTGGTTATCGTAAACGCTGGAAATCATATGGTCGAGGCAAAGATAACGGATTTTCCCGAGTGTCGAGAATCGACTGTTCTTAAGCGCTCGCCGGCGTTCTATTTTTTCCGAGTTGGCGGGTTCGTAATTGCAGTATTCGGCTCATCCCTAGCAGGAGTATATGGAATTGCGACGAGTAATGTCCAAATGTCTTTTGCCGTAGCCTTCGGGTTGGTCTTAATTGGTTTTGGGATGTTCATTGCGTCTTGGCGCGCCTCCAATTTCTGCAGAATTTGTGGCGGAAAAATCGAAACGTTTTTCAGCGCAGAGGAAAGAGCAGACGGCCGCTATTCCGGAAATATTTTCGTCTGTCGTCATTGCAACGCGTATGAAGCGAGACTGAATTATGAACCGACATAACGATTCTAATCGGGTAGCCGGAGGTCTCTTACCTCCAGCACCCACACCACCCGGCGTGCGGGTCCGCACCTGGCGGCTCAACAACAGGCCGCACACGCTTTCCTTCAACGATAGCCCTGCGCCTTCATCCACTGGTCCCGTATGCTGATCGGTCCTTGTGCCGCAAGCCATGCATTCGACATCCCCTGTTGCGTGGCCGGCATTCGCGCCAGACGCCAGTAGCTTTTTTTCGTTATGTACGGTACCGAACAAATCAAATTTTGAAATTCAGTCATATTGACTGCTGATTTACTTTCATTACATGGCAGATGGGTAGTACATGGCGAATTGCCTCCAAATTCAAGAGGATGACAATGCAGATCACTGAGCTGATGCTCTCAGCCGCTATTCGGGAAGCGAGGGAGGCAGGTCTATTTCACCGCCACTGCAGTCCATCGGAACTGGAAATAAACAAGCAGGTCATGCATTCCGTGTTGAACGCTGCCCTGTCCGCCGAACGCATGAAATCAGTGACACTCGATTCGCCGGATCATTCATTGATGCACGGCACGTAGTCTCGGGAACGCGCGCACCGTGCAGGACATCACCCCTGTTAATGCACGGCGAGGTGTTGATTTGGGCCGCAAGGCGACGCCACAGCAAAAATCGGTGCCGGATCAATGCGAACGCTCAATCGCTCCCGAAAAATCCGGCACAAATCAACTCTTGCCCGATCTGTTAGCATGGGTGCCCGCCCATCGAACCAACGGAGACTGCATGAAGCTTTACTACTCCCCTGGCGCCTGTTCCATGGCGCCGCACATCGTCGCCCGCGAAGCCGGCATTGCCGTCGATCTTGTCAGGGTCGACATCCCGAACAAGAAAACGGAAGACGGCGCCGACTTTTGGAAAATCAATGCGAAAGGCTATGTGCCCGCGCTTCAACTCGACGACGGCACCGTGCTGACCGAAGTCGGTGTCATCTGCCAGTACCTGGCCGACCAAAAGCCCGAGTCGGGACTGGTGCCCGGGTTCGGAACGATGGAACGCTACGAGCAGATGTCCGCGCTGAATTTCGCCGCCACTGAAATCCACAAGCAAATCGGCGCCCTCTTCAATCCGAAAATGACGCCGGAGATGAAGGAGGTCCAACTGGGAACGATCGAGCGGCGGTTCAATGTGCTCGAACAACTCTTGCAGGATAAACAGTATGTGACCGGCAGCGGCTTTACCGCGGCTGACGCCTATCTCTTCACCGTGCTCAACTGGGCCAACGTCCACAAGATCGACCTCGGAAAATGGCCCAACATGAAAGCTTACATGGCCCGCGTCGGCGATCGTCCGAAGGTGCGGGAGACCTTGAAAGCCGAGGGTCTGATCAAGTGAAGGCGGGCAGTCTGCTGGACCATATTCCCTCCTCTCTTCCCGCCGAGTTTAGCGAACGACTGGTAGATGCGAAGCATGTGCGCATCGAACGTATCGTCTCGCGCGGACATTGTTCGGAGCCGGGCTTTTGGTATGACCAGAAAGAGAATGAATGGGTCATGGTGGTGAAAGGCGAAGCAAGACTGCATTTCGAAGACGGCGACAAGACCGTTCACCTTGCCGAAGGCGGGTATATCGATATACCCGCCGGCGCACGGCATCGCGTCGAATCGACCAGTGCCGATACCGACACCGTCTGGCTCGCGGTTTTCTATTGACTGCAACGTCCGCAGGCAAGCTGTCCTTCAGCTTGCCTGAAAAAATCCGACACACCAAGAAAAAGCACATGAGATTACGCTCATGTGCTTTCAGTATTGCGGAGCCGGTTTAGTCCGGAACAGTCACGGTATTGTTGGAGAACGTGATGCGATCGTCCGCGCGCGGCGTGATCGCGATCGGCGGCACGTTGTCACTGCTGATCGGGTTCACCACGCCGCCATTCATGCCGCGAGGTATCGTGCGAACCACCTGGCTTTCCGGCAATGCAGCGTGCGATTTCAGGTGGGCATACATCAGGTCCATTGCCTGGATGAAGTAACGATGCAGCGGCAGATAGTTTTGTGCGTAGCCCGGGAATGGAAGGAACGCTTCAAAGTGCTGCGCATTGGTCACCTCGATATACCTGAGCTTGCTCTTGCGACCTTCCACCATTTTGTTCAAGCCGTAATACGGACGCGACGTAAAGCCGACCGGAATCAAGGTGTCGGATCGGCCATGCACGATAATCGCGGGCTTGCCATTGAGGTTGCCGCTGCGCTCGATTTCGCGCATGCCTTGCTGGACGCTTTGCGCATTCTGGCTGTTGCCGGTGACCAGGTCACGCACGCAGAATGCGCCGTCGATGTCATAGTCCGCCTTTCCGGTGCTGACCGAAACCGAAGTCGCCAACGGCGCCGCACCGCCGACCGAGTTGTTCTTGAAGATCGCAATACCCGCTGTCGGTGGAATACCGTTGCCGGTGCCGAACGATAACGGCATGCCGGCAGCCGAACCGGAAAAACTCCAGTTGCACAGGTTGTCGGTCACGTTGAAACGGCCGTATGTATTACTGTAAGTCGTGGCAATCGCCGGGGTGGCGAAAGCAAACATCGAAGCCTGCAGCGGCGCACTTTCCGGCTCATAGCCTGCGTCAAACAGCGCGTTCAGGGCGCTCGCCCCCATTTCCTGGGGTGAATTGCCGCTGATCAAGCCGTTCGCCTTCAGCACATCGCAACGGTTTTCCGCCAGCGTGGCATTGACTGTATGGAACACGTTGGTCGATGGCGATGCCAGCGCCGCGCATGGCTGATACAGGTTGGCAATCGAGAAGTAGTCCAGCAAGGATTTTCCGGTGCCGACCATTGTCTTGGCGCCGCGCTTGACCGTCAGGTTGTTGTTCGGGACCAGCGCAATGCTGGGCTCGGCAATTGCGACTCCGCCGATCAACCCTCGCGTGTCCTGTTCTGCCGCGGCCAGTGCCGCGCCGGCGCCATTGGATACGCTGGACGCGATGGTGATCGTGTTGGAGGGATTGAAATGCTTGTTGAATTTTTGATTGAGCACATAAAACGCAAATTCCACCGATTGCAGCGTCCACTTGCCCCAGTCTTTCTCCGGATTTTGCTGGGAGTGCGCGTGCTTGACTGCAAAGCGATTCGGGAATGCGGCATTGAATGCAGTACGCTGCGGGTCGGTCAGGTTGGCGGTGAAATTCGATGCGCTTCCGGCGGCAGCCGCATCGGCGCGAACGCCGTTCTGCAGACTGACCGTATTGTTTTGCAGGTCATGGATGCCGTTGCCGGTTCCCTTGTCGGTATAGGCAACCGCACAACCGTTCTTCAGGCCCCACTCGCCCGAAGTGCCGATGGCGCCGTAGATACCGCGCGATCCGCTCGATGTGCCGGTCACGATACACGGCTTGGCAGCATCGAAAGTCACAGGCACCTGCACCATCATCGTCACATTCTGGCGGCCGGTGCCGTCATCGGAATACGCTATGTGCTCGGTTCCGGCAATCAGCCCTTCGCTGGTGGTGGCGATGCCCGCCTGGTTGACGTTGGGGCCGTATAGCGTGCCGTAGCCGCCGGCTGCGGTGATGTCCACCAGAGCGCGATAATTATTGTAGATTGCCAGGCGGCGCAACTCGGCCGCGGTCGGATTCGCCGGGTCGGCAATGGCGGGCGATGGGCCTGCCAAACCAGTCTTGCCGAGGCCGGCGGTCAGCAGGTCGTCGGAGACGCCGTCCGTGGTCCTGAGCGAAATCTCGCCAAGGAAAGCCGGCTTGCCCGTTGTTATATTTTTCGCGGCGGCGGGGCCGGACAGAGAGAAAAGAATGATGGGAATTGCAAAAAAAGACGTTGTCCTGGTAAACACGAAATGATGCATTTTGTGATCTCCGGCAAGTTGATTGACGACGGCAAAACCAGCGAGATGAGGTTTTGCGCACCAATATTTTCAATTGATTTTTTGCCCGGCTACTGGATTGCAGGCTTGACTCTGGAAAGATGTCACGAAACCTTGCGCCGCGTAGGCTTTTGAGATAGTTGATTGATGCCGGTCAACTCAGTTCGCCGGGCAGCGCCGGCGGTGTGGTGCGGATGACCACGTCCTCGGGACGTGGGTTTCAAGGTGTTATATGGCGGTGAGGCCGCCGTCCACCGCCAATTGATGGCCGGTCACGAACGATGCACTGTCCGAGCACAGCCACAACACCGCGCCGGAAATTTCTTCCGCCTCGCCGAGTCGGCCGATCGGATGCGCGATCTTGATCGCCTTCGCGCGCTTCGGCTCGCGCTCCAGCGCCCGCTCCAGCATCTCGGTGCGGATGACGCCGGGGCAGACGCTGTTGATCCGGATGCCGGCGCGGCCGTATTCAGCCGCGGCGGTTTTGGTCATTCCCACCACCGCATGCTTGCTGCCGGCATACACCGGTTGCAGCGGCGCGCCCACCAGCCCGGCCACCGATGCCGTATTGACGATCGCGCCGCCTCCCTGCTTCAGCATCTGCTCGATCTCGTACTTCATGCACAGCCATGCGCCCTTCACATTGACGTTCATGATGCGGTCGAACATGGCTTCCTCGCAACCGGCCAGCGGCTTGCTTTCTTCTTCGATGCCGGCGTTGTTGAATGCACAGTCGAGCCGGCCGTACGTCTCGACGGCCCGCGCAACCAATGCCTGAACATCGGCGGCGCGGGTGACGTCGGTCTTGACGAAGATTGCGATGCCGCCGGCTTGCACGATCATGCGCGCGGTTTCTTCACCGCCGGTGACCGTGATATCCGACACCACCACATTGGCGCCGGCCCTGCCGAAGGCCAGTGCGGCGGCGCGCCCGATGCCACCGGCGCCGCCGGTGACCAGTACTGTTTTTCCTGCAAATGATTCAGACATGCCGACTCCTCAAATAATCAACGTGCCGGTTTGGCTGGCTTGTATTTTGCCAGTTCCAGTTTGCCGATCTGGTTGCGGTGCACTTCATCCGGACCGTCCGCAATGCGCAGCGAACGCGCGCTGGCATATGCATGCGCCAGGAACTCGTCGGTCATGCCGCCGCCGCCGTGCGCCTGAATCGACCAGTCGATCACCTGGCACGCCATGATCGGCGCCGCCACCTTGATCATCGCGATTTCCTTGGCGGCGACCTTGTTGCCGACGGTATCCATCATCGATGCGGCGTTCAGCACCAGGAAGCGTGCCTCGTCGATCATGATGCGGGCCTCGGCGATACGTTCCAGCGTCACTGTCTGCTCCGCGATCGGCTTGCCGAAAGCAACCCGCTTCAGGGTGCGCTTGCACATTTTTTCCAGCGCCCGTTCAGCCAGGCCGACCAGACGCATGCAATGGTGAATGCGGCCAGGTCCAAGGCGGCCTTGCGCAATTTCAAAGCCGCGTCCTTCGCCGAGCAGGATGTTGGAAGCCGGCACGCGCACGTTTTCAAACAGCACTTCGGCGTGGCCATGCGGCGCATCGTCAAAACCGAACACCGGCAGATGGCGCAGGATGGTCACGCCCGGGGTATCGCTCGGCACCACGATCATCGATTGCTGCTGGTGCCGGTTCGGGTTGTCGGGATCGCTCTTGCCCATGAAAATGAATAGCTTGCAGCGCGGATCGTTGGCGCCGGACGACCACCATTTGCGGCCGTTGATCACGTAGTGATCGCCATCACGCACAATCCGGCTTTCGATGTTGGTCGCATCCGATGACGCAACGGCCGGCTCGGTCATGCCGAAGCAGGAGCGGATCTCGCCGGCCAGCAGCGGCTTGAGCCATTGATCTTTCAGCGCTTCGCTGGCGTAACGCTCCAGCGTCTCCATGTTGCCGGTATCCGGCGCGGAGCAGTTGAACACTTCAGGCGACCATTGGACCCGGCCCATGATTTCGCATAGCGGTGCATATTCCAGGTTGGTCAGGCCGGCGCCGCGCGTCGATTCCGGCAGGAACAGATTCCACAATCCGGCTGCTTTCGCTTTTTCCTTCAATTCTTCGATCACGACGGTCGGCACCCATGCGTTGCCTTTTTTGCGGTTGGCTTCGACCTCGGCATGGAAGCGCCCTTCGTTCGGATAGACGTGTTCATCCATGAAGGCGATCAGGCGCGCTTGCAATTGTTGTACTTTAGGGGTGTATTGGAAGTCCATTTGTTTCTCCTTTGCGGCGCATCACGAGCGATGCGCGTTGGTTGTATGCCGGCACTGCTGAAAATTCTGTAAAAAAATGGAAGCAGCCGCGCATGACGACTGGCCACTGCTTCCCCACCTGACGCCAGGTAAGGCGCAACCTTGATTTTTTTGCGGTTGCGCTGGGATTGTCTTCCCTCCCCTTAATTCCTTAGCAGACCAGGAACCCGCCATCGACTGCTAGACAGGTCCCGGTGGTGTAGCTGGACGCATTCGACACCAGATACAACACCGCACCCGACATTTCGTCGGGATGCGCGACACGCTTCATCGGTACGTGCGTCATGACCTGGTCGAGTACCGCCTTGTTCTGCACCAGTGCCGCAGCGAACTTGGTATCGGTCGCTCCCGGCAGCAGCGCATTGACGCGCACGCCCGAGTCAGCGCATTCCATGGCGAACGCCTTGGTCATCGATACCACCGCAGCCTTGGTCACTGAATAAATCCCCTGCAGGTTGCCCGGGATGACGGCATTGATCGACGCCACATTGACGATGCTGCCACCGCCGTTCTTGATCATCAGCTTCGCGCCCATCACCGAGCTGAAAAAATAACCGCGAATATTGACGTCCACGGTTTTCTGAAACGCGCTCAGGTCGGTGTCGAGAATCGAGCCGAAGTACGGATTGGTGGCAGCGTTATTGACCAGGATATCGAGCCGTCCGTGCGCCGCTTCGATGTCGCCGAACAGTTTCTGGATCTGTTCCATTTCGCCGATATGGCAGGCGCGCGCTTCGGCCTTGCCGTCGGCGGCGCGAATTGCGGCAACCACGCTCTCGCACGCCTCGGCCTTGCGGCTGGAGACGATGACGTGGGCGCCGTAGGCGGCCAGGGTCTTGGCGATCGATTCGCCGATGCCGCGGCTGGCGCCGGTCACCAATGCGACTTTGCCGGTGAGGTCAAACAAATTGGGAGTGGTCATGAAAGGTGTTCCTGTAAAGAGTCGGTAACTGAGTGTGGAAGGCCAGGCATTTAACGGTACGTGACCGCGTTCTGTTCGCCGAGCCATTCCAGATGGGCGAAATTATTGAGGTAGCTGAGCGTGGTGCGGCCCGGCTGGTAAAACAGTTTGGTGACGGCGCTGTTGACCAGCGTCCAGTTCAATTCGCATACCTGCCGGTCCTGCAAGCCGAGCACATGCTGGCACAAGGTGGCGATGGTGCCGCCGGAGGTGAAGACGACAATATTTTGCGACGGACCGGCGCTTTCAACCAGGCGCTCGAACGCGGTCACGCAACGGGCGCGGAACGCGGGCCACGGTTCGCTGTAGTCGGCGTCGTGCTTGCCGTCCACCCAGCGCGCCATCGCTTCTTCGAAAATTTTCTGGAATGCCCGTTTCGGGTGTGCGCTGCCGGCCAGGAATTTTTTTATTGCAAGAGGGTCGTTGAATTCCGGCCAGTGACGGATCAGCACTTCATGGTGGTCGTATTCATTGAAACCCACATCGCGCTGCCAATCGGTTTCCACCCGCAGCGCCTTGGGCAGCGCGCCCATGCACGCATCGGCGGTCTGGCGGTGGCGCTTCATGCCGCCGGTGACCACGCGATGAAAACCCTGACTGCAATTGGCAAACCATTCACCCAGCAAGCGCGCCTGCTCGACGCCAAGGCTCGATAACTCATCGTAATTGTCGCTGCCGAACGATGCTTGTCCGTGGCGGACCAGATAAATTTGCCCCATAACAATACTCTTGACGATTAATCGAATGATTGAATTGTGGGAGCTTAAACGGTGCGATAGAATCCATCAAATGAATAGTTATTATCATCATAAATAAATATCATGCATATATCCCGTGTCGATCTCAATCTCTTTATCGTTTTTGCCACGATTTACGACGAAGGCAGCGTGACCCGCGCCAGCCAGAAACTGAACCTGACGCAACCGGCGATCAGCCATGCGCTGGGACGGCTGCGCCTGTTGTTCGACGATCCGTTGTTCGAGCGGCAGGGCCATGCGATGGTGTCCACGCCGCTGGCGCGCAGCATCATCGAACCGGTGCGGCACTCGCTGCGCGGCTTCGAAGTCACGCTCAACAAGCTCGATCGCTTCGATCCCGCCACCAGCCAGAAGCAATTCAACCTGGGTTTGCGCGATGTATTGGAGTCGAACGTGTTGCCGCCGCTGATGAAACGGGTCACTGAAATGGCGCCGCAGGTCAACATCGCCGCCGTTCAGACCGACCGGCGCGAACTGGAAAGCGAACTGGCGGCGGGGACCCTGGATCTGGCGATCGATGTCTTGCTGCCGTTGTCGAGCGCCGTCCTGCATACCCAGATCGAAACCGATACCACCGTGGTGCTGGTCCACAAGAACCATCCGTTGGTGCGGGGCTCACTCGACCTGGAGACTTACCTGCAGCAGGATCACATCCTGGCGACATCGCGCCGCAAGGGACCGGGGATGGAGGACTTCGAGTTGAGCCGCCTGGGGCTGCAGCGCCGGGTTCGTCTGCGCTGTCAGCATTACTTCGCCGCGTGCCGGGTAGTCAGTCAAACCAATCTGTTGTTGACGATGCGGGAACGCTATGCGCGGGTCGTGAACGAACAGTTCGGCAACCAGATTCTGCCGTTCCCGCTTGCGCTGCCGTCGTTCGATGCGCATCTGTACTGGCATGCCAACGTGGACGCCGATCCGGCCAATCTCTGGCTGCGGGAGCAGATCATTCATTCTCTGCAGAGCGTGTAGGGATGGAGGTTGGGTAGCGTCCGGATTACTCCGGCATATGCGGAAGATGGTGCCTGCCCGCGCTGACTCTTTTCGCTTGCAATCCTTCGCTGCCGGGCTCGGCCAGAAACCGCACTTCGACGCCGATGCCGATCTGGTCGAAATCAGGATGGGCCACATTCTCGCGATGAAAATAAAATTCATTGCCGTCCGGCGTTTCAATGAATCCATGTCCGTCTTCATGCAATTTCGTCACGCGTCCGTGCAACGGCGCTTCGTGCAGTTTCACATCGCCTCGCCGGCAACGAACCTTGTCCTGCAGTTTCCTGATTGCCGCTTCAAACGCATCGCGGATGACGGCATAAACATCTTCGTTCCGATGCACGCGGCTAATGGCGATCTCCGCTCCCGGCACCGTCAGGTCGATGCGAATGTCATACAGGCGTCCCTGCTTTTTATGCTTGCCCGGCACGTCGACCGTCACTTCGCAGTGCATCATGTGTTCGTAGAATTGATCGAGCTTTTCGGCGCGCTTGCGAATTTCGGATTCAATGGCGTCGGATGGAGGGATATTGAGAAAGTTGATGCGTAAAGGAATTTTCATCGTTATCCGGTAAACATGAACTATCAATGACTCAGGTTAAAAGCAAATCAGAGATCAAGATTGAGATAGCGCAGATGAACGCGCTACCGCTCTTCCATGAATGATTGTCTGCGGCAAGAATTTCATTGCGAAGCATAGTTGACAAGAAAGACCTCTCTCCTTGAGTGCCGTCAGGAAAGCCGATTCGTACGGCATCGCATATACCAAAACTTTTTTCTTCACCGCTCTGATTCGCACTTGACACCTGTCAACAGTCGCCCCGCATCAATGCATTATTGTCAACTACTGTACTCATCATGAACGATCTTTTGGAGATAGAACGTGAGCGGAATCCGGGACATAGTGCGGTATGGCGTCGCCTTGACGATAGCAGTCGTGTTGAGTGCTTGCGGCGGCGGAACCGACACCGTGTCCGACTCCTCTCAAGGCGACCGAATGCCGACGCCAAGATTGTTTGCTCCCGGGGATATCACATGGACCCAATGCGCAGTGGAGGACGGCATATGCAATGTGCCCGGAACAAACGAAGTGCGTTACGGCTTGAACGGCACCTACGCCACCAGGGTGGTGACCGGCTCGGTGGCTTGTACCAACCAGGTGTTCGGCGATCCGCTTCCTGGCGCAGACAAGGTATGCGAATACGCGACCATCGAGCCGGGCGGAGAACCGCCGCCTCCTCCACCTCCTCCGCCACCGGGCGATACATGGACCAAATGCGCCAATGAAGGCGGCGTCTGCGTATTCTCCGGAACCACACAGGTGCGCTATGGCCTGAACGGCACTTATGCTATTCGTACCGCATCCGATTCGATCGGCTGTAATAACCAGGTGTTCGGCGATCCGCTGCCTGGCATCGTGAAAATTTGCGAGTACGCGACCTCCGGTTCCGAACCGCCGCCACCACCGCCGGACCTGACGTGGACCAGATGTGCATCCGAAGGCGGTATCTGCTCATTCTCCGGGACCAGGCAGGTGCGCTATGGCCGGGATACAACATTCGTTACGCGCATCGCCACCGGCTCGATCGGCTGCAATAACGAAGTCTTCGGCGATCCGCTGTTCGGCATCGTGAAGGTCTGCGATTACGCGACCGAAGGATCGACCACGCCACCATCCGGTACCGTGCCGCCGGTTACATCCGGGTCGATGACCATGTCATGCGTGGATGGTCCAAGCTGGCAATGCAGCGGCGGGAGCCTGATCCGCATCGACAACGGCGTGGGATTGACCCGCTCCGGTGTGCAGGTCTACGGCAGATCGACCAGCGACATGCAGAATCCGAACCCTGACCAGACCGGCGCATTCGGACTGACGGCGGCGTCGGGCGGGCTGGCGGAAATCCGGCTTTCCAAGGAAGGCGGCGGCAACATCGGCGGCATGGCGATGATCCTCAGTAACCTTGGCCTGACATGGGATGGCGTGACCGAGCGGCCGATGACCATCGAAACCTTTACCACCACGCAGGGCCGGGTCCAGCTCGACTCAAGCGGCGCGCTGGTATTCGGCGCGCTTCCCTCCAGCGCCAACCTCGGCTTCTTCGACTACGCGTCCCAAGGCAGGAACGGCACCCAGGCCAACTATGCCAACAACCGGTATTTTCCGCGCAGCGAACCGTCGCGCTGCAACCCGCCCTCGCCAAGCTGCCCGACGATAGAAACCACCGGCCTGCATTACTTGCCGCGCATCGGCGATTGGCGCAGCGGCGGCAACACGCCGGACATGATGGATGCCGGGCGCGTGCATGGCGACGGCGATATCCATTCCGGCGATGCGCTGCCCGGCAGCAGCCCGCCATGGCTGCCGGGCGGCACCGGCTACGGCGTTCCGTTCCCCGGTTCGAAAGGCTACCGCGCGTTCGACGGCTGGAGCTATGCATACAGCAACCTGGCTGCGTGGATCACGCAGGACACGATCAATATCGGAGAATGGGGAGCGCTGGAAGAACACAACAAGAACCGGCGCGGCTTCGTCGCCTACGGCGCGGTGACTGACCCCGCCGCGGTGCCGGCCAGCGGTGCCGCCAGCTATGCCGGTTTTGCCTATGGCTGGCATGCGCCGAATGCGGTCGATGATCCGGTGTTCATCAACGGCAACGCCACCGTGACGGTGAATTTCGCGACCAGGAGCGCGACGATCGCGATCCAGAACACGCAAGCCGGGGCCACCCCGATGCCGCTAGCCTTTACCGCGACCGTGCCGATGGGTGCGACCGGTGAAAATGTCGCCAACTACATGACCGGGGTTGCCAGTACCGGTGCTTTGAGCGGCGGCGTGGGCGGACGTTATTTCGGCCCTGTCGTGACCGGCGGCAACGGCGCAGGTCCGACTGAAGTAGGCGGTATTTTTTCGATGTCAAGCGCCAGCACCGGCCAGGTCTTCATCGGTGGCTTTGTGGGAAGGAAGCAATAGCGCAGCATCGATGCAGGTTAAAAGGCAATGGCGCGGAGCAGATCAAGAGGCGCACCTCCCTGCTCCGCTTTTTTGAGCGTATCGCAGCGAGGTGCGCCGCCGCCTCGCTCGTGGCAACCGCGAAATGCAACTTTCTGCGACGGCCTTGATCAACGTTCGATATTTCTTGATTTTTTCTTGCGGCTCATGCCCTGCCTCAAGCATGGGATTCATGACTGAATCGCGATTGGCGCCGCGAGTTTGGCGCTGGTAAAAATGATTTCTATTTACCCTGATTGCAGCGCCGGAAGATGATGTCGGCGCACTCGATCAGCGCGCCGGGTGGCAAAAAAACTGCCCGATTGCTGGACGAAGACTCTTGGCGTGGAAGGAATTCTCGCGTGAAGCAGGCTTTTGCGAATGATGTACTGAATTCGTTGGATGCACAGATTGCGGTGCTGGATGCCCATGGCACTATCGTGAAGGTCAATGAGGAATGGAAACGCTTTGCTCGTGAGAATGGCAGCGACGACGAGGCATTTTATGTCGGCGCAAGCTATCTGGCGGTTTGCGAAAATGCAATAGTTCAGGCCAAAGACCCGACCGCGGCGATGACGCTCGACGGCATGCGCGAGCTGCTGCAAGGAAAACGGAATAGTTTTTCGGTCGAGTATCCTTGCCACTCCCCGCATCAACAGCGCTGGTTCATCGCCAACATAACGCGCTTCTCCCATCAGGGCGCAACCTATCTTGCAGTCGTGCATGCAGACATCACCGCACGCAAGCTTGCTGAAAACGCACTCCGCGACGCCGAAACCACGCTGCGCGGCGTCCTGGAAGCCTTGCCGGTTGGCGTATGGATCATGAACCGGAACGGACAGATCGTTCACGGAAATGCAGCCAGTCAAAGGATCTGGGCCGGAGCGCGTTATGTGGGGCCGGAGCAATTCGGCGAATACAAGGGATGGTGGCTGGATAGCGGGCGCCTGATCGCCGCAGAAGAATGGGCTGCGGCACGCGCGATCAGCAAGGGCGAAACGTCGATCGATGAAGAAGTGCGGATTCAATGTTTCGACGGCAGCAGCAAGATCATTCTCAATTCAGCCATACCGCTGCGCGACGATGCAGGCAACCTGAACGGCGCAGTCATCGTCAACCAGGACATCACCTTGCGCAAGCGCGCCGAAGAAGATGTGCGCAAAGCCAACGCATCCGCCGATGCAATGAACCGGGAACTCCAGCAGGTATTGGCGCGAGAACAACGCAACGCGCGTACGGATGATTTAACCGGGTTGAACAATCGGCGCCATTTTTTTGAACTGGGTAAGCAACTGTTTGCCGTGGCTCAGCGGTACGGCACGCCTTTTTCCATAGTTATGTTCGATCTCGACTATTTCAAGCGAATCAACGATCTGTATGGCCATCAAATGGGCGACACGATATTGAAACGTGTCGCCACGATTGCGCAGGAACGCGTTCGGCACGCCGACGTTCTCGCGCGCTATGGCGGCGAGGAATTCATTGTGGCGCTTCCGAACGTGGGTGCGCATGAGGCGCTTGCCGCCGCCGAAAATATTCGCCGGCACGTTGCGGCGTTCCGCGAAATCGCCGGCGACAGCGAGCTGAGCGCCACGATCAGCGCGGGCGTCGCGGAAATCGTGCCGGGCGACGATACTCTGGATTATCTCATCAAGCGCGCAGACCAGGCCCTGTATGCAGCCAAGAATGCCGGCCGCAACCGCTGCCAAATATTTTCCCCAGGCAGGTAACGCGGCTCCGGCACCACGGTTGGGGCTTGCATCGAGACTGCCGCTCTATTCCAGCATCCACCTGGGAAAAATTCCGTCCTGGTTTGTTCATGCAGTTGAATTTGATCAATATCAATGAAGCATAAAGAGATAAGCGACTATGGTGTTTCACACCAGCGGCGAACACTCCAAGGTCGATCCCATATCAGAAATTCCGCACGACGCTTCCTTAGCCGCTCTGCCTGATGCAGAGCGGAAAGTTGTTTGTGCGATGCGTGGGGTGACAAAGATTTATACAATGGGCGAAGTGCAGATTCAAGCGCTGAACAATATCGATCTGGATCTCTACGAACGCGAATTCATCGTGCTGCTTGGCGCCTCCGGAAGCGGCAAATCCACCTTGCTCAATATTCTGGGCGGACTGGACACTCCTTCCAGCGGCACGCTGCATTACCTCGATCACGATCTCACCGATGCCGACGATGCCGCGCTGACGCGGTTCCGGCGTGAACATGTCGGCTTTGTCTTCCAGTTCTACAACCTGATTCCGAGTCTTACCGCACTGGAAAATGTGCAATTGGTCACCGAAATCAGCGAGGATCCGATGGACCCGGTCGAAGCGTTGAAGGTGGTCGGCCTGGGCGAACGGATTCATCATTTCCCGGCGCAAATGTCCGGCGGCGAACAGCAGCGCGTCGCCATCGCCCGCGCCATCGCCAAGCGGCCCGACATCCTGCTGTGCGACGAACCGACCGGCGCGCTGGATATCCGCACCGGCAAGCTGGTGCTGGGCGCACTGGAACGCATCAACCGCGAATTCGGCACCACCACCGCGATCATCACGCATAACGCGGCGATTGCCGGCATGGCGCATCGCGTGATCTACATCAGCAGCGGGCAGATTACCCACATCGATACCAATGCAACCCGCCTGTCGCCGGAGGAGATGACGTGGTGAACCTGTTGCGCGCCCTGCACCCGCTGGATCGAAAACTGATGCGCGACATGTGGCGCATGCGCGGCCAGGCCTTGGCGATCGCGCTGGTCGCCATGTGCGGCATCGCCACCTTTGTCACGATGCGCGGCGCTTACGAGGCGCTGCTGACGACGCAGGCAAGCTATTACGAGCAGTACCACTTCGCCGACGTGTTCGCCAATGTAAAGCGCGCGCCGCTGTCGCTGCTGGAGCGGGTTCGCGGCATTTCGGGCGTCAACGAAGTGGATGGACGCGTGGTGTTCGATGCATCATTGGATGTACCGGGGCTGGAAGAACCCGCAAGCGGGCGGCTGGTGTCGCTGCCCGAGCGCCCCGGCAGCGGCCTGAACCGGGTACATCTTCGCACCGGGCGCATGCCGGAACCCGGCAGCAGCAATGAAGTGCTGGTCAGCGAAGCTTTTTCGCAAGCGAACAAGCTTCGCCCCGGCGACAGCCTGCATGCGATCATCAATGGCCGCAAGGAACGGCTGCGCATCGTCGGCATTGCGATTTCGCCTGAATACGTCAGCGAAATCAAAGGCAACAGTTTTCCGGACAACCGGCGCTTCGGCGTGATGTGGATGGACCGCGAAGCGCTGGAGGGGGCGACGAATATTCGCGACGGCTTCAACGACCTGTCGGTGATTCTCGCACCGAACGCCAGCGAGTTGCGCGTCATCGAGCAGCTCGACACACTACTCGCGCCTTACGGCACACTGGGCGCATACGGCCGCAAGGACCAGATTTCGCACAACTTCCTGAACAACGAACTGGCGAGCAGCCGCGTCAGCGCCACGGTGCTGCCGGCGATCTTTCTTGGCGTGGTCGCCTTCCTGATCCACAACGTGCTGCTGCGGATCACGGCGCTGCAGCGCGCGCAGATCGCGCTGTTCAAGAGCTTCGGCTACAGCAAGTTCGAGGTCGGCATGCACTACCTGAAATTCGCATTGCTGACCGTGATGGCCGGCGGCGTCGTCGGCATCGCGCTGGGCACCTGGCTTGGCCGAGGCCTGGCGCAGCTGTATACGGACTTTTATCATTTCCCGGAACTGGAATTTTCGCTTTCCGGGTTTTCGATCGTCGCCTCACTGTTGATTGCGGCGATTTCCGCTCTGGTCGGCGCCGTCATCGCGGTGATGCGGGTGCTGGCGCTGGCGCCGGCGGAAGCGATGCGCCCCGAGTCGCCGGCGCATTTCAGGCCCGGACCGCTGGAACGGCTCGGCCTGCAGCGCTACATGCCGCTGCCGGTGCGCATAATATTGCGCAACCTGGAACGCCGGCCGCTGAAAGCGATGATGTCGATTTTCGGCCTGGCGCTGGCGGTGTCGCTGGTGGTAACCGGCCAGTTCACCTTCGATGCGCTGGATGAAATCATCCGGCTGCAATTTCGCACCGCACAGCGCGATGATGTGACGGTCGCGTTCAATGAAGTGCGCGATCGTTCGGTGGCATACAACCTCGCGGCGCTGCCCGGCGTACTGCGCGTCGAGCCGTTCCGCAATGTCGCCGTCGAGCTGAAACACGGACATCGCGGCAAGAAGACCGCGATCGTCGGACTGGGCCGGGAGCGGGAGCTGCGTGTCGTGCTGGATGAATCCGAGCGGCCGGTCGATCTGCCGCGCGACGGCATTGTGTTGAGCGAAATGCTGGCCGACATACTCCACATTCGCATCGGCGATGCGATCACGATCAAACTGCTGGAAGGACGGCGACAGACCGTTTCCGCGCCGGTGACCCGGATCATCGACGAACCGATCGGCGCCTTCGCCTATATGGATATGACTGCGCTGGCGAAGCTCATGTCCGAACCGGAGACTGTCAACGGAGCGTTTCTCACGGTCGATCCGCAGCAACAGGCGACGCTGTACCGGACCCTGAAGACCATCCCGGCGGTCGGCAGCGTCAGCCTGCGCGAAGCGATGCTGCAAAGCTTCCTGTCCACCATCGCGGAAAACATGACCATCAACACCATTGTGCTGATCGTATTTGCATGCATCATCGCGGTCGGCATCGTCTACAACTCGGCGCGCATCGCGCTGTCGGAACATGCGCTTGAACTTGCGAGCCTGCGCATTCTCGGTTTTACCAAAGGCGAAGTCGGCGCGATGCTGCTCGGGGAGCAGGGCCTGCTGACGCTCGCCGCGATCCCGCTCGGCTGCGCCATCGGTTACGGCCTTGCGGCATTGCTTGCGGTACTGTTGAGTCAGGAACTGTTCCGCATCCCGCTGGTCGTCAGCACGCGAACCTTCATGATGGCGGCCGGCGTCGTGTTGGCCGCCGCGGCCGCTTCCGGTTTCCTGGTGTGGCGCAAAGTGCAAAAGCTGGATTTGATTGAAGTGCTGAAAACAAGAGAATAATCCCCATGGCAGACGCCGTCCCCACCCCGCCCCCGCCGCCCAATCGCCATCGTTCCGCCGGACGTATCCCGCGGCGCTGGGGCATGGGCGCCGTCGGTGTCCTGATCGTTGCCGCCCTGCTCTGGTTCCTGTTTTCACCCGATCCGGTCAGGGTCGAGCTGGCGCGCGTCACGCAGGGTCCGATGCAAGTCACCATCAACAACCAGGGACAGGTCCGGGTACATGACAAATACAATGTCGCCGCGCCGGTCGCCGCGGAATTGCAGCGCATCGAATTGCACGATGGCGATCCGGTTCGCAAGGGCCAGACGGTCGCCGTCCTCAAACCTTTGCCGATGGACATGCGCCAAAGACAGGAAGCTGTCGCGCGCCTGGAGGCGGCCCGGGCGATGGCGCGCGAAGCCGGCTTGCGGGTCCGGCGCGCCGACACCGAACTGCAGTTCGCGATCAGCGAACGGGCCCGGATCGAGCGCCTGATCAAGGACAATTTCGTATCGCCGCAAGCCGCCGATAAAGCGAGGACCGCTGAATCAACCGCCCGCGCCGAATGGAATGCCGCGAAGTCGCGCGAACAGGCGGCACTGGCGGATGCGCGAGCCGCCGAGGCCGCGCTGTCGGCGGCCGACCTGCCCGGCGCCGGCACAAAACGGCAAGTGCAACTCGTGTCTCCGGTGGACGGTTATGTTTTGCGGGTGCATGAAAGAAGCGAACGAACCGTGAGCGCCGGCACGCCGCTGGTGACGATCGGCGATCCGACGCAGTACGAGATCGTGGTCGATGTGCTGTCCACCGATGCCGTCAAGATCGCGCCCGGCAATATCATGCTTCTTGAAGGCTGGGGCGGCGGCAAGACCTTGCAAGCGAAGGTCCGGCTGGTCGAGCCGGTGGCGTTCACCAAAGTATCCGCGCTGGGCGTCGAGGAACAGCGGGTCAACGTGCTCGCCGATCCAATCGACCCGCTTGGTCCGCTGGGCGACGGCTACCGGATTGAAGCGCGCATCGTGATCTGGTCGGCCGATCAGGTCACGAAAGTCGCCGGCAGCAGCCTGTTTCGGGTCGGCGATGCATGGCATGTGTTTGTGGTCGAGAACGGCCATGCGCGAGAACGCGAAGTAAAGGTCGGACAGCGCAACCAGGATGAGGCGCAGATACTGTCGGGCCTGACGCCGGGCGATACGGTGGTTCGCTACCCGAGCAATCAGATCAGCAACGGCACGCGCATCGAGGCTTCGAATCCGGCGGGAAATCGATAAACAGGCTGATCCGGGGGCATTGTGCTCAGCCGATATGGAACAGATGCGAAGCAGGAATTTTCTTGTTGCTGTAGCAACTTGTTCATGGCAGGATACGGATCACACCCTTTCGTCAGGACGCCGTTTTATTGGTCGGCGCAATCCTGTATGAATATGCAGCTTACTAGCGGAGATTCAACATGCATACGGATTTTCATCGATTTGCAGTGGCAGAATATACGGCACGCCGGGGCGATATGCGTCATGGCTTGTCGGCTGTAACACGTTAAGCCTATGAATATCACCCCTCGCCATCTAGCGGCAGCACAGTTCACCATTATCGGGACTTTTCAGGTTGCCGCGTGGTGGATGCTTCTATCCCCAGTTAATCGGGCGGTCGAACAACTTCGATTTATCTTCGCCCCAGGTTACGAGCTTCGACAGTTCTTTGCATGGCTTGCCCTGGCTACGTTCATCACGGTAGCTATAGCACTGGCTTACTGGTTTAAGCAGGCGGCAGTACGTCCTTTAGCATCCATATTGTTCTGTGCTTCCGGCTTGCTCCTGGTGTTATCACTGTGGTGGTTTGATACCACGTTCATTTTTTCTTATGGACTAGGTTTGTTCTGTGCCGCATGGGTACGGTTTTGGCCTAACATGGCGGTCAAGAGGGACACGCCCCAAGCGGCGCGCCCGTTACCTTAGTCGTTAAAACAGAACAAACCGATATGCCGCCTACTATGCTGATCTGGTTAATCCTAATCATAAGCCCCTTCCTATTTGGCGCCGCATGCGCTCGCGCTTTTACGAAACAGAAAGCATTGACGCTTGCGATATCAACTCCTTGGGTAATTTTCTTGGTGTTCAATCTTTATTCTGAAAAGTACGGTTCTGATCGAGAAATTATGCAAGGTACTTGGCTATTCTTTCAGATAACGGGTGGAACAATGGTGTCAGTTATCGGCTATCTAGGAAGTTGGTTCGTGGCGAGAGTGAGCGGCTATCGTTCCAATTCGCCGGCCAACACGGACGCGCCGCGCCCGTCACCTTAGTCGGCGAGGCCGTAACCTCCCCAAAAAAAACCATGCTCTCATGATCCGAAATCTCGCAGTAGTTTTAGCTGCCCTTATTGGTGACTTTTCCCACGGGCGAATGTGGCTCTGCATTATTGGGAGTACCTGTATCGTCGGACTTGTTTATTTCGTCGCGCTTCCGTTTGAGCTACCTGTCTGGCCCGCCCTAATAGTTGTCGGAGCTAGCGGAATCATCGGCCTATATTGGGAACGGCGCGCAAGTCAGCGCTTAGGTGTTGGCTCCAACTTGTTAATGAACCGGAACGCAAAAAAGCGTCCGTTATCGTAGTCGTTCGACATATATATGCAATGTCCTCACTGTGAAGAAAAGATTCCGCCATTTTTTATGGTCCGGTGAAGACATGCCGGTTGAAGAACGGAGACTGCCCGTTCTGCGAAGGTAAAGTCGCGTTAACTTTCAGCGGATTGCCCCTAATAGTCTTACTGAGCTTTTGGAAAATAAATGACAGCGTCACGTATTGATGCGTTCGACCCCCTCCCTAGCCCTCCCCCTGCCCGGGCGAGGGGATTTTGCCCCTTGCAGGGGGAAGGTCGAGATGGGAGTAGTGCGCGTCAAGCATCTACTAAATTCTCAATAGGCATGGTAACTACTATTTTGAGTTGAAGACTTTGTTGAAGCATTGCCGGTTGTGGCCGCATGGATAATTTTCGCCCTTTGCATTGGCCGCATCGACACAGGATTGGATCGGAGAAGAAACTATGGAAATCGGAACACATTGGGCTGAAATCAAGCGTGTGGTAGAGCGCGGCCAGGCGTCAAAGCTGCATTGCGCAATCGCGTCGGTCAGCCCTGAAGGCATGCCAAACGTAACGCCTGTCGGAACCGTGTTCCTGCGAAACGACCAGACAGGTTTTTACTTCGATAAGTACACCAGCAACCTGGCCAAAAACATCGAGGCGAACCCGCAGGTCTGCCTGATGGCTGTCAATGCCAATAAGTTTTTCTGGCTGCGCTCCCTCTTTATTGGCCGCTTCGCGTCGCCTCCGGGCGTCCGGTTGTATGGCAGCGTTGGCCCGCTGCGTCCAGCCACGCCCGAGGAGCTGCAACGTATTCAAGCGCGCGTGGGCCGCATGCTCTGGTTGAAGGGCGGCCGTCTTTTATGGTCCGGCTTCACGCACGTGCGTGACATCAGCTTCACATCCTTTAGGCCAGTGAGCTATCCGGCCATGATGGAACATTTGTGGCAGGAACCCGTATAACCAATCGCTCAATCCGATGGGGAAAACCGGGACGAGAATAGCGCACATCAACCATTGCGCAGCTCTCAATAAGCGAATCTAAACCAGGATCAGAGCCAACGAAGTACCGCATGAGCACACAAGCGCAGACCGACGCCAAGGCAGCGCCCATCGGCACTTGAACGGAGCAAGTCTTTTGATGTTCTATACAGGGGAGAGAAAAATGAAATTGCTGAACTGGACGCTGCCTTTTTTACTGCTCGTTGCTTCTGCCGCCTTTGCGCAGCAGGTGCAAACCTCGAAGAGCACTCTGACCCTGCCGAACGTCGGTGAGGCAAGCACCGAAAACAGCTTGCGGCAAGCGAAAGCAATCGTCGAGATAGCGCTGGGTGAATTGGGCACCGATGTCGCCGGCCTGGTGAAAGACGAAGCGGCTCTGGCCAAGGAAGCGGCCGCTTATGAGGCGGCCAACAAGGCCGAAAAGGCAGTGTTTGCAAACATCAAGAAAAAATATGACACTCGGCTTGCCAAGTATGAAGCCGTCGTCGCACCGTTGACGGCCGAAATACTGGCGTTCAACGCCCTGCCTCGCAACCAGCAGGATATGGGAACGCTGGCGCAATTAACGAAGCGCAAGGCCGTTTCCGATGCGGAGTACAAAAGCCTGAATGCGGAAAAAGCAGCCGGTGACAAATCCATGGCTGAAGGTGCGGCAAAGTTAAAAGATATTCGCGATTCTTTGGAAACCAGGATCAACCTGCTGAATGCCACACTGGGCCTGGCCTATCGCCAGCTCAAATTATGCGCCGCCTATGCGGAAAAGATAGACACGATGCTGCTGACAAAATTCAAAAAGACCGAGATTCGTTCTCGCGCGCTCAACGGCGCAATGGAACAGCTCAAGGCGCTTGGCAGCCGCGGGTTCGATATACCATGAAGGCGGGCCGAATCCCGGGTCCGGCATCCGTCATTGAAGGAGCATGAATATGGAGTGGTGGCTCAGTATCGTCTTGCTTGCGATCGGCTTCGTCTGGCTCAGCCGTCTTGTCAAGGCAGTGAAGCAGCGCCGCCTGACCAACGCGCTACTGAAGCTGTTGCGGCGCATTGACACAACACAGCCAGGCCTTCTCGACCCGCATCGCGACACGGTAGCGGCGGCGCAGCAGGCGGTCGCCGCATCGTCTGCGGGACCTTCATCCATCTTCACGCCCGGCGTATGGCTGCGGGACAATCTGGAGGCTGCCCGTGCGGTCATGCTGGCCGTCGATGCAGTCATCAAACGGATCACGCCGGCCGACCTGGCCGCGCTCACGCCCCTGCTCGATGCGGAACAAACACTGCTGGCCCGCGACAAGCGGGCCTTCAGTCCCGATACGGGGCTCATCGCATGCCGGCATGTGTCTCTCTATCCCCGCCTGACCTCTGAGCAAGCCGACCAGCTCATTCCGCAGATCGAGTTCCACACGCGCGGAAACAAGGCGTACTCACGCAACTGGTGCCGGCATTGCCTGGTCGCGTTCGAGGGCCAGTGGGGGATCGCCGTGAGCGGAGGGCACTAGTGGACTGTAACAACCAATTCGAAAGTGCCTGTCGCATGTGCGGTGCGCATGGCAGCGTTGCAAATGCTCGCGATAGCTCGCTATCGCTGCGCTTTGCGCCTTGCCCTGCACGCCGCACATGCGCCTTTCCCTTCCAAATCGGCTGTTACAGTCTACTAGCGGGTCACTTGGCAATGAAATCGGCATTGAGATGGAAAAAAATACGGGTGGATAAGCGTAGCGCCTCTCGCCGTATTCCCTTCGAAAACGCAAGACGGATTGTCCTTCGTGGTGGCGTGCCGGGGGTAGCCCGGCGGCTACTCACTTTCTTTGCTTCGCCAAAGAAAGTAAGCAAAGAAAGGCGACCGCAAGACGCTGCCCTGCGGGTACCCGCTGAAGTGCCTGCTGAAACGGGAAACGAAATGAACTCGCTGCGCTCAGACATATTTCGTTTCTTTTCCGTTTCAACAGGCACTTCAGCGGCAGCGTCTCAAGCGGGGGCACGTCAAAAACAAACACCGGTTCTTCAGCGTTCATCCCATGAAGTCAATTGCGTGGTCCGCCGACCTGATGTTGACGTTGATGTTGGTGTTGACGTTCAACCCTTGGCAAAGCGCCACAAAGGGGATCGCCACAACGGATTAAGAAGCGAAACATTTTTGAGCGTAGCGAGTTCGTTTCGCTTCCCGTTGTGGCGAT
>MESE01000107.1 GCA_001770855.1 Burkholderiales bacterium RIFCSPLOWO2_02_FULL_57_36
TTTTGCTGCTGCTGTTTGTGTGGATGGGCGCGACCGTGCTGAAAATCCGCACGTGCCTGGACATTGGCGTGGCGTTGTGCAAATGAGCGCGTTCCTGGGCTACTGGTATCTCAAGCTGCAGGCGCTGGTTCTGCTGGTGTTCGGGCGGCGGCAAGCGGCGCTGGTCAAGTTCGACCAGATGCGGGTCTTGCGGCCCGGCGAGCGGTACGCGCTGGCAAGCCGTGCCCATGTGCTGGCCCAGGAAGGCGACAAGCACGGCGCCATCGACGCGCTGCAACAACTGACGATCCTCCACCCGGACAATGCTGCGGCCTGGTTCAACCTGGCCTACATGCTCGAAGACACCGGGCGTCATGCCGAGGCGGAGCCGGCATTTCGACGTGCGCTGGACGTGGAACCCAAGATGGATCGCGCCTGGTATGGCCTGGCGCTGGTGCTGATTCGCGAGCGCCGCTTTGACGAAGCGGTGCAGGCGCTGAAGAGAAACACAGAACTGCAACCCATGAGTCCTTTCGGCTGGTATCAGCTCGCACGGGTTCATGTAGACAGGCAAGACCCTGATGAGGCGGTGAAGGTCATTCGCCACCTCAAACGGTTTGAGCCTAAAGTGGCCGCCCAACTGGAGCGCGAGACAGGACTGAGCGTGGCTCAGTCCTCCTGAATTGCAAACCAACGGGGTGGGTATGGGATGGCCGGGGTTTCAGCCCAGCCAAAAGACGCGATCCGGCTTGCAGGCCACGCTTGGGGACAGGTGGTGATCGTGATGTGCCCGCAAGGGTGTTGTTGATGGAGGCAAGTGTTATGCAGTTGACTGACAAGCATCGCCGTTACTGGCGCAAGAACCTCAATATCACGGCAATCCTGCTGGTGATCTGGTTCGTCGTGACGTTCGTCGTGAGTTATTACGCGCGCGAATTGAGCTTCAATTTTTTTGGCTGGCCCTTTAGCTTCTGGATGGGAGCGCAAGGTTCCTTGGTAATTTATGTGGCGATCATCGGTTTTTATGCCCGCTACATGGGCCAGCTCGACATCGAGCATGGCGTTGAAGAAAGCGAGGAATAATCATGGCTGGAATATTTGGCTCCGATAGCGGCGGCGTGACCAACGCTGCCTCCAAGGCCGCGTTCAGGGCCGGCCTGAACAAGGTCTACACCTGGTACACCGGTGGTTTCCTGGCCTTCGTGGTGGTGCTGGCAGTCCTTGAACAGATGGGCCTGTCCCGTCAGTGGATCGGACTGATTTTCCTGCTGGCCACGATTGGTTTGTATGCCGGTATCGGCATCATGAGCCGAACCACCGATGCGGCCGAGTACTACGTGGCGGGCC
>MESE01000108.1 GCA_001770855.1 Burkholderiales bacterium RIFCSPLOWO2_02_FULL_57_36
GCTTCAATTCACGCGAATGCCAGAAATACCGTCATCAATGAAAAAACAGAACCGTCGCTTGCCTTTGGGGGAAGTCCCTGTAGGGGGCTAGGGTCTCATTTCGTTTGTAGAGTCAGGATGTAATCGTACCCAACGCATCCAAGGGGCTGGCCGTGCCGCCCGCCGCCACTTTGAGTACATGGGTGTAAATCATGGTGGTGGAAACATCGGACAGCGTTGGGGATGGAAACATCCAGAACCACCCCCATGTTTGACCAATCTTCGGATACTTCTGTTCCAAGGCATAAGGCGTTTCGACTCCACGGCGCTGGTTTTGGCGGTCAGCCTCCCACTGTGCGCGTGCTGCCAACATTTGCAAACGCAAGGCTGGAGCAAGTGAGCGTGGCAACATTACCACCCTGTCTTTGCCGCCCTTGGCTTCACGAACAATGATGACGTGCCGGTCAAAGTCCACGTCCTTGATGCGAAGCCGAATTCCCTCCATCAGGCGCATGCCTGTGCCATAGAGCAAGCGCGCAAGCAGGGCAGTGATGCCGTCCATTTGCGCCAGCACGCCTGCCACCTCATCCCTGGTTAACACGCTGGGTATGCGGCGCTTGCTTGCAGGCCGATTGATTCCGTCCATCCACGGAAAATCCGTGCTCAAAACCTCTCGGTATAAAAAATAGTAAAGCGCTCAGCGCCTGGTTATGGGTCGAGGTGGACACGCGGCGTTCGGTGGCCAGCGTGGTGAGAAAAACCTCCACCTCTGGCGCGCCCATCTCTTGCGGATGCCGCATTTGGCCCCCACGCCCATGCCAGCGAATGAAAAACCGAATCCAATACAAGTAAACTTTCTCGGTGCTTAAGCTGTAATGCAGATACCGAATCCGCTCACGAACTTGGTCCAGCAAGCGGGTAGCCTGTAGCGGCGGGTTGCGGGGTTTCATGGGCGATTTTATAACTGGACGTTCATCCAGTGTTGCGAGCTGAAAACCAATGTGCAAGCCATCTTTTGGAGATTTTCATGGCCAGATTAATACGCGGCGAGCAGAGTAATTTGCAGGCTTTGCGAAGTACATTCGTAGGCCTGCGAGAGGGAGAAATAGCTTGCCGCGAGTTGTGAAAATCTGGGACGCCGATATCTACCGCGACGGAGGATCGTATGGATTCTGCTTCGACTCTGACGATGGGAACTGGTACGAGTTCTTTCTGCAAACGAGAGCGTTCGAAGTGTCGGCAACCGAAAGCCATCATCCACCAGTCATCTACCTCGAAAGCGTGAATAGCAAGCAAGCTGTGCGAGCCCTCTCATGGGCGGAAGCGAAGACCTTCGTAGCTCCTCTCCATTACGAAAACAAGCGCTTCGCCGAACTTGTGAGCATTGTTGAAAACGAGGGAAGGAAAGCTCTGAAATGAAGGCAGTGCTCCATACGCGCAGGCCTAACCCTTCAATCGAGAGGCAAACGTTAAATTGCATGAAGACCACGAGCGCCCCACTGTTGCATGTAGTCACCGAAATTGTCGGTCACCTCGTCACCGGAAACTACACGCAAGTATTGCTGCAAGCACCTGCCTCCCGCGTGAGTGCGGCGGAGCTGGAGGCTGCGGTTGGGAATTACGGACGCCACTTGGTCTTGCCTCCGAACTACGACCTGGTGGACTTCATTGAAGCTAAAGCTGAAGGCGGGCGCAGTTGGTCCGTCGTCGTCCCGATGTATACGGAGGAGGAAGGCCGCTCAGATCTCTCACTTGAATTGACTGTGAGAGAGTTTGCACGCGGGGAGTATGAGGTTGAAGTCGATGATCTCCACGTGCTCTGACATGCCACTTAACATGCCAATCGACACGGACCCACAACAGCAGGAGGCGGCTTCGCCGCTTGTGTTGGTGGTCCGGTCATTTTTACGTTAAGCGTCAGAAATCCCTATGCGTCGTCTCCTCTGCGTTGTTCTATTCCTACTCCCTATGGCCGTTCTTGCAGGTAACTTCTTTCCTCCCGAGTACAAGACCTTCCAATTCAAAGAGGGAGACCTTCTCGTCAGCAAGCGAAGCGACGGGAAGTTCTCTGTCAACAAGATACTCAAGATTGACCGGTTTGATTTCAAGAAGGGTTCGGCAATTAACATTCAAGGCCAACGCTTCGTCGCCACCGAGGATGACCACCTCTTGATCGTCAGCGCCGCCTATGGTGAAGACGAGTTCAACTCCATCGAAGGGGCAAGCGCTGCTGCCAGGGCCGGCAAGTGGAAGGTCAAGCTTGGCCACACCCCTAATCGCACTCCTGGCGCAGCAGAGGGACAAACACTCGTTGGTAGCAGCCAAGTCTTGGAGTCAGAACTCGTTGGCTATCGCCAGTGGAGGAAGGCCTTCGAGCGAGGAGAAGCCGGTGTCTTCTAAGACGCTGACGCTTAACGGGTTCGTCGAATGGACCCACAACGGCGGCCAGCATGGTCGTCATTCTTCAATGCTGAGAGCGCCGTTGCAGCCCATTCACGGCCGACGTTAAGTCTCAAAATGGCACGCACTGACAAGCTCTCGAAATTGGTCGCGCTGTATGACGACCTGCATAGTGCTCTCGCGAACGTAGAGGACGAGCGAGCTCTGCAGTTGTGCGAGAGTTGGAAGAAAATTCGACCGATGTACGCAGAGCCTACCGGCGAACACCCGAGGTCTGCGCTTGCAACAGGGATGGAGCAGGGTTTGCGAGAGACCCCCATGCTGTTGAAATCGTTGCCACCAGCAATGAGGATGCAGGCTGCAAAGGCGCTCGACCTTGCGGTCACTACACATTACCCGGAGTTCACTGAAAAGGAGCAGGCGCGGCTGGAGAAGATCAAGGTGCGGGGACGGATACGCGGTGAAAGTGAGTTCTACTTGGCACGCCACCAGGTGGATGTACTAGAAGGCAATGCACAGCGGGAGCAAGAGCTTCGAGAGTGGTACGCCTTGGTCGATGAGTTTGAGGCACGCGGTCAATGAGACTTAACATTTTGCTCGGCACGGACACGCAGCATCAGATGGCCGTTTTGCGGCCCATGCTGCGTGCCGGGCAGCTTCGACGTTAGCTTGCTATGCGCAAAGTGCCGGAACCGCTGTACTCTGAAGTCTTTGGTCTTTCCACTGAGCTTGTTGACGCGTTTGAGCGAGGGGACGCGGATGCGCAGGAAGACGCCTTCGTTCGTTTGCGGCAGTTGCATTCGTTGCAAATGGCGTCTCGCACTCCAGACCCTTTCGTCTCCGAAACGCTGGCCGATTTCACAGATGATCCTATCGAGTCAGCCTCGTTGTATCGTGCAGCAATTGAGCAGTGCGCTTATTTCCCGGGTGAGCCGCTTCACACAAAGCAAATCGGACTGGCTTCGAGCTTGATAGGGCTCGGGGAAATTGAAGAGGCAAGGGGCATTCTGTTGGAAGCGATACAGGCTGCTCGGAACTTACATGACACAGAAGCTATTGCAGAAGCAGAGGAGTTATTGAATGGTGCCGCAATCTAACAGGTTCGTGGATTGGACCCACAACGGCGGCCAGCTTGGTCGCCATTCTTCAATGTTGAGTGCGCCGTGGTGGTCCACTCACGGCCGACGTTAGAAGGCATGAACACCAAGCTGTTGCTCACGTTGGCGATTCTCCTCGCGGGAGTTTGGGGCGCATGGATCGCAGGAAAGCGTTCGAAATGCGGCTGGGGCGGCGGATTGGCAATTGCCTTCGCGGTTGTGGCGGCTCTGTTCATCTTGGTGAACATCGGAATCGCCGGCTGTGTTTCTGCAAAGCTCTGTGTTTCCGGTGGTGACACCGACCTGTCCTATGTGGCCTATCCCGTTTTCGCGTTTCCAATATATTGGGTTCTTGCGCGCCTTGCTGCCTCGGTGAGCAAGGGTAGTAGCTGAGACCGCGAGCCATCGCCAAATCCCCTCTAACAAATCAGGCAAAACGGATGCACATCGGTCGAAGGCTCAGTTTCCGGCAACTGCTGCTTGCCTCATGCGCGTTTATCGCAGATCTTCCGGCGCAGCTCGCAATTCACTCGGCCTGGGCTGGCGTGCCTTCTAACTTGTCAATCGACACGGACCCACAACAGCAGGAGGCGGCTTCGCCGCTCGTGTTGGTGGTCCGGTCATTTTTACGTTAACCCTCGAAACCACCCATTGCGATACGCCATAGCCTCAGGCCTGTTGTGTACCCACGTGGCGTTCGCCGCGTTTGCGGGTGCGCTCCCCGACAAGATTGCAGCCGCAGTCGCCGGAACGATCTACGTCCCTCTCTGGCTTTTCAATGCTATCGGGCTGCCCGTCTTCCAGGCCAGCCCGTCCGGGGGGTGGGCGGCACCCTCGATGCTCGGTTGGGTCTTGTTCACCGCCGTCTGGGCCCTGGTCTGGTGGAAACTGGTCGCTGCCGTAGCCAAGGCACAACTATGAGGACAGGTTATGCAAGAAGAATCTCTCGGAATCGTGATCGGCACTGTCACTGAATGCGAGCGGGTGCCTGGAATAAAGCGGCTTTATAGACTGGTGATGCGGTTGTATAGGGCGTTGTGCCCAACCGGGTGGATGTTGATTCCAAAGGCAAGCTGAGCCCTTGCACATGGCAGGTCGTTCGCACCACCCTTATTCAAACAGCGCTTCGAACCCGCCCAGTGGTTCAAAGCGCCGGTTGCGGTAAACCACCCGGCTGGGGCCCGGCAGTGCGCGGGTGCTTACGGAGTGCAGTGGGTCGCCGGGGTAGCAGATGATCCGCGTGCCCTGATCGTCAAAAGTTTCGGGAAGAATCAGCGGTGGTGGTGCCAGGCTTGCCGCAGCCATCACGCTGTCCACGCTGGCATGGCGGGCCAAGTGGGCCAGGCTCATGATTTGTGGCGGCGCCAGTTCGATCTGTCCGTCCCAGTACTGCTCCAGTGCTTGGCGTGGTTTGAGCCAGATGCTTTCTGTGGTTTCAAAATTGTCGTGGCGTGCGTGCTGCCCCTCGGGTACGGCGGCCACAAAAAATCGCGTGTCGAATCGCTTGTTGGTGACCGAGGGCCGGTGCGGCGTGATCCAGCGGGACCAGGGCCGTAGCGCACTGGTTTGCAGGCGCAGCCCCAGGTTTTGCAGCATCTGGTTGAACGCAACACCTTGCGCCTGCATCTGGGCGGCATGAGCCAGCTGCTCGGCACTGGCGTCCTGGGTGAATAACACGCCGGACTCTTCAAAGGCCTCACGCAGCGCGGCGACATACAGACCTGTGGCGGTGGTGAGGTCCGTTTCAGGTTCCCCCAGGGCCGCGTGCAAGTGGGCGGCGTCTTGGTCCAAATGCATTGGCGGCGATAGCAAAGCGTCACTGTTGTCCAACTTGCCCCCCGGGAACACATAGGCACCGCCCAGCACATCGGACAAACCATGGCGCTTCATCAGGAAAACCTCCAGCCCGTGGGCGGTGTCGCGCAACATGACGACGGTGGCGGCTTGGCGCGGGACCGAGGTGACAACTTCGGAATTCAATTCCATGGCAAAGGGCTCTGGTGGGTGGTGGGGCAGATGTGGTTGGCCATTGTGACGGATGCAGGCTATTGAAATTGGGAAATTGGTTGCCATCTGGCTTGGACTGCGTCAAGGGCACAGTCCTGCAAATATGCGCAGCCTGTGTTACCTTGCGCCCCATGAAAAATTTTAAGGCTCACAGGCATGAATAAGAATACAGAGGCCCTGGGTGCGTTGACACCCGAACGTCTCCAAGGCATTCGCCGGGGAATAGAAAAAGAAAGCTTGCGCGCACTGCCCAGCGGTATGGTTGCCATGACACCACACCCTACAGCGCTGGGGTCTGCGCTGACACACCCGCACATCACCACGGACTTCAGTGAATCGCAGGTGGAACTCATCACCGGCGTGCATGCCGGTGTGCAGTCTTGCCTGGATGAGCTGACCCAGGTGCAGCAGTTCACCACCCAGGCCTTGGGGGAAGAGATGTTGTGGGTGTCCAGCATGCCCAGTTGTTTGCCTGCGGACGATGCCATTCCCATTGGGCAGTACGGTTCCTCCAACGTGGGGCGCGCCAAAAGTGTGTACCGCACGGGCCTGGGCCACCGCTATGGCCGGCGCATGCAGACCATTTCGGGAATTCACTACAACTGGTCTTTGCCCGATGTGTCCAGCAAAGACTATTTTGGGCTGATTCGCAATTTTCGGCGTCACGCCTTTTTGCTGCTGTACCTGTTTGGCGCCTCTCCCGCGGTGTGCGCCAGCTTCGTAGCCGGACGCCAGCACCAGTTGAAGTCGCTCAGCCCCCAGACTTTGTATTTGCCCTACGCCACTTCGCTGAGGATGGGGCGCCTGGGCTACCAGAGTGATGCGCAGACTTCGCTGGCCGTGAGCTACAACTGTTTGCAGGGCTATGGCGACTCCTTGCACGATGCTTTGACCCGGCCTTATCCGGCGTACGAAGCCATTGGTGTGCGTGGAGCCGATGGTGAATACCGCCAATTGGCCACCAGCTTGCTGCAGATCGAAAACGAATTTTACGGAACGATTCGCCCCAAACGGGTGATTTTTCCGGGGGAGCGTCCCTTGCATGCGCTGCGTGAACGCGGCGTGGAATATGTCGAAGTCCGGTTGATGGACCTGGACCCGTTCGAGGTGGTGGGTATCAACAGCCAGACCATGCGTTTTCTAGATGTGTTCTTGCTGCACTGCCTGCAGACCGAGAGCCCGCGCGACACGCCGGAAGAAATTGCCGCCCTGGGGCGCAACCAGCAAAACGTGGCGGAGCGTGGGCGCGAACCCGGCTTGTTGCTTGAACGGGGCAGCAGCACGGCCACACTGACCGATTGGGGGCTGGAGCTGGTGCGCGCCATGGCGCCTGTGGCGCGCCAGTTGGACGCCAGCCATGGTGGTTCGGATTACGGTGATGCCGTGCTGGCCGCTGAGCACGCACTTCTCCATCCCGAGACGACACCGTCGGCACGGGTGTTGCGCGAGATCTCGCAAAGCCATGATGGCTCGTTCGTGGCCTTTGTGCGTGCGCAATCGATTCGCACCAAACAAGCCATGCTGGATGCCCCGCTGGCACCCAGTGCTCAGCAGCGCTTTGAACAACTGGCGCAGACTTCATGGGAAGACCAGCGCCAAGTGGAGCAGGGCGACACCATGCCTTTTGACATCTACCTTCAAGAATACCTGTCGCCCCGGCGCCTGGGTGAGGCCGCACAAGGTTAGGGCCAAAGAAAAGCGCCCACTGTTTGCACAGGGGCGCTTGGGTCACTTCCGCACAGCCAAGGGCTGTGCGGGTGGGGTGAAGGCTGTTATTCAGCTGCAGCGGGTGCCACTGCGGCAGCAGCTTTGGTCGCTGTTTTAGTCACTGTTTTGGTCACTGTTTTGGTCACGGGTTTAGCAACGCGGGTTGCCTTTTTTGCCACAGTGCGTTTCACCGTTGCAACTTTGACCTTGGCTTTGGAGCCTGCGATTTTGTTGGCCAAGGCGCCGGACTGTGCTTCCAGCTTGGCAGCAACCTTGGTCACCGCTTCGGCAGCGGGCACGGCAGCCACAGCCAGATTCTTGAGGGTGACCA
>MESE01000109.1 GCA_001770855.1 Burkholderiales bacterium RIFCSPLOWO2_02_FULL_57_36
CCTCTTTGTGGGAACCCGCAGGGCGCTTTGTAGGGTCGCCTTTTCTTTGGGTACTTGCTTTTGGCGACGCAAAAGAAAGTACCTCGCCCGCCGGGGCGACACCCGGCAAGCATCCACGAAGTAAAATCGTCTCGCGTTTTCGGAGGAAGGCACTGGGCTTTGGTCGTTCCTTGAAACTGCAGCCTTGTTTTCCACCTACACCCTCCTAAACGCAATGCTGCTTCTGTTGCCAGGTGACCCACTAGTCGTGAGAACGCTGTCATCCGACTTTGTTTTTATCCGCCGCACTCGGTGGATCATGGCGATCTGCGGCGCATTCCTCCTCGCCGGTCATGCGCATGCGGCGGTTCCGTGCGCAATCAGCATCGATCCGATCTGGCAGGAGGCCGACGGGCTGCGCGGCAAGCTTGAAAACGATCCATTCGCCGCCGCGTTCGGAACCTTCGTCTCGGACATCAAGAACAACGATGGCGAGTTCCAGCAATGGCGCGTCGATGCCGAGCATTATCGCGACAAGGTGTGCACTCCGTATCGGAAGTCCGTCGAAGCGCACGGGAACCGTATAAAAATCTTCGTTTCCAAAGGCTGCAGCCAACCGAAGATCAGCGACCCCGGCCTGTACGCCTGGTGCTTGGAAGAACATGCATGGCTGATATCGGAGGCGCAAAAGCTCGAAGCCCGCGAAACGAGCGAAGTCAACCCGAAGTTCGACCGCCTCAACCAGCGCGGGCAGGTGTTGCTGGCCAAGGAGCGGCAGGCCGTTACGCGCGCCAAGGAAATGCTGGACCCGTACAATCTTGAAAACACCTTCCGTTTATACGCGTTTGCAGTCCGGAAGAATGTTCTAGCCGGCGTCCTGACCTCTTGCGAGGCGCTCGCGCAGATGTCCGATGCACTGGGGCCAAGAACCGGATGGCAGTATGGAAGACACCTGGCAGTCATGGGAACTGTTTTGGCGCCCACGAGCAATCCGCTGGTGTACGGCGCGCATCCGCGCTCGGTCGTATTCACAGCCGGCGGCTTTCGGCGCCGCTATGTCGGGCCGCCGGGTAGCGAGAGAGACAATCAGGTACGCCATGCGGTCGGGTATCTGATGATGGGCGCGGAGTTCGGCGCAACAGGAGCTGCCTGGGGGACATATTGGGAAGACCGGTTCAAAAAGCGGTGGCATGGACAGGTGCCGGAAGAACACGACTATCTATTGGGGGTGGCCGCCGGCGAGATTGGCCGCGACCTCAAAACCCATGTCTTGAGCGTCGAGGAACTCGGGCGCAGAATCCGTGCGGTCCTGTGCGGAACTTGAGCGAGACGGCGATAGCCAAGCGGCCGGAAGAAGTATCGGCATCAAACGGTGCGGGACCGTTCCGGCTCGCCATGACGGGCGATCAATCTTCGTGCAAAGGCTGACAGACCAAAAAGCCGCTTTTGTGAAGCCGCGCCACGCACGCTATTCATTCCGAACAGACTGAGGAATCTCAACCAGCGCTCCCGCCGGACACGCTTGAGATTCCTGGCCGCCATGTTCCGCGGTACGACAGTCCATTTGGCCGGACGCGGTTAATAGGGCAGAATACCGATCAACTTATTACTCAACAAAAGGAAATGCAATGAGTGCATCTGCGGTCGCCGTCAGCGGCTATATAACATTAATGCTGGTTCTGGTTGTCCTGATCGGAATCATCCGCACCTTGGAAGTGATCAACAAGGGCCGCGCGCCTAACAACTTCAAACCGGATGGCTCGGACGTCTCCGCTTTTTCTCATCGGCTGGCGCGTGCGCATGCCAACTGTTATGAGAGTTTCCCCATCGTCGGCGGGATCTTGTTGCTCGCGCTGGCTATTGGCCAGGCGCCGATCACCGATGCTCTCGCGCCCTGGGCCATTGCCGCACGCCTGGCGCAGACGATGACGCATTTGATTTCCACGCGCTCCATGGCGGTTCAGATCCGCTTCTTTTTCTTCACCGTCCAACTGGTTATCGTGGCATGGTGGATCATCCGGTTACTGCTCCTGGGCGCAGCAAGCTGAGTTTGCGCCGGGGTCGGGCCGGCCAAGCTGAATGAGCGAAAGTGAATAGACCAGGCAGGCTCAGGGTCTGTGCGCCGCACCCTGAGGTGCCCTTCTGGTTGCCTGGCGCGGATTACTCGCTACACCGTCACCAGATCCGTATGCCCGAATCCCTTTTCGTAATCCAGTATGGAAACCACTTGGGGCTGGATTTTCAAGAACACGATATCACTTCGCTGGCCCGCGTCCGCCCAGTCGGCCACTTGCGGAAATCGCTTCAGCATGCATTCGGTTGCGCGCCCGATTTCATCTGGATCGTTCAGTATCTCGGCCCTGCCGCCTATCGACAAACCCTTGATATGGATCCAATCCTGATAGTCGGTATTGACGGTCAACGACACCTTATTGTTGTGCCGGATATTGTTGACTTTCTGGCTCTCCTTGCCGGTCCCGATATAGATCGTCAAACCGTCATTGACATAGCTGACCGTGGTTGCCTGCGGATAGCCGTCTGGCCTCACGGTTGCCAGCGTGAGATCGTGTTCATTGTCGAGGATGTTCAATATAAATTCCCGGGCGGGCGCGTCCATCGTAAAGCTCCTTGCAGCGGTCGGTTTCGTGTGTCTTTCTTTGGCGCCGCGGCATTTCCCGGCGGAACGTACTCTAGCGGGCGATGGAAAAATCCACCGTCAATCGGAGCCGGAACGACCGAAATAATCAACCGCGGTCGGCGATCGGCCGCGGAGGCTTTTCCTTGCTCTTCTTTCCAGAATGGCGGCGTATTTTTTCAGCCGCTCTCAATGCACGGTAAGCTGCTTGCCGCCGCTGCCCGGCTTCTTCGGCAGCGTCAATTCAAGAATGCCGTCGTGATACTTGGCTTCCGCCTTGGCATCGTCGACTTCTTGCGCGAGCGTAAAACTGCGGTACTGCTGGCCGTAATAGCGCTCGCTGTGCACCATGCTTCCGCTTTTCTTTTCTTCTTCCTTGCGTACTTCCGCGCTGATGGAAACCTGGTTGCCCTCGATCGACACCTTGATGTCATCTTTATTTACACCGGGTATTTCCGCTTTCACCATGTAGGCCTTGTCGGTTTCCGACATGTCCATGCGGATACGCGGTTCCGTCTCGGCACCGCGCAAGCTCGGCATCATGCGAAATTCCTTGAAAAAATCCTCAAAATTGCGAAATGGTTCAAAGCGCGCGATCTCTCCAAATGGATCAAAGCGTTTGATATTGTTGGCCATAATCAACCTCATCCTTGTAAAACGGGGTTTTGCGAAAAAGCGCTGGCGTCAGTACGGTTGTGCGACGCCGGCGAGCCTGGACAACGGAAGAACGTGCGTTGAACGTACTTCGCCGCGATCGTCAATAAATAATATTGAGCGCCTGCTGATCGCCTCGCTATGCGTTACGTCAATGCGAATTCAATCACGACGTGCATAACTTGATATGTGATTTTTCGATCGTTTGATGATCATCATTTGCAATTCGGCATCTTTGGTCCCGATGAAACCGGCTCATAAAAAAACATGGGAAACGAACATGATTAAACATCCGCACCGCCGGCGCGCTCTTTCAACAGCCCTGATCGTCATTGGCGGGGTATTCTTTTTTCTTGCTCCATATAACTCGTGGATCGGCGCTGTGCTGGCAATCCTGGGTGCAGCCATCGAACTGATCGCCTTTGGATTGGCGCGCCGGGCAGACGAAAAAAAGTAATCTGGATTCATCGCCCGCGATTCCGCAAGAACTCGGCTGCGACGTTGAAACGATCCGCGAAGCTTGTCCCAACGACCGGCATTCCTAAACCATGCAGTCGGTCGTCAACGCGGTACCAGTACCGCGGCACCGTCGAAACGCCCCGCTCGCAGCGCGTCCAGCGCCTCGTTGGCGGCTCGCAATGGAAAAATGACCGGCACGGTTTTGATATCGACTTGCTCCGCAATTGCGAAGAACGCTTCGCCGTCGGCACGGGTCAGATTGGCAACCGACCGCACTGTTCGCTCGCCCCATAACAGCGAATAGGGAAACGCTGGAATGTCGCTCATGTGAATGCCCGCGCAGACCACGGTCGCCCCTTTTTTCGTCGCCGCCAGCGCACGCGGAACCAATGCACCGCTCGGTGCAAAGATGATGACCGCATCGAGCAATGCCGGCGCGGCTGCATCCGAGTCTCCTGCCCATGCCGCGCCCAGCGACAATGCAAACGCTTGCGAATGCGTGTCGCCGGGACGTGTGAAGGCATAGACTTCCCTGCCCTGCGCACGCGCCACCTGCGCGATGATATGCGCCGCCGCGCCGAACCCATACAATCCGATGCGCTGTGCGGTTCCCGCCATCGCATAGGCTCGATAGCCGATCAGGCCGGCGCAAAGAAGCGGCGCGGCATGCGCATCGTCGTACCGGTCCGGAAGGCGAAAACAGTAGCGCGAATCGGCCACCGCATATTCGGCATATCCGCCGTCGCGGTCATAGCCGGTGAATACCGCCGTATCACACAGGTTTTCCCGTCCGGATGCGCAGAACGCGCAGTGCCGGCAGGTACCGCCCAGCCAAGGCACGCCGACACGCTCGCCGGCCTCGAATGCGCCGACCAGTTCGCCGGCCTGGACCACGATGCCCACCACTTCGTGTCCAAGTGTCAGCGGCAGCTTGTGGGGAGGCAGGTCGCCGTCGATGATATGCAAGTCCGTGCGGCACACGCCGCATGCGGTCACCCTGATCACCACTTCATGCTCGCGCGGCGCGGGGATCGGCAGGCGTGCGTTGCGCAAACGCCGGTTCGGCGCATCCAGCAGCATTGCCAGCATGGTGCCGTCATGGGGTTTGTGTTCGCTTGAGGGATTCACGGCTCGGCCATTCCCGAACATTTTTCAGGAAGAGTGCGAATGCGCAGGCACATACCGCAGCACCCTCAAAACCGGATCGGCAATTTTTCGAACCGTCTCCATATCCATGCCGGGTTCACTGTCGACCGCGATTGTGTGTTTCATTTCTTCATCGGACAGTGGGTCATGATGCGCGATCTGATGTGCGAGGACCTGCAGCCCCGCATCCGAAGGATCGCGATCCTGTTCGGCGCGCACGGTAATGCGTTGTTTCAAAGCCGCTTCGGCGGCGCGTAATTCGAAAATGAAGAATGGCGCCCGCAGCGCATGCGCCAGATCTTCGAACAGGTGGCGCTGCTCCATCTTCAGGAATGCCGCATCGACGATGACAGGCAGGCCGGACTCGATCACGTGGCGCGCCAATATGCACAATCTGCCGTAGGTCAATTGCGTTGCCGCCGCATCGTAGAGTCCCGCATCCGGCGCCGCCTCGACACGGGATGTCGCCGCCAGCCCATGCATCCGTTTGCGCTCGACATCGGAGCGTATGCGGACCGCACCGGCGAGTTCGACAAGCAATTCGGAGAAAGTCGATTTTCCACTGCCGGAATAGCCGTGCATGATGATGAGCGCGGCCGGAGCCGGCTTGATGCTCTCGGCGGAAAATGCCAGATACCGTGCCGCCTGAGCCTCGTGTGGAGCGGCATCCCGCGCCTCGGCACGCAACTGCCGCGCACGCAGCAGGGCTACTTTGCATCGGACCAATGCACGCTGGGTCTGGTAATAGCGCAATACGGCCAGACCGTCGTAATCGCCGCTAATCTCAAGATACCGGTTGAGGAAGCGCGCCGCGAGACCGTGTTTGCCCTGCGTTTGCAGATCCATGGTGATGAATGCGATATCGTTCATCACATCGATCCAGCGCAGCCCCTCATTGAATTCGATGCAATCGAATACTTCGACCCGATCGTTGATGGTGAGAATGTTGCCGCCATGCAGATCGCCGTGGCATTCCCTGACCATGCCATATGCTTTGCGATTTTCGAAGGCGCTGCCAAGGTTCTGTTGCTGCACGGCTTGCCATGACTTTATATCGCGTACAAAAATTTCCGCATCGCTGGCGCCGAGCAGCGACGAAAGCAGTTCCAGGTTATCGTCGGCGGTCGCCTGCAGCGCTGCGGGTGTTCCCCACGCGCTGTCCTTGGACGCGACTGCGGCATCGCCATGAAATTGCGCGATTTTTCTTGCGAGCGCATCGATCTCTTTTGCGGTGATTATTCCCGTGCCGATTCTATGGCTCCATAACGCCTGCTGGGGAAACGTGCGCATCCTGACTGCATACTCGATGGGAGTGCCGGCCGCGTCGATCAACGGGTTTTCCCGGCTGCCTGTGACAGCGATCACGTCCAGATAAAGGTTCGGCGCCAGGCGTCGATTCAGGCGCAATTCTTCATCACAGTAAAAGCGGCGCGCCTCAAGCGTGGAAAAATCGAGAAAATCGAAATGAACCGCCTTCTTGAACTTGTAGGCGAATCTTTCGGCGACCAGTACCCAGGAGATATGGGTTTCAAAGAATTGAACCTGCGCGCCGTCTTTTTCCAGCACGCTTGCAAGCGACCGTATCAGCTTGCGTTGATTGTCCAGCGCGTCTTGATTTGTCATGAAAGGTCTGCCGTAGCCGGTTTCGTGAAAATATCCATTACCAACGTCCGAGCGTGCATGTGCGCAAAATATTTCATCGACGTTTCAAACGAGAAAAACCGCCAAAAGGTATGCATCATTTTGTACGATTGCTTGAACGTCCGCGCAGACTCCACATAATTGACAACGGCCCGGCGCTCGAATTCTGATCAGGAATTGATATTGCGCAAATATTCGACGCTAGCACGAAACGCTTTCAATAAATAGTTATCCGATTATATTGGCCGGTTGTTCCTGATGTTGCGAAAGCGGCCCGGAGCAAACCGGAAGCCGTTGTGTGCGCCAAGGTTCACACCGGCGCCAATCGAGGAGTCAAGCATCCCCCATGTCCAATCCTGGCAATCCTCAACAAGACCTGCTGGCCAAAGCGCTGGCATCCGTCGCCAATGCAATCTTCATCGCTGACGAGGCAGGAAAAATCGTCTGGATCAACGACGCATTCAGCCGGCTCAGCGGCTTTTCGGCGGAGGATGTAATCGGATGCACGCCAGCCATTTTGAATTCCGGAAAACACGGTGCGGCGTTCTATACCCAACTGTGGCGCACCATTCTGGCGGGCAATGTCTGGCAGGGTGAAATCGTCGACCAGAAAAAAGATGGTTCGCTGTATACCGTGGATGAAATCATCACGCCGCTGTTCAATGAATATGGTGTGATTACGCATTTCATCGCGATCCAGCACGACATCACGCAGCGAAAACAGGAAAGCGAACGGGAGCACCATCTTGCGTACCACGACGTTCTGACGGGTTTGCCCAACCGTTTGAGCTTTCTCGATTTGCAGCAACAGGCAATTTCGGATGCCAGGCGCACGCAGCACATGATCGCGACGCTATTTGTGGATCTCGATCAGTTCAAACCGGTTAACGACAGGTTCGGGCACCCGATGGGCGACCAGTTGCTGGTGGCGGTGGCGGAAAGGTTGCGCGCCGCGGTACGGCAATCGGATGTGGTTGCACGGTTTGGCGGCGACGAATTTGCCGTTCTGCTGGCCAAGCTCCCTGATCCGGAGGTCGCCTCCGCGCTGGCACGCAAACTGCTCCATTCGCTATCCCGGCCCTTCGTGGTGCGCGGGCAGAAACTCAACATCGGCGCCAGCATCGGCATTGCGATTTATCCGGCCGCCGGAAATGATGCGGAGGCGTTGCTGATGAATGCCGACAAGGCAATGTACGAAGCGAAATGTCAGGGCGGAAACAGCTATCACGTCTACGACACGGTGCTCACCCAGGATGTCGGTACCGAAAGCCCGGTACCGGCCGCGCCGCCGATGGAACAACACCGGCCGGCCAACAGATAGGGGCTCGCGCCTCAATCGCTGCCCACTCGCACTACCAACTGCGGGTCGAACCGGCTATTTTCCCATTCGATCCGTTCTATCGATTGCGCCGACAAGCGGTTGAGCGGATATCCGCGCGGATTCGCAATGATCCTCGTGCCCGACACCTCGTAATCGAAGCTATCGTGCACATGCCCGTGTATCCACAAATCCGCCTGCCCCATCAACGGCGTCAAATCGCTGACGAATGCGGCATTCAGGATCATCCCGGCGAAACGCGGATGAATCGAATCCGGATGCGGACCGTGATGGGTGACGACCACAGTCGGCCCGTCGAAGGCTTGATCCAGTTTCATTTCCAGCCAGGCGCGCGACTCGCGGTGAATGTCCAACGCATCTTGCGCAGTGAAGTATCCCCGCTCGGTACGGATCGCGTCATGGTCCCGCAATTTCGCTTCGGCTTCGGTCATTGCCGCAAGCGGATCGTCCGGGTACAGCCGGTAGTCGGTCCACAGGCAGCACCCGAGGAAGCGCACGCCGTGCAACACGTATTCATCTTTTTCCAGGTAATGCACCTGACTGCCCGCCGACGCCGCACGCATGTTTTCGACGAGATCGGAATATTGTTCGAAATACGCCTCATGGTTGCCATGCACGTAAATGACCGGCACCGGCCAGTCGGCGAACGCGGCAATCGCCTCTGTAGTGCGATGGATATCGCCCGCGATCACCAGCACATCGGCATTGGCGGGTTCGATGACGCGATAGCCCGGAAACGGTTTTTCCAGGAATTCGAGGTGCAGATCCGAGGCGATCTGGATTTTCATTGAATGAACTTTCGGATGAGCGCGGCCAATAATGCCGCGAGCCGTCATTTCGAATGCGGTACTAGGCAGCTTCCCGGAATGACAAGGTCTTTGGTGAATCCAGGCAAAGTTTAACCCCCAAACCCGTCATTCCGAATGAAACGGGGAATCTCAAACCTCACCCGAACCGGAGACGTTTGAGATTCCTCATCGCGATACGTACCGCCTACCCGGCTCAACCCAGCAAAGCCCGCAATTGCCTGATCCCCCGCGCATTCAGCACGTCGCCCTTTTCCAGCCACCCTCGCCTGGCCTGGCCGATCCCGAAACGCAGATTGTCGAAATCGAAAACGCTGTGCGCGTCTGAATTCACACTGACCATTACGCCTTCGTCTTTCGCCATCATGCAGTAAGTGTCGTTCAGGTCCAGCCGCGCCGGCTGCGCATTCAATTCCAGGAAGCAGCCGCGTTGTTTCGCATGCCGGATGATGCGCGGCATATCCACGTCGATAGGCTCGCGCTCCAGGATCATGCGGCCGCTCGGGTGCGCCAGCAGCGTGAAGTGCGGATGATCCATCGCGCGCAGAATGCGTTCGGTCTGCCGTTCCCTCGGCACGTCGAATTTGCCGTGCACCGCGCCCACCACAAGATCCAGTTGCGACAGGATGCTGTCAGGCATATCCAGCGTGCCGTCTTCGTTGATATCGACTTCGATGCCCTTGAGCAGCGTGATGCCTTCCAGTTCGGCATTCAATCGGTCGATGTCGTCCATCTGCCGTGACAGTTGCTCCGCGTCCAGGCCATGTGCGACGGTCAGGCGATGCGAATGATCGGTAATGCCCAAGTAGCTGAAGCCGCGCCGCTTCGCCTCCAGCGCCATTTCGCGCAGGCTGTTGCGCCCATCGGTGGCTTTGGTATGCGCGTGCAGGTCCCCTTTCAGATCCGACAACTCGACCAGCACCGGCAACTGCCCCGCTCGCGCTGCCGCAAACTCGCCGCGGTTCTCGCGCAACTCCGGTTCGATATAGGGCAGGCCCAGCGCCTTGAACACCGATTCCTCGGTTGCGCCGGCAATCCGCCGCGTACCGGAAAAAATGCCGTATTCATTCATCTTCAGCTTCCGCTCCTGTGCCAGCGCACGCAGCGCGATGTTATGCGCCCTGGAGCCGGTGAAGTAATGCAGCGCCGAGCCGAAACTGACGTCGGCCACCACCCGTAAATCCACCTGCAGCCCTTGCCGCAGCACCACGCTGGCCCGGGTCGTGCCCTGCTCCCTGATCTGCGCAATATCCTCGAATCCGACGAACCGTTGCACCACCTTTTCCGGATGGGGCGAGCTGACCAGGATATCGATGTCGCCTACCGTTTCCTGCCGCCGTCGAAAGCTTCCGGCAACCTCGATTCTTTTGACTTCCTTGACTGCCTGCAGATGTTTGATCAGCGGCTCGACCAGCTGGACCGCGGTCGAAATCCTGAAACGCGTCGATTTCGATCGCTGCGCCTGAAGCGCGTCGAGGATGCGCTGTTCGACACGCCTGCCGAATCCGGGCAGATGACTGATTTCGCCATCGCGCGCGGCGCCATACAGTTGATCGAGCGTTTGAATATTGCGCTCCTGATAAAGCGTCTTGACGCGCTTCGGACCCAGACCCGGCACCGTCAAAAGCTCATGGATGAATGGCGGCATTTCGTGCCGCAGCTGTTCCCGCAACGCGCAGGTTCCGGTAGTGACGATTTCAACCATCTTGCCGGCCAGGTCGGCGCCGATGCCGGGCAAGTCTTCCAGAGACTGTTTTTGCTCGACCATCGTTTGCACGCCGCTTCCCAGCGTATCGATGGTTCTGGCGGCGTTGCGATAGGCGCGGATACGGAACGGACTATCGCCCTTGATCTCAAGCAGGTCGGCGATCTGGTTGAAGATGGCGGCGATTTCGGCATTATGGACAAACATGCGAACCCTCCTCGGATTTCATTATGCTGACGGATCGCCAGCCCGATTTGATGCGAGTATTGATTCATGACAAAAGCACGTGCAAAATGCTCTGGCCCTTCTCGCTTTCACTTACCGCATGAAACAGAAAACCCTTTCCGCAGGAATCGTCGTGCTTCGCCGGGAATCGCATTGGTGTCTTTATTTGTTGTTGCGCTGTTATGACTACTGGGATTTTCCCAAAGGGATGGTCGAAGCGGGAGAGAGTCCGATCTCGGCCGCTTGCCGCGAAGTACGTGAAGAAACTTCCATCACCGAACTTGAGTTTTCATGGGGGCAGACGTTCATTGAAACCGAACCGTATGGCCGGGGCAAGGTGGCGCGTTATTACCTTGCATCGACCCCCGGGCAAAAAATTGAATTGCCGGTCAATCCGCAACTCGGCCGTCCGGAGCATGACGAATTCCGCTGGCTGAACTACCATGGTGCCCGCGCACTTCTGGTGCCGCGCCTGGTGCATGTGCTCGATTGGGCGCATGCATTGTCCGGCTGCTGACGGAGCACGTTCCTTACATGCCGGACGGATACGTCTCCGGCGCCTCCCCGGTCCTCCAGCGCGCCGTGCGTTCCAGCGGCTCGACCGCGTGCGTCTCATCGAAGTGCAGCACCGCATCGAATTGCCGCGCCAGGTTCGCGTGAAAATAATGGCTGCGCCGCTCGCTCTCGGGAAGATAGATCACGCCGATGGCGCGCTCCAGCTTGCTATCCGACAGCGCTCGCGCCGCCGGGTTTTCTCCGCGCAAAGGCAGCATGAAACGCCGTATTCCGGTGTTATGGAACGCGTCTTCAATGCTGCCGGGCAAGGCCGGGCGAACCCGTTTCCGCTCGGCCGGCGCATCCCAGTCCGAGGCCGCGGTCACGGTTCCGTCGTAGGTCGTAAAGCCGATCAGGAATGTTTCGTCGCCGTACATCTCGCGCGCCAGTTGACCGACATTCCATTCGCCCTGCGCGCCAACCTCGGTGGCGCGCGCATCGCCGACGTGCGAGTTATGTTCCCAGACCACGATCTTGGCCGGTTTGCCGTTGGCCTTTTCCAGGTGTCGCGCCAGCGCATCCAGCGTGTCCGCCATATGCCGGTCGCGCAAATTCCATGAAGAGATGCGGCCGCGGAACATGTTGCGATAATAGTGCTCGGCGTTCACGACCAGACGGGCATTTTGTTGCGCATAAAAAAGCGCATCCGCCGCTTCGAGCCCGTCGTTTCGCAAATAATCGGCGGCGCGCGCATTCAAGTCGCGCAGTTGCGCCACGACGCCATCCTCGCAGGAGGGCGACATGCCGAAGCCGGCCGAATAGCCGTAGCGCTGGCTGTCTTCCTCGAAATGATCGAAGCACGCATAGCGGGCGCGCGCATGCCGCGCCGCCTCCGGATCGACCTTGTCCAGGTAGCGCAAGACTTCGTCGATCGACGTAAACAGGCTGTAGAGATCGAGCCCGTAAAAACCGATCGCCGGCACGTGCGACATCAACGCATCGTTATAGCTGCGCAGCCAGTCGACAAACGACACGATATCGGTATTGCGCCACATCCAGGTCGGGAAGCGCTTGAAACCGGTCAGCGCCTGTTCACTGCCGGCATCGCCGCTGCGCCCCCGGGCATAGCGATTGACGCGATATGCGTCGGGCCAGTCGGCTTCCACCGCGACCGCGACGAAGTCCTTTTCAGTAATCAGGCGCTGGGTAATGCGTGCGCGTTCGCGATAAAACTCGTGCGTGCCGTGGGTGGCCTCGCCCATCAACACGAAGCGCGCGTCGCCGATCAATTTCAGCAAAGGATCATGGTCATCGGTCGAGCCGGTCAATATGTGGACGGACGAAGCAATTGCATCGATTAACGGAGAACGTGAAGAGTGAACTGAAGTAGACATGATGTGTGAGATCCAAAAACCCCTGCATGCGGCTCACGGCAAATGAACAGGCATTACCGGCGGTGACTTTCCCGCCATTGAAAATGCCGCCCGAACCATGCCGCGGCCATCTCGGCTGCTTCCTGCAATGCTCCCGGCTCTTCAAACAAATGGGTGGCGCCGGGCACGATCGCGATTCTTTTTTCGCAATGCAGCAAGGCGTAGGCGACATGGTTCAAGTCAATCACGGCATGGTCCGCCCCGCCGACGATGAGCATGGTCGGTGCGCGCACTTTTTCCAGGGCTTCCCGGCCTGCCATATCGGGCCGGCCGCCGCGTGAAACGACTGCCACGATATCGTCCGCACGCGCTGCGGCGAGCCTGAGCGCCGCTGCCGCGCCGGTGCTGGCGCCGAACAAGCCGAGCCGAAGCGAGCGGGTAACTTCATATTGCAGCAGCCAGTCGGCAGCCTTGCCCAGGCGCTGTGATAGCAACCCGATATCGAAGCGTGTCTGGTAATTCTGGTCTTCCTGCGGCGTCAGCAGATCCAGCAGCAAGGTGCCCATGTGCGCTTCGCGCAGTTCGCCGGCGACGTAATTGTTGCGCGGGCTCAAGCGGCTGCTGCCGCTGCCGTGCGCAAACAAAACCATGCCGATCGGATCCGCCGGCATTTCCAGCATGCCGTGCATTTGCGCCGGCCCCGCCTGGATCGTGACCAATTCACTTTGTATGGACAGCATCGCCGGCACCTCCTGTTTTTTTCCGCGAGACATGCAAGGGACGGGTTCGCTGCGCCCGCTCTTTCTCCACTTCTTCGAGAAGACTCGTTACCTCGCCGTCGCTGGTCTGCTCGAAATTTTCATACCACAAGCCTACTGCATGAAACGGCTCCGGCATACTCAGGCAAATGATTTCATCGGCCTCGGATTTCAGTTTTTCGCAGGTTTCCTGCGGTGCGACCGGAACCGCGACGATCAGGCGCGCCGGATTCAATTCGCGCACCACATGCACGGCGACCTGCATGGTCGAACCAGTCGCCAGTCCGTCGTCGGCCAGGATGACGACACGTTCCCTTAGTTGCGGTGCAGGACGTCCGGCGCGATACAGTTTTTCGCGGCGTTTGATTTCCCGCATTTCGCGCTGCGACACTTCTTCGATCACCTCCGGCGCAATGTCAAGCGCGCTCAACACTTCCGCCTGCAATATGCATACGCCGCCGCTGGCGATGGCGCCCATCGCATATTCTTCACGTCCCGGCAGGCCGAGTTTGTGGACCAGCAAGACGTCGAGCGACACCTCCAGCTTTCTTGCAATCGCGGCGCCTACGGGAACGCCGCCGCGCGGCAGCGCCAGCACGATCACGTCGTCGCGCCCGGCATAGGCAGTCAGGCGCCGCGCCAGCAACTCACCGGCCTGTACCCGATTCTTGAAACGTTTCTGGTTATCCATAGCGATACCGATAGCGTAACAATCGCCGCGATGAAATATCCGGCTCCTTGCCATTCGATCCGCTCCGCGCGGTAAGGTTGCATCGCGCCGGCCCCATCTTCGCCGCAATCGCACGTCAACGCATGCACGAAGCCTGATCCAGCGCAAAGGTAAACCTGACTGAAGACCGAGAATAAGGACCCCCAGCGGAAAACCAAGCCACACATCAATGAAATCAGATTCAACCTTTGCAGATCGTGGAGAAGCGGCCGAAGCGCTGGCCGCCAGCCTGCTGGACTATCGGGGGCACAATCCGTTGATTCTCGCGATCCCGCGCGGCGCGGTGCCGATGGGAAAAATCATCGCGGATCGGCTGGACGGAGAGCTGGACATCGTACTGGTGCGCAAGCTTGGCGCGCCGTTCAATCCGGAATATGCGCTCGGGGCAATTGATGAAACCGGCTGGGTCCACCTCAACAGACCGCTGGAGGGCGACGGCGAAGCGAATGCCTTTGTCGCAAGCGAGAAGGCACGCCAACTGCAGCTTTTGCAAGAACGGCGCGCACGGTACACGCCGTCGCACCACCCTGTCGATCCGGAGGGACGCATTGTCATCGTGGTGGATGACGGCTTGGCCACCGGCGCCACGATGATCGCGGCACTGCATGCGATTCGCGCCAGAAATCCTGCCGAACTGGTGTGCGCCGTTCCGGTTGGCGCGCCGGAAAGCCTGGCGAGCGTCATGCGCTTCGCGGACAGGATGGTGTGCCTCAAGAAGCCTGAAAATTTTTTTGCGGTGGGTCAGTTCTATCGGCATTTTTCCCAGGTGGAAGATGATGAAGTCACCCGGATACTGACCGCGGCCTCAAGTCATCGCAAAGCCAAAGGAACCTGATTTTGCGCGGTGCTTGAATGTTGCTTCATACGGTGCAGGAGAACCGCATCAGATCGCCGATATCACGGCGCCGCTCCCGCAATCCAGAGCTTTTCCCCGTCCTGCCTTACTTGCGTGCCCATCTCGCCGCAAAGTGTCGTCATGCATGCGGCGATATATGCCGATTGTTCCTTGTTGGCGGGATGTGTTCTGCATTCCCTGATGAAAACCGGATAAACGATAATCCGCCGTAACCCGTCCCGGGCAAGTTCCATCTCAAGCAATACCTGATGATCGTTCCTGAATTCCGGATCGACATGATAATCGTCTACCAGATCCCCTGCCGCGTAAATGATCGGGCAGCCGCGGTAAATCTCTATTCCCTGGAATACATGGGCGCTGTGGCCGAACAGTATTTTCCAGCCCATGTCGATCGCCGCATGCGCCAGGCGGCGGAATGTTTTCGATGGCCGAAACACCATGTTCGGTCCCCAATGCAGCGACAGGATCGGCCAATCGACCGCCGCCCGCTGCAGAGAATCGAGTGCATCGCGCCATGCAGCGATCACCGCAACCTCATCATCGAGATCCAGGTAGGCAATGCCGGGGCTATCCTGCCGCGCGGCGAAATCGGCCTGGTGATCGCAGAATGCCGCCATGCCGAACCGCATTCCCCTGCAGTCCAGCACATCCGGCGATGAGGCTGCGGCAAGATCGCCGCCCGCTCCGGCATGGTGAATGCCACACCGGCGCAGATGATGCAAGGTGTCGCGCAAACCGTCGACGCCAAAATCGAGCATATGGTTGTTCGCCAGGCTCACCATGTCGATCCCGGCGCCGGTCAGTGTCTCGATCGCCTGCGGCGGTGCGCCGAAGTAAAACGCCTTGAGTGCGCCCGGCCAGATATCGGTGCAAGACGTGATCGCGCATTCCAGATTGACGATCGCAAGATCCGCCGACCGCATCGGTTGCGCGATGGGGCCGAGCGGATAGTCCGGCCCGTAGCGCAGGATGGCATCCTTGACGATGCGACCGAGCATCACGTCGCCGCCGAGCACGACGCGCGTGAATCCCGCGTGATCCGAATCCTTCGATCCCATGCCGTATCGCCCCGACAATCATTCCGGGCCACAAGATGGCTTAACCGGTTTGATCGGCGCAAAACATGCGAGTGCCTCATCCGCTTGCACAATTGCAGCGCCCCTTGACGGTGCTCAAGGCAATGCTGCCGATGTGCTTCTACTCTGAATGGAAATCCATTTTTTCGATGGCGGCGTGACATTGTTGTTAATCATGGACATCTTGCGATGGAATCAAAATTAATCGGTTGTGTGCTGGTAAGTTGCACCGTAGGTCTGTCCGGGTGCGCTGCGCCGATAACCCAGGAACAATCCGGCATGGTGATCGGCGGCGCACTTGGTGGCGCACTCGGCTCGCAGATCGGCGGAGGCAGCGGACGTACCGTGGCAACGGTGGTCGGCACGCTTTTGGGCGCCAGCGTCGGCGGCACGGTCGGCCGCTCCATGGATGACACCGACCGCCTCAAGGTCGCGCATTCCCTGGAAAACGTGCGCACCGGCGTGCCGTCGCGCTGGCGCAATCCGGACACTGGCAATCAGTATTCGGTGGTTCCCACGCGCACTTATGAAACCGCGGGGACGCCCTGCCGGGAATTCACCGTCAATGGGAATGTCGGCGGGAAAAGAGAAAATATCTTTGGCACCGCATGTCGTCAGGCGGATGGGAGCTGGCGCATCGTGAACCAGTAATTCGGCAGGCGCGTCGTAGTGGGTCACTTGGCAATCGAAGCCGCCGTGCGTTTAGGGTGGCGTAGGCGGGAAACAAGGCCGCTGTTTCGCCACAGCGCTGGTCGTTCGCCGAATGCCTTTCGCCGTGTCTCTTCCGAAAACGCGAGACGATTTTCCCTTCGTAGTGACTTGCCGGGTCTCGCCCCGGCGGGCGAGGTACTTTCTTTTGCGTCGCCAAAAGCAAGTACCCAAAGAAAAGGCGACCCTACAAAGCGC
>MESE01000110.1 GCA_001770855.1 Burkholderiales bacterium RIFCSPLOWO2_02_FULL_57_36
ATGCCTTGAAAATCTTTGGTGTTTCGGGTCACCAGAGTCAGGCCGCCAGCAACGGAGATGGCGGCTATCTGGGCGTCTTCGGTTGAGACTGGCCTGCCTTCACGGCTCCGGGCCGCCACGATCTGGGCATAAGGCCCTGCGGCAGACGCGTCAAAACCGCAAATATGCTCTGCGAAGTCTTGCTCGAACATTTTCTGTGCAGCTTCATCCAGCGCTGTGCGGCGTTTGCCTGACGGCAGAAGGGCAATGCCCGTCAAAATTTCCGCCTGACTGATGGCACTGGTCAGCATGGGGGCCTTCCTGTTTTGGTCAAACCAGTCAAGCACTTCAGGAGCGGGTGCCGCGCGCATGAGTTCTGACAACACGTTTGTGTCGAGCAGAAAACGCACACTCATGACAGGCCAAGGGAAGACATACGCGCCGGCCTTCTTGGGGGAATGGGTAGGTCGTCAGCCTCCAAACCCACAAAACGTCGGTTTAGCCGTTCCGCAAAACTGATTGCATCAGATTGCTCCGGGGCTACGGCTTGCCGCAAAATTTGCCTGACCTCCTGCTCTACGGAACAGCCATGCCGGGCGGCACGCAGCCGCAGACCGGTTTTGACAGACTCGTCCAGATTACGCACAGTGATGCTACTCATACTGACCTCCAGCAATTGAAATCAATGAGGTCATTGTAATCAATGCAATCAACGCACGCGAGCCGCTTGATACCCGGAGTTATCGGGCAGGCAACTCCCCACTCCCCACTTCTCCAGTACCTCCTCCAGCATACGTTCCACGCCCTGCTGCCACGGCGGCAGGGTCAGGCCGAAGGTGGTTTGCAGCTTGCGCGTGTCAGGGCGCGAATTGTGCGACGTCTTTGCGTCATGACGGAACTCCAATGAACGGATTCTGGATAAGGAGCCCGTCGATAAGCATTCCACTCTGCATATCTTCAGAAAGCAGCACCTCGGCGCCGGATATGAGCGCGCTGGCAACAATATTGGCGTCATACAACGACAACTGAAAGCGCTTGGCGACCTCGACTGCCTTTTCATGTGACGCTACAGTCAGGGGCAGGATGTCGCAAGCCGCCTTAACGGCCAGCAGCAAGGGGTCGACTTCTTCCCACGGCATCTTGAGCTTGCGCAGACAAACCGATGCAACTTCATTGAGCACCTGGACACTGATCACGCCCCCCGCTTCCAGTATGGCTTCGGCCCGGTCAGCTTTGGCGGCATCGCCGGACAAAAGATACAAAACGATATTGCTGTCGATAAAGGGCTTGCTCATCGGCTGCCCTCCCGTTCGTTGGCTTGCAGGCGATCAAAATGGAAATCAGTCGGCAAACGCCCGCGAAACTGGTGCAAGCGCGCAAGCAACTCTTTCATGCCCGGCTTCTTGCTGACCTCAAGGGCTCTGGCTCCGACAAGGTGAATATCTATTTCGTCGCCCTCTTTCAGATCGAGAGCTTGCACCAGAGTGGAGGGAAATCTTATCGCCAGCGAGTTGCCCCATTTTGAAACTCGCATGATCGGCCCCTTGTTGGATATACATTTATATAAAGTATATCCAACATAAGCGCATGATCGTCAGAAATGACGCATAAACTTTAGCCCCTGTCGTTATACACAAGTCCGTTCTAGCCTTCTGAAGGTTCTAGCTGCCCGTTTTACTCCTTCCCGCCTTTGGGGGAAGGAGCCATGCCAGCAGGCACTTGACCGGGGTCAAGCCCGGGATGACAGGAGACTGAGCAGGTATTGACCATAGCCGTTCTTGGCCAGGGGCTGGGCCAGCCTTTCAAGCTCCCCGGACGTGATGAAACCGTTGCGCCAGGCGATCTCTTCGGGGCAGGCAATTTTCAGGCCTTGCCGCTTTTCGAGGGTGGCGATGAACTGGCCCGCCTCAAGCAGGCTTTCATGGGTGCCGGTGTCCAGCCAGGCGTAGCCGCGCTGCATGATCTGCACATTGAGCTGACCGCGCTCCAGGTAGGCCTGGTTGACGGCGGTGATTTCGAGTTCGCCACGGGCGCTGGGCTTGACGGCCTTGGCAATGTCAACGACCTGGCTGTCGTAAAAATAAAGGCCCGTCACGGCATAGTTGCTCTTGGGTTGGATCGGCTTTTCTTCAATGCTGCTGGCCTTGCCCTGGGCGTCAAAGGCCACCACGCCGTAGCGCTCGGGGTCTTGCACATGGTAGGCAAACACGGTGGCGCCCTGGGTCTGCGCGTCTGCACCCGCCAGGAGCTGCGCAAAATCGTGGCCATGAAAGATGTTGTCGCCCAGCACCAGGGCGCTGGGGGCATGGCCTACAAACTTGTCCCCGATGATGAAGGCCTGCGCCAGGCCATCGGGGCTGGGCTGCACCGCGTATTGCAGGTTCATGCCCCACTGGCTGCCGTCGCCCAGCAGTTGGGTGAAGCGCGGCGTGTCTTGCGGGGTGCTGATGATGAGCACGTCGCGTATGCCCGCCAGCATGAGGGTGCTGAGCGGGTAGTAAATCATGGGTTTGTCGTACACCGGCAAAAGCTGCTTGCTGATGGCCAGCGTGGCCGGGTGCAGGCGGGTGCCGGAGCCGCCGGCGAGGATGATGCCTTTTCTGGGAAGTGGGAAGTGGGAAGTGGGAAGTGGGGAGTGGAGGGGATTCATGGGGTGCTCCATTTTTTGTGCAAGCCGGTTAGGAGTTTTCCGGTACGGTCGATGAGTTCGAAGACAACATGGTCTTGGGGCGCGAAATTTAGCATGACGGCCAATTGAAGCTGGGTTTCGAGTTCTGCCAGCGAGCCGCGCGCAATGCCGATGAAGTGCAGATATTCTTTTGCGCCGTTTCTACCGGCACCCTCGGCGATGTTGCTGGGTATTGACACGGCTGCGCGCCTCATTTGTTGAGCAAGCCCATAACGCTCTTCCACGGGAAAACCCACTGCAAGGTCATACACAGCCTTGGCGGACTGCATGGCCAATTTCCACGCTTCCAGTTGTTCATGCGGTTTTTCCATCGTCTTGCTCTCCTTTGGTTGCTGGGGAGTGGGGCGGGCTCTCCCAGTGCCTACTCCCTACTCCCCACTCCCCACTTGCACTTAATGTTGCGTTTCGACATGCGCCAGACCGAGTTCAGTTGCAAGAGCGTGAAGCCTCTTGTCCCGGGTCCAAAGATGGGCGCCGCCCAGCCGGGCGGATGCCAGCAGGTGAACGTCCACGTAACCAATGCCCCGCCCCATCAATTGGTGCTGTTCGATAAAAAACAGCACTTCCTTGTCCGTGCTCACCGGCATGGGGGGAAGCGCCTGCAGCAGGCCCAACACCTCGGCTCGCGAGCGCAAATGGCCACAAGCCAGTTCTCCCACCACAAAGGAATGCATCCAGACTTCTCCCGCTTCGAGTGCAACCATCAATTCTGCGTCACCCTGCCTGAGATGGTCGATCCACACCGACGTGTCCACCAGCATCATGCAGAGGCATCCCGGCGGCGGGGGACAGGCTCTAGTTGAGCTTGCGTGCCGCCCAGCTTCGCGAGGCGGCGGGCGCTTTCGCGCTGCACCAGTGCCAGCAGCGCTTCGCGCAATAACTGGGTGCGCTCGGTCAGGCCGCTGATGCGCTGGGCTTGGGCCAGCAGTTCGTCGTCAAGATTGATGGTGGTGCGCATGAAAAATCCTTTTAGTCATCAATTATGGCATCACATGATGCTAAAAATCACTGAGCGAAGACCTCATTGAGCATGCGGTCCACCCCCTGCTGCCACGGCGGCAAGGTCAGGCCGAAGGTGGTTTGCAGCTTGCGCGTGTCCAGGCGCGAGTTGTGCGGGCGCCTGGCCGGCGTAGGGAAGGCGCTGGTGGGCACGGCCTGGATGGCCTCTTGCGCCACCTTGATATCGATGCCGGCCTGGCGCGCAAAGTCAATGACGAAACTGGCGTAGCCATGCCAGGAAGTCTCGCCGCCGGCCACCAGGTGATACAAGCCGCTTGTCTCGGCGCGATGCAGCGCGCAGCGAATGGCGTGGGCGGTGACATCGGCCAGCAAGTCGGCACCGGTAGGTGCGCCAAACTGGTCATCGATCACCGTGAGGCGTTCGCGCTCCCGGGCCAGGCGCAGCATGGTCTTGGCAAAGTTGCCGCCGCGCGCGGCATAGACCCAGCTGGTGCGGAAGATCAGATGGTTGGGGCCGGCCGCCTGGATCAGTTGCTCGCCTTCGAGCTTGGTCTGACCATAGACGCTGAGCGGGCCGGTCGGGTCGCCCTCTTCCCACGGCTTGCTGCCGCTGCCGTCGAACACGTAGTCGGTGCTGTAGTGCACCAGCCAGGCGCCAAGCTTTTGCGCCTCTTGCGCCAGCACGCCGGGCGCCAGGGCGTTGAGGGTGCGGGCAAGTTCGGGTTCGCTCTCGGCCTTGTCCACCGCCGTATGGGCGGCGGCATTGACGATGACGTCGGGCCGGAGCGTTTGCACGGTTTTGGCCAGCCCTTGCAGGTCGGCCAGGTCGCCGCACAGGCCCGTGCTGTGCCGATCCAGCGCGATGAGTTCGCCGAGGGGCGCCAGGCTGCGCTGCAGTTCCCAGCCGATCTGGCCGTTTTTGCCGAGGAGGAGGATTTTCAGACTCACAGGGACCACGCCTCCACGGCGAGCCCTGCACCCAAAGCCGCTAGTGCGACGGCCCTATGACTCAGCGACATGAGATGTTTCATGAAAATCCGGATTATTCAACTTGATGATTCTGCGGCTGCGATTGATGTGACGGGTGTCCTGCGTCACCGCCGTCAGCCGGGGAAACTGCTTCGGCACGAGCGGGAAACCCTGGAATGGTCAGGGTTTGCCGTGCAGCCCGATGGCTGCAACCTCGGCGTCAATGGCTGCGACCGTGCGGAACAGCATTTCCGCGGCCTCGCGGGCTGACAAAAGGGCTTGCAGAAACAGCTCCGTATCGGTCATGTATTCATGCACCAACAGGTTTCGCAGCTTTCTGGCGCCGATGAAGAATTCGGCACTTTCGACCCATTGCATTTTTTCGGCGTAGGCAAGCATGTCCAGCATGGATTTGGGCGCTTCTCCCAACAGGGCGGCAAAGCGGGGGATCAGCTTTTCACCAAGGTGGTCCTGCAACCGGCCAAAGCGGCTGACAAAGGCATCGATTTTTTCGGCCAGATCGTCACGCGAGGTCAAGCGCTGAACCCAGGCAGCGTCGATGGGCTGGGCAAACAGCGTGCTGTGGGTGTACTGTAGGTGTGCGGCCTCTTTGTGGGCCAGTTCCAGCGCCAGCAAGGCGTTTTCGGCGTGCTCTGGCAGGTAGCGCAGACTCATAGGGGAATGCCGGTGCGTTTAGCGATGTCAAAAACAGGGGCGGGCGGGGTGTTGGCGTCTTTGAGAATGACGTCGATCTTGCGGTCGCCCAGCGCCAGAGTGAGGGCGCCGTATAACTGGCAAAGTACCTTGGCCCGGTTGACCAACCGGGCATCCGTCTCGAAAAAGAGGTCAATATCGCCGCCCTTGCGGTTGTCCAGCGCCCTGGAGCCAAACACACTGACCCGTGCACCTTCACCCAGCACCCGCTGGGCGGTTTGTCGTATGGCTTGGACTTGATCGGTGGTCAGGCGCATGGCGGTAATTTTTTTATCTTAGCTGATGTCGAAATATACGCATGTGACGCCCGGTTCGAGCCAAGTCATCTGCCTGGTATTTTCGCGGCATGAAAAAACGGGCTGCAGCCAGCTTGACAGCCGATCTGGCCGTTTTTGCCGAGGAGGAGGATTTTCATGCGTTCAGATCTCGCGAGCGTGTGGCGGTCCGTCATTCCGGATGGCCATAAAGCTTTCGGGCAAAGGATGTGTCGTCTTGTAGAACTGTGTCAACCATTCAAGCATGCTTGAATTTGGCAGTGCCGCCCGCTGCGTGCGGTATTGCACCTTCACACATTGGGGGCTGGCAACGCTGGCGGATTTC
>MESE01000111.1:0-75410 GCA_001770855.1 Burkholderiales bacterium RIFCSPLOWO2_02_FULL_57_36
TCCGGCGCGGCGACATAGGCTCCGCGCACCCTGCTCCAGACGAGACGGTAGATTCTGTTCATGGTAGTGCTCCTTGGCCCAACTGTTTTGGCACAGATGCGGAGGTTGCATCGGCCGTGATCTATGGCGTCACGCGTAAATATCCTCCGGCAAAGCCGGACGCTTTCATTTGTAAGCCGCTCAAAGCGGCTATATGGAGTCGCTAACACGACTCCGATTCTTTGGAATCACCCGGGATGACCGGTCAGCGCCATAGGTTCATCTGGCCCAGCCGCGTATCGGCGCGTGTCAAGGGTCGATGACAGGAAATGGGAATGACAAAGAAGGGACGATCATCGACGCTGCGCAAGGTCACGATCCAGATCACCGGTTCACGTCGTCGAGCTGGGGCCGACGCTGCACACATAGTTTGCGCAGCACCGTGCTTTCGGATTTGTGGCCAAGCGCCTCGAGCGTTTCGGTAAAGCGGGTACGCTGTCCGATGTCGTAGTCCATCGGCTTGTCGAGCACGAAGCTGCCCAATCCGTGGCGCCGCTCTATCCAGCCTTCGGCGATGAGTCCATCGAGCGCGTGTCGCAGCGCAGCGTATGTCGATTCACGCCGAGCCGCTCGGCGTGAATGACTTCGGCCGGCAACGCGTCGCGCGGCCGGTGCAGCAAGCGAATCTCATATCCCAGGTGCCTCTGAACCTGCTTGCAGACCGCCACACCATTTCCCTGATTGATCACGCGCCGGCTCCAAATGTCTAGATATGCGGCAACTATAGAGAGAGGATGTGACGCAGGAATGACGGTTCAATTACCGTTTGATGACATTTCGGATAACGTGCCGCGAGGAAGGTGTAATGAGGAGAACTCGTCAAATTTTGAGTGACCTCTTTCTGGAAACTCAACTTACTGAGCTTTCAGGAAATAAATGACGGCGTCACGTATTGATGCATTCGACCCCCACCCTACACCCCAAAGGGTGCCTCGACCCTCCCCCTGCCCGGGGGAGGGAACTTAACCCCTTCCCCCTTGCAGGGGGAAGGCTGGGATGGGGGTAGCACGATCACCTTTAGGGGTTATAGATAATTTACGTTTCTATTAGTACAAAACAGCCCGCTCGCCGTTACCAGTTAGCTTCCCGCTCCGGCGTCGCGGTAATGTTATGGATCGACAGATCCGCGCCATTGAATTCCTGTTCCGGGTCCAGACGAATCCCGACCGCCTTCTTCAACAAGCCATAAATAATCGTACCGCCCGCCAAGGCAATCGTCACGCCCAACGCGGTACCGATCAGTTGCGACATGAACGAGACGCCACCGATGCCGCCCAGCGCTTTCAAGCCGAAAATACCCGCGGCCAAACCGCCCCATACGCCGCACAGGCCATGCAACGGCCAGACGCCCAGCACATCGTCGATCTTCCATTTATTTTGCGTCAGCGTGAACGTCCAGACGAAAAGTGCGCCTGCGATGCCGCCGGTAACCAGCGCGCCGAGCGGATGCATCAGATCGGAACCGGCGCAGATCGCCACCAACCCGGCGAGCGGACCGTTGTAGGCAAAGCCGGGATCGTTTTTCCCGGCCAAAAATGCAGCCAGGGTGCCGCCCACCATCGCCATCAATGAATTGATCGCGACCAGTCCGTTCATTTTGTCGAGCGTTTGAGCGCTCATTACATTGAATCCGAACCAGCCTACCGTGAGAATCCATGCCCCCAATGCAAGAAACGGAATACTTGACGGCGGATGCGCGGAAATTGCACCGTCTTTTCCGTACCTGCCGCGACGTGCGCCAAGCAACAGGATTGCCGGCAACGCGGCCCATCCGCCGACCGCATGCACCACCACCGATCCGGCAAAGTCGTGAAATTCCGCATCGAATGTCGCCTTCAACCACGCCTGGATACCGAATTGCTGATTCCATGCGATGCCTTCGAACAGCGGGTAGATCAGGCCGACCAGCAATGCGGTGGCGGCCAATTGCGGATAAAATTTCGCGCGCTCGGCGATGCCGCCCGAGATAATCGCGGGAATCGCGGCTGCAAAAGTAAGCAGGAAAAAGAACTTGACCAGCTCATAGCCGTTTTTCTCGGCCAACACTTCCGCACCGCTGAAGAAGTTGATACCGTATGCGAGACTGTAGCCGACGAAGAAATAAGCAATTGTGGAAACTGCAAAATCGACTAATATTTTGACCAGCGCGTTGACTTGATTTTTCTTTCGCACCGTCCCAAGCTCCAGAAATGCGAATCCGGCATGCATTGCCAAAATCATGATGGCGCCAAGCATGATAAATAAAGTGTCCGCACCGTTCCTGAATGCATCCATATAAAAATCTCCCAATAATTGTGCAAATTTAATTCGAGGCGTTCCAATAAAGCAATAATCATTCCAATTTGGTGCAGTTATTCAACCAATTGAATTCATTGAAAATTTTTTTAAATTGCTTATCGTATTTTGAAGCACGCACCATCGATGTGCGGTTTTTCGATCCAAAATGGTGAGATGACATGATTCCCTGGTTGGAAGGAGAGATGCCATTTCCGAACATATCGGAAGCATTGACCGATGCTGACGGAGCGCCGGGCCTGCTTGCGGCGGGCGGCGATCTGTCGCCGCAACGATTGTTGCAGGCATACCGGCAAGGGATCTTTCCGTGGTTTTCCGAAGGCCAGCCTATCTTGTGGTGGAGCACCGATCCGCGCATGGTGCTACATACCGACCGGCTTGTGATTTCCGCAAGCTTGAAAAAGACCTTGCGGAAAATTCATAAAAGCGCAGGCTCCGACGGCCGATGGCAAATACGTTTCGATACCGCATTCGAGCAAGTGATGCGCGCCTGCGCCGCGCCGCGCCGCGATGGCACCGGAACCTGGATTTCTAAAGACATCATCGACGGCTACTGCGGATTGCACAGGATGGGCCATGCGCATTCGTCGGAATGCTGGCTTGATGGAGAGTTGGTCGGCGGCGCCTATGGCGTCAGTATCGGACGCATGTTTTACGGGGAGTCAATGTTCGCGCGCGTGACCGATGCATCCAAAATCGCGTTGGCCTACCTGGTGTATTTTTTGAATCGAAACGGTGTCGAACTGATCGACTGTCAACAGGAGACATCGCATCTGGCCTCGCTGGGCGCAACTCCGATTTCACGAGAGGAATTCATCCGCCATCTTCGAGAATCGGTTACGCAGCCGCACATTGAAGTATGGCAACCGATTGACATATTTTGAAGCGCCCGTCAAAAAGCTTTGCGCCCTACCCTCGGCGCGGTGTAAATTGTGACGATCCAAATCGCTGTCGAGTCATACTTCCATGACGCATCTTAAAGACCTGCCATTTTCCACGCTACAGTTCTATGCGACCGCACCGTATCCATGCAGTTATCTGGAAAATCGCCAGGCGCGCTCGCAAGTGGCCACCCCATCCCATCTGATCAATGCGGATGTGTATTCGGAACTGGTCAAGAACGGCTTTCGCCGCAGCGGCATTTTCACTTACCGCCCGTACTGCGACGGCTGCCAGGCGTGTACGCCGGTACGCGTCAAGACCAAACAGTTTGTTGCGAATCGCAGCCAGCGCCGGGCATGGGACAAGCACCAGAGCCTGACCGCATGGGTGACCAACCTTGCCTATGTGAACGAACACTATGATCTTTATTTGCGTTACCAGACGGCGCGGCACGCCGGCGGCGGCATGGACCAGGATAGCCGGGATCAATACGCGCAATTCCTGTTGCAGAGCAAAGTCAATACACGCCTGGTCGAGTTCCGCGACGAAAGCGGAACTCTTCGCATGATCAGCATCATCGATGTATTGGACGACGGCCTGTCGTCGGTCTATACTTTTTACGATCCGGATGTGCCGGGGTCCTCCTACGGCACCTACAACATATTGTGGCAAATCGAGCAGGCGCGGCAGCTTGACCTGCCTTATGTGTATCTCGGTTACTGGATCGAGGCCAGCACCAAAATGGCCTACAAGATCAATTTCAGGCCGATCGAAGCATTGCGGCTGGGTCGATGGGCCGACCTGGGCTGACGCCTTTCTGTAATCGCGATGGTAGGAGCAACTGCTTGCGCACGCTAAAATAGCGCCCAAGCAACAATCCATTGCCATGTCGTTTCGGCTTGCGCCGGAACCATTTTCCTCTCATCGCTACGCCACCATTGCGCCCCATTATCGTGCCGGATAAATTACTTTACGCTCTCGCCCGCCCTTTTCTTTTCTCGATCAATGCCGAAGCGGCGCACGATCTGACACTGCCGTTAATCAAAAAGGCCGCCGAGCTCGGCATCACCAAAGCCATTGCAAAACCGGAATCCGATCCACGCCGCGTGATGGGCATTACCTTTCCCAACCCGGTCGGTTTGGCGGCGGGGCTGGACAAGGACGGCAGCTACATCGATGGCCTGGCCGCGCTTGGTTTCGGCTTCATCGAAATCGGCACCGTCACACCGCGCGCGCAGCCCGGCAATCCGAAACCGCGCATGTTCCGCCTGCCCGCAGCCCATGCGATCATCAATCGCATGGGATTCAACAACGGCGGTGTCGATGCATTTGTCGCCAACGTGCAGGCATCACGGTTTTATCAAAACAAGGAAGGCGTGCTCGGCCTGAACATCGGCAAGAACGCCGACACGCCGATCGAACGCGCGGCCGACGACTATCTGCACTGCCTGGAAAAAGTCTATCCGTACGCCAGCTACGTCACCGTCAACATTTCCTCGCCGAATACGAAAAACCTGCGGCAATTGCAAGGCGCATCCGAACTGGATGCATTGCTGTCCCAGCTCAAGGATGCACAGCAGCGGCTGGCCGACCGGCATCGACGCTACGTGCCGATCGCGCTCAAGATTGCACCGGATATCGATGACGAACAAATCAAGACCATCGCGGATTCGCTGACGAGACACCGTATCGATGCGGTGATCGCAACCAATACCACGGTGACGCGCGACGCAGTGCAGGGCCTGCCGCACGCGCAGGAAGCCGGCGGACTGTCCGGCGCGCCGGTATTCGAATTATCGAACCAGGTTATCCGCGCTTTGAAAGCGGAGCTGGGCGATGCATTGCCGATCATCGGCGTCGGCGGGATTTTTTCCGGCGCGGACGCTAAAGCCAAGATCGATGCAGGCGCCTCGCTGGTGCAGCTCTATACCGGCCTAATCTACCGTGGCCCGGCATTGGTCAGGGAGTGCGCAGCGGCATTGCGCAATTCGCGCTAAAGTTCAGTCTCGGCGCAACGCGCAGACCTTTTCTTTCAGCGGACAAACATGCAAAAAATAAAACTCGGCTCCAGCGATCTGCAGATTTCCAGAATCTGTCTCGGCACCATGACTTTCGGCGAGCAAAATACCGAAGCGGACGCGCACAGCCAGCTCGACTATGCGCTTGAGCGCGGCATCAATTTCATCGACACTGCAGAGATGTATCCGGTGATGCCACGCGCGCAGACACAAGGGGCGACAGAACGCTGCATCGGCAGCTGGCTCAAGAAATCCGGCAAACGCAGCGAAGTGATACTGGCAACCAAGGTGGCCGGGCCGTCCAAGCACATCAACTGGATACGCGAAAGAAACGACCTGAACGCCGCAAACATCCATGCCGCCGTCAACGACAGCCTGAGCCGCCTGCAAACCGACTATATCGACCTGTACCAGTTGCATTGGCCCAGCCGCAATGTGCCGATCTTCGGGCAGCTTGCATTCGACCCGGAAGCCGAACGCGAGCATATATCGATTGAAGAAACACTCTCGGCGCTGGCTGATCTGATCAAGGCCGGGAAAATCCGGCATATCGGCGTATCGAATGAAAGCGCCTGGGGCGTGAGCGAATTCATCAAGCAAGCCGATACCAAAGGACTGCCGCGCATTGCATCGATCCAGAACGGCTACCATCTGGCAAACCGCGGCTTCGAGGCTGCTCTGGATGAAACTTGCTTCCGCGAAAATGTCGGCATGCTGGCCTACAGCCCGCTTGCATTCGGCCAACTGACTGCAAAGTACATTGAAGATCCGAAAGCGCAAGGCCGCCTGACGATTTTCCCTCCGCAATGGAGTCCACGCTACCTGCGCCCCAAGGTGGTCGAAGCGACCAGGCGCTATGCCGCCCTGGCGCGCGCCAACGGCATGACGCCGACCGAACTGGCGCTTGCATGGTGTTATTCACGCTGGTTCATCGCCTCGACCATCATCGGCGCGACGACCATGACGCAGTTGAAGGAAAACATCGATGCATTCTCAGTCAAGCTGTCTGACGAGGTCGTCAAAGGCGTCAATGCGATTCATGCCGACATCACCAATCCCGGCCAATGATGAACGGTTGAACTGCGGATCGAGTAGACCGTCCTGGACGGTCTACTCGATCCAGCGTAAAACTGCGGGCGTCAACACCACCATCCAGGTCACACCCGCAAAAAGCACGGTAAGCAACACTGCGGCGCCGCCATAGTCTTTTGCATTCTTCGACAGCGGATGGCGTTCGAGCGACACCCGATCCACTGTCGCTTCAATCGCGGAATTGATCAGTTCAACGATCAGGACCATGACCAGCACGCCGATCAACAACAATTTTTCCAGCGCGGCGATCGGAAAAAACAATGCGGCGATTATTCCCGGAATGACGAGTGCCAGTTCCTGGCGAAAGGCGTGTTCGTTCTTCCATGCCGACTTCAGGCCGTCGATCGCATAAAAAAAAGCAGGCAGAATTCTTTTCAAGCCGTGCTTGCTTTTGAACTCGCTGGCAATTTGTTGAGCATCACTCATAACATCCCCATTCAAAACGGCTGTAAATCGCGGTTGTTTAATATGTCCCAGGCAGCAGGATTTTCTTGTCCACTTTGGTCACGTCGGTCAGCCCGCACAGGGCCATCGTGATATCCAGTTCCTTCTGGATGATCTCCAGGCACTTGGTTACCCCGGCTTCGCCCATCGCCCCCAGCCCGTAGAGAAAAGCGCGTCCGACATACACCCCTTTCGCACCCAGCGCCAGCGCCTTGATCACATCCTGACCGGAGCGAATCCCGCCATCCATGTGCACTTCGATCTTGTCACCCACGGCAGCGACAATCGCAGACAGCGCTGCAATCGAAGATTGCGCACCGTCGAGCTGGCGTCCGCCATGGTTGGACACGATCAATGCGTCGGCTCCGCTCTGTGCCGCCAGTAGCGCATCCTCGGCATCCATGATGCCTTTGATGATCAGCTTGCCACCCCATCGTTGCCGGATCCACTGTACGTCGTCCCACGACAGCGCAGGATCGAATTGTTCCGCGGTCCACGAAGCCAGCGACGACATGTCCGACACATTCGGTGCATGGCCCACGATGTTGCCAAAGCTGCGGCGTTTGGTATTGAGCATACCCCAGCACCAGCGCGGCTTGGTCATCATGTTCACGAGGTTGGCGACCGTCAGCTTTGGCGGCGCGGACAAGCCATTTTTCAAGTCCTTGTGGCGCTGCCCCAGAATTTGCAGATCCAGGGTCAGCATGAGCGCCGAGCAATTGGCTGCTTTTGCGCGATCGATCAAACGGCCCATGAATTCACGATCCTTCATGAAATAGACCTGAAACCAGAACGGCGCACTCGTATTGGCGGCAATGTCCTCGATTGAGCAGATGCTCATGGTCGATAACGTGAAAGGAATCCCGAATTTCTCGGCCGCCCTCGCCGCGGCGATTTCACCGTCCGCACACTGCATGCCCGTCAATCCGGTGGGCGCAATCGCGACCGGCATCGACACGCGCTGGCCGGCCATGGTCGAAGCCAGCGTGCGGTTTTCCATATTCACCGCGACACGCTGGCGGAACTTTATTTCCGCAAAGTCGCTGCTGTTGGCACGGTAAGTCGATTCGGTCCACGAACCCGAATCCGCATAATCGTAGAACATGCGCGGTACGCGTTTTTTCGCCAACAGGCGCAGGTCTTCAATGTTGGTGATCACAGGCATTTTTTGCGGCTCCTCTTTTGTAAATCCATTTTCCAACCTACTTCCAAGCGATTGCCTCCCTGCTGCAATTGTGTGGCGGCCTGATCTTCGTTGAGCGGTCATTATGGCGCGGCCGCAGGTAAATTCCGCATCGCATGCGAATGAAATAATTTAGTGAATCACCATAAATCTTTTCTCCGGCCTTTTTGATTTTTTCACATTGTGATATAACGTTACCATTGCAATGCACTCACCGCACTATGAAAACCGAAGCCGTATTAGGAAACGACAAAACATCAATCCAGGTAATCGAGCGCATGATAGCGTTATTGGACGCGCTCGCCCAATACCCGGACCCGGTCAGTCTCAAGGAATTATCGAAAATTACCGGATTGCACCCTTCCACAGCCCATCGTATCTTGAACGACATGGTCATGAAGCGGTTTGTGGACCGTTCCGAACCCGGTTCATACCGGCTCGGGATGCGCCTGCTTGAACTGGGCAATATCGTCAAGAGCCGGTTGAACGTGCGTGAAGCGGCGCTGGATTTCATGCGCGCTTTGCACCGGAAAACCCAGCAGACCATCAATTTGTCGGTACGGCAAAGCGATGAAATTGTCTATATCGACCGCGCTTTTTCGGAGCGATCCGGAATGCAGGTGGTACGTGCAATCGGCGGCCGCGCACCGTTGCACCTGACATCGACCGGCAAACTGTTTTTATCGGTCGATGACGCCAAGGCGGTTCGCGCGTATGCCACCCGTACCGGGCTGGCAGGCCATAACAAGAATTCGATTACCGATCTTGCTCAACTGGAACGGGAGCTCAGCCTGGTACGTGCGCGCGGTTATGCGCGTGACAATGAGGAACTCGAACTGGGTGTCCGCTGCATGGCGGCGGGTATCCGCGATGATTCCGGAAAACTGATTGCCGGATTGTCGATCTCGGCGCCGGCGGATCGGCTGCAGGAAGAATGGATCGAGGATTTGACGAATACCGTAAACCAGATCTCGTCGGTATTGGGATATGTGACGCACGGCCAAACGGGTTTCTGACAGAAGCAATAGCGCCGGCTTGCCGGGAGTGGCGCACCAGTCTCGAATCGAGCGATCCGGGATAAAAAAAGACGAACCATGAGTTCGTCTTTTTTTATTCAGGCCATTTAAGAATCATCCTTGTACTGCTTGCGCGGATCGGGAGATTACCGATGGTTTAACCGATTCCAGCCATTTTCGGATGCGCGAGGCATCGCCCAGCCGCGACAACCTACCTTTGGAATCCAGGAAGACCATGACGATCGAGCGCCCTTCGATGATGGCCTGCATCACCAGGCAGCGTCCGGCTTCTGAAATATAGCCAGTCTTTTGCAGGCTGATTTCCCATTCCGGGTTTGCCACCAGATGGTTGGAATTCCTGTATTGAAGCGTGGCCCAGCCTGGATCGACTGCATATTGGCTATCCGTTGAATATTCACGGATGATCGGGTGTTGAGAGGCTGCAACGACGAGTTTGGCGAGATCGCGCCCGCTTGAAATATTATTGCTCGACAGGCCAGTAGGCTCGACGAAGCGCGTATGGGTCATGCCGAGGCCTGCGGCTTTTGCATTCATTGCCGCGACAAAGGATGGCAGGCCGCCCGGATAATGCCGGCCCAAGGCAGATGCCGCACGATTTTCCGAACTCATGAGCGCGATATGCAGCATGTTGGCGCGCGTTAACTGGGACCCTACACGGAGACGGGAATAGGAATTTTTTTCCCTGTCGATATCTTCTTCGGTAACGGTCAATAACTCATTCATATTCTGCTTGGACTCGACTACAACCAGGCTGGTCATCAATTTTGTAATGGAAGCGATCGGCAATGCGAGTTGCGCATTTTTTTCAAACAACACTTCGGAAGTCGATTGATCCATCACCAATGCAACATGTGATTTCAAGCCGGGAGGGTCTTGAGTCAAAGCCAGTTTTGCCGTGTCCTCGGCACTTCTCGGCGAAGGGGCGGCCGGTTGAATGACTGTATAGGCGGCATTTTGAAACCCGGGTTTTTGTTTGACGCCCCCAATAATAACTTTTCTATTGTTGCTCGAGCGCACATAGGTACGTATCCCACGCTTTTGCGCAATGAGTTTCTTTGTGGTCGATCGACGTTTGCCGGCAATAACGGTTTTTTTTGCCCCGCTTTTTTTCCGGACATCGGTATTCGATGCTCCCGCAGCTATCGCGTCAGGCAGGATAAAAATGATGAATAACAAGGAAAAAACAATCCCTAACGCGGATTTCCCCATCTGCGGCTCCCCTTTTGATGCTTGGAATTAACATTTTTCAGTGTAGCAAAATCATGAAAATTCGCAAGATAATTAAGGGGTTAGCTGATGCTATTAAACAATTTTCTAATCAATAATTGTAATTTCTCAATCTTTCAATAAATACAATAAGATTTGTCTTTTCCGTTCGATATAGCGCAAGGCAAAAGATTAAGCCTGCATATTGCAAGCCGAACCGGACTTGCCACAAAGAAGATTATTCAAGGAACTTCACGAACGCCGATACCGGTTCCCTTTCGGTGACCAAGGTGTTTTCTATCTTTCCCGGATCCGCAAAGCCAAGTGACATACCGCACACCACTTGTTCGCTGTCCGGCAAATCGAGCACGCTGGAAATGACTTTGTGATATTGCGTGAATGCGGCTTGCGGACAGGTATCAAGCCCTCGGCCGCGAGCCGCAACCATGATGTTTTGCAAGAACATGCCATAGTCAAGCCATGATCCAAGCTCCAATATCCGATCGATCGTGAATATCATTCCGACGGGTGCGTCGAAGAATCGATAATTGCGGGCATGCTGCGCCTGCATGCCCGCCTTGTTGTCCCGGCCGAGGCCCAGCAAAGAGTACAAGTCCCATCCGATCTTGCGGCGCCGATCGATGTAGGGCGATACCCATTGCTGCGGATAATAGTGATACTCCTCGGAATGCTGGCTGGAGAGTTCCGGATCGAGATATACCTTGAGAATTTCGTCCGACAGCCTTTGCTTGGTCTCTCCTGTCAATACGTAGACTTTCCAGGGCTGGGTATTGGTGCCGGATGGTGCGTGCGATGCAACGTGCAGGATCGCTTCGACATCTTCCTGCGCGACCGGTGTTGGCAGGAAAGCACGGATCGAACGACGCGATGTAATCGCTTCGTCGACGATTTTCTGTCTGTCGTTTTCAAGCATAATTGTCCTCCTGGATGTGGATCGATCGCAGCAGCCCGCGCATGCCGTCGGGGATGGAAGCGGGTTTGCGCGATAAGCGATCGACATATACGTGAATGAAGTGCCCTTGCGCCGAAGCGGTCTCTTCATTTTCGCGAAAAATACTCACTTCATAACGCACGCTCGAATTACCCAGTCTGGTGACGCACAAGCCCGCGGTTATCCGTTCCGGAAATGCAATCGATGAAAAATAATTGCACTGGGTTTCCACAACCAGTCCGATCACCGGGCCATGCTCGATATCGAGTGCGCCATTGGTTATCAGGAATTGGTTGACCACCGTGTCGAACCAGCTGTAATAGACAACATTATTGACATGACCGTACGCATCATTGTCCATCCAGCGCGTAGTAATCTCGTGAAAATGCTGAAACTCACTTCTCTTTTTGGCCCCAATCCGCATTATTTCCTCACCACAAAAGCAACTCCAATCACTGCCAGCACCATTCCTGCTATCCCAATGATGCTGAACCCTTCGCCAAACATGATCCATGCCATGACCGCCGTCGTCGGCGGAGTCAGATACAACAAACTGGTCACACGCGTCGCGGCGCTTTTGCGAATCAGCGCAAATAGCAGGAAAATCGCACCGATCGACAATGCGAATATCGACCAGAGCAACGCGCCGATGAAACGCGGCGTCCACTCCACCGTTTCGAGACCCGGCGTCAGATGTTCAAAAACGATTGCAAACGGCAGGATAACAAACAACGATGCGGCGAATTGGATTGCGGTACCGGTGCGCAAATCAAAATGGGCGCAATAGCGCTTTTGATAAAGCGTACCGACTGTGATCGACAACAGCGCGAACATGGACAACCAGATACTTTCCCATGGCAACCCGGTCAGCGTAATCTTGTTGGACAACACCAGCGCCACACCGGACAAACCCAGCACCAGGCCCACCCATTGGCGCCCCCGCACCGACTCCCCGATCAGCGGTGCCGCGAACGCGGTCAGCACCGGCTGCATGCCGACGATCAGCGCCGACAGAGCGGCAGGCATGCCGAGCTTGATGGCGCACCATACGCCACCCAGATAACCCGCCTGCACCAATATCCCGGCAAATGCGATATGGCGAAATTTTCCGGCCGGCCAGGGCGCCCGCATCAAGATCACGATCGGAATCAAGACCGCCAATACGCCCGTGAAACGCAGCAATAGAAAAGTCAGTGGCGGCGCGTAAGGCAATCCAAACTTGGCAACGATGAACCCGGTGCTCCAGATCAATACAAAAATCCAGGGCATCGCCGCTATCCAGGAATTTGGCATTCCGTCGGCCGAAGGAAAGGCGGATGTTTCATCTGAGTTCATTTAGGCCCAACCGAATTCATGCCGCACCGCCTTTCGGGATTTCGCTGCCTGGAGATGCGCGCGGCAATGGCGATCGTTTGCACATGCACCGCGACCGTATCCTGGATATTCCTGCCGTAACCGCCCGCCATCGTAACCGCTACCGGGATTTTGCGCTGATACGCCTGTTCCATGACCAGTCTGTCCCGCATCGCCAGCCCGCCCAGGGTCAGCTTCATTCGCCCCAGCCGATCTCCCTCATGAGGGTCGGCCCCGGCGAGATAAATGATCAACTGCGGCGCGAAACGGGAAAATAAATCAGCCAAAGCCCTTTCCAGCGCGGCGATGTAGTCGTTATCGCCTATTCCGTCCGGCAGCGCCACATCCAGGTCACCCGGCTCTTTTGCGAACGGATAGTTGTGTTCGCCATGCAGCGATAGCGTAAATACCGAATCGTCGCAGGCAAGAATGGACGCGGTGCCGTTGCCTTGATGGACATCGAGATCGACGATGGCCACCCGTGCTGCTCGGCGCTCCGCCTGCATCAGGCGAGCAGCCGCCGCGACATCGTTGAATACGCAAAACCCTTCGCCATGATCAGCAAATGCATGATGCGTCCCGCCGGCCAGGTTGACTGCGGCACCTTGGTCCATTGCCGCACGGCAGGCTGCGATCGTCGCGCCCACCGAACGGCGCGACCGTTCGACCATTTGTTGCGTCCATGGGAACCCAATGGCCTTTTGCTCCGCCGCCGATAAAGCACCGGTTGAGACACGGCGAATGTAATCGGGATGGTGCGCCAGTGCCAGCATGCCATCCGTCGCGGCCGGCGCTTCGCAAAGTTCGAGATCGGGAATAGCTTTTTGCGCGCCTTCCCGGATCAGGCGGTACTTCTGCATCGGGAAACGATGCCCGGTTGGTAGCGGCAACACGAAATGGTCGCTGTAGAAGGCGTTCAAAACTGGGAAAGATGAATGGAAAGACAACAGAAGTCTATCATGGGCAGGGAAACCGACCGCCATGCGCCAGACAGGCTATTCCAGTGATAGCGTTATCATCTTTACAAGAAGAAAGTGTTGCGCCATGTTGCGACAATGGTTACACTTTTTTTGCCGCACTGCCGTATAGATTGCTTGACATACTGGAATTATCACTTACAATACAGATTGTTGCGGTGCACAATTTTCGTGATGCGGCACCGGTTGCAAACCTTCTATATCTCACAGGAGAAACTTATGTTTTCGTTCCAAGAACAGTTTTCAGCAGCGACCAAATCAAATCTCGAAGCACAAATCGCGTTGATGACGGCATTTACCAGCAAGGCTTTCGAGAGCATCGAAAAAGTAATCGACCTGAACATGAATGTTGCCAAAGCCTCGCTCGAAGAATCCGCAACCAACGTCCAGCAATTATTGTCCGCCAAGGATCCGCAAGAATTTTTCGCGCTCACCGCTGCGCAAGCTCAGCCGACCGCTGAAAAGGCGATGTCGTACGGCCGTCACCTGGCCGGAATCGCGTCCAGCACGCAGGCAGAGTTCACCAAGGCTGCTGAAGCGCAAATCGCAGAAACCAACCGCAAGGTCGTCGCTCTGGTTGAAGAGATCAGCAAGAATGCACCGGCCGGCACGGAAAATGCGGTTGCACTTGTGAAGTCCGCGATCGGCAGCGCCAATTCCGGCTACGAGCAGTTGAGCAAAACAACCAAGCAAGCCGTGGAAGCATTCGAAACCAACATCAATGCTGCAGCTACGCAATTTACCCAGGCATCGGCTAAAAATACCAGCCGCGCTTCCACCCGGAAGTAAGCTGCGCCGCAATCGGCAAGCGCCTGAGCTGCTTGCCGATGCATTGAAACCGGTTCCGGAAGATATGGATACCAATTCAAATGCCCCGGATTTTCCGGGGCATTTTTTTGCGCCCGCGATGTTCGTCCGGCCTAGCGATTCTGCCTGGCGATGGCGCGAGCCAATATCACCACCGGTACAAACGCGATCATTACAATCGTGAACGCGGGTAATGCCGCTTCCGCCAGACGCTCATCCGCTGCAAGCTGGTAGGTAATCACTGCCAAGGTATCGAAATTGAATGGGCGTATGGTCAAGGTCGCCGGCAACTCCTTGACCACATCGACGAAGACCAGCAAGCCCGCCGTCACCACACTGCGCCATAACAATGGCGTATGTATCCGCAACAGCATCGAGCCCAAACCATGTCCCAGGCTGCGCGCGCTGGCGTCCATGCTCGGCGTGATCTTGACCAGGCCTGCTTGCACACTTTGATAGGACACTGCCATAAACCGCACCAGGTATGCGTAGATCAGCGCCATCAAACTTCCGGTTAAAACAAACCCCGTGCCGTAATCGGCGCTCCATTGATCGATGCGCGATAGCGGAATCAATATGCCGACCGCGATCACCGCTCCCGGAATCGCATAGCCCATGCTGACGATGCGATTGCAAGCTGCCTGGATGGTGCTTTTGTCGACCCGGGCCGCATACGCGAGCAACAGGCAAATCACGATCGCAATGACCGCGGTAATGCCTGCAGCCGCGACTGTGTTGAATAACCAGTCGAAATAACGAACGCCGAGGTTCATTGATTCTTCCCCCAGCAAAAGCCGCAGCAGTATCAGCACGGGCAGCAGAAATCCCAGCAAAACCGGGACCGCACAGAACAGGCTTGCGGCCCAGGCTGCAGCGCCACCCAATCGGTGCGCCGGCTGAACATCGATGCGCCCGCCGGTCGCGTAATAGCGCGCCCGCCCCCGGCTCTTCTGTTCGAGAAACATCAAGCCGGTCACGGTAAGCAGCAGCACTGCGGCAATCTGCGCAGCCGCGATGCGATCGGAGAATGCATACCAGGACTTGTAGATACCGGTAGTCAAGGTAGGGACGCCGAAATACGCTACGGTGCCGTAATCGGCGAGCGTCTCCATCAATGCCAATGCGATGCCGGCCGCGGCCGCGGGCCGTACCAACGGCAGGCTGATCTTGAAAAACGCTTCCCAAGGTCCGGCGCCCAAGGTGCGTGCGGCATCCCACATGCGCGGGCTACGTTCCAGAAACGCATTGCGCACCAGCAGATAAACATACGGATACAGCACCAGCGCAAATAAAATTCCGGCGCCGCCCACTGAACGTATTTGAGGAAACCAGTATTCGCGCGCCTGCCACCCGAAGCTTGCCCGCAGCGCAGTCTGCACCGGACCGGAAAACTGCAGAAAATCGGTATAGGCGTAAGCGACCACATACGCGGGCATTGCCAAGGGCAGCACCAGTGCCCACTCGAACAAGCGTTTTCCGGGAAAATCGAATACAACCACCAGCCATGCGCTACCGATGCCGATCGTCGTCGCCAAGACCATCACGATGGCTGCGATGGCAAGGCTGTTGCCGACATATTCCGGCAGGACGGTGGACCACAAGTGGGCGAACGTCGCATCGCCGGCGCCGGCGCCATCCAAAGCCAATCCCGGCACCAGATTGGACAGTACGCCAATGATCGGCACGCCGACCAGTAAAGCGATCGCCATCGACGCAATCAGCAACGGATGTATTCCGCCGGCTTGACGTTGTAATGTGATGAAAGGGGAACTTGAATGCATGAAAATGCGCGATTTGCTTCACGATGTAACTGAATGAGAATTATAATCAATTGCAGATTACATCGATGCAATTATTTCATTGCAAGAATACAACCTATGAGCATCAATCCTTCGTCCTCCGTCTATCTCGCTGTCGAATCGATTCGCGTGGGCTATGCGCTCGGCCGTCAAATCAATGAAATCGTTCACAGCCTGTCGTTCTCGCTGGCACACGGCGAACTCGGCTGCCTGCTGGGACCGTCAGGATGCGGCAAAACGACGGTTTTGCGCGCGATTGCCGGTTTCGAATCGCTGATCGATGGCCGCATTGCGCTCGGCGGCAGGGAATTGAGCAGAAAAGGCTTCAGCGCGCCGCCCGAGATGCGCCAGATCGGCGTCGTGTTCCAGGACTATGCATTGTTTCCACACTTGTCGGTGGCCGACAACATCGGGTTCGGTTTGCGGAAATTGCGGTCGTCCGAACGTGATGCGCGTGTCGCTCAGCTACTGTCGCTGGTCGGACTCGCGTCCCGGGGGCGCCAGTATCCGCATGAACTGTCCGGCGGCCAGCAGCAGCGCGTTGCGCTGGCTCGCGCTCTCGCACCCAGACCGGATCTGTTATTGCTGGATGAACCGTTTTCCAACCTCGACGTCGATTTGCGCGAGCGTCTGGCGATCGAAGTACGCGACATACTAAAAGAGCTGGGAACCACCGCGGTGCTGGTGACCCATGATCAGCACGAAGCATTCGCGCTGGCCGATCATATCGGTGTGATGGAGGAAGGCGTCATCGTGCAGTGGGATAGCGCATACAATCTCTATCATCGCCCCGCCAATCGTTTCGTAGCGGATTTCATCGGCCAGGGTGTGTTCGCGCCGGGGACGGTCGATCTGCCGAACCAGAAGGTCAATATCGAGCTGGGCAGCCTGCCGCTGTGGCAAGGCGTGGACGTGTGCGCCACCGATGAAAAAGATGCGCATCATGTGGACGTTCTATTGCGTGCCGACGACGTGATTCACGACGATGCGAGTCAGTTGCAAGCGGAGGTAGTGCGCAAGGCGTTCCGCGGCGCCGAGTTCTTATACACCTTGAAGCTGCCGAGCGGGCAGCAATTGCTGGCGCTGGTGCCGTCACACCACGATCATGCGATCGGCGAAAAAATCGGGATTCGGCTCGAAGCCGATCACGTGGTGACTTTTCCGGTGCATTCGCAATAATCCCGGATTCCTCCGCAATCAGGATTTGCCACCATCCATGCGCGCCGCCACTCGTTCGATGCGGCTGTCGAGCAGGTGATCGGTCAGCGCCGACAATCCGCATAATTGCAGCAGCAGCTCTTGCCGGGACGGCGGTCTTTGCCCCGCCTTTAACGAAGATTGCAATACCTCCACCTGCAGTTGCAGGCGCTCGCGCGACAACTCCGGCGGACTCTCGATACCCATGATGATTTCAAGACGCAACACATCGCGCTCCAGTACGGCACGATTCCGTTGCAGCAGCGCCGCATGCTGCCGGTCTGCTGTTTTCAGCGCCGCCATCGCCAGCTCGAACCTTGTGCGCAACGCGCGCTCCAACGCGCCGGCCAGCTCCGGTACCGTCTGCCATTCGGCTTGGATTTGCATCAATTCCGCATCGTCCGCCGCACGGTCGTTTGCGATTAATTGTTCTATCGCCCGGCACAGCTTCAGCTTGTCGCGTAGCGCCGTAACTTGCGCTTCCTTTGCCGAACGTTGCACGTCATTCACGCGCTTTTCCAAAATCGCCAGCGCTGACCGGTAACGCTTCTCGATCTGCTGTTCAGATGACCGGGGAACCGGGCCGATCCTGCTCCAGGCTTCTGCTGCCTCGCGCATCTTCTTCGGCAAAACCTCGGACTGTTCTTTTTCGAGGGCCTCAAGCGTTGCGCACAGCGCTTCCTTCTCGCGCAAGTGCAACCGCCGGTCTGCGTCCGCCGCATTCGCCGCTTCCTTGCGCTTGGCAAATACCGCATCGCATGCATTGCGAAACCGCTGCCATAGTGCCTGTTCATCCTTGCGTTCAAGCGGCAATGATTTCGCGCATTCTTGCCAACGCTCCTGCAAAGCCCGCAATGCATCGGTTGTGCGCCGGTCGGCCGGATTCAATCCGCTCGCTTCGACAATCAACTTCTCACGATGGGTTATTTCGACCTCGCGCCGTACGGCCAATGGTCCCGACAACAGCCGCATCGCCGTCTCGAATTCGGTGTCGGCCGATTTTTTATCCTTGCGGTCGATCGGGCCAAGCCGCTGCCACAACTGGGATGTCTTGGCCGAAAAAACGGCAACCGCTCGCCAGTCGACGCCATCCGGATCTCCATCTGCACAATTGGATTTGGCCGCGAATTGCTTGACTTCGGTAATGATCGAGCGGGCTTTTTCCAGATTGGCATGCCGCTCCTCGGCCAGTTTCTTGAAATGTGCCGCCGCCGGTTCATATGCCGCCGTACAGGCGGTATCAAAGCGTTCCCATAGTTCCTTGCTCGCCGGTCCGGCTGAAATGTCCAGCGACTTCCAGCGCTCGCGCAAGCTACCGACTTTTTTCGCCAGCTCCGCGACAGGGTGCGATTTGGCAGGCAATTCTTCCGCAGCCTTCAACAATTCTTCCCGCGATATATTCCCGCCCCACCGGGCCCAACCCTGCAAGCGTTGCAATTCACCTCGCGCCTTTGCCAATCTGGCGGTTTGCGCATTCGATGGCGACGCCTTGTTCGAATCAATCGAACGCAGTGCCTTGTGCTGATCGGCGGCGACTTGCAATGCGCCGCTTTCCAGCGCCTTCTCCATGCTGTCGAGCGCTTGAGTGAAATACTGCCGATGACCCTGTTCCACGTTTTTCGATGCGCCATCCTTTGCTTTGCGTACTTCACCGATACGCACCAGCAGCGCATCGAAGCGGGCTTCGAGTGCCGCCTCCGCCTGCACCAGTGCGGGCAAAGCCCGCCACACGCGTTGCAACTCATCTTCCTTCAGGATCGCAGGCGACATCTCCTCCCAGCCGGCGAGAGCCGCTTCACCCGCCGCCATCGCCTCATGGCGTTTCTCGACTGATACAAGAGTCTGCCTGAAGTGGTCGCGTTGCTTCTCGAATTCGGACAACAAGTGTTGCGGCAAGGTTTGCGCTTCACGATCTGCGTAGTATTGCGCCATCTCCTGTTCCAAGCTCTCCAGGCTCTGCAACAAGCGCTCGGGCGTGAAAACATGTGACGCTTCAGTTGCCGCGCGCGTCAGCTTTTGCAGCTTGGTACGCACATCGATGACGGCACGCTGCAGCGCAGCCTGCGCTTCGAGCCGCTCGCGCAATACGGCACGAACGCGATCGAACGCATCGCGCATGGGCTGCTCACTGTCTGCAATGGCGGCCCATGCGCGGTCCAGGTCGGCGACGTGATTCGGCATCAAACTCGGCGCTTCGATCAATCGTTGGGCTTGCGCTATGCACTCATCGGCCTGCCGTTCCGTTTTCTCCTGCAGCAAAATCACTTCAAGGCGTCTTTGCATCAGCTTGGCTACCCGTCGGTCGGTATTGCGAATTGCCTGGATCACCTGCTCCAGCAACTGCCTGGAGTGAATATGGTGCGCTGCCTTGAAGCGGGCATCCGCATACTCGCATTGCAAAATAAATTCCACGGCGGCCGGTTCATTGCCAGCCAATGTCCCGGCCTGCGTCACTGCGGCATTCTTGGCTGCGGCTACGTCAGCGGAAGAATCAGGCTCTTGTGCCATGTCAGGCGCTTCTTTGGAGGGAGGATTACCAGCCGGGCGTTTGAAAATAAAATCGAACATGATTATTCGTAAAAAAACTGAATCAAAGATGCATGATAACAAGCCCGCATGCGCAATCATCAATTCATTAGCAAAAACAGAAAATCCAATTGGCGAACCATGACCGGAACCCATTGCGCACCAAAATGCATCACCTGATCCCAAATGTAGGGCATGAAGCACCAAATAGATACAAATTCATCACATTACCTATCGCCTTCGCTGGGCTCGCGCACAAAAAACAGGCATCGCCCCGATGGCATGCATTCTGCTAACACTGTTTCCGCGAGTAATCGCAGTGTTATCCAGACCCCATTAACCGTAGGAGCAACTATGTCCCGTCGCACCCTTTTGAAAGCGACCGCTGTCGGCGCTTTGACCCTTGTCGCTTCCGCTTGGACGTCGCAAGCTCTGGCCGCCGACACCATCAAGGTCGGCATTCTCCACTCGCTGTCCGGCACGATGGCGATTTCCGAAACTTCGTTAAAAGACGTCGCATTGATGACGATCGAAGAGATCAATGCCAAAGGCGGCGTGATGGGCAGAAAGCTTGAGCCGGTCATTGTCGATCCGGCATCAAACTGGCCGCTGTTTGCAGAAAAAGCTCGTCAGCTGGTTGCACAGGACAAGGTTGCCGTCGTGTTCGGCTGCTGGACCTCAGTGTCGCGCAAGTCGGTACTGCCGGTTTTCAAGGAACTCAACAGCCTGCTGTTCTACCCGGTTCAATATGAAGGCGAGGAGCTGGAAAAGAATGTGTTCTATACCGGCGCGGCGCCGAATCAGCAAGCGATTCCCGCCACCGAATACCTGATGTCGAAAGAAGGCGGCGGCGCCAAGCGCTTCGTGCTGCTTGGCACCGACTATGTATACCCGCGCACCACCAACAAGATTCTGCGCGCATTCCTGAAATCCAAAGGCGTGGCTGACAAGGACATCGATGAGGTCTACACACCGTTCGGCCACTCCGATTATCAAACCATCGTCGCCAACATCAAGAAATTTTCAACAGGTGGAAAAACCGCTGTGATCTCGACCATCAATGGCGATTCCAACGTGCCGTTCTATAAAGAACTCGGCAATGCGGGCTTGAAAGCGACTGACGTACCGGTGGTTGCCTTCTCTGTCGGTGAAGAAGAATTGCGCGGCGTCGATACCAAACCACTGGTTGGCCATCTGGCTGCCTGGAACTACTTCCAGTCAGTGAAAAATCCGGTCAACACCGACTTCATCAAGAAGTGGAAAGCGTATGCAGCAGCGAAGAAACTGCCGAACGCCAGCACCGTCGTCACCAACGATCCGATGGAAGCAACCTACGTCGGCATCCATATGTGGAAGCAGGCAGTCGAGAAAGCCAAGTCGACCGATACCGACAAGGTCATCGCTGCAATGGGCGGCCAGACCTTCAAGTCGCCATCAGGCTTCACACTGACGATGGACAAGACCAACCACCACTTGCACAAGCCGGTGATGATCGGCGAGATCAAGACTGACGGACAGTTCAGCGTGGTCTGGAAAACCAAGGGCCCGATTCGCGCCCAACCGTGGAGCCCTTATATCGCCGGCAATGAAGGCAAGCAAGCGATGTAATGCACCGGCTTCCTCGTGATCGAGGAAGCCGTATATTGGGAATGCAGTACCAGCCGGGGCGTGGTCCCTCCTCCTCCCACATCCCGGCTTTTTTTCGTCCATATGGTTCCACTTCTGCTGTTCCGTCTTGATAACGGTATCGATAATGAATCTTTTCAAAAAATTTCTGGCGATAGGCTGGCTCTGCGTACAGTCGATTGCCGCGCATGCCGCGGTCGATGCAACGCTGCTGCAACAATTGGCGGGAGATGACTCCGATACGCGTATTGAAGCCATCAATCAGATTGCCGCGCTGGCCACTGACGATGCCTTCCGGATAATCACCGCGCTCAGGGATGAGACGCTGTATACCACGCCGGATGGCAGGGTATACATCATCGATGGCGAGCGGGCATTCGACCCGGCCACGGACAAGACCGTTGCCATCCCGGACGATGCCGACGGCATCATGGTCAATAACCGCTTGCGCAACGCCGTCAGCGGCGCGCTTTCAGGATTCCAGCTGTTTTCGCAAGACGCCGAAGTGCGGCTGGGCGCAGCGCGTCAAATGCAGCAAAGCAACAGCAATATTGATCAGACGGCCTTGATTGAAAAGGCATTGAAAAAGGAAACCGATCCAAGAGTCAGATCGATTCTGGAACTCGTGACGGCGATGGCCAACCTGCACTCGCCCGACGCCGATAAGCGCAAGAGCGCGGTCAAGGCATTGGCGGACACTTCCAATGCGAATCTGAAACCGGTATTGCAGGCAATGCTGCAAAAAAATCCCGACGGCACCTATGCCGAACCGGATGAGGACGTCCGCATTGAAGCAGGGCACACGCTGCGTGCCCTCAACGGGCGAATCGCGCGCACCGAGTTTGTCGGCAACCTGTTTTATGGCATATCGCTTGGCAGTGTGCTGCTGCTGGCGGCATTGGGCCTCGCGATCACGTTCGGCCTGATGGGCATCATCAACATGGCGCACGGCGAATTGCTGATGATCGGTGCGTACACGACGTATGTCTGTCAACTATTTTTCAGAAGCTATTTTCCCGGCGCAATCGACGCCTATCTGCTGGTTGCGCTGCCGGCCGCCTTCATCGTCGCCGGTGCGGTCGGCATTGTGCTGGAGCGCACCGTGATCCGCTGGCTATACGGGCGCCCGCTGGAAACGCTGCTCGCAACCTGGGGCATCAGCCTGATCCTGATGCAAACGGTGCGCTCCATATTCGGCGCACAAAACGTCGAGGTATCCAATCCATCGTGGATGTCGGGCGGAGTCACGGTACTCGGATCGCTGGTACTGTCCTATAACCGTATCGTGATCATTTTCTTTGCATTCTTTGTCGTTGCGGCGGTATGGCTGATCCTGAACAAGACGCGTCTCGGCCTGTTCGTGCGTGCAGTGACGCAAAACCGCCGTATGGCTGATTGCGCCGGCGTATCCACCGGCAAGGTCGACATGATGACCTTCGGCCTTGGATCGGGTATCGCGGGACTGGGCGGCGTGGCGCTGTCCCAGCTTGGCAACGTCGGGCCGGATCTTGGCCAGAACTACATCATCGATTCATTCATGGTCGTGGTGCTCGGCGGCGTCGGCCAGTTGGCCGGCACCGTCATCGCGGCGTTGGGATTGGGAGGAATCAACAAATTCCTGGAACCGCATTCAGGCGCGGTGCTGGCCAAGATCGCGATCCTGGTATTCATCATCATCTTTATTCAAAAGCGTCCGCAAGGCCTGTTTGCACTGAAAGGCAGGAGTGTTGAATGAAACCGATCGAAATGAACCCAAGAATCATGCCGTCGGAATTGTCGGCACATCCAGCTCCGGCGCTATTCTCGCGTCCCGCCTGGACCGGCATCGTCGTATGTGCGGTTTTGCTGGCGCTGCTGCCGATATTCAACTTGTCTTTCGCCGCCGACCACCCGCTGCATATTTCGAGCTTTACCGTCGCATTGATCGGCAAGTTCATGTGCTATGCAATGGCAGCGTTGGCACTGGACCTGGTCTGGGGTTATACCGGCATCCTGTCGCTCGGCCATGGCGTGTTCTTCGCGCTCGGCGGATACGCGCACGGCATGTACCTGATGCGTGCAATCGGGACCGACGGCGTTTATCAAAGCCACCTGCCTGACTTCATGGTGTTCCTGGACTGGAAAGCATACCCGTGGTACTGGTCGTTCACCGACAATTTCTGGTACGCGATGGCGCTGGTGGTACTGGTGCCCGGCGCACTGGCATTCGTGTTCGGCTACTTCGCATTCCGATCACGGATCAAGGGCGTGTACTTTTCCATCATCACCCAGGCGATGACGTTTGCCTTCATGCTGTTGTTCTTCCGCAACGACACCGGCTTCGGCGGCAACAACGGCTTCACCGACTTCAAGCGCATTCTGGGCTTTACCATTACCGAGCCGACGACCAAGGCGGCGTTGTTCATGGTCACGCTTGCCGCATTGCTGGGTGCGCTGATCCTGTGCCGCTGGATCGTCACATCCAAGCTCGGCCGCGTGCTGCAGGCGGTGCGCGATTCGGAATCGCGCCTGATGTTCATCGGGTACAACCCGCTCTGGTTCAAGCTGTTCGTGTGGACCTTGTCCGCAGTGCTGTGCGGAATCGCGGGTGCACTGTATGTGCCGCAAGTCGGCATCATCAATCCATCTGAAATGTCGGCCGCCAATTCAATCGAAATGGTGATCTGGACGGCGGTCGGCGGACGCGGCACGCTGATCGGACCGATCATTGGCGCATTTTCGGTCAACGGATTGAAGAGCTGGTTTACCGGCGCATTCCCCGATCTATGGCTGTATGCGCTGGGCCTGCTGTTCATTCTGGTGACGCTGTTCATGCCTCAAGGCATTCTCGGCCTGGCCAAAAAACTGCGACGAAACAAGGAGGCGGCATGACCGAAATACTGCAACCAGGTCAGCAATATCCGAGCGGCGAACACGCCGACCAAGGCACCTCGTATGGACGCGTCAGAACCGAAGGGGTCGACACGACACACGGCGCAATCCTGTATCTCGAAGAAATCACGGTGTCGTTCGACGGTTTCAAGGCGCTGAACAATCTGAGCCTCGATATCTCGGTTGGCGAGCTTCGCTGCATCATCGGTCCCAACGGCGCCGGAAAAACCACGATGATGGATGTCATCACAGGCAAGACCCGCCCTACTTCCGGGACTGTATTCTTCGGTCAGACCATCGACTTGACTAAAATGACCGAATACGACATCGCACATGTCGGCGTCGGCCGCAAATTTCAACGTCCTACAGTGTTCGAGCAACATACGGTATTCGAAAACCTCGAACTGGCGATGAAAATGAACAAGCGCGTGAAATCAACCTTGTTTTTCAAGCTGTCCTCGGAACAAAAAGGCAAGATCGAAGAAATCCTGACGCTGATTCGTCTGAACGGCCAGGAACGCCGTCTCGCAGGCTTGCTGTCGCACGGCCAAAAGCAGTGGCTCGAAATCGGCATGCTGCTAATGCAGGAACCGCAGCTTCTTTTGCTTGATGAACCGGTCGCCGGCATGTCGGACGCAGAGACTGCGCGCACCGCGGAATTGCTGAACGAGCTGCGCGGCAAACACTCGATCGTGGTGGTGGAGCACGATATGGCATTCGTTACCGAAATCGCGCGGGAAGGCAAAGTAACCGTGCTGCATGAAGGTTCGGTACTTGCGGAGGGCACGATGGACAAGGTGCAAAACGATGAACGCGTAATCGAAGTCTATCTGGGCCGGTGACGGGAGAGATCATGTTGAATGTCAGTGAAGTCAATCAGTACTACGGATCATCCCATACGTTGCGCGGAATATCGCTTTCGGTCGAGAAGGGACAATGTCTTGCCTTACTGGGACGAAATGGTGTTGGAAAAACCACCTTGCTCAAATGCCTGATGGGCGTATTGCCGACAGCAAGTGGAAAGGTCATGTTTGAAGGCCGCGACGTCACGAAGCTCAAACCGCATGAGCGTGCATCGCTTGGCATCGCTTATGTGCCGCAGGGCCGCGAAATATTCGCCCGCCTGACGGTCGAGGAAAATCTGTTGATGGGCATGGCAACCAAATCAGGCAAAAATGCCTCGGTGATTAAGGACGAAGTTTATGAATTATTCCCGGTACTGAAAGAAATGCTCGGACGGCGCGGCGGCGACTTGTCGGGTGGGCAGCAACAGCAACTTGCGATCGCCCGCGCGTTGCTGGCGGAACCGAAGCTGATCATTCTGGATGAACCGACGGAGGGGATACAACCATCGATCATCAAGGATATCGAGCGCGTAATCCGGATGTTGCGGCAGCGCGGCGACATGGCCATCCTGCTGTGCGAACAGTATTTCGATTTCGCGCAGGCACTGGCTGACAAATTCATCGTACTGTCGCGTGGTGAAGTGGTCGCAGCCGGGTCGCAGGATGAAATGAACAGCGAGGATGTAAAGCGGCACTTGGCGGTATAGTCTCGTTATGAAACGTATTGCGGCTGAATCGATCGCAGAGCCCGAATCTGGCGAAGCGAATTTCCATGATGAAAACCATTGCCGGGCACGCCTGTCGCTCGGTTTTGCAGACGATGCCGGCACGACCAGGTTGATCGAGCGCAGTCACTTCGGTCCATTGCGCGTGCAAAAGCCGCTCTATCCGGAACACCCTTCGGTCTGCCATGCGATCATCGTGCATCCGCCGGGCGGTGTGGTGGGCGGCGATGAATTATCGATTTCGGCGCGCGTGGGCGACCATGCGCACGCGTTCATCACCACGCCGGGCGCCGCAAAATGGTACCGCGCGAATGGTCATGTATCGAAACAGGATATTCAGCTTGAAGTAGGCGCTAACGCGTCGCTGGAATGGTTGCCGCAAGAAACGATTTTCTTTAACGAATCCAGAGTACGACTGGAACAGTCGATCTCGCTCGCGGCGGAATCCACTTACATCGGCTGCGAAATCCTCTGCTTCGGCAGAACCGCATCGGGAGAATCGTTCAGCTCGGGGATGGTTTCACAAAAGACTTCGATACGGCGCGGCGGCAAGCTGATCTGGTTTGAACAGGGAAGCTTGCGGGGAGATAGTGCTGCAATGAAAAGCCCCCTCGGAATGGCCGGGAAAACCGTTTGTGCAACACTGATCGCTGCAGGAAAAACAGTGCCCGCACCGCTGCTCGGCAATATCCGGGAAGATGCCGGTAACGCAATGAACGGATTGGGCAGCTTCGGCGTCACCCAGCTCAAATCGGTGCTGGTGGCGCGTTATCTTGGCGATTCAAGCGAAATCGCCAGACAAGTAATGACAAGAGTATGGCAACGGCTTCGGCCCGAACTGTTGCAACGCGACGCGGCGGTGCCCCGCATTTGGAATACTTGAACATAGGAGAATTGAATGGAGTTGACCCCACGCGAAAAAGACAAGCTGCTGATCTTCACTGCCGCGCTGGTGGCCGAGCGGCGCAAGGCGCGCGGCGTGAAGCTTAACTATCCGGAAGCGGTCGCGCTCATTAGCGCCGCCATCATGGAAGGTGCGCGGGATGGAAAAACCGTGGCCGAACTGATGTCCGAAGGAACGGAAATTCTGACCCGCGCCGATGTAATGGATGGTATTCCGGAAATGATTCCCGACATCCAGGTTGAAGCGACATTCCCGGACGGCACAAAGCTGGTGACCGTGCATCATCCCATCCCATAGGACATCATCATGACTCCAGGCGAAATGTTGATCGAACCCGGCGATATCGAACTCAATGTCGGCCGCAAGACTGCGATCACGAAAGTGGCCAACAGCGGCGACCGGCCGATCCAGGTCGGCTCACATTTTCATTTTTTTGAAGTCAATCCCTCATTGCAATTCGACCGGCAAGTCGGTTACGGAATGCGCCTGAACATTGCGGCCGGCACCGCGGTCCGCTTCGAACCCGGGCAGGAACGCACCGTCGAACTGGTCGCGCTGGATGGCGACCGCAAGGTGTACGGGTTCAACGGCAAGGTGATGGGCGCATTGAAGAAGGAGCCGAAATGACCAGAATCTCGCGCCAGGCCTATGCCGAAATGTTCGGGCCCACGACCGGTGACCGCATCCGGTTAGCCGACACCGAACTGTTCATCGAAATCGAAAAAGATTACGCAACCTACGGCGAAGAAGTGAAATTCGGCGGCGGTAAAGTGATTCGCGACGGCATGGGTCAGTCGCAGCGCAATCACAGGGACGTGATGGATACCGTGATTACCAACGCGGTGATCCTCGATCACTGGGGTATCGTCAAAGCCGATATCGGGATCAAGAGCGGCAGGATCGCCGCGATCGGCAAAGCCGGCAATCCCGACATCCAACCTAACGTGACGATGGCAATCGGCGCCGCGACCGAAATCATCGCCGGCGAAGGCATGATCGTCACCGCCGGCGGCATCGATTGCCACATCCACTTCATCTGCCCGCAGCAGATCGAAGAAGCATTAATGTCAGGCATCACCACCATGCTCGGCGGCGGCACCGGCCCGGCGGTCGGCACGGCAGCAACCACCTGTACGCCAGGACCGTGGCATATCCATTCCATGCTGTCGGCGGCCGACGCGTTTCCGATGAACCTGGGATTCTATGGAAAAGGCAATGTCAGCCTGCCGACGCCGCTCGAAGAGCAAGTCAGGGCGGGTGCGATCGGCTTGAAGCTGCACGAAGACTGGGGCACCACGCCGGCCGCAATCGACAACTGCCTGTCGGTCGCGGACCGGATGGATGTGCAGGTTGCGATTCACACGGATACGCTGAATGAAGGTGGATTCCTGGAGCACACGCTGGCGGCTTTCAAGGATCGCACCATCCACACTTTTCATACCGAAGGCGCGGGAGGAGGCCATGCGCCGGACATCATCGCCGCAGTCGGAAATGACAATGTGCTGCCCTCCTCCACCAACCCGACCAGACCGTACACAGTCAACACGCTGGATGAGCATCTCGACATGCTGATGGTATGCCACCATCTCGATCCGGCAATCGCGGAAGATATTGCATTCGCCGAATCGCGCATCCGGCGCGAGACGATCGCAGCGGAAGATATCCTGCATGACCTCGGCGCAATTTCAATGATGTCGTCGGATTCGCAAGCGATGGGCCGGGTCGGTGAAGTGATCACGCGCACCTGGCAAACCGCGCACAAAATGAAGGTGCAACGCGGCGCATTGGCAGAAGATACCGCACGCAATGATAACTTTCGCGCAAAACGCTATGTCGCGAAGTACACGATCAATCCCGCGGTCACGCACGGCATTGCGCATGTTGTCGGATCGATCGAAGTCGGAAAAATCGCCGACCTGGTGTTGTGGCGGCCGGCATTTTTCGGCGTGAAGCCATCGATGATCCTCAAGAGCGGCATGATTGCGGCGGCGCCGATGGGCGATCCGAATGCATCGATTCCGACGCCGCAACCGGTGCATTACCGGATGATGTTCGGCGCCTATGGCGGGGCCTTGAAAACCTCGTTTACCTTCGTGTCGCAAGCGGCCTACGATGCGGGAATCGGCGATGACCTGCGCCTGAATAAATCCGTCATCCCGGTACGGAACATGCGCCGGTTGCGCAAACGCGACATGATCCATAACGGCGCGACGCCCAGGATGGAAGTCGATTCGGAAACCTATGAAGTGCGTGCGGATGGCGAGCTGCTGATCTGCGAACCGGCCAAAGTGCTGCCGATGGCGCAGCGGTATTTTCTGTTTTGATTACGTGATTGAATGGCCTTGAAATAATTGACTCATTCATACTCTGTCATTCCGAACGCAGGTTTGCAATGGTTGAAAGCAAAAAGTAAAAATACAATGTTGACACTCAACACAAAAATTGACTCTACAGAAAAAATCGACGGCGAACTCGTCCTTCCCTTCGAGCTGCGTGAAAAAAGCCGCCTGCGCGCCGCGCTCGCATCAGGCGAGGAGGTCGCTGTCTTTACGGTACGCGGCACGGTCCTTCGCAACGGCGACCTGCTCAAAGGCGACGACGGCCGCATCGTCAAAATCACCGCAGCCGCGGAATCGACTTACCGCGTCGACTGCAACACGCCGCGCGATCTGCTGCGCTGCGCCTTCCATCTCGGCAATCGACACACGCAAGCGCAAGTCGACAGCGACACCAAATCCGGTTTCCTGCGCATCCGAAAAGATACGGTTTTAAAAGACATGCTCGAAGGTCTTGGTGCAACCGTGACGGAAGAGCAAGCACCATTCGAGCCGGAATCCGGCGCATACGGCGGTGGACATCATCATGCCGAAGACCGTCATCATGCGTTGGCGCCGATTCCATTGCGTCAACGCATTCACCGCCCGTCGGACAAAGAAGCATAAGCGCTGCCATGCGTGCGGCCTCCCTGCTCCACCTGTTGCAACTCGCCAGCCCGTCGCTGCCGATCGGCGCCTACAGCTATTCGCAAGGTCTGGAGGCGGCAATCGAAAACGGATCGGTAAAAAATGAATCGTCGGCACGCGACTGGATCGTCGACTCATTGCATCAGGTGGTCGCACGATTTGAAGCGCCGGTTTTATGGCGCTTGCTGCAGGCATTCGGCAAGCGCGATGCAGCGGCGGTAAATACATGGACCGAGCGTTTTATCGCCGCGCGCGACACTGCGGAATTCCGGGCCGAGACGATCCAGATGGGATACTCGTTGACCAAGTTGGTAGCTGAACTGCGCATCTCGGACAAAGCATTGCTGAAGATTTTGCAGGATCAGCCAGAAGTCCCGCTGCCGACCGCATTGGCCTACGCCGCGGTCGCCCTCGACGTACCGCATCAGGCGGCTCTGCTGGGAATGATGTTTTCCTGGGCCGAAAATCAGGTGCTGGTGTGCGTCAAATCGGTGCCGCTTGGACAGGTTTCAGGACAGCGTCTTTTGCTGTCCTTGCGGCCGGAGCTGGAAGCGGCCGCGCAGCGTGCGCAGGAGCTGGCCGATGATGAATTGTCCAACTGGTCGCCTGGCTTGTCGCTGCTGTCGATGCAGCATGAAGTGCAATACAGCCGGCTTTATCGTTCCTAACTAACTACTTCGAATTCAATCAAATGAAAAATCCATCCAATCCACTGCGCGTCGGCATCGGCGGCCCGGTCGGCTCAGGCAAGACTGCCCTATGCGAACTGCTGTGCAAGAGAATGCGCGACCACTATGACATGGCTGTGATCACCAACGATATCTACACCAAGGAAGATATGGAGATCCTGCTGCGCGCCGACGCGCTTCCGGCCGAACGGCTGATGGGCGTGGAGACCGGCGGCTGCCCGCACACCGCGATCCGCGAGGATGCATCGATCAACCTGGAAGCAATTGCCCGCATGAGCGCGGATTTTCCGGACCTGGACCTGATTCTGGTCGAATCGGGCGGCGACAATCTGGCCGCGACATTCAGCCCCGAACTGTCGGACTTGACGATCTACGTGATCGATGTCGCCGGCGGTGAAAAAATTCCCCGCAAAGGCGGCCCCGGCATCACCCGCTCCGATCTGCTGATCATCAACAAAATCGATCTGGCCCCATATGTCGGCGCCAATCTCGATGTAATGGCGCACGATGCAAAAAAAATGCGCGGCGACCGGCCGTTTGTGTTTACCAACTTACGAACGGGAGACGGCGTCGAGAAAGTGATTGATTTCATACGGCAGCAGGGATTGATCGATGTAGTGAATCCGCGCTGAACCGCTTGTCGCTTTCGGTAAGATCGCTCCAAGAAAGTTTCTTGTTATCGAAAGGACCTACCCTGGTCTCTTCGTTGCCTGCATACCTGCGTTTTCACGCAGCAAGTCGGCAAATTTTCCAGGCGCGACCGGCTTACTGAAGAAATAACCCTGCATTTCGTCGCAATTGTGAACTGCAAGAAAATCCTGCTGCTCGCTGGTTTCAACGCCTTCGGCTACGACGTTCAATTTCAACGCCTTTCCCATCGTAATGATCGCCTCCATCATCGCCGTATCTTCGGCGTTTTGCGGCACATGCTGAATGAACGAACGATCCACTTTCAATGTATCGATCGGGAAGCGCTTGATCTGCGCGAGCGATGAATAACCGGTTCCGAAATCGTCCAGTGCAAACTGGACGCCCAATTTCTTGATTGCGAACATCTTCATGGCAGCCCGCTCGATATTCCCCATCACCATGCTCTCGGTAATCTCAAGTTCAAGTAATTTCGGATTGATCCCGGTTTCCTTGAGCATGATCTCAAGATCATTCAAAAGATACCCGTCGATAAACTGGCGCGGCGACAGGTTGACCGCCATGCAAATCGGCGGCAAGCCTTGGCGTTGCCAAGCGACATTTTGCTTACATGCCGTTTCCAACACCCACTTGCCGATTGGAACGATCAATCCGGTTTCTTCGGCGATCGGAATAAAACTCATGGGCGGCATCAAGCCTAGTACAGGGTGCTGCCAGCGCAGCAGTGCTTCAACGCCGGTTATTTTTCCGGTGTGGAGATTGACCCTGGCCTGATAGTGCAAAAACAATTCATCACGTTCAAGCGCGTGGCGCAAGCTGGTCTCCAGTGCCAAACGTTCAACCGATTGCACCTGGATATTTTTTGAGTAGAACTGAAAATTGTTCTTGCCTTCGTCTTTGGCGAGATACATTGCGATGTCGGCGTTCTTCATCAACGCCTGCTCATCCTCGGTATCAGCGGGAAACATGCTGATACCTATGCTTGCCGTTACTCGGCATTCCTGATTTTCGAGCGTCATCGGCTGCTGTACCGTCGAAATAATTTTGCGCGCAATGGCGGCAACCTGCTCGGTTTCGGCAACTTCTTGAAGCAATACCACGAATTCATCGCCGCCAAGACGCGCCACGACATCGCTGGTACGCAAACAATCCGTCAGGCGCATGGCAATCTGCTGCAGCAGTTTGTCGCCCGCATGGTGGCCAAGCGTGTCATTGATCACCTTGAACCGATCCAGATCGATGAACATCACCGCAAGCTGGCGTCCGTAACGCCGTGCGTGGAGGATCGCGAAACTCAGCAATTGACCGAACAGCACCCGATTCGGCAGCGACGTCAACGCATCGTGCGTGGCCAGATACTGGATGCGCTCTTCATCGAGCTTGCGTTCCGTAATATCCTTTCCGGTGCCGCGATACCCCTTCAATCTTCCTTCATTATCGAGAATCGGGCGCCCACTGGCACTGACGTAGCGAACCGAGCCGTCCGAATCGGCTTTTTTCAAGACCAGGTTATAGAATGGCCTGCGTTCGGCCAGCGCCCTTTGGTACTCCATCCATTGTTCCGTGGACGCATCGCGATAAGGCAATTCTCGCAAGGTTTTGCCGATGTAATCCTCGGGTGGTAAGCCGGTTTTCTCCAACACGCTGCCCGATACCTGGATGAAACGAAAATTCTCATCCTGCTCCCAGTACCAATCGGAGGAAAGATCGGTCAAATCGCGAAACTGCTCTTCGCTGTCGCGCAATACTTGTTCAATCTGCCGCCGCGCCGTCACATCGCGCAAAAGACCCCGGAAGCCGACCGGGTTGCCTTGCGCGTCCTGAATAAGACTGATTGAGCCTTCGCCCACCAATGTGCTGCCGTCCTTGCAGTTCAATTCAAAGTCAAAACTTCTTACCGGTATGCCCGTGCGATGGACTTCATTGAATAACCGGAACGTCTGTTTAGCCATTTCCGGCGTGCTGTATTGACGATAGTCCATTCCGATCAACTCGCTCTCCGGGTATCGGAGCATGCGGCAATACGCTTCATTGACGGAAGTAAGCGTTCCGGTTAAATCCACTTCATAAAAGGCTTCCTCGATATTCTCCAGAATCGAGCGATATTTCTCCTCGCTTGCCCGTAATGCATCCATTGCCCGCCGGCGAGCCGAAACATCGCGCGTGATGCCGCGGAATCCAACCGGCTTTCCATTTGCATTTACCATCAATTGCATTGAATTTTCGACGATTGCAGTAGTTCCATCTTTGCGCCTGAGACTCCATTCGTTCAAATGGACCGGCTCGCGCGTACGATAGGCGGTGCTGTATACCTCGTATATAAGTTTTGCAGTGCTCTCGTCGCTGTAGCTTCGGTAATTCAATCCCATCATTTCGTCAGGAGAATATCCGTGAATGCGGCACAACGCGTCATTGAAAAATGTGAAGCTCCCCGCTGGATCGACTTCGAAATAACCGTCTATCATGCTTTCAAGAATGCCCCGATGTTTTTCTTCGCTCTGGCGCAGCGCCTCTGCTGCTTTGCGGCCATCACTCTCGCGCTCGAAATTTTCAAGCGCAAACGAAACGTTTTCCGCCATGCGTGACAGCAGTTTGACGATCTCGTCGTCGAATGCATCTACCTCACTTGAATAGAAGAGCAACACGCCATGAGCGCCGCCCCGCATGACCAGCGGAATCGCCGCGGCACCGGCAATGTTCCCCTGGCGTTGCACTTCGTGCCAAGGTTTCATTTGCGGATCGTTTAGCGAATCGTTGCTTACGCAAGACTTTAGTGTACGAAACGCGGTACCAACCAGGCCTCGTCCCTCTGGCGTATCCTCAACGATTGAAATGCGCGCATCACGCAGCATCTGCTTGCCTCCTCCGGCAACCGCGGCTACTTTTGTACTCGCATGATCCACGTTCGGAATAATCACCGCCGTAGTAATGAATTTTCCTCCATGAACAGCTGCATCGCATACTTGTTGATACAGTTCCTCCGGCGACTTGGCGTGCAGGATCGCCTCGTTGGTAGCGCTGAGCGCCGCATACATTCTGCTATGCCGCTGAGCGGATTCTTCCGCGCGCTTGCGCTGCGTAATCTCGCGTGCGATGCTGACGATGATCGTGCTGTTTCCGGATTGGATTGCCCGCCTTTGCAGCTCGAATACATATTGGCTACCGTCCTTGTTACGCGCGGTGCTTTCGCTCCTGAAGCCTTTATCGCCGCTTTCGACCACCTCGTCGTATTCTCTTTCAAGCGTTTGACGATCGGTCAGCAGCAATTCGTGCGGTCCCATCTGCAAGAGTTCCGTGCGCGTATAACCGGTAGACTTGCAGGCGGTTTCATTTACGTCGATGAATAGCATCGTGTCCCGGTCAACCAAATAAATAGAATCGCCTGAGATATCCATGCCTGCGCGGAATCGCCGCGCTTCTTCCTCGTAAAGTTTTTGCGATGTTATGTCCCTTGCGGTGCCTCGGTATCCGATGAAATCTCCATTGCCATGAAAGACAGGTTCGCCATTCAAACTGACAAAACACCTGGCGCCGTCACCATTCCGGTAAGAGTATTCAATCTCGCGAAAGGACTCGCGGCGTAAAAGCGTTGCACGAAACTCGCTCCATTGCGCAGGCTGCGGATGCACTTCAGGGAGCTCCCAAGGGCATTTCCCAATTACCGTGAATGCGGTGCCGGCTGCCGATATGCGCATGCGCTCAAATCTGGAAAATCGGAAGGCGACATCCTGTTCCCAGTAAAAATCGCCCGCCAACGCAAGCAGATTTTTTAGACTATCCTCGGATGCCAGCGGGGCAAGACCGGAGGCCGCCAGAGTTGAAACATCATGTTCGTCTTGTTTTGATGATTTGTTTCCCACGGCGTGTTTCCATATTGAAAAGAAACGTTTTATTCATGGCGTGTGTCTAATAGCGTATTGGTACGCATGCAAACCTAGATTACTCGTTTTCTTGACTGCAGGAAATTATTTTATCGGTGCTGTTGTCCCCTTGCAAACCGGCGCCGTTCAATATCCGTCAATATTTCACCTGCTACAATTCCAGGCTTTTGTCTTTACCAATTTATTTTTACCAATTAAAGGAAAATTATGACCACTGTCATGACAGCTTCAGGATTGCAATACGAAGACATCACCGTCGGCAGCGGGGCGGAAGCGACCGCCGGCGCGAACGTGACCGTTCATTACACCGGATGGCTGCAGAATGCGGACGGCAGCGCTGGCAGCAAATTCGATTCGAGCAAGGACCGCAATGATCCATTCCAGTTTCCGCTGGGCGCCGGTCACGTAATCAAAGGCTGGGATCAGGGTGTGCAGGGCATGAAAGTCGGCGGCGTGCGCAAACTGATTATCCCTGCCGCACTAGGATACGGCGCTCGCGGCGCGGGCGGCGCCATTCCACCGAATGCGACGCTGATTTTTGACGTGGAACTTCTGGATGTTTGACGGACCGGCGTAAATGCCTGATCGCTGCTCGCATTCTCGTCCGGCACACTGAGTATTCGTTCTAGAGAATTTCTTTTGCCGGGCGATTTTGTATGATATTTTGCGTAAGTTTTGCACACTGCTAAATTCGTTCGGCGCACATCGCGCCATCCATTCTTATTTCGGAGACGCCAATGACCCTTCAAGCCGAGTTCGATCAGGCACAAGCCGATTCAAAAGATCTTCCTGAACGTCCCGACAATATGACCTTGCTTAAAATTTATGCGCTTTTCAAGCAAGGAACCACCGGTGACGCTGACGGCGCCCGCCCCGGAATGATGGATTTTGTCGGCCGCGCCAAATGGGATGCGTGGGATACGCTCAAGGGAACGTCAAAAGAAGACGCGATGCGTCAGTACATCGACCTGATCAGTGAACTGAAGAATTAGTCTCTGGCGGGAAACCGCCAAAGCCGCGTCTTTCTCCAAAGGAAAAACCCATGCAAGCGCATGGAGGTTTTTATCCTGCCTTTTCCGGCAGTCCGTTGCGCGGCGAACGAAATCCTATGCTTTCTCAGCGAACATTTTCCTCATCTGCTGCGCAACTTTCTCTTCGATCCTCGCAGAAAACATTTTCAGCAAAAATCCGAGCGTAACGTCAATCTGCGCCTCTTTTTCGTGCAGCACCAGAGTACCGGACGCGCCGCTGCTCTTAAAACTCAATATGTTGCCGTTCCAACTGGCTGTCATGTCGTATTCCGCAACAACTTTGTCCGCCATTTTCTGCGCGACCGCTTTTGCATTGTTTTCTGATAGCTGATGCGATTGCTTGATACTGATATCGGCCACGTACTACTCCTTGCGATTTGCTTCAGGGTTCAATAAATTCGGCGGCTGTCGGCCGCCGAGCGCTGCAATCAGGTTATCCGCTGCACAATTGGCCATCGCACGCCGCGTCGGCTCGGAAGCGCTGGCGATATGCGGTGTCAGCACCACGTTGGATAATGTCAGAAAATCGGGATTCAAGGCCGGCTCGTTTTCGAATACATCCAATCCCGCGGAAGCGATTCGATGTTCACGCAACGCTGCGATCAAGGCTGCATCATCGACAATTCCGCCGCGGGCAATATTGACCAGCGTGGCGCTCGGCTTCATCAATGCGATCTCGGCCGCACCGATGGTGTGGTGCAGTTGCGGCGAATACGGCAAGGTCAGCACCACGTGATCCGCTGTGCGCAACAAATCTTCCTTACTCACATATCCGGCATGATTGGCGCCGCTCTCCAATTCTTCCGGCAAGCGCGAGCGATTATGGTAAATCACCTTCATGCCGAATCCGGATGAGCGGCGCGCAATGGCCTGCCCGATACGCCCCATTCCGAGGATGCCCAGCGTGGCGCCGTGCAAGTCTGCACCCAGCAATACATCGTAACGCCACTTTTTCCATTGTCCGGCACGAAGCCAGTGCTCCGCTTCGGTGATGCGACGCGCCGTTGCCATCAGCAAGGCCCACGCGAAATCCGCAGTGGTTTCATTGAGCACGTCAGGCGTATTGGTCACCTTGATGCCGGCACGGCTGGCAGCGGCCAGATCGATATTGTCATACCCGACCGCCATGTTGCACACGGCTTTCAGCGCCGGGGCGGCGGCGATCACCTCCGCCGAGATTCGCTCGCTCAGTGTGGCGAACAGGCCATCCTTGCCCTGCAATCTTTCCGCCAGTTCGGCGGGTGAAAAAACCTGGTCGCCCTGATTCGATTCAACGTCAAAATGCTGTTCAAGCCGCGCCACGACATCAGGAAACGTGGCGCGCGCCACCAATATTTTATGTTTCATGACTCCGTTACCATGCAAGGATTGTTAACAATCGGATCAAGGAATTCCCGGCAATGCAATCGCGATGATGCTCGCTTCAGCGTTCTATTTGATCGCCGAAGCCGGTCTGCGCCTGCGGACATAGGCTTCGTCAGGCAAGTATTTTGCCCCATCCGCATAACGCCAGTTGGTCATGAATCCATTGCCGTTCTTTTGATCCAGTATTCCAACGTATGTGCCCAGCGTCGCCTGCTGATCGATCGCACGGAACACGGCCGGCCCCATAGGCGTGGCGAACTGAAAGCCTCGCATCGCCGTGACCAGTTTTTCCGAATCCGTCGACTGCGCCTTTCGCACCCCTTCCGCAATCGCAAGAATCATCGTGTAACCAATGACAGATCCGATCTGTGGATGATCATTGTATTTCTCAAAATACGCATGAGCGAAGCGGGCGTGCGCCGGGGTATCGATCTGGTTTGCCGGATAACCTGTCACGATCCATCCCTTGGGGGTCGCGTCTTTTAAAATTTTCAAGTTTTCCGGCTCTCCGCCGAGCATCGATGCAACCATCACTTTTCCGAAAAGACCGCGCCGCTTTCCTTCATGCACGAACTTGTCCAGATCCGCCCCGAACGTTGCATTGAAAATTGCATCCGGCCGGGCTTTCTCCAATCGCTGCACAACCGTGGCAGCATCGATCTTGTTCAGTGCCGGCCACTGTTCCGCAACGAATTCAATGTCGGGACGTCTGGCTTTCAACATCGATTTGAAATTGGCCACCGCACTTTGACCATATTCATAGTTGGGCGCGAGCATCGCCCATCGCCGCGCAGGAAGTTTGGCGGCTTCTTCGGCCAGCATCGCCGCCTGCATATAGGTCGATGGACGCAATCTGAAAGTGTATCGATTGCCTCGGTCCAGAGTGATCGCGTCGGATAAAGGGCCGGCGGCAATAAACAGCTTCTTATTCTTTGCCGCGACAGCGGAGACCGCCAACCCGGTATTGGATAAATAAGTTCCAGCCAGCACGTCGACCTTTTCGCGCGAGATTAACGACCGCGCCACTTGCGCTGCTTCATTCCGGTCATTGCCGTCGTCGCGTGAAAAAACTTCGATCTTGCGGCCCTCTATTCCGCCGGCGGCATTGATTTCGTCGACCGCCAGTTGCCACCCTTTGCGGTATGGAACGGTAAATTCCGGTGCGGTGGAATAGCTGTTGATTTCGCCGATCTTGACAGTAGGATTGTTGTTTTGTGCAATCGCTCCGGCCGTGAACATCAGGGCCAGGAACGCGAAGGCATTTTCAATTGGTTTAATTTTCATGGTCCCTATCTGAAATCGGTAATATTTGATTCGGCACCGGTTTACGGGCCATTTCTACGCGATCCGCTGCATTTGCTTATGCATAATTCATCTAAGCTTGGTTTGTAGGAAACGCTTATTTATCTTAAAATACAAGGCTTTGCGGCAGGTTATCCGGCTTTGGACTGTGCATATATTGCCATTAACCTCAGTCAGCTACAGATAAAACTTTGAATATTTTCAGATAGGACTGTTATGACCCACGTTGTGACCGAATCCTGCATCCGCTGCCGTTACACCGACTGCGTGGATGTATGCCCGGTAGATTGCTTTCGCGAAGGCCCGAACTTTCTATCGATCGACCCGGATGAATGCATTGATTGCGCGGTCTGCGTAGCTGAATGTCCGGTCAATGCAATTTATGCCGAAGAAGACGTACCGGAGGATCAGCAGCAATTCATCAAGCTCAATGTTGAGTTGTCTCGCAAATGGCCATCGATCACCAAAACCAAAAGTCCGCTGCCTGATGCAGATCAGTGGAAAGACGTTCAGGAAAAGATGCCGTTTCTGGAGCGTTAGACATAAGTGGCCCGCGGTGGAACGCCGTCGGCTCTACTTGGTCGCAAATGTCCATCCTCAGCATGTATTACCGCGCCGTTAACATCGGAAATGATCGTAATGGCGGTCAGCTTTATTGAGAAACAAAAATGAAACAGGATCTTGACAGTCGTATGGAAACCAACGCCGACGTATCTAGCCTAAACCCGAATCTCACATCCATGGCATCCGGAAAAGACCCCATTGAAACCGATGCGGTCATTGTCGGCGCGGGACCTGTCGGGCTTTTTCAAGTGTTCGAACTGGGCTTGCTGGAAATCAAAGCGCATGTGATCGATTCATTGTCCAGCGTTGGCGGCCAATGCGTCGAGTTATATCCTGACAAACCGATTTACGATATTCCGGCCGTACCGGTATGCACCGGCCAGGAACTGACCGACAATCTGCTGAAACAAATTGAACCGTTCAGTCCAACTTTCCACCTCAACCAGGAAGTGGCTCTGGTCGAACGACGCGAAGATGGGCGCTTCAATCTGGAAACTTCCGCAGGCACGCGCTTCATTACCAAAACCATTTTTATTGCGGCTGGCGTGGGATCGTTTCAACCGCGCACGATTAAAGTGGATGGCATCGAGCAGTTTGACGGCAAGCAGTTGTTTTACCGCGTCAAGGAACCAGTGCGCTTCCATGGTAAAAATCTTGTCATTTGCGGCGGCGGAGACTCCGCTCTGGATTGGGCGCTGGACTTGGCCGGCAAGGCGGAATCAATCATATTGATGCATCGCCGGGAAGAATTTCGTGCCGCCCCGGCATCAGTCGCAAAGATGAAAGAAATGTGCCAAAACTTGGAGATGCAATTCATCGTCGGCCAGGTAACCGGATTTGAAACGCAAGACAGCAAGTTATCCGAAATCAAGGTTACTGGAGCAGATGGCGTCACGCGCAGGTTGCCGCTTGATCATTTATTGGTGTTTTTCGGCTTGTCTCCCAAACTCGGGCCAATCGCCGAATGGGGCCTTGATATCGAGCGCAAGCAACTGAAAGTGGATACTGAAAAATTTGAAACCAATATTCCGGGTATTTTCGCCGTCGGCGACATCAATACGTATCCCGGCAAGAAAAAACTGATTCTTTCAGGCTTCCATGAAGCGGCCTTGGCTGCTTTCGGCGCCGCGCCGTATATTTTCCCGGACAAGAAAATTCATATGCAGTACACCACTACTTCGCCGAAACTGCACAAAATCCTTGGTGTTGAAAGTCCGGTTTTCGATTGAAAAAAAGTTGCTTAGTTTGAAAAAAGCTCCTTGCATTCCCGGCAAGGAGCTTTTTTATTGCGCATTACACAAATCCAGAGACTTTCTGCACGGCCTGTCCTCATGGTGTCGGAATCGCTTGTTAGGAATTGGTCCGCGCGCCCTTTGAGCAGTTGTCCTGAAATGCCGCTTGCCTCACAGGCATGCTTTGTGCTCAATTTCTTGAAGTTGGCCTAAAGTATTTTGGTGGTTTTTTCATTGCAATACCATCAAGAATTTTGTGAATCCGGTATGGTCGTCGATTTTTCTGTCCACCACTCGTTGAATTTGATCGTTATTGAAAGGGTAAAGTAATTGGCTATAAACCTGCCAATTGTGTTTTCCCGGAAAACCTCAATATAGAATATGTGCTATAACGCCGCATGATTATTGAAAACGGTAAAAAAATCCGCATTATTTGTATTGAGATTGAATAATTAATTCCTCGAAGATCGATCAAATCTTTCATGTGGTTATTGAAATTACACACATTTAGAATAGACCGTATCCAGAAAAGGACAAATTTCAATAATATTTCAAAATATTGCTCCTGATGCATTGCAGCAACACGTCTTTCTCTGCAGAATCGTGTTGAATCACCTGAAAGGGCAAACATGCTGTATCAAATTCACGAAATGAATCGTACTTTGCTTAGCCCGCTGATCCAATGGGCTGAAGCTTCCGCAAAATTATTTTCCAGCCCGGTTTCCCCGCTTGCACATACGCCTTTCGCGCAAAGAATTGCCGCTGGTTACGAATTGATTTATCGACTTGGTAAAGATTACGAGAAACCTCCTTTCGAAATCGATTCGACTGTAATCAACGGTAAAACGGTGACCGTGGTTGAAGAAGTAGCCGAGGAAAAATCTTTTTGCCGATTGCTGCATTTCAAAAAAGATTTATCCATAAAAGAATTTTCAGCACTGAAGCAATCGACCATATTGCTGGTCGCCCCTTTGTCGGGACATCATTCGACACTGTTGCGCGACACCGTGCGTGCCCTGCTGCCGGACCATGACGTCTATATTACGGACTGGACCGATGCGCGCATGGTGCCTGCATCCGAAGGGCCGTTTCATTTACGCGATTATATTTATTATGTACAGGACTTCATGCGCAAGCTGGGTCCTGACCTGCATGTGATTTCCGTCTGCCAGCCGACTGTGCCGGTGCTGGCAGCGATTTCGCTGATGGCAAGCGCCAATGATCCAAAGCTGCCGAAAACGATGACGATGATGGGCGGTCCTATCGATCCGCGCAAGTCACCGACCGAAGTCAACGATCTGGCAACCAACAAACCCTTTTCATGGTTTGAAAATACCGTGATCTACAGCGTGCCGCCAACTTATCCCGGCTATGGCCGCAAAGTGTATCCGGGCTTCCTGCAGCATGCCGGCTTCGTTGCGATGAATCCGCGTCGCCACGCGCAAAGCCATTGGGATTTCTACATGCACCTGCGCAAGGGTGACAACGAGTCTGCGGAAGAACATCGCAAGTTTTACGACGAGTACAACGCGGTAATCGACATGCCTGCCGAGTATTATCTGGAAACGATCCAGGAAATATTCCAGGAATTCCGTCTCGCAACAGGCACTTGGGAAATTGAGGGAAAACCGGTGTGTCCTCAGGACATCAAGACGGTCGCGCTGTTTACCATCGAAGGCGAACTGGACGATATCTCCGGCTCCGGCCAGACCGAAGCAGCCCAAAATTTGTGCTCGGGTATTCCGAAATCGAAAAAACAGCATTTCACCGCACCTGAATGCGGTCATTACGGCATTTTCTCCGGCCGGCGCTGGCGTGACATCATTCGCCCAAAAATCACGGAATTCATCAAGAAGCATTCCTGACCATCCAGCGCAGCTTTCCGCCAAGCCGTTCCCTGATAAAGGTGAACGGCTTTTTATTTGGAGGCGCGTGCAAATCCTAGGATAATGTCGGCTATGCAGCAAAATCCAATCGCCCGCAAATCACTCGCCGACCAAATCGAAGACCTCCTTCCGCAAACGCAATGCACCAAGTGCGGATATCCGGCCTGCCGTCCGTACGCCGAAGCAATAGCCAAGGGTGACGCCAGCTACAACCAGTGTCCTCCGGGCGGCGCCGAAGGCATTGCAAGAATCGCGCGCTTGCTCGGCAAACCGGTAATCCCGCTCAATCCTGAAAATGGCATTGAGCGCCAACGCCCCGTTGCGGTCATCGATGAATCGCTTTGCATAGGATGCACTCTTTGCATCCAGGCATGTCCGGTTGACGCAATTGCGGGCGCTGCGAAACAGATGCATACCGTCATACCGGATCTGTGCACCGGCTGTGACTTGTGCGTCGCGCCCTGCCCGGTCGATTGCATCGCCATGGTTGATGTCACTCCCGGCAAAACCGGATGGGATGCATGGTCGCAACAGCATGCCGACGCCGCGCGCATGCGGCATGATTTCCGTAATTTTCGATTACAGCGCGACAAGCAAGAAAACGATGCGCGGCTGGCGGCCAAGGCAGCAACGAAGTTGAAAGAGGTGGAAGCACAATCTGCGTTGGGTCCGGAAGAACAAGCCGAACGGGCGCGGAAAAAAGCGATCATACAGGCCGCCATTGAGCGCGCAAGACTGAAAAAAGAACAAATGGCGCGGAGCGGCGATCAATGAATTCCGAAAAACGAACCGAAATCTTCAAGCGCTTTCGCGCCGCCAACCCGCATCCAACAACGGAACTGGAATATACGACGCCGTTCGAATTGCTGATTGCCGTGATTCTGTCGGCGCAGGCAACCGATGTATCGGTCAACAAAGCGATGCGCAAGCTGTACCCGGTTGCGAACACGCCCGCCCAGATTTTCGCGTTGGGCGTCGATGGATTGATTCCATATATTCAAAGCATCGGCCTCTATCGCACCAAGGCCAAAAACATCATCGAGACCTGCCGTCTTTTATTAAGCAAACACGACGGCCAGGTACCGCGTTCCAGCGAAGAACTGCAGGCGTTGCCGGGCGTCGGCCGCAAGACCGCCAACGTGATAATGAATACGGCATTCGGCTATGCCGCCATTGCCGTCGATACACATATCTTCCGCGTGTCGAACCGCACCAACATCGCGCCGGGAAAAAATGTCGAAGAAGTGGAGCGCAAGCTGATGAAGCTGGTGCCCGAGGAATTCCGGATGGATGCCCATCATTGGCTGATTCTGCACGGACGCTATACGTGCGTTGCGCGTACACCGAAATGCTGGAACTGCATGATTGCGGATCTGTGCGAATACAAGAACAAGACGCCGATGCCGGCCAAGGGCGTTTGATGCATCCCGACGCATCGAACCTGATCCTATGGCTTGGTTGTGTCCGTAATTCCATTCCCTGATTTTTTGATCCCTCGTCATTACCGACCTCATGGAAGCATTTCTCAATACCGCATTAGTTGTCGCTCTCGGTGAAATGGGCGACAAGACGCAGCTATTGGCATTGCTGCTGGCCGCCCGTTACCGCAGGCCCTGGATCATCGCAGCCGGGATTTTGCTTGCGACTTTGGTATCGATGGGGCTCACCGCATGGCTGGGCTCGTTTGCATCGCATCTGCTGCCGCCGTCGGTGCTGCGCTGGATACTGGTCGCGATGTTCTTCGCCATTGCAATCTGGACTTTGGTGCCCGAGAAAGAAGAATCGGAGCAGGTGCCTGCATTCAAATCGTCGGCAAACCTGATGCTGACCGCATTTCTGACTTTTTTGTTGGCCGAGCTGGGCGACAAATCCCAGGTGGCCACGTTTGCGATGGCCGCCAAATATCAAGAGTTTTCAAGCGTATTGGCAGGTTCGGTACTGGGAGAAATGACTGCGATCGTACCTGCGGTCCTGCTTGGCAAGACAACTGCGCAATGGCTGCCGCTCAAATGGGTGCGAATCGCGGCGGCCGCGGTATTCGCCGCATTGGGCGGTTGGGTACTGGTATTCGGATTGGGCGAATAATTCTCACGATCCGGCGGTGCAAATTCCGGTCGAGTGTTCTTATTGCTGAGCGAGTCCTTAGGTCGCTTTTTTTGTGGCGTTTTGCGCCTGAGCGATATCCGCCTCCGAGAATTTCGGCAAGTGGTCATTGATTTCCCACCAGTCAGCCTTGGAACCAACGTAAAAATGCGCCGTCGGCTTTGTCCCGAGCGTACTGTCGATCAGTCCGGCGCGAATACGGATTACATCCGGCAGCTGATCCCGCTTGCTGAATATCGGAGAGCCGCAGCGGCTGCAGAAAACGCGTTGCTTGCCTGGCGAAGATTCGAATTCGCGCAGTAAGTCGCGACCCTCATTCAGCCGGAATGAAGTCAGGGCCACGGGGATATTGCTCGCGAAAGGCGTTCCTTGCGCCTTTCTGCATTGTTCGCAGTGGCAAATCTGTATCGGTGCCAGGTCGCCATCGATTTCGAACCGGACTCCGTTGCACAAACAACTTCCTGTATGCATTTTCGCGCTCTCCATGCCGATTAAAGGATGCTGCACGCTTCAACGAACGTGAGGCGCGGGGAGCGGGGAAACAGTTTATTCCGGTCTCCGTAACCGATGCTGCAAACGAAATTGACCTTCACCGATGTCCCGGCAAAGAAGGCGGCATTGACCTTATCTTCGTTGAAACCCGACATCGGCCCGCAATCGAGCCCAATGGCGCGCGCCGCGATGATGAAGTAGGCGCCCTGCAAGGATGAGTTCCGAAACGCCGTTGCCTCGATCGCTTTCTGATTGCCCGCAAACCAGGAACGCGCATCGGTATGCGGAAAGAGTTGGGGCAACTTCTCGTAAAATTCCATGTCCATCCCAATGATTGCAGTGACCGGCGCCTGCCTGGTTTTATCCGCATTGCCTGAAGACATGCATGCAGCCAGCTTTTCCCGCGCGGCGTCTGATTTAGCGAATACAATGCGTGCAGGCGAGCAGTTGGCTGATGTAGGACCCCATTTCATCAGTTCGTAAATCTGATCCAGTTGTTGATCTGAAACCGGCTTGTCCAGCCAGACGTTGTGGGTGCGTGCATCTTGAAACAGGGTAGCAAGCGCAGTGTCGGTCAGCATGGCGATTTCCGTGTTTTATGATTGAATAAAGAGGTGCTTTGATCCATCAAGCACTCTGTATCTTAATTGAATGTGCGGCCGGCCGTTTTTTTGCAGTATGGAGCGGCAATCATTTTCCACAAATTTTCCAGATCACCCGATGTTTACTCCGTCCCAGCATGATGTGCGCCGATTTTTTTGCGAGACATTCCGCAAGCATCGGGCCAATGAAATATTGACGCCGCTTGAGGCGATCGCCCGCGACTGGGTAGCTCAGCATCCCGAGTATGCGGACGTGCTGGCCGACGTCGATGCGGCGGTTGCGGCGGATTATTCCGTCGAGGGCGGCCAGAGCAATCCGTTTCTCCATCTGTCGATGCATCTGTCTATCCAGGAACAAATCTCGATCGATCAACCGCAGGGAATCCAGCAGGCGTTCCATGCGCTGGCACACCGCCTGGGCTCGGAACATGAAGCCCACCATCAAATCATGGAATGCCTGGGCGAAATGGTCTGGAATTCGCAGCGCAGCGGAATGCCGCCGGATGGCGCAGCGTATGTTGAATGCGTGAAGCGCCGATGATCCGGCCGGCAATCCGACTCACGAAAAGCAAAAAAGCCACGGATCACCGTGGCTTTTTCTTTCAGGAACCGACATCGGCGAAATTTACTTCCGCAATACCAAAGGGCCCGGCAGGCTATGCAGATAGGCTGCGATATTCTGAACATCCTGATTCGACAATGGCTTTACCTGTGCGCCCATGATGGCATTGGCGCGGCCGTTAGGGCCGTTGCCACCGCGCTTGTATGCGATCAAGGCATGCTCCAGATAATCCTTGTGCTGTCCGGCAAGCTTCGGATAGCTCGGATCAATCGGCGTGTTGTAGTCTTTGCCATGACAGGTAAAGCAGTTGTATTTTTCAGCGGCGGCCTTGCCGGCCTCGATTTTGTCGGCTGCAGATGCATTGAATGCAACGACGGACGAGAACAACATAACGGTCCATGTAAGAGTCTTTTTCATTGTCTGTCCCCCGTTATTTCTGCTGTGAGTAATAAGCAGCGATATCGGCCATATCCTGATCCGACAGGCTGGCTGCAATACCGCGCATACTCGGATTTTTGCGCTCGCCTTTTTTGTAGGCATTCAGCGCAGCAACGATATAGTTTGCGGATTGACCGCCGATCATCGGCACCGAGTACACCTCTGGAAACGTGGCTTTGTAACCAGGGATGCCGTGGCAGCCGATACACATCGAAATCTTGTTTTCGGCTGCTTTTGGATTGCCGACGACGTCCGCTGCTAGAGCGACGCTCGCAATACCCGCAAGCGCGAGAAATGCTAGAAGTTTTTTCATGATAGCTGGGGTAATTGAAACGAAAGTGGCCTGGCGCAAGAAACGCTTGCCTTCGGCCGATCCTGTGAGCCTCTGGCAAAAGGACTAGACGAAAAATTGACCTTTTGCGCCAAAAAACCGTTAATTTTACCGTAAGACTAACGGCTCGTCCAAGTGCAATATTACTACACCGATATCAAGCCCGTAGCCTGATGGCATTTTGGCAAATCGCCCGCACTTTCAATTTGGCGCCGCTGCCCTATCCGCGCGCGATGGCAGGATGGGCTTGTAATACTCGCAAACTCTATCTCGCTTATACTTGAGAATATTTTCTTCTTGATGACAAGACACCATGCGACCAGATACACGCTTCGAGGGTTCCCAGAGTTATGTTGCCACCGCCGATCTGAAATTGGCCGTCAATGCCGCGCTGACATTGCAGCGGCCCTTGCTGATCAAGGGCGAGCCGGGCACCGGCAAAACCATGCTTGCCGAGGAAGTGGCCGCAGCACTGGACATGCCCTTGTTGCAGTGGCATATCAAATCGACGACCAAGGCTCAGCAGGGATTGTACGAGTATGACGCGGTGTCGCGTCTGCGTGATTCCCAACTGGGCGACGAACGGGTCAAGGATATCCACAACTACATTGTCAAAGGCGTGCTGTGGCAGGCATTTACCGCTCAGGAGCAAGTGGTTCTGCTGATCGATGAAATCGACAAGGCCGATATCGAGTTTCCTAATGATCTGCTGCGGGAACTCGACCGGATGGAATTTTACGTCTACGAGACGCGTGAAATGGTCGTCGCCAAGCATCGTCCGCTGGTGATCATCACGTCCAACAACGAAAAGGAATTGCCGGATGCATTCTTGCGGCGCTGCTTTTTCCACTACATCAAGTTCCCCGACAAGGACACGATGCAGCAGATTGTCGACGTACATTTTCCGGACCTGAAAAAAGATTTGCTGGCACAGGCTTTGCAGACCTTTTATGAAGTGCGTGAAGTGGCCGGCTTGAAGAAAAAGCCGTCAACTTCGGAACTGCTCGACTGGTTGAAGCTGCTGCTCGCCGAAGACATTCCGGCCGACGCCCTGCGCAGCAAGGATGCCAAGACAGTGGTTCCGCCCTTGCATGGCGCACTGCTGAAAAATGAGCAGGATGTTCATTTGTTTGAACGCCTGGTGTTCATGTCGCGGACCAATCGATAGGTTTCAGCGTATCCGCCATGAGTTTTGCCACACCGATCACTCTCAAGGGCGAGCACGTTGTGCTCGAGCCGCTCGGCATTGCGCACCTTGACGGATTGGCCGAGGCGGTACGCGATGGCGAACTGTGGAAGCTGTGGTACACCTCGGTGCCGAAACCGGAAACGATGCGCGACGAAATAGAGCGGCGCATTGACCTGCAAGCGAAAGGCAGCATGCTTCCGTTCGCGGTACGCCGTACCGATAACGGATCCGTGTGCGGAATGACAACCTACATGAACATTGACACGATATACAAGCGCGTCGAAATCGGTTCAACCTGGTACGCGAAAAGCGCGCAGCGCACCGGCATTAATTCCGAGGCAAAGCTGTTGTTGCTGAAACATGCCTTCGAGTCGCTCCAGTGCATCGCCGTGGAGTTCCGCACGCATTGGATGAACCAGCAGTCGCGTGCTGCGATTGCCCGGTTGGGCGCCAAGCAAGACGGGATATTGCGCAATCACCAGCGGATGGCGGATGGTTCGCTGCGCGACACCGTGGTATTTTCGATTATCGAATCGGAATGGCCGACGATCAAGCGCCATCTGCAATACAAGCTCGAACACTGAGGTTTACCGTGCTGATCGATTTTTTCTTTACACTCAAAGATGCCAAAATTCCCGTTTCGATCAAGGAATTCCTGATCCTGCTGGAAGCGATGCAAAAGAACGTTATCAATCCTTCGCTGGATGATTTCTATTTCCTGTCGCGCATGACGCTGGTGAAAGACGAAGCGCATTACGACAAGTTCGACAAGGCGTTCGGCTTGTATTTCAAAGGCATCGAGGCGGTGTTCGACAAGAATCCGGAAATTCCGCTGGACTGGCTGATGAAGCGCATGGAGCGCGAGCTGACGCCGGAACAAAAGGCCGCCATCGAAAAATTCGGCTACGACAAGCTGATGGACCGCCTGAAGGAACTGCTGAAGGAGCAGAAGGAGCGCCATGAAGGCGGCAACAAATGGATCGGCACCGGCGGCACATCGCCGTTCGGCAACGGCGGACAAAATCCGGAAGGCATCCGCATCGGCGGCGAAGGCGGCAACCGAACTGCGGTAAAAGTATGGGAAGCGCGCGCTTATCGCGACTACGATTCGGAGCGTGAACTCGGAACACGCAATATCAAGATTGCCTTGCGCCGTCTGCGCAAATTCGCACGCGAAGGCGCCGAAGAAGAGTTGGCGCTCGACGACACGATCCGCGCCACCGCCAACAATGCCGGTTATCTCGATATCAGGATGCAGCCGGAGCGCAAAAACAATATCAAGGTGCTGATGCTGCTGGATGTCGGCGGCACGATGGACGACCATATCGCGCGCACCGAAGAACTGTTTTCTGCGTCCAAGACCGAATTCAAGAATATGGAGTTCTATTACTTCCATAATTGCGTCTATGACTACATCTGGAAGAACAATCGGCGTCGCCATGCCGAACGTTTCCCGACATGGGATATCTTGCGCAAGTACCCGCCGGACACGAAGCTGATTTTGGTCGGCGACGCGACCATGAGTCCATACGAGATTTTGCAACCGGGCGGGTCGGTCGAATACAACAATGAAGAAGCCGGTGCGGTTTGGCTGCAGCGCTTTACCAGCACCTTCCCGAAATATATCTGGCTCAATCCGGAACCGGAAGGCCTATGGCAGTACCGTCAATCGATTTCGGTCATTCGTCAAATCATGAACAACCGCATGTTTCCGTTGACCATCGATGGCCTGGAACGCGCAATGCGTTTGTTGAGCAAGTAAAAAGTATCGTCATCGCGCCTGCGGCAGGAATTTCTTGAACATGGAAATCAGGCCATTGCCGGTCACCGGCTTGTTCAGGAATCCGTCGCAGCCAGACTGGCGTGCAAGAGGCTGGTCGTAAGTAAAGGACTTGCCGACCAAAAAAATTACCGTGGCTCTCTCAGCAATTTCGGTTTTGATCACTTCGCAAAGACGATAAGGGTCCACTCTAGGTGTCGACGTGTTGATCATTACCAGCGAGATTTTCGATTTCCTGCAGAAATCCAGCGCGGCGATTTCATCGTCAGCCCAACTGACCGGCACCTTGCGGCGCGCCAGCAAACCGGCGACATAGTCGCTGAGCACGGAATTTTTATCGATGATCAAGACGCCGCCAATGACGGGCGGCCGACGCATGCGTATGTACTCTCCAGGATCGGTCAAATCGACATCAAGCCGATCCCGGCGCCGGCGTTCCGGCACGGTGACCACATCTGACGCTTCCAGCCTGGAGAGCGTGTCGGCGCGTTTCTCGATCAGTTCATCCAATCCCTTGAACAATTGCGGCCACTTGATCGGACTCGGTACACGAGCGTACGGCAATTCGATTTCAGGAGTGCCGACCAGTAAAACCGGGCGCACGGCGCTTGGACCCAGATAAGACAATGCGACCAATGCTTTCCATTCATTCGCATTCGCCAGGAAAAGGTCGGGATCCTGAAGATTGTCTTCGGGTAGGCTGAAGTAGCTATACCCCTTGCTGCGCCTTTCGGCGAAATGTTCGTCAATGAGAGTCGTCTCGTCGGGAGAAAATCCGATCAGGCGCACGGCAAAGGGAAAACTGGATTTCAGCGTCATGAGCTATTCTATAAATGAATCATCATGGTGCACTATATTAATTTTTAACTTCGTTTCGTTATAACAACTTTTGCACCATAAAGATCGAACAAAGTATTTGCTCAAAATAGATTTTCCCTGGAAACAAAAAAATACATTCATAAAATCACTGAATATTCTGTGCGAAAAGAAAGTTTCCCGGTTCAGGCGGCCTTTTTCCCCACGTAAAGTCCGGAGCAAAGCGAATTTTTCACTGTATAAATATACAGCAATATGCTAGTATGTGAAGCGCAATTCCGGTCCTGCGTCGACGCGCCGCCGAAAAATCATTGTTGCAATGCTTCGATAACGACACATGAACAGAATTGTCTTGAACAGACGTCCGAAATAAGCACCTCCTCACTCAAGGCGGTACTCATCTTACGAAACCCGATTATATGTGAGCTCGATACCGGTCAATTTCATGCCCGCGCATTAAATTAAATATGTTGCCAATAGAGCCATTCGAACAGTCTGGATCAGCTCCGAATTCCCGAAATTTCTCGTACGCCGCACTTTTTCATTAGAATGCGAAAACCTTTGCTAAGTGTTTAAATGCGCTTTCGCTTTTAAAACCTGTTTCGTTTACCCTCTACTGAATGGCCACTAAAAAATCCTCCTTATCCGGTTACAGCGAAGCATCGATCCAAGTCCTGAAAGGGCTGGAGCCGGTCAAGCAGCGCCCCGGAATGTACACGCGCACCGAAAACCCGCTGCACATCATTCAGGAAGTCATCGACAACGCATCCGATGAAGCGCTCGGCGGCTACTGCAAAAACATCGTAGTGACGGTCAACGTCGATGGCAGCGTCAGCGTCGAAGACGACGGGCGCGGCATTCCGGTCGGCCTGCATCCGGTAGAAAAAGTACCGACCGTTGAAATCGTTTTTACCCGGCTGCACGCGGGTGGCAAGTTCGATAAAGGTTCCGGCGGCGCGTATGCGTTTTCGGGCGGCTTGCACGGCGTCGGCGTGTCGGTGACCAATGCATTGTCGTCGCGTCTCGAAATCACGGTCTGGCGCGAAGGCGGCGTGCACCAGATGGCGTTCGCCAATGGCGATGTAATAGAAAAACTGAAATCGCGTCAGATCGCACGCGATGAGAAACGATCCGGCACTCGCGTGACTGCGTGGCCGAACCCGAAATATTTCGATTCGCCGCAGATCTCTCTGGCGGAATTGCAGCGGCTGCTGCGCTCAAAAGCCGTCTTGCTGCCTGGCGTGAAAGTCACGCTGATCAACGCCAAAAATGGCGACACCCAGACCTGGCAATACGAGCAAGGTCTGCGCGGCTACCTGACCGAATCGCTGGCGCAGGCGTCGAACGCCGAAACCGTGATCCCGCTGTTCGAAGGCGAACAATATGCCACCGCGGATGCCGAAGGATTCGCCGAGGGTGAAGGTGCGGCCTGGGTCGTTGCATGGACCGAAGAAGGCAATGTGGTGCGCGAATCGTTTGTCAACCTGATCCCCACGTCTGCCGGCGGCACGCATGAATCCGGATTGCGCGAGGGCCTGTTCGGCGCGATCAAAAGTTTTGTCGAAATGCATTCGCTGCTACCCAAGGGCGTCAAACTATTACCCGAAGATGTATTTGCGCGTGTTTCGTTCGTGCTGTCGGCGAAGGTACTCGATCCGCAATTTCAGGGACAGATCAAGGAGCGCCTGAATTCGCGCGATGCGGTCCGGCTGGTGTCGGGTTTCACACGGCCAGCGCTGGAGCTATGGCTGAACCACCATGTCGATTACGGCAAGAAGCTGGCCGAGCTGGTGATCAAACAGGCGCAAAGCCGGCTGCGCTCCTTGCAAAAAGTTGAAAAGAAAAAATCGTCCGGCGTCGCGGTATTGCCGGGCAAGCTGACAGATTGCGAATCCAGCGACGTCACGCGCAATGAATTGTTCCTGGTCGAAGGCGATTCGGCGGGCGGTTCCGCGAAGATGGGACGCGACAAGGAATTCCAGGCGATCCTGCCGCTGCGCGGCAAGGTATTGAATTCTTGGGAAACAGAGCGCGACAGACTGTTTGCCAATAATGAAATTCACGATATCGCGGTGGCGATCGGGGTCGATCCGCATGGCAAGAACGACACGCCGGATTTGACCGGCTTGCGCTACGGAAGAATTTGCATACTGTCGGATGCCGACGTTGACGGTTCGCATATCCAGGTGCTGTTGCTGACGCTGTTTTTCAAACACTTTCCGCAACTGATCGATCGCGGTCATATCTGCGTGGCGCGGCCGCCACTGTACCGGGTCGATGCACCGGCGCGCGGCAAGAAGCCTGCACAAAAAGTCTATGCGCTGGATGATGGCGAACTCGAAGCAATTGAAGACAAGTTGCGCAAAGACGGCGTCAAGGACGGCGCATGGGCAATTTCGCGCTTCAAGGGCCTGGGCGAAATGAATGCGGAACAGTTGTGGGAAACCACGATGAACCCCGACACCAGGCGTTTGTTGCCGGTAGCTCTTGGTTCCTTCGATCTGGCTGCATCGGAAGCGTGTTTCACCATGTTGATGGGCAAGGGCGAAGCTGCCGCACGTCGCGCATGGATAGAAGAACACGGTAACGAAGCGGAAGCGGATATCTGATGCGGATTGTCACGCTCTTGCTGTCGGGCTGCCTGGGTTTCGCGTCATCGAGCGCGTTGGCCGATATCTACGGCCATATCGATGCGCAAGGCGTGGCACATTTTTCGACTGAAAAGCTGGATGAGCGTTATCAATTATTCCTGCGCGGCGACGAGTCATTTGACTCCTCGACCCTGACCGAATCCGGACCGATTACCATCAAACCGGCGCTGCTGCGCTATCTGTCCGAACATCCGAATCTGAAAAAATACGAGCCGCTGATGCGCCAGGCAGGCAAGGAATTTTCCGTCGACCCGGCGCTGCTCAAGGCGGTGATGGCAGCCGAATCCGGGTTCAATCCGAACGCGGTATCGCCCAAAGGCGCGGTCGGCCTGATGCAGATCATGCCGGCGACTGCCGAGCGCTATGGATTGCGGCACGATCAAAAAAAATCGATCTCGCAAAAACTGACCGATCCGAAAACCAATATTCGGCTCGGCGCACGTTACCTGCGCGATTTGCACAAACTGTTTCCAAATCAGCCGCAGCTGATACTTGCGTCATACAACGCCGGTGAAGGCGCCGTGAAAAAATACAAGAATACCATTCCGCCATATCCTGAAACACGCAATTACGTACAGGTTGTTACCCAGTTTCATCAGCTGTACAAACCAGTTTCCTTCAAGACCGGTGGCGCAGTGTTTTCCGGTTCTTCTACAGATCCAAAACGTATTTCCATGACGATCCCGGGCCGGCGCAACATGCCGGCACCGGCGACGCAAACCGAATAACTTCCTGAATCACCATGACTGAACAAGCCAATCTGTTTGACACAATCCCTCCGGACGGCGGTGACTCGCTGACACTTGCCAGCTTTGCGGAACGAGCCTATCTTGATTATGCAATCTCTGTCGTCAAAGGCCGTGCGCTGCCTGATGTCAGCGACGGCCAGAAGCCGGTGCAGCGCCGGATTCTGTATGCGATGAATGAGCTTGGCCTGAACGCAACCGCCAAGCCACGCAAATCGGCAGCCGTGGTGGGCGACGTACTGGGCAAGCTGCATCCGCATGGCGACCAATCGGTATATGACGCGCTGGTGCGCATGGCGCAGAGTTTTTCATTGCGCTATCCGTTGATCGACGGGCAAGGCAATTTCGGTTCGCGCGATGGCGATGGCGCGGCGGCAATGCGTTACACCGAAGCACGACTTACGCCGATTGCAAAACTGCTGCTCGATGAAATCGACATGGGAACCGTCGACTTTCAACCGAACTACGACGGCTCGACCGAAGAACCGAAACTGTTGCCCGGACGTCTGCCATTTGTATTGCTGAACGGCGCATCCGGCATCGCAGTCGGCCTTGCCACCGAAATCCCGTCGCATAATCTGCAAGAGGTAGCCAAGGCGGCGGTGGCGCTTATCCGCAATCCAAAACTGTCGCATGCCGAATTGATGGAAATAATTCCCGGTCCGGACTTCCCCGGCGGCGGGCAAATCATCACGTCATCGGCCGCGATCTCGGAAATGTATGGGTCCGGGCGCGGCACGCTGAAGGTGCGCGCCAAATGGAAGATTGAGGACTTGGCGCGCGGCCAATGGCAAGCGGTGGTCACCGAACTACCGCCCGGCACCTCGTCGCAAAAAATTCTGGAAGAGATTGAAGAACTGACCAACCCGAAGATCAAGCTCGGCAAGAAAGCGCTCGGGCCGGAACAGTTGGCGATGAAACAATCAGTGCTATCAATGCTCGATACCGTACGCGACGAATCCGGCCGCGATGCACCGGTACGGCTGGTGCTCGAACCCAAATCGAAAAACCAGGATCAGACCGAGTTCATGAACCTGCTGCTGGCGCACACGTCGCTGGAGACGAGTGCGTCGATCAATCTGGTGATGATCGGCCGTGATGGACGGCCGCGACAGAAAGCGTTGGGCGATATATTGCGCGAATGGATCGAATTCCGCTTTGCAACAGTGACGCGGCGCTCGCAGTTCAAGCTTCGTAAAATCGACGATCGCATCCATATTCTCGAAGGCCGCGAAGCGGTATTGCTGAATATCGACAAGGTGATCAAGATCATCCGCGAATCGGATGAGCCAAAGCCGGCGCTGATGCAGGCATTCAAGTTATCCGATCGGCAGGCGGAAGACATTCTTGAAATCCGCCTGCGCCAATTGGCGCGCCTGGAAGCGATCAAGATTCAGCAAGAGCTGGCCGAGTTGCGCAAGGAAAAAGCAGCGCTGCACGATCTGCTCGACAATCCGGCATCGATGAAGAAATTGATCATCAAGGAAATCGAAGCGGATGGAAAACAATTCGGCGATCCACGCAGAACGCTGATTGAAGCTGCCGAAAGAGCAGTGGCCGAACAAAAGATCATCGACGAACCGGTCACGGTCATCGTCTCGCAAAAAGGCTGGGTGCGCGCGCGCACCGGCCATGAGCATGACGCAAGCCAGTTCACGTTCAAGGCCGGCGACAGTTTATACGGCGCGTTCGAATGCCGCACGGTAGACAATCTGCTTGCGTTCGGGTCGAACGGCCGCGTGTATACAGTCCCGGTTGCCGCGCTACCCGGCGCGCGCGGCGATGGCGTGCCGGTCACGACGCTGGTCGATCTGGCGAACGGGTCGCGCGTGCTGCATTATTTCGCAGGTACGCCGGACACGACACTATTGCTTGCCTCTACGGCCGGCTATGGATTTACCGTCAAGGCCGGCGACATGACAAGCCGGATCAAGGGCGGCAAGTCGTTTATGACGCTCGAGGACGGCGACGAGCCGTTGGCGCCGCGCACGATGTTCAAAGGCGTCAGCGCGATTGCCTGCCTGTCCGAGAAAGGCCGGCTGCTGGTATTCGGTCTGGACGAGATCAAACAGTTGTCCGGCGGGGGACGCGGCGTAATTCTGATGGAGCTGGACAAGAATGAAAAGTTGATCGCGGCTCAGCCGATCAGTCAGCGCGGCGTTGTGGTGTCCGGTACAGGACGCGGCGGCAAAGCGCAGGAAGTTCTTCTGTCGGCATCTGGTCTGGCGCACCATATCGGCAAGCGCGCACGTAAGGGCAAGGCTTTGGAATCGAAGATCAAACCGACTAGGTTGACGGCGCAAAAGTAAGATGTGTAGGGCGGGAAACAAGGTTGCAGTTTCGGGGGCGTCCAAAGCACAGCGCCTTTTGCCGTGTGCCTCTTCGCGGCGTTCGCTTCGAAAACGCAAGACGGTTTTTCCTTCGTGGTGACTTGCCGGGGGTGGCCCGGCGGCTACTCACTTTTCTTGTCTCGCCAAGAAAAGTAAGCAAAAGAAGGCGACCGCGAAGCCGCTGCCCTGCGGGTTCCCGCTGAAGCACCTGCTGAAACGGGAAACGAAATAAACTCGCTGCGCTCAGACAAATTTCGTTTCTTATCCGTTTCAACAGGCACTTCAGCGGCAGCGTCAAAGCGGGGGTACGTCAATAACAACCCCCGATTTTAAGCGCCATTCCAGCGAAATAAATTTCGCGGTCCGCTGAACTGGTGTGGACGTTGATATTGACGTTGCTGTTGACGTTCAACCCTTGGCAAAGCGCCGCAAGAGCGGGAGTCGATGCGGATAAGAAGTGAAACATGTCTGAGCGTAGCGAGTTCGTTTCGCTTCCCGCAGCGGCTCTCGCTCTTGCGGGCACCCGCAGGGCGCTTTGTAGGGTCGCCTTTTCTTTGGGTACTTTCTTTTGGCGACGCAAAAGAAAGTACCTCGCCCGCCGGGGCGAGACCCGGCTAGCTTCCACGAAGGACAAACCGTCTTGCGTTTTCGAAGGGACATGGCGAGAGATGCACGGAAAAACGGGCTGCGCTTTCCCACCCTACTATCCCCCACCTGTGCAAACTTTTGATGTCGTTTATCTAAATTGCACATCGAGAAAATTACAGAGCAAGCAAAATTTTTCCCCGGACTTTCAATCAACGATAAACAATTTTGCGCCCAATGGAGCTGATGAGCGATGCGCTTCCGCATGGTCCGCAACCTGATAACTCATGCCAGGTATGAGCACGAATTTGCGTCCGTCAGCCAGTTCGGTATGCAACTCACCCTCCAGACATAACAGGATATGGCCTTTTTCACACCAGTGGTCAGCCAGATATCCCTCAGTATATTCAACCATGCGCACACGGATTTCGCCAAACTGGCGGGTACGCCAATAGGCGACGCCAGAATCGCCCTTATGTTCGGAACGCTCGACCAGGTTCCAGTCGGTCGTACAAAAAGGAAGTTGATCGATGCGCATCGAATTCGCCTTATAGTTTTGCCGCGATCAGCTTACCCAGCTTGGCGACACCTTCTCGAATTTTTTCCGGCGGCACGGTGACGAAGCTCAGGCGCAGCGTGTTGTGCTCCGGTGCGTTTGCATAGAACGGCGCTCCCGGCACGAACGCGACATGTTGCCCAATCGCTTCATCGAGCAATTGCGTGCTGTCGATATGCTTCGGCAGCGTGATCCAGATGAACATGCCGCCATCGGGTTTGGTCCAGACGACCGAAGCAGGGAAAAATTCCGTCAATGCCGCCAGCATTGCCCGGCACTGGTCGGCATACAAGCTGCGGATGGTCGGTATGTGCTGTGTCAGGAAGCCGTCCTTGATCACTTCATGCACCACCATCTGCGTCAATTGCGCGGTATGCAGATCGGCGGCCTGCTTGACCTGCTCCAGCTTGCGGATCAACGGCAGCGGCGCCACCACGTAACCGAGACGGATGCCGGGCGTCAGTACTTTTGAAAACGATCCCATGTAAATGACGCCGCCGGGATTCATGGTCAGCATCTTCGGCAGCGGATCGCCGCTGTAGCTGAGCGCGCCGTACGGATCGTCTTCGATCAGCGGCAATCCCATTTTTGCGCAAGTATCCACCAGGGATGCGCGACGCACGATCGATAGCGTGCGCCCGGTCGGATTCTGAAAATTCGGCAGCGCATACAACAGGCGTGCGCCCTGCCCCACGGCCGATACCGCATCCGGCAACAGACCCGCATCGTCGGTCGGCAGCGACACGAATTCCGGCCGATAGAGCGAAAACGCCTGCAATGCACCGAGATAGCTTGGCGTCTCGACCAGCACCTTGCTGCCTTCATCGATCAATATCTTCGCCAGCAAATCCAGGCCTTGCTGCGATCCGGACACCATCAGCACTTGTTCCGGGACGATTTTTGCACCATCGATCGATAATGAATCGGCAATCCATTCCCGCAGCGGCGCATAGCCGTCGGTCGGACCATACTGCAGCGCGACCTTGCCCTGTCGCGACAATACCGCGTCGTACGCGGCGCGCATGCGCTCCACCGGGAACGTTGCGGGCGACGGCAGGCCGCCGGCAAATGAAATGATTTCCGGGCGCATCGTGACTTTCAGGATTTCGCGAATCGCGGAACTCTTGAGTTGCTGCGCTCTCTCCGAAAAATGCCATTGGACCGGCGCCGGATTTTCGATTTTCATAAGTTTCTTTCTGCTGCTCTGCTATTTCCGAATCAGGTATTCGTTCCGAAAGACCTTATGCAATTTCCGCAATCAATTCAATTTCAACGCAAGCCCCCAATGGATTCTGCGCGACACCGAAGGCGGAACGAGCATGCTTGCCTTGCTCGCCAAAAACTTCACCGAACAGTTCTGATGCGCCATTGGTCACCAGATGCTGCTCGGTGAAATCGCCGGTTGAATTGACCAGGCTCATCAGCTTGACAATGCGCTTGACGCGATTCAAATCGCCGCCGCATGCCGCCTGCAGGGTCGCCATCAAATCGATCGCGACTGCGCGCGCCGCCTGCTTGCCTTCGTCGGTAGCCATGTTCTTGCCGAGTTGACCGACCCACGGCTTGCCGTCTTTTCTGGCTATGTGGCCGGACAGGAAAACCGTATTGCCTGTCTGCACGTACATCACATAAGCTGCGGCCGGCGCGGATACGGCGGGTAATTCGATATTCAGTGCTTCAAGTTTTTGGTAGAAGGACAAGATTTGCTCCAAAATAGAGTGCCGGTCCGATGCTGTCGATTTTTATTTCTTCGGCATCTCGAGGCAAGGTCAATGAGTAGGCAGATTTTACCCTTAACTGCACCGCCCATCCGATCACCGCTCGGCATCTCCATTGATTGCGTGTCTTATCCGCCCTACAGCCAGATTGCAATCGCGGAGTAGGTCGTCAGCACAACCATCACCACACAGAACCTGCGCTGCCAGCGCGGCTCGGCAAGGTAGCGCCGCAGCGCAGCGCCCGCTCCCGCCCATAGGCTCACGCAAGGCAGGTTGACTGCGCAAAATACCAGACAAAATATGGCGATCGACATCCACACCGACGGCATCGGCGGCAGGAATGCGGAAGAACCCGAAATCGCCATGACCCATGCCTTCGGATTGACAAATTGAAACAAAGTGGCGCCCGTGAAGGACATTGGCCTGGTGCTTGCCGTGGCGTCCTGGCGAATCGCCAAGCTTCGCAGTTGCCATGCCAGATACAGCAAATATCCGGAGCCGAAGGTTTTCAATATCACTTGAATTGACGGCACCAGCAGGATCAGGCTGCCGATTCCCGCAGCGGATAAGGCCAGCAAAATACCAAAACCGAAAGTGACGCCCAGTATGTGCGGAATTGATCGGACGAACCCGTATATGACGCCGGACGACGTGAGCATGATGTTGTTCGGTCCCGGGGTAATCGACGATACGAAAGCAAACAACGCCAACGGTAGTAAAGCTTCCATGATCCTTGATTCCTTGTTTATCCGGTGACTGGCAGGCGCCGCGACTTGTTTTGGAAGATGATGTATCCTATACGACAATACCAATACAGTACCGATACACTTAACAAAATAATTCAACTCACTGTCACGGCAAAATGACCAATACAGCCGGTTCACGCAAGACCTTCCCGCCACCACTCGCTGCGGCCGCACCTCAAGTGTTGTCGCGCGAACCTGGCGCCTCACTGGTCGAGCAGATCGTCCGCTCGATTGAAGTGCGTATCGATGACAAGCTGCTGCGCACCGGTGCGCGCATGCCGTCGATCCGTCAATACGCGGATCTGCACGGCGTGTCGCGCTTCACCGTGGTCGAATCATATGACCGGCTGGTGGCCAAGGGATATCTCGAATCGCGGCGCGGCTCGGGGTTTTATGTGCGCGATCGGTCACCGATGAAGTTGACCGGCAGCGCTGCGCCAGCCGATGCGCAACCGAGCCAGCTTGACGTAGTCTGGCTGGTGCGCAACATGTTTCGCCAACTGCCATCGGAAAAAATGCCGGGTTCCGGCCTGCTGCCATGCGACTGGCTCGATGGCGAATTAATTGCCAACGGCCTGCGCGCAATCAGTCGGCAAAATCCGAATTTGCTGCTGCAATACGGCAATCCGCAAGGATTCCTGCCGTTCCGGCAACAATTGCAACTGAAACTCGCGGAGTTGGAAATCGCCGCGACGCCGGATCAAATCGTTACCACCACCGGCGTGACGCAGGCGCTGGATCTGGTTGCACGGCATTTTTTGCAAGCCGGCGACACCGTGTTTGTCGACGATCCGGCATGGTTCCTGATGTTCGGTTCATTCGCGACCCTGGGCGCCAAGGTGGTGGGGATTCCGCGCATGGCCGATGGTCCCGACATCGGCAAGCTGGCCGAACTGGCCGCGCTGCACAAACCCAAGCTCTATGTGATCAACTCGGTGCTGCACAACCCGACCTCGACTTCTCTATCGGCGGCAAAGGCGTTCCAGGTATTGAAGATCGCCGAACAGCATGATTTCACGATTGTCGAAGACGATATCTATTGCGACATGCATCCCGGCACCGCGGTGCAGCCGGCCACCCGCATCGCGGCGCTGGATCAGTTGAACCGGGTAATTTATCTTGGCGGCTTCTCAAAAACCCTGGCGGCCAATTTACGGGTCGGTTTCATCGCCGCTTCGCATGAATTGGCCAAACATCTGTCGGACCGGAAAATGCTGTCCACACTGACTACCACCGAAATCGGCGAGCGCGTGGTGTACAAGGTGTTATCGGAAGGCCACTATCGCAAGCACGCCGATCGTTTGCGCGGCAAGCTGGACAGCGCACGCGACAAAACCGTGCGGCAACTGGAACGCGTGGGTTTGACCGTGGATCCGGCTACGCCGGCGGGCATGTTTGTCTGGGTTGAAACCGGATGCAATACCAATGTGCTGACTGAAAAGGCCATGGAGCAAGGTTATCTGCTGGCGCCCGGCAGCCTGTTCTCTCCCAGCCAATTGCCGTCAACCCGGATGCGCATCAATATCGCCACAATGCCGGATAGCGGTGTGCTGCGTTTTCTGGAACAGGAAATCGGCAAATCTTGAAATTGCCTTTTTCGCCCCCATACTGCATGAACTCCTGGCCGCTCTCATTCTTGCAGCCGGGAAGCAAGATCGTGAGCCGTAACCGTACAATTTAATTTTGACTGTCGAGGGAAAAATGGTCGTATCCGAAAAGCAAACTCTGGGTTTTCAAGCAGAAGTCAAACAACTGTTGCAACTGATGATTCATTCCTTGTATTCCAACAAGGAAATTTTTCTGCGCGAGCTGATTTCCAACGCATCCGATGCCGCCGACAAGTTGCGCTTTGAAGCGATCAACAACGGCGCCCTGTTCGAGAACGATCCTGACTTGAAGATCAAGGTCGGCTTCGACAAAACCGCCCGCACGATCACGATTTCGGATAACGGCATCGGCATGAACCGGGATGAAGCGATCGAGCATCTCGGTACGATTGCCAAATCCGGCACCAGGGAATTTTTCTCCCAACTGTCCGGCGACCAGCAAAAGGATGCCGCGCTGATCGGCCAGTTCGGTGTCGGCTTTTATTCCGCATTCATCGTGGCCGACAAGATCACCGTCGATAGCCGCCGTGCCGGCACTTCGGCCGGCGACGGCGTACGCTGGGAGTCCACCGGCGCCGGCGACTTCACTGTCGAAGCCATCAACAAGCCCGCGCGCGGCACCGAAATTACCTTGCATCTGCGCGAAGGCGAAGACGAATTCCTGTCGGCCTGGAAACTCAAGTCCATCATCCGCAAATACTCCGACCATATCTCGCTGCCGATCCAGATGCAGAAAGAAGAATGGGACGAGGAAAAGAAAGAAACCGTTCTGAAGGACGAACTCGAAACCGTCAATCAGGCCAGCGCATTATGGGCGCGCAACAGAGCGGATATCACGCCGGAGCAGTACGCCGAATTCTACAAACACGTGTCGCACGATTTCCAGGAGCCGCTGACCTTCACGCACAACCGGGTCGAAGGCCGCAGCGAATACACGCAGTTGCTATACATCCCGACGCATGCGCCGTTCGATCTGTGGGACCGCAACAAGCGCGGCGGCATCAAGCTCTATGTGAAACGCGTCTTCATCATGGATGATGCGGAACAGCTGATGCCGGTTTATTTGCGTTTCGTCAAAGGCGTGATCGACTCCAACGACTTGCCGCTGAATGTATCGCGCGAACTGCTGCAAGAGTCGCGCGACGTCAAGGTGATCCGCGAAGGATCGACCAAGCGCGTGCTGTCGATGCTGGAAGAACTCGCCAACAGCGACGAGCAGGAACAGAAGGACAAGTACACGACCTTCTGGAAAGAGTTCGGCCAGGTGCTCAAGGAAGGCATCGGCGAAGATGCGACCAACAAGGAGCGCCTTGCCAAACTGCTGCGCTTCGCATCAACCCATGCCGACAGCGATGCGCAAACCGTTTCGCTTGCCGATTATGTCGGCCGCATGAAAGAAGGCCAGGACAAAATCTACTACGTGACCGGCGAATCGTATTCGGCCGCGCGGAACAGTCCTCACCTCGAAATTTTCCGCAAGAAAGGCGTCGAAGTATTGTTGCTGACCGACCGCGTCGATGAATGGATGCTGTCGTTCCTGACCGAATTCGAAGGCAAGGAACTGGTGTCGGTTGCCAAGGGCGACCTCGATCTCGGCAAACTCGAAGACGAAGCAGAGAAAAAGCAGCATGAAGAAACCGAAGTACAGTACAAGGATTTGGTCGAGAAAATGAAGTCTGCGCTGACCGACAAGGCCAAGGACGTGCGCGTGACTTTCCGTTTGACCGATTCGCCGGCATGCCTGGTTGCGGAAGAGAACGACCTGTCCGCCAACCTGATGCGCATGTTGAAAGCGGCCGGCCAGACTGCACCGGAGTCCAAGCCGATCCTGGAAATCAACCCGGATCATCCGCTGGTGCAAAGGCTGAAATACGAAGAAGCGAAATTTGCCGACTGGTCGCACATCCTGTTCGATCAGGCCACGCTGGCCGAAGGCGGCACACTGACCGATCCGGCCGCGTTCGTGAAGCGTTTGAATGAAATGCTGCTGGGAATGGCAAGTAAGTAAGCGGCATTGCAAAGAATCATGCGGGACTGCCAGGCGTAGGCCCGCATGATTGCAAGGAGTGTGAGATGCAGCCGATACGACGATTGTTGTTGAACCTGTTGGCAAGCGTGCCTGTTGTGCTCTGGCTGTCAAAATCCGGCGCGCAGCAAAAACTGCCGGCGACGCCGGCACAGCCCGAAGGTCCGTTCTATCCGCGTGAATTCCCGAAAGAGACCGATCCCGATTTATTCCATTATGCCGGCGCGACCGCCAAGGGTATTCCGCTGGAATTGACCGGCCGGGTATTGCGATCGGACGGATCACCGTTGGGCAGCGCGGTCGTGGAAATCTGGCAATGTGATGCCGATGGCGATTACCTCTACGATGCAGCGTCGATGCGTTCGGCCGATCCCGGGTTTCAGGGGTTTGGCAAAACCGTCACCGACAGCACCGGGAATTATCGCTTCATCACGATTCGCCCGGTACCCTACGCCGGACGTCCACCGCATGTCCACATGCGGATAAAACGCGACGGCAAGAATTTGCTCACCACGCAAATGTATATCAAGGGCGATGGCGCGGAGAAGGACCCCTTCGTCGCCCATCTGTCGGGTGCGGCGCGCAAGCTTTTATTCGCGGAACTGCTCAAGACACGGACCGGATTTTCGACGAACTTCGATATCGTGGTCGCCGGCGCATAACCGCCGCTATGGAAACTTGGGCGTCAGCGTGCAAATCACCTGCCGCCGGTCACATCGATAAACGATCCAGTCGTATAAGACGCGTCATCCGACAACAGCCAAAGAACTGCATTCGCCACTTCCAGTGCATCGCCGCCTCGTTTCATCGGCACCGCGTCCTTGACCCGCTCCACGCGTCCCGGTTCGCCGCCGCTGACATGAATGTCAGTATAGATTACGCCGGGCCGAACCGCGTTTACCCGGATACCTTCCGCCGCGACTTCCTTGGCCAGGCCGATCGTCAGCGTATCGATCGCGCCTTTGGATGCGGCGTAATCGACATATTCCCCGGGCGCACCAAGGCGCGATGCGATCGAAGACAGGTTGACGATCGCACCGCCCTTGCCGCCGTGCCTGGTGGACATGCGCCGCACCGCTTCTCTGGCGCAAAGGAAACTGCCGGTAACGTTGGTTGCAAAAATGCGGTTCAGGCGTGCGGAATCCATTTCATCGACACGCATCTGGTGTTCCAGAATGCCGGCATTGTTGACCAATGCGTCGATCGTACCGAAGAAATTGTCCACCGTCTCGAACAAACGGATCACGTCCTGCTCCTGTGCGACATCGGCTGCGACCGCGATTGCGTTCCCGCCTGTATTCCTGATCGCAGCAACAATCTCTTCGGCCGCTTGCCGGTTATGCAAATAACTGATGCAGACGGAATAACCCCGCATGGCTGCGAGTTGTGCAGCGGCAGCCCCGATTCCGCGGCTTCCTCCGGTAACTACAATTATTTTTTTATTCATGATCCGATCTTCGGGAACTGCCCCGGTATCAACACTGCGAGAAAAAACAAACCGCCGACATGGAACTTTATATTGTGATGCGCCATTCCAAATAGTGTAGCCTTATTTCGATAGAGAAATTATCTCCTTCTCCTGCCAACCCATACGGATTGAAAATCCCACCGTCGCATCCTTCATTTCATGCCATCTCTCATTACAAGCGCGCCCTTGACCGGCCTTCCGCCAGTACTCGACCGCGACACCAAGGTCCTGATCCTGGGCAGCTTCCCCGGCGAAAAGTCATTGGCCGAAAAACAATATTATGCGCATCCGCGCAATCAGTTCTGGCCGCTTCTGTCGGCCGTGCTTGGGGAAGAACTGGTCCGTTTGCCCTATCAAGAGCGCCTCTTGCGCCTGCTGGCGCACCGGATCGGTTTATGGGATGTCATTGCCGGCTGCGAACGAAAGGGTAGCCTTGACACCGCAATTCGCAACGCTGAAACCAATGATTTTGCATTCCTGAAGCAACACTGTCCGCAACTGACACGGGTATGCTTTAACGGCAAGGCATCGGGCAAACTGGCGCCCGAATTTTCCGATGCCGGATTTGAAACGCTGGTGCTGCCGTCCTCTTCTCCAGCCAATGCACAGCTTTCATTCACGCAAAAGCTTGTGCTCTGGCAAGGGATCGCAGCATAATGCTGCGAGTGAAACAAGCCATTGAAGCAATGCTGATCAAACGAAAATCAATCGAAAAAGAAGAGTCGCTGCGCGGGTCGCGGCGTGAGCCGGTAAAACCGTCACGCGTGCCGCGCAAAGCGAAGTTTGCGCCCGTGACGTTATCGGAGCAGGATGGCGTACGCTTTTTGCACTTCGGGACGGAGTGGGTGCAAGGTGCGATGCGGCTGCGCAAACCCGACTGGATCGAGCTTGAGTACGCGCAGCAGATGATGGCGTGGATGCTGTTCGGCGATCAGCCTCGCCGGATCGTTCAGCTTGGTCTGGGCACGGGTGCGTTGACCAAGTTCTGCTATCGTGAATTTCCAGAGGCGCAGATTGCCGCAATCGAACTGAATCCGTCCGTTGTCGCGATTTGCGAATCGATGTTCAAGCTGCCGCCAAACGACGACCGGCTGACGGTGCTTGAAATGGATGCGTCCGACTTTGTCGATGACCGCGCCAACCATGATTCGATCGACGTAATGCAAGTCGATTTGTATGATGCGACCGCGCGCGGCCCGGTGCTGGACACGCCCGAATTTTACCTTGCATGCGCCGCCTGCCTTGCGCCGCATGGCATCATGACGGTCAATCTGTTCGGCGATCATCCAAGCTATGCAAGGAATCTGAAGGCGATGCGCTTTGCATTTGACGAAATCATCTGCCTGCCGGAAGTTCATGAAGGCAACGTGGTCGCGATTGCATTCAAGACCGCTCCGGCACTGGATTTTCCGGCGCTGTATGAACGCGCATCCGATATTCACGGCAGGACCAGGTTGCCGGCCAAGGCATGGGTCAATGGTTTGAAAGCCTGGAAATTGACGCGATAACACTCTTATTCTCATTGGAACGACATGTCAGCCAACCCGACCGCGATGAATAAAAATCCTCAGAAAATGCTCGACCTGCAGCAGATCTTCAGCTGGTTGTTGGCTGACGGAGTCATCGAAAAGGCCGACGCCAAGGCGCACTTCAATCACGCGCAGGGCATTCTCAGGAGCGGTACGATTTCGATGCATGCGCTGACAGCGGTCGCCCAATGCAAGCTGCATTCCACGCAACCGCCGCACAAGCTGCTCACGCTCGACTGGCTGACCGAGTGGATGGCAGGCAAGGTCAAGCTGCCGTTTTTCCGGATCGATCCGCTGAAAGTCGATTTCACCCGGGTTGCCGATGTGATGTCCGCAACCTATGCCGCACGCTTCAACATTCTCCCGGTCGAGCTGACGCAAAGCGAACTGGTGATTGCCACCGCCGAACCTTTTTCCATCGAATGGGAAGCGGAAATTGCGAAGATATCGCGCCGGAATATCAAGCTGGTGATTGCCAATCCACTCGAAATTTCGCAATACATTTCCCAGTTCTTTTCGCTCGCCAAGTCGATCAAGGGCGCCAACAAGTTGAGCGGGCAGGACTTGGCATTGCGCAACAATTTCGAACAGCTGGTCGAACTTGGCAAAGCCAACAAGCAGGTCGATGCCAACGATCAGCACATCATCAACATTGTCGACTGGCTGTGGCAGTATGCATTCGAGCAGCGCGCATCCGACATTCATCTCGAACCCAAGCGCGAGTTGGGCGCGGTACGGTTCCGCATCGATGGAATCCTGCATCAGGTCTACCAGGTGCCGGCGGTGGTATTGATCGCAATGACCGCGCGCATCAAGCTGCTGGGGCGCATGGACGTGATTGAAAAGCGCCGCCCGCAGGACGGCCGCATCAAAACGCGTACCGCCGCCGGGCAGGAAATCGAATTGCGTCTATCGACCTTGCCGGTGGCATTTGGCGAAAAGCTGGTGATGCGTATTTTCGATCCGGAAGTGGTAGTCAAGACTTTGCCGGAACTTGGTTTTCCGCCGGACGACGCGATCCGCTGGGATAGCCTGACCAGCCGGCCGCACGGCATTATTCTTGTCACCGGCCCGACCGGCTCCGGCAAGACCACGACGCTGTACACCACGTTGAAAGCCATGGCGACCTCCGAAGTCAACGTGTGCACCGTCGAAGACCCAATCGAGATGGTCGAGGCATCGTTCAACCAGATGCAGGTGCAGCACGGCATCGATCTGTCTTTCGCCGATGGCGTACGGGCGCTGATGCGGCAAGACCCGGACATCATCATGGTTGGCGAGATCCGTGACCTGGCCACCGCCGAAATGGCGATCCAGGCAGCGCTGACCGGCCACCTGGTGCTGTCGACACTGCATACCAACGATGCGCCGTCCGCAGTAATGCGCCTGCTGGAACTGGGCGTTCCCTACTATCTGCTCGAAGCGACGCTGATCGGCATCATGGCGCAACGCCTGGTGCGCACGCTGTGTCCGCATTGCAAGGGGCCGGATGGCGAACTGGCGGACGACATCTGGAAAAGCCTTGCCGACGGCTGGAAAATGCCAAAGCCAAAAACCATCTATCGTCCGGTGGGATGTCCGGAATGCCGGCAAACCGGCTATCGCGGGCGCACCGGGCTGTATGAATTATTGACGGTCACGCAAACCTTTTCAAAATTGATCCAGCCGGAAACCGATATCCACGTGCTGCAAAAGCAAAGCATTGCCGATGGAATGAAACCGCTGCGGGTCGCAGGCGCCCTCAAGATTGTCGAAGGCATGACGACGGCCGAGGAGGTATTGAAAGCGACGTCCGCGTTGACGTGATGACGTCGCCAGCCTTGCTCAACATGCGGCGGCAACCCGGTCAGTCTGCAGGGCAAGTTGCCTGCCAAGCACTCCTTCCCGATTGATCACAAAGCGTCGCAGCATTGCCGCGTAATCCGCGGCAACCGCTGCGCGAACGGATGAACGTTGCGCCAAAGCCTCGCGCCATCTTCTCGTCTTCGGCGTTGCATCGAACGGACTGATTCCCGCGACTTCGTCGAACACGTCGAAATAACGAAATACCGGCCCGAACGCTGCATCGACCAGGCTGAATTGCGTGCCCGCAAAATACGGGCCTTCGCCGAGTACTTTTTCCAGTTGAGAAAAGCGTTCTGCAAGCTTGCCCCGGCTCGCCTGAAACGACGCTGCATCCACGGCGCTGTACAAGTTCCCTATCGCATTCAATGTAGCGGATGCGAATTCGATCCATGCCCGATGCTGCGCACGCGTCAACGGGTCCGCTGGATGCAGCGCGGGACGGACCGTATCTTCGAGATATTCGCAGATCACGGCGGATTCAAAGACGGCCCGACCATCGACCTGCAACACCGGCGTCTTGCCCAAGGGCGACAACGCGATGAACCAGTCCGGCTTGTTCGCAAGGTCGATATCGATTCGTTCAAAGTCGACATTTTTCTCTTTGAGCACGATCACCGCTCTTTGCACGTAAGGGCACAATTTATGACTGATCAAGGTTAGTTTCATAGTTCCACTCCCGGAAAAACTGCATGCTTGATTTGAGTTCCCTGCTGGCGACACATCAGGCGGTTTGTAAAGTGCTTCGGCCTGTCCCGCTTGTCGGCTTGAGTGCAAGCGCACCATCACCGAGCAAACCATGAACGATAGACATCGCCATCAGGAACACCGGATACTCCCATCCTCCTTGCGGATTGCTGAACACCCAGCCGTTCGCCGCATGTGCCGCCGTTGCACCGATCAACACAGGAAGCAATAGCAGCGACACCAGCCGGCCACGGATTCCAAGCACAATCAGCACACCGCCAATCAATTCCATTACGACGATCGGCAATGCAAGCATCGGCGGCATGCCGTGACTGGCAAGAAACCCCTGAAAACCGGGAATGGTAAAAACAAACACCTTCAATAACGCATGCGTGATCCACATGGTGCCCAGACTCAGGCGCAGCAGCATCGCCGCATAAGTTGCAAATCGTTGATCGATCATGGTGAAACTCCTTGAAAAAATTTTGAAATCCGTGTGAGACGGTGATAATGTATGCCGGCATCCACACAATGAACATAAGCATTTATGAAACCATCATATGCAAAAATGCAATCGAAACTCGGCCTGAGCGATCTGGAGTTATTGCTTGCGGTGATCAGGGGCCGCACTCTGAACGGAGCGGCAGAGCGGCTGAAACTGGATTCGTCCACCGTATTCCGCTCGATCAAACGTATCGAGCAGGATCTCGGCGAGCGGCTTTTCGAGCGCAGCAAACAGGGTTATCTGGCCACCGAACTGGCGCTCAAGCTCGCCGTCCATGCGGAGCGCATCGAATCGCAACTGCAGGAAGCGCGTGAGACGGCATATTCAACCGCCGGAGAGCCATCGGGCGTGTTGCGCATCACCACCACCGACACGATCCTGCATGGACTGCTGTTGCCGCTGATCGACCAATTCGCAATTGCCTATCCACGCATCGACCTTGAGCTGATCGCAACCAATACGCTCGCCGACCTGAGCCGGCGCGACGCGGATGTCGCGATCCGCGCCACGCGCAAACCGCCCGAGCATCTGGTGGGCACCAGGCTCGGAACGATATCGGCGGCGGTCTATGCCAGCCGCAGCTTTCTGCAACGCACGCCGGTCCCGGTCGAACTGGGAGAGATTGACTGGATCGCACTGGATGAATCGCTTGCCGATCATCCGTCGCTGAAGTGGCAGCGCGCGCATTATCCGAAGCTTGCGGTGAGATATCGCTGCAACAGCGTGCTTTCGCTGACCGGATGCGTGATTCACGGACTGGGAGTTGGCGTGGTGCCGATGTTTTTGGTCCGGAATAATCCGGAAATGGAAATTGTGAAAGGACCGCTGAAGGAGCTGGACACCGATTTGTGGATTCTGGCGCATCCGGATATCCGCCACTTGCAACGCGTGAAGTTACTGTTCGACTTCCTGAAGAACACTCTGGTGATCTGACGGGGCCGATTTACTTTTCCATTGGGTGCGTCGGATCGATCGCCGCGAGCGCGTCGCTGACCTGTGCATAACGCAGTCGAATACCGAGTTCGTCCTTGATCCGCTCATTTTTCAGCCGGCGCGATTCCGACATGAAAGACAACAGCATCGGCGACACGATTTTCTGCAGTTCCGCGCGCGGCAAGCGCGGCGGTCGCGGCAGATTGAAGGCATCGGCAACCGCATCGAAATAGTCACCCATCCGCATTTCCGAATCGTCGACTGCATGGTAAACACGGTTGGGCAGTGCGCGATACAAGGCCGCTGCGATAACGCCCGCCAAATCGTCGGCATGGATATGGTTGGTATATACGTCGTCCTCGGTCACCAAGGCCGGCGTTCCTTTTTTCAGCCGCTCGATCGGCAAACGATCGGCGGCGTAGATTCCCGGAACGCGCAGAATTGCCAGGCGTGAACCTGAGCGTCTGGCCCAGGCTCGCAACACTTGTTCGCTATCGACTCTGCGCCGGGCACGCGGGTTTTGCGGGTGTATCGGCCGCGTTTCGTCGAAGCGCTCACCATCGCAGTTGCCATACACGCCGGTAGTGCTGACATAAACGAGTGTCGCGCGGTCGGGTAAAATGGCGGTCAAATTGCGGGTGCGTCTGTCATGCGTGCCTTCGGATTGAGGTGGCGCCAGGTGCACGATGGTGGAAGCAAGGCGTGACAAACTTGCAAGGCTGGCGGGCTGATCGAGATTGGCGACGACGGGTATCGCGCCCGCGTCGCGCAATTCAGCTTTGCGAGACGCGTCGCTGGTGACGGCAAATACGCGAAATCGGTCGCGTACCAGCGGCAGCAGACGCATGCCGATATCGCCGCAGCCAAGGATCAGTAAGCGTGGCTTGCCAATTTTCTTGAAGCTTTTATTTTTCATAATCGGGATTGTATGACTTTCCAAGTAACTGTTCAGCCGAGTGGTCGGCAATTTACCTGTGACGACGGCGAAACCGTGCTGGCAGCGGCGATTCGCGCCGGCGTCGGCCTGCCCTACGGCTGCAAGAACGGGGCCTGCGGCACTTGCAAGGGCAAGCTGATTTCCGGCGAAGTGACGCACAACGCCCATCAGGAAAAGGCGCTGCCGGTCGCCGAAGAAAAAAACGGCTATTCGCTTTTCTGTAGCGCGATACCGCACTCCGATATCGTGATCGAGGCACGCGAAGTGCTTGGCGCGGGCGAGTTCCCGATCAAGAAAATGCCGACCCGTGTTGCAAGACTGGATAAGGTTACCGACGATGTGATGATCGTGACGCTGCAATTGCCGGCTACCGAAAAGTTCCAGTATCGCGCGGGCCAATACATCGAATTTCTGCTCAAGGATGGCAAGCGCCGCAGCTACAGCATGGCCAATGCGCCGCATGAAGCCGCACAGATTTCCCTGCACATTCGCCATATGCCCGGCGGCATATTTACCGACCATGTATTCAATACGATGAAGGAGCGCGACATCCTGCGTTTCGAAGGCCCGCTCGGCACGTTCTTTCTGCGTGAAGACTCCGACAAGCCGATGGTGTTGCTGGCCTCCGGCACCGGTTTCGCGCCGATCAAGGCAATCGTCGAACACGCGATGCATGAAAAAATCCAGCGTCCGATGGTGCTGTACTGGGGCGGACGCCGGCCGAAAGATCTGTACATGCACGCATTATGCGAGGAGTGGGCGCGTACCCTGCCCAATTTCAGATATGTCCCGGTGATTTCCGAAGCCAAACCGGAAGATAACTGGAACGGGCGCACAGGGTTTGTTCATCGCGCGGTGATCGACGATCTGCCGGACTTGTCCGGCCATCAAGTCTATGCCTGCGGCACGCCTATCATGGTCGACTCCGCGAAAAAAGATTTTGTTGCCTTGTGCAATCTTCCGGAAGAAGAGTTTTATGCGGATTCGTTTACTTCCGAGGCCGACCTGGCCGTGGGCTGAGCACAGCGAACGAGAAAATTTTTGACGCACTGCGCAAAACATCATAATATTGTCGCCATGAACACTTCAGCCAAATTATTGCGACGCCGTACCCCGCTGCCTCAACCCGGGATGCCGTGCGCGTGAACGTTTACTGATCACAAAGCCACAGGCCAATCCTGTGGCTTTTTTTTTGAACTGCCGGACAATCCGGTATTCCACCTTTTCCATTAATGCAGTCCAAAGCCAGGAGTATCCGACATGGAATTCAGCCAGTATCAAACCGATGCGCTGTTGACGATCACCAACAGGCCGCCGCTCGTCTTTACCGAGGGCCAGGGCATGTGGCTTACCGATCATGCCGGCAAGCGCTATCTCGATTATTTGCAGGGTTGGGCGGTCAACTGTCTCGGTCATTCGCCGCGCTGCATTCAGGATGCACTGGCTGCGCAGGCGAAAAAGCTGATCAACCCCTCGCCTGCTTTCTACAATGCGCCGTCGATCGAACTGGCTGGACTGCTGGTCAGGCATTCCTGCTTCGACCGCGTATTTTTCGCCAACAGCGGCGCCGAGGCGAATGAAGGCGCGATCAAGCTGGCGCGCAAGTGGGGCAAGAAAAACAAGAACAGCAGCGGCGTCGACCGCTATGAAATCATCACCTTCGAGCATAGTTTCCACGGCCGCACGCTGGCAACCATGTCGGCCAGCGGCAAAACGGGCTGGGACCAGATCTTTGCGCCGCAAGTGCCGGGCTTTCCGAAAGCGGTGTTGAACGACCTCGCCAGCGTCGAGAAACTGATCTCAAACAAGACCATCGGCGTGATGCTGGAGCCGGTGCAAGGCGAAGGCGGCGTGATTCCCGCAACGCGCGAATTCATGCAGGCTTTGCGCGCTCTCACCAGGCAACACGGCTTGCTGCTGATCGTCGATGAAGTGCAAACCGGCGTAGGCCGTACCGGCCAATTGTTCGGCTATCAATTGTCGAATGTCGAGCCGGACATCATGACCCTGGGTAAAGGCATCGGCGGCGGCGTACCGCTGGCGGCGATGCTGTGCAAGGAAGAATTCGCATGCTTCGAGCCGGGCGACCAAGGCGGCACGTATAACGGCAATCCGTTGATGACCGCGGTCGGCGCCGCTGTAATGAATGAAGTGACCAAACCGGGCTTCCTGCAATCGGTGCAGGACACCGGCGCCTATCTCAGCGCAGAGTTGCTCAAGCTGACCGACCGGCACGACTTCCAGGGTGAACGCGGTGAAGGCTTGCTGCGCGCGCTGAAGCTCGGCAAGGATATCGGTCCCCAGATCGTCGAGGCCGCACGCGACATGAACCCGGTCGGCTTGCTGCTCAATTCACCGCGTCCGGACCTGCTGCGCTTCATGCCGGCGCTGAATGTGACCAAGGAAGAAATCAACCAGATGATTTCAATGTTGTCGGACGTGCTCAAAAAACTGGGGCATTGAGTTATGGCGATGTATATACCACAGCATTTTGCGCAAGACGATCCGGCCGTATTGCTGGAGGTGATGCAGCAATACGGCTTCGCCACGCTGGTGTCGAATTGCGACGATGTGCCATATGTAACGCATTTGCCGGTATCGGCACGCCTGGACGCAGGCGTCGTGCGAATCAGCGCGCATGTGGCGCGCGCCAATCCGCACTGGAAAGCGCTGGAAGCCGATCCGCGGGCGCTCGTGATTTTCCAAGGCCCCCATACTTATATCTCGCCGACGCTTTATCGCAGCAAGGATCGCGTGCCGACCTGGAACTACATTGCGGTTCACGCCAGCGGCCGGGCTGCTGTGAATCATAGCGAGGAAGCCAAGCTGAACGCGCTTTCCACTCTGATTGCCGAGAACGAACCCGCCTATCGCGAACGGTTCGACGCAATCGATCAGGAGCTGCGAAACGGCCTGTTCAATGCGATTGTCGCCATTGATATCACGGTTGAAAAACTCGAAGGAAAATTCAAGCTGGGCCAGCATCGCCTGGCCGATGACAAGCCGGAAATGCAGGCGCGGCATGAGCAAGGCGGCGAGAACGAAAGAGCAATTGCCGAATGGATGAAGCGGCTGGGATATTGGCGGTAGGCTTACGAATTGTCAGCGATGTTTTGTCATTGATGGAATGTACGGGCGCTCCCGTATAGCGCAGCAGATTTCGTTCAGGCCAACGCTGCCACGTAGCAAATTATCCATCCAATAATGATATACACGGCGCGAAGAATAACTTGTTGCTATGGCAATTTATTCATGGCAGGATACGCACTATGTATTTCCTTTGGCACGCCGTTTTATTGGTCAAGACAATGCCCTACGAATCGCAGTTAAACAGCGGAGAGCCAACATGCATGCGATTTTCAATCGATTCGCCGTGGCAGAATATGCGTCACGGCTTGTCGCCTATAACACGTTAGGTTTGCGAACACCCGCACGAACCCACCTGCACCCTACCCACGCGTATGCACGCTGATCGAATCAACGCACTCCTCCAGGACGTTCGACTCACGAGTGAGACGAACCACGAACTGGTGCAGCAGGTCCGGAAGCTCGTTCTTGCAGCCGGTTCGAGCATCAAGGAAGAAGTCAAATACGGAGGAATTCTCTTCTCGGCGTCAGTCCCGTTTTGTGGTGTATTCGCCTACGCCAAGCATGTGTCATTGGAGTTCAGTCGGGGCGCCTCCATGCCAGACGAGTATCGTGTACTGGAAGGTGAGGGTAAGTCTCGCCGCCACGTCAAGCTATCCAGTTTAGCCGATATCAGAGCCAAGCATCTCAAGCACTACGTAGCACTTGCGTACGCAGCTGCCATTCAGGCCAAGTAGCAGCACCGCAGTTGTTCACGCGCATCCGTGAAACGCAAACCTAACCGTTCCGTCGAGCGGCGTCTTCC
>MESE01000111.1:75439-104645 GCA_001770855.1 Burkholderiales bacterium RIFCSPLOWO2_02_FULL_57_36
CTATTTCTTCCGCGCCGGAGGCAGATCGGTACACACGCCTTCAAACATCTCCGCCGCCATGCCGATCGATTCGCTCAGTGTCGGATGCGGATGAATCGTCTTGCCGATATCAACCGCATCGGCGCCCATCTCGATTGCCAACGCAATTTCGCTGATCAGGTCGCCGGCATGCGTGCCGACGATGCCGCCGCCGACGATGCGATGCGTCTCGGCGTCAAACAATAACTTGGTGAAACCTTCGTCGCGGCCGTTGGCCACCGCCCTGCCGCTGGCCGCCCATGGGAAGTGGCCCTTTTCCAATTTGATGCCTTTGGCCTTGGCCTCGTCTTCGGTGATGCCGACCCAGGCGATTTCCGGATCGGTATAGGCGACCGATGGAATCACGCTGGCATCGAAATGGCTCTTCTGCCCCGCGGCCGCTTCGGCTGCGACATGGCCTTCGTGCACCGCCTTGTGCGCCAGCATCGGCTGGCCGACCAGATCGCCAATGGCGAAGATATGCGGCACATTGGTGCGCATTTGCGAATCGACTCCGATGAAGCCGCGATCGGTGACCGTGACGCCGGCCTTGTCGGCAGCGATCGTCTTGCCGTTAGGGCTGCGGCCGACCGCCACCAATACCATGTCGTAGACTTGCGGCTCCGGCGCGGCAACCGATGCCTCGACATTTTCGAAAGTGACCTTGATTCCTTCCTTGAGCGCTTCCACCGCAACCGTCTTGGTCTTCAACATGATCTTGTCGAAGCGCTTCTCATTGACTTTCTGCCATGCCTTGACCAGATCACGGTCAGCGCCCTGCATCAAGCCGTCCAGCATCTCGACCACGTCGATGCGTGTACCAAGCGTTGAATAGACGGTCGCCATTTCCAGGCCGATGATGCCGCCGCCGATGACCAGCATGCGCTTCGGCACGGCGGGTAATTCCAGTGCGCCGGTGGAATCGACGATGCGCGGATCCTGCGGCACGAACGGCAAATTGACCACGGACGATCCGGCGGCAATGATCGCCTGCTTGAACTGCACGGTCTTCTTGCTGCCGTCGGCGGCAGCAACTTCGATGTGGTGCGCGCCGACGAACTGGCCGACGCCTTGCACGACATTGACCTTGCGCGCCTTGGCCATGCCCGACAGGCCGCCGGTCATCTTGCTCACTACTTTTTCTTTCCAGCCGCGCAACTGGTCGATATCGATTTCCGGTTTGCCGAAACGAATGCCATGCGGCGCCATCGCTGCGGCTTCATCGATGACGGCAGCGACATGCAACAGCGCTTTGGAAGGAATGCAGCCGACGTTCAGGCATACGCCGCCGAGCGTCGAATACCGTTCGACCAATACCGTGGCCATGCCGAGATCGGCGGCGCGGAACGCGGCCGAGTAACCGCCGGGGCCGGCGCCCAGCACCAGCATGTCGCATTCGATATCGACCTTGCCTGAGTAATCGGAAGCGGCCGGTGCAGGGGCGGGAGCCGCGGCAGCCGGTTGCGCGGGTGCAGCGGCCTCGGCAGGTTGTGCCGACGGCGCGGCAGCCTCGTCGGATGTTTCCAGCGTCAGCAGCAGCGACCCTTCCGCTATCTTGTCGCCGATCTTGACCTTCAGTTCCTTGACCACGCCAGCCTGGCTCGATGGAATCTCCATGCTGGCCTTGTCCGACTCCACCGTAATCAGCGATTGGTCGACCTTGACCGTATCGCCCGGCTTGACCAGCAATTCGATGACTTCGACTTCCTTGAAGTCGCCGATATCCGGGACCTTGATTTCTTGAATACTCATAGCGCAGCTCCGTTCTCACCTTCTCCCTCCGGGAGAAGGCCGGGATGAGGGCAGTTTAAATATAAAGAACAATTTTCTTTTAGCTCTACATCCTCGCTTATGGGCTGAGGTGCATGAGGCAATCAGTCACTTCATCGCAACGCTGAAGATGCGAAACGGCGGAGACGAACTCTTGTCGAATTCGGCTCCCGCACGCACGCCGATCTCGGCGATTTCTCTTGCGCTTTCGGCTTTGTCGTACGCCGCATACATCGCACCCAGTGCAAAATTCCGGCCGCTGCCGATTCCCCAGAACCGGTCGAAGCTGAATATCTCCCGATACGAATACACCCCGAAAATCCCGTACGGATTCGCCACCAGCGACGTGATCTGCGATGACTCGTACGGATCTTCTTCATCCTCCTTGACGTTCAAAAAATACTTTTCCTTCAGTATCTGATGCACTTTGGAGTAGGTTTCGAAAACCTCATCCTTGTCGTTCAATCTGCATTCTTCAGCCATTTCCGTCAGCAGCTTGCGCATCACCGGGAAATGGGCCGCGGTTCCGGCCAGCGTGATGTAAGACTCGCCGACCTTGAAAATCTTTTCATTCGCTTCATAAGCGTGCGATAGACGCGTGTCGCCGAATGTAACCAGCGAATCCGATGCAATCGCAACTTCATTGTTCTTCTTTACTACAACACAAGTGGTCATTGTCGATATCCATAAGTAAGGTAATGCAGCGCAGACTTTGCAGTCGAAAAAAGAAAATGATTTTCTCATTTTCCTCGCCTCCGCGAGTCTTGCCCTTACTCAATGAATTACAGCAATATCTTTCTCATGTCGGCCAACACCTCGGCCAGATAGACGGTAAAGCGCGCGCCCATCGCGCCATCGATCACGCGATGATCGTACGACAGCGACAGCGGCATCATCAGGCGCGGCACGAACTGCTTGCCGTCCCAGACCGGTTTCATCTCGGCTTTCGACAGGCCGAGAATCGCCACTTCCGGCGCGTTGATAATCGGTGTGAATGCAATGCCGCCGATGCCACCGAGCGAAGAAATGGTGAAGCTCGCGCCTTGCATGTCCGCCGGCTTCAACTTGCCTTCCCGCGCCTGCGACGACAGTTCGCCCATTTCCTGCGCAATCTGCGCGACCCCTTTTTTGTCGGCATCCTTGATCACCGGGACCACCAAGCCGTTCGGCGTGTCGGCTGCAAAGCCGATGTGGTAGTACTGCTTCAGGATCAGGTTCTCGCCCTTGGCATCGAGCGAGGCATTAAAGGCTGGAAATTTTTTCAATGCGGCGATGCTGGCCTTGATCACGAAGGCAAGCATGGTCAGCTTGACGCCGGATTTGGCCATCGCGGCATTGGTCGTCTTGCGGAATTCTTCCAGCTCGGTGATATCGGCTTGGTCGAACTGGGTCACATGCGGCATCATCACCCAGTTGCGGTGCAGATTCGGGCCGCTGATCTTCTTGATGCGCGACAGCGGCAGCAACTCCGTGGCGCCGAACTTTGAGAAATCCAGCGACGGCCACGGCAGCAGATCGAGTCCGGCGCCGCCGCCTTTTGCCGTCGGCGCTCCGGATGCGGATACGCCCGATATCGCAGCCTTCACATAGTTTTGCACGTCGTCCTGCGTGATGCGGCCTTTGGGGCCCGAACCTGTTACGCGCATCAGGTCCACACCCAGTTCGCGTGCGAATTTACGGATCGATGGCGATGCGTGCGGCTTGGCGCCGCTTGGCGCCTCTGATGCGGATGCCGCAGGCGCAGGTTGAGGCGGTGCGGCAGCCGCGGGCGCAGCCGGGGCCGCTTTTTCCGGAGCCGGCGCGGGGGCGGGAGCCGCGGCAGCCGGTTGCGCGGGTGCAGCGGCCGCGGCAGGTTGTGCCGACGGCGCGGCAGCCTCGTCGGATGTTTCCAGCGTCAGCAGCAGCGACCCTTCCGCTATCTTGTCGCCGATCTTGACCTTCAGTTCCTTGACCACGCCAGCCTGGCTCGATGGGATCTCCATGCTGGCCTTGTCCGACTCCACCGTAATCAGCGACTGGTCGACCTTGACCGTATCGCCCGGCTTGACCAGCAATTCGATGACTTCGACTTCCTTGAAGTCGCCGATGTCCGGGACCTTGATTTCTTGAATACTCATAGCGCAGCTCCGTTCTCACCCTCTCCTCTTGGACGAGGGCTGGAGTGAAGGCTGGTCTGATACAAAGAACAAAACCAGCCCTCACCCCCGCCCCTCTTCCGAAGGAACAGGAATTTGTTATTGTTGACGACTACACCGTTACCGGATTCGGCTTATTCGGATTGATGCCGTATTTTTCAATCGCCTGCGTAACCACGGATGCCGAAAGGACACCCTCGTCCGCCAGCGATTTCAGTGCTGCGATCGTGACAAAATATCGGTTCACTTCGAAAAATTCGCGCAGCTTGGCACGTGTATCGGAACGGCCGAAACCATCGGTGCCAAGCACTTTGTAGCTTCGGCCCTTCGGCACGAATGCGCGAATCTGCTCGGCAAAGGTGCGCATATAGTCGGTCGACACGACGATCGGACCGGTGCTATCGAGCAGGCATTGCGTGACATGGGCGACGCGCGGCTTTTCCGATGGATGCAGCATGTTCCAGCGCTCGACATCCTGGCCGTCGCGCGCCAGCAGCGTGAAGGATGGCGCAGACCAGACATCGGCGCCGATGCCCCAATCGTTCTTCAGCAGATCGGCAGCGGCGATGACTTCACGCAGAATCGTGCCGGAACCCATCAACTGAACCCGATGCTTGGTTTTCGATGCACCTTCCTGCAGCAAGTACAGGCCTTTCAGGATACCCTGCTCCTGGCCTGGCTTGAGTCCCGGATGGCTATAGTTCTCGTTCATCAAGGTGATGTAATAGAACACGTCTTCCTGCTTTTCGATCATGCGTTTCAAACCGTCGTGCAGGATGACCCCGACTTCGTGGGCAAACGTCGGATCGTAGGGCATGCAGTTCGGTATGGTGGATGCCAGCACATGGCTGTGACCATCTTCATGCTGCAGGCCTTCGCCGTTCAGCGTCGTGCGTCCCGCCGTTCCGGCCATCAGGAAACCGCGTGCGCGCATGTCGCCGGCAGCCCATGCCAGATCGCCGATGCGTTGCAGGCCGAACATTGAATAGAAGGTGTAAAACGGGATCATTACCCGGTTGTTGGTCGAATAGGAAGTCGATGCGGCCATCCACGAACTCATTGCGCCCGCTTCATTGATGCCTTCCTGCAGAATCTGCCCGGCCTTGTCTTCACGGTAATAGCTGACCTGGTCCTTGTCGACCGGCTCATACAACTGGCCTTGCTGATTGAAGATGCCGATCTGGCGGAACAAGCCTTCCATACCGAAGGTGCGCGCCTCGTCAACCAGAATCGGCACCACGCGCTGTCCGAGATTCGCATCGCGCAGCAGCACTGAAATAATGCGCACGTAAGCTTGCGTGGTCGAAATCTCGCGCCCCTCGGCGGTCGGGTCGAGCACGGCCTGGAACGCCGACAATTCCGGCACCGGCAATGTTTCGTCGGCTTTTACACGGCGTTGAGGAAGATAGCCGCCCAATGCCTGACGGCGTTCATGCAGATACTTGATTTCCGGCGAATCTTCGGATGGCATGAAAAAAGGCACGTCGGCAAGCTGATCGTCCGAAACCGGGATTCCAAAGCGGTCACGCATTTCCCGGATGGCTTCGTCATCGAGCTTCTTGGTCTGGTGCGCAGTATTGCGCGCTTCGCCCGACTTGCCCATGCCGAAGCCCTTGACGGTCTTGACCAGCAATACCGTCGGCTTACCCTTGTTATCCTGAGCCTGCTTGAACGCCGCATAAATCTTGTGCGGATCGTGGCCGCCGCGATTGAGGCGCCAGATGTCGTCGTCGGACATCTTGCTGACCAGTTCCAGCAATTTCGGATGCTTGCCGAAGAAATGCTTGCGCACATAGGCGCCATCCTTGGCCTTGTAATTCTGGTATTCGCCATCGACGGTTTCCATCATCACGCGCTGCAGGATGCCTTCCTTGTCGCGCGCCAACAGCTCATCCCAGTAACTGCCCCAGATGACCTTGATGACATTCCAGCCCGCGCCGCGGAAATCCGCTTCGAGTTCCTGGATGATCTTGCCGTTGCCGCGCACCGGTCCGTCCAGACGCTGCAGGTTGCAATTGACGACGAACACGAGATTGTCGAGCATCTCGCGGCCGGCCATGCCGATGGCGCCCATCGATTCCGGCTCGTCCATTTCGCCGTCGCCGCAGAAAGCCCATACTTTCCGTTTTGCGGTATCGGCGATGCTGCGCGCATGCAGATACTTCAAGAAGCGCGCCTGATAAATCGCCATCAAGGGTCCCAGACCCATCGATACGGTCGGGAATTGCCAGAACTCCGGCATCAGTTTCGGATGCGGGTACGACGACAATCCCTTGCCGTCGACTTCGCGGCGGAAATTCAGCATCTGCTCTTCCGTCAGGCGGCCTTCCAGGAAAGCGCGCGCATAAATACCCGGCGATGAATGTCCTTGAATGTACAGAAGGTCGCCGCCGTGATCTTCGGTCGGCGCATGCCAGAAATGATTGAATCCAATACCCAGCATATTGGCCAGCGATGCAAAACTGGAAATGTGGCCGCCAAGATCGCCATCGGCGCGATTGGCCTTGACCACCATCGCCATTGCATTCCAGCGCATCCACGACCGCAGCCGCTCTTCATATTCCAGATTGCCGGGGCAATGTTCGCCCAAATGCGCCGGAATCGTGTTGACGTAGGCAGTATTGCTTGAAAACGGAATTTGGCCGCCGCGCCGGCGGGCCAGATCGACCATCCGTTCCATCAAATAATGCGCGCGCTCCGGCCCCTCTTGTTCGATAACGGCTTCTAGCGCATCAAGCCACTCCTGTGTCTCGATTACATCGGGGTCGTTGGCGGCTTGCGCCATGACATTGTCAAGTTGAGCTGACATGGGTGTGTCTCCTAATGATTGCCCGTGCGAAGCACACGGTCGGTTTGTGGCAACGCAAACGAGTTATGTTTTTCTGTGAAATATATTAACAGAACTTTTCCATACTTTCAAATTGCGATATTCAATTTCATATTATGGGATTTAAGAGCGTGTGAAATTGACATACTTTCTGATCCGATAGACAACTTCCATACGTTTAAAGTGCCGATAATCTTCACTGCTTTTTCACTCGAAGAGCATGTTGCGCGGAATCGGCAACTGTCATGCAACCGGCCGATTTATAATCTCGATTTAACTCGAACCCATCTTCCCAAGCCCATCATGCCTGCACAACTCATCAGCGGAACCCAACTCTCTCAATCACTGCGCGCCGATGTCGCCAAACGCGCCGCCGCCCTTGCCGCGCGCGGCAAACAACCCGGACTGGCGGTGATCCTGGTCGGCGATGATCCTGCCAGCCATGTGTATGTGAGAAACAAGGTCAAGGCTTGTGCCGACGTCGGCTTCCATTCGGTTTTTGAGAAATACGAAAGCACCTTGTCAGAAGCGGAATTACTTAAGAAAATCGATGCTCTGAATCGGGATCCGTTGATTCACGGCATTCTGGTACAAATGCCCTTGCCTAAACATATCGATCCGCACAAGGTAATCGAATCGATTGCCACGAATAAGGATGTCGATGGATATTCGGTCCTGAGCGCAGGCGAGCTTTTGACGGGACTGCCGGGTTTCAGGCCGTGCACACCTTACGGTTGCATGAAGTTGATCGAAAGCACAGGCTACGACTTGCGCGGAAAACATGCGGTCGTCGTCGGACGCAGCAATACCGTAGGCAAACCGATGGCGCTCCTGCTATTGCAAGCCAACGCCACCGTCACCATATGCCATAGCGGCACACCTGACCTTGCATACCACACCCGCCAAGCCGATGTCATCGTTGCCGCCGTAGGCAGGCGCAACACGGTGACTGCCGACATGATCAAACCGGGCGCCGTGGTCATCGATGTCGGCATGAACCGTGACGATAACGGAAAATTATGCGGCGATGTCGACTTTGCCAATGCCAAGGAAGTGGCGGGCTATATCACACCCGTGCCTGGAGGCGTCGGGCCGATGACCATCACCATGTTGCTGGTCAATACTATTGAAGCTGCTGAAAGAACTTAACTCAATGTCAAACTCGCTGAATCCGCTACTCGATTTTTCCGATTTACCGCGCTTTGATGCAATCAGGCCGGAACATGTCACGCCGGCGGTAGAATTATTGCTGGAGCAGAGCCGCGAAGTAGTCGCGGATCTGGAAGCGCCGATGCCGCAGGTAAGCTGGGACAACTTTGTTGAGCCGCTTGAAAATACAGCGGAAAAACTGGGACGTGCCTGGGGCATCGTCGGTCACCTCAATTCGGTCATCGATACGCCCGAATTGCGCGCGGCCTACAACGAAAATCTGCCCAAGGTCACCGAGTTCTGGACCTCGCTCGGACAAAATCTCGCTTTGTTTGAAAAATACAAAGCGCTGAAAGACAGTCCCGACTTTTCCGCATTTCCTGCCGCTCGCAAAAAAATCGTTGAAAACGCCTTGCGCGATTTCAGATTGGGCGGCGCCGAACTGCCTGAAGAAAAAAAAATGCGCTTTGCCGAAATTCAGGAAAAGCACGCAACACTGACCACCAGATTTTCCGAAAACGTCCTCGACGTGACCAACGATTTCACCTTGTTCGTTGAAGACGAGGCAGAGTTGTCCGGCTTGCCGGACGATGCCAGGCAGGCGGCACGTGCAGCCGCGGACAAGGCTGGAAAATCCGGATACAAGTTCACGCTGCACTTCCCTTCTTATTTCCCGATCCTGCAATATGCGGACAATCGCGCGCTGCGCGAAACCATGTACCGCGCCAATGCGACCAAGGCATCCGAACTGGGCGGCAAGCCGGACTGGGACAACACGCAAAATATCGTCGATATATTGAAGCTGCGCGCTGAAGAAGCCGGGCTTCTTGATTACAAAAGTTTTGCGGAAGTATCGCTGGTGTCAAAAATGGCGGAGACGCCGGAGCAGGTAATCCATTTCCTGGAAGACCTTGCCAGACGAGCCCGCCCGTTCGCCGACAAGGATCTAACCGAATTGCGTGCTTTCGCGAAAAATGAGCTCGGTATCGATCAACTCGAAGCCTGGGACATGACCTACGCATCCGAGAAGCTGCGCGAGCAACGCTATGCGTTTTCAGAACAGGAAGTGAAGCAATACTTTCCCGAACCCAAAGTCGTCGATGGCTTGTTCCGCATGGTGCAGCGCCTGTTCTCGGTCGAGATCAAACCGGATGCCGCTCCCGGCTGGCATGAGGACGTGAAATTCTTCCGCATTGAAAAAAACGGCCAGCTGATCGGGCAGTTTTACCTCGACCTGTACGCCCGTTCCGGCAAACGCGGCGGCGCATGGATGGATGACGCGCGCGGCCGGCGCACGCTGGCAAGCGGCATACAAACGCCGGTTGCCTATCTTGTCTGCAATTTCACGGAACCGGCAGTCGTCGATGGCAAGGCAAAGCCTGCCTTGTTTACGCATGATGAGGTAACCACCCTGTTTCATGAGTTCGGACACGGCTTGCATCACATGCTGACCCAGGTCGATGAACTCGGCGTATCCGGTATCGCCGGCGTCGAATGGGACGCGGTCGAACTGCCTTCGCAGTTCATGGAGAATTTTTGCTGGGAATGGGAGGTGTTGCAGCAAATGACCGCGCACACTGATACCGGCAAGCCGTTGCCGCGTGAACTTTTCGACAAGATGACCGCCGCCAAGAACTTCCAATCCGGCCTGCAAACGTTGCGCCAAGTCGAATTTTCATTGTTCGATATGCATTTGCATTATGACTACGATCCCTATGGCGCCAGGACGGTGCAGGACGTGATTACCGAAGTGCGCAATCAGGTTGCCGTGATTATTCCGCCGGCATTCAACCGTTTCCAACACTCGTTCAGTCACATCTTTGCAGGTGGCTATGCCGCAGGGTACTATAGCTACAAATGGGCTGAAGTTTTGTCGGCGGATGCTTACAGCGCGTTCGAAGAAGCCAGTGCCTCGGGCGATCAAATTCGGCTGGCCGACACAGGCCTGAAATTTCAACGTGAAATACTTGCGGTAGGCGGCTCAAGGCCGGCGCTGGAATCGTTCAAGGCCTTCCGCGGCCGGGAACCTAATATCGATGCGCTATTGCGGCATAACGGCATGGCGGCGTGATAATAACGAGACGGGACGAAATCACATGAAGCATGCTCAAAAATTATCCTTGCTATTGATCTTGTTGTGTAGCGCGGGCGCACATGCTCAGCAGCTATACAAGTGGGTTGGGCCGGATGGCAAGGTGACCTATAGCGACGTGCCGCCTCCGCCTACCATCAAGCAAGTCGAGAAAAAATCGGCAAGTTTCGGCACTGCCGCCGCCAGCAATCTTCCATTTGAGTTGGCGGAAGCAGCCCGGAGTCATCCTGTCACGCTGTATACGTCTCCCCAATGTGCGCCCTGCGATTCGGGCCGCACGTTGTTGAACAGCCGCGGCATACCCTTTGCCGAAAAGACAGTCACCAACAACGAGGACATTGCACAACTGCGTCAAGCGGGCGGCGATGGGCAACTGCCGTTGTTAGTCATCGGAAGGAACAAGCACAAAGGATTTGAGTCCGTCGGATGGACGGCAAGCCTGACGGCGGCAGGTTATCCGGAAACCAGCAAGTTGCCCGCATCGTATCGAAACCCGGCACCGGAAGCCGCCGCGCCACCGCCGAAAACGGCGGCGAGTCAAGCTGCGTCCGGCGCGCAGGCACCCGTCACATCCATTGAGGATTTACCACCGGCAAGCGGCAACGCTCCGCCCGGGTTCCGCTTTTAAATGCGCAATGAAAATCCGGCAAACGACCGGCTGAAAAACCAGAATATGCTGCGACCGACATGACTCGCATCGACTTTCACAGCAATATCCCGGACAAAATTGCCTATGCCTGCCGTTTGGCCCGCAAAGCACGCGCCGCGGAATACAAGATTGTGATGCTTGCCGAGGATCGCAATCAGCTCGCCGCGCTCGATGAAGCCTTATGGACATTCTCCGAACTGGATTTCCTGCCGCATGTCGCGGCCGGCAACAAGCTGGCTGCCCAAACACCGGTTATTCTTGCCGATAGTGATGCGGCTGACCTGCCGCATCATCAGATTCTGATTAATCTCTCATCCAGGACACCGGCGCATTTTGCCCGCTTCGAACGCATGTTCGAAATCATCTCGCCGGATGAAACCGATCGATTGGCAGGCCGCGACCGCTATCGCTTTTATAAAGAGCGCGGTTACCCACTTACTCATTCTGTCGCAGAAAAAGCATGAAACCATTCTCACGCGATGCGGGAATCCCGGTGTTGACCGAAGTCATCGACTCGCCGCCGGCCGAAGGTATTTCCCTCATGACACAGGCGGATGCGCCTGCCGCCGTGCCGGCCGAAGAGTACAACGTCGAAGCCCTGGAAGCAGAAATGCTTTCCCACTGGAATGACGAGGAATGGAATCGCCTGGAACGCAAAATCCGCGAGCGCATTTTGACCCGGATCCTGGGGCGCATTGACGCGGTGCTGGAACAACAGGTAAGAGACCACTTGGCCGATGTGCTGCAGATTGCAGTCGAAGGATTGGCAACCGATATCAAGAGCGGCCTGCACCAGAGCCTCGAGCAAGTGGTTACCAGCGCGGTTTCCCAAGAAATAACGCGGCTTCAGAAACGAAATAATTAAATTATTCTCGATTTTTTTGTTTTTTTAAACATTGCGATGATTTTTTTATTTTAAATTAAAAATAAATCGCATCTCATTGAATACCCAAGCAACAGGTAATTTTCTACAATCTCGTTATTGAATAACGGAGATCGCAATGAAAGTCATCGTCTTGGGTTCGGGCATCATCGGCACTGCTTCCGCGTGGTTTTTAAACAAGGCGGGCCATGATGTAACCGTCATCGAGCGCCAGCCCGGCGCCGCACAGGAAACCAGCTTCGCCAATGGCGGCCAGATCTCGGTATCGCACGCGGAACCGTGGTCCAATCCGGCCGCGCCGATGAAAATCCTCAAATGGCTGGGTCAGGAAGATGCGCCCCTGCTGTTCCGGCTGCGCCCGGAATGGCTGCAGTGGAAGTGGGGAATGAGCTTTCTGCGCGAATGCACACCGGCGCGTACCGCCTACAATATCCGCCAGATTGTCGCCATTTCTGAATACAGCCGCCAAACCCTGCAGGCGGTACGCGCCGAAACCGCCATCGACTACGATTATCTGACACAGGGCATCCTGCACTTCTATACCGATCAAAAAGACTTTGAAGAATCGCTGCCTGCCGCCAAACTGATGCGCGAACTGGGCTGCCCGCGTGACTCCATCGGCGCCGATGAAGTCGTCAAAATCGAGCCGGCCCTGGCAAGTATCCGCGACAAGATCGTCGGCGGCGACTACACGGCGACCGACGAATCCGGCGATGTGTATAAGTTCACCACCGGTCTGGCCGGCAAGGCGCGCGAAGCCGGTGTGGATTTCCAGTTCAATACCACCGTAACCCGTTTATTGACCACCGGAACAGGTGCTGCCGCCAAGATCACCGGCGTTGAAATCATCACGCCGGATGGCCGTCATCAAGTGCTGCGCGCCGACGCTTTCGTGTTGGCAATGGGCAGCTTCTCGGAACAGCTGGCCAAGCCGCTCGGCATCAACCTGATGATTTATCCGGGCAAGGGCTATTCCGCCACTTACGCCGTCACGGATCCGGATGCCGCGCCATCGGTATCGCTGACCGATGACGGCTATAAATTGGTGGTGTCGCGCCTCGGCGACCGCCTGCGTGTTGCCGGCACCTGCGAATTGAACGGCTATACCCGCGAATTGAATACCACGCGCTGCGAAGCGATCACGCGCCGCACCCGGGAATTATTCCCGAATGCCTGCGACTACGACAATCCGGTTTACTGGACCGGACTGCGGCCGCTGACGCCGTCGAATGTGCCCTACATCGGCAAAACCAAATTCAGCAACCTGTTCCTGAATACCGGCCACGGTACGCTAGGCTGGACCATGGGCTGCGGATCGGGACGTGCGATTGCCGATATCGTGTCAGGCCGTCAACCCGAAGTCGATTTTGCATTTACCGGCATGCCACAGCGCAAAGCCGGGCAACTGATCACGACACATCCGGTTCGAGCCTAAGGAACGTGCACGGAATAATTTCCTTATTTCGTCCACGTCCCTAACCAAACCGCACGAAAACCCGGCATCTGACATCAGATGCCGGGTTCATGCCTTCCATCCTCGTAAGCGCTGCGGCGCAACACCCATAAAAATCAACGCCGTTTCCGTCATCCTTGGCACAGTCTTGCATGATGGGACGAAACGGCTATTTCGCGACGCGTACCTGGACGACCGGTGCTTTCTCATCGAACGCGATGCGGGTGGCGAATTTGGCCCGCTTCATTGGGAAACGGGATTGAAAATGGCGGACATTTCCCGATCCAGAAATGACGCGACGCACAAACTGGTAGTACGCATCCATGTCGATCACATGAACCACTAAAAAATAATCGTAGTCGCCGGACACAAAATAGCATTGCATGACTTCCGCTTCCTTGGCCATCCGCGCCTCAAACTCCTGCATGCGTTCATCGGACTGGTTGTTCAGCGACACCTCAAGAAACGCCAGCATGCCGTAACCCAAAGCAAATGGATCGACCATTGCCACATCCGCGCTAATAATCCCCGCATCTCTAAGGTCCCGAATACGGCGTAGACAAGTCGGTTGAGAAATATGAACTTTGTCGGCCAGTACGCGCGTGGGAATTTGGTTGTCCTTTTGCAAGAGATTTAAAATCTTGCGGTCAACCTTATCAAGCGAATGAAATTTCGGCATATAAAATTGTATAAAGTTAAAAAACGCGGAGAAACCTCTTTTCGAACTATTTTTTCTGATGTACCGTCTTCATGTTCAGGAATCTGAATAGGCGAGTGTTGCAGCAACCTTGTGTTTTTTCAATCCTTAGGAGAATATTTATGCGGTTCAAGACCAAAATGATTCCGTTGGCCGGCGCAATTGCACTCATGCTGGCAGGTTCGGCATTTGCACAGGAAGTCATTGTCAAGCTGGGCCATGTCGCTCCCATGTCTGGCGGCCAGGCCCATTATGGGCGTGACAACGCAAATGGCGCCATTCTGGCAGTGGAAGATTTAAACGCCAAAGGCATCACCATCGGCGGCAAGAAAGTTAAATTTGAATTGCTAACGGAAGATGACGCGGCAGACCCGAAACAAGGTACCGCGGTTGCACAGAAACTGGTGGATGCCAAAGTCAACGGCATCATCGGTCACTTGAACTCGGGTACGACGATCCCCGCTTCCAAGATTTACAATGATGCAGGCATTCCGCAGATTTCCCCATCTGCCACCAATCCAAAATATACACAGCAAGGCTATAAGGGGGCGTTCCGTGTTGTAGCCAATGATGGCCAATTAGGTGGAACGCTTGGAAGATACGCCATAGACACGCTCAAAGCAAAGCAGATTGCCGTGATTGACGACCGTAGCGCATATGGTCAAGGGGTTGCGCAAGAGTTCGTCAAGGGCGCCAAAGCCAAATTGCCGGGCGTGAAAATCATGCAGCAATACACCAATGACAAAGCCACTGATTTCAATGCGATCCTGACTTCCATCAAAGGCAAAAAACCTGATGTGGTGTTCTTCGGCGGCATGGATAACGTCGGCGGCCCGATGCTGCGCCAAATGAAACAGCTTGGCATCGATGCCAAGTTCATGGGCGGCGACGGCATTTGCACAACCGAACTGATCAAGCTTGCCGGCGATGGTCTTCGGGATAACCAGGTTGTCTGTGCCGAAGCGGGCGGAGTCACCGGCGCGCAAGAAAAGGATATGGAAAAATTCGTTGAGCGTTACAAGAAGCGCTTCAATATGGATGTCCAGCTTTACGCTCCTTATGTATATGACGCGGTAATGGTGATGGCGACCGCCATGCAAAAAGCCGGTTCGGCCGAACCCAAGAAGTACTTGCCTGAACTGGCCAAGATCAAGTATGACGGCGTAACCGGCCTGATTGCATTCGATTCCAAAGGCGATATCAAGGACGGCTCATTGACCCTCTTTACCTACAAGGAGGGCAAGAAGGAGAAGATCGCTGTTGTGAAGTAACTTGGCGTGTATTCAAGCCACCCGGTCCAGAGGCTGGGTGGCTTTTTTCATGCAAAAGAAAAGAAAAAGCGCTCTGGCGAGCGCTTCTTTTGATAGCCGCAAAAAAACTATTTCTGCGACAAGACCCATTTCACCAAGGTACGGGCTTCCGCTTCGGTAACCTGTCCATTGGCCGGCATCGGTATTGCACCCCATACGCCGCTGCCGCCTTTCAGCACCTTTTGCGTCAATTTATCTTCCGCGTCTTTTTGACCGGCATATTTGGCAGCCACATCTTTATAAGCCGGACCCACCACTTTGTTCGCTACCGAATGGCATGCAATGCAATTCTTCGCTTTTGCCAAATCTGGATTCGCCATCGCCGCGCTGGACAGCAGCGCAGTTGCAGCCAACATAACCATTAAACGATATTTCATTGCTCTCTCCGAATTCAACAGGTGCGCTATTTTAGCGTTGTTTCGTAAATATACATTATTACGTTTCATTAAAACGTCAGGCTATCATGAGCGGTTGACACAACTATTGACCGTTACAGTCTTTAACAATATCCTCCGGGAAAGGGAGACACTATGCCGCTCATCATCATTATTGTTGGATTGGTAATTTTGCGTTATATGGAAATCGGTCCTTTTGCCGAGCTTTCCTGGTGGTGGATCATCGGCTTGATGGGCGTAGCCTTTCTCTGGTTTGAATTCATCGAGAAAGCGCTCGGGCTGGATAAGCGCAAAGCGCATGATGAAAGCGAGAGATTGCGCAAGGATCGCGTCGACAAGACCTTCAAGAAACGCTGATTTCACCAGAAAATTATTTAAATCCTTATCTTTTCTCATGTAAAAAAGCCGGAATAATTCCGGCTTTTTTATTGGCATCACGATTTGAATCAGCCGGTAACCGCGCCCTTGCTTGCAGACGAAGCCAGTGCAGCGAATTTCGCCAGTACGCCACGCGTATATCGCGGCTCCGGCGCCTTCCAAGTTGCGCGGCGACGGGCGATTTCCTCTTCCGCCACATTCAATTGAATCAACTGCTGATGCGCGTCGATGGTGATCGAGTCGCCCTCTTCGACCAACGCGATGGTGCCGCCGGCAAAGGCTTCCGGCGCCACATGTCCGACCACCATGCCCCAGGTGCCGCCGGAAAAGCGGCCATCGGTGATCAGACCCACCGATTCGCCCAGGCCCTTGCCGATCAAGGCGGAAGTGGGCGCGAGCATTTCCGGCATGCCGGGCGCGCCTTTCGGTCCAAGATAGCGCAGCACCAGCACGTCGCCTGCCTTGATCTGGTCGGCCAGGATCGCATCCATCGCGGTGTATTCATCATTGAAGACGCGCGCCGGGCCGGTGATCACCGGATTTTTCAAGCCCGTGATTTTGGCGACGCATCCTTCAGGCGACAGGTTCCCTTTCAGAATCGCCAGGTGTCCCTGCTTGTACAACGCCTTGTCGATCGAACGGATCACTTCCTGATCGGCGCGCGGCACATCGGGAATGTTGGCCAATTCTTCGGCGATGGTACGGCCGGTGATGGTCATGCACTCGCCATGCAGCAGGCCGGCATTCAAAAGAATCTTCATCACTTGCGGTATGCCGCCGGCCTTGTGCAAGTCAGTGGCCACATACTTGCCGGACGGCTTCAGGTCGCAAATGACCGGCACTTTCAGGCGAACCCGTTCAAAATCGTCAATCGTCCACTCCACTTCGGCGGCATGGGCGATCGCCAGGTAGTGCAGTACGGCGTTGGTTGAACCGCCGGTGGCCATCAACACCGCGACCGCATTCTCGATCGACTTGCGGGTAATGATATCGCGCGGCTTCAGGTCGCGCTTGACCGCTTCCACCAGCACACGCGCCGATTCGGCGGCGGAACCGACTTTTTCATCGTCGGGATTGGCCATGGTGGATGAATACGGCAATGCCATGCCGAGCGCTTCGAACGATGACGACATGGTGTTGGCGGTATACATTCCGCCGCAGGAACCGGACGATGGACATGCATTCTGCTCGATGCCGTCGAAATCTTCCTGCGACATGCGCCCGGCGGTGAATTCGCCGACGGCTTCAAAAGCCGAGACGATGGTCAGATCCTTGCCTTTCCAGTTACCCGGCTTGATGGTGCCGCCATAGACGTAAATGCTCGGCACATTGGTGCGCGCCATTGCGATCATGCCGCCCGGCATATTCTTGTCGCAGCCGCCGATCACCACGCAGCCATCCATCCACTGGCCGTTGACCGCAGTTTCGATACAATCCGCGATCACTTCGCGCGAAATCAGTGAATATTTCATGCCTTCGGTGCCCATCGACATGCCGTCCGAGATCGTCGGCGTACCGAACACCTGCGGATTGGCGCCGGCTTCCCTGATCGCATTGATTGCGACATCGGCCAATTTTTGCAGTCCGGAGTTGCATGGCGTAATCGTTGAATGCCCATTGGCAATACCGATCATCGGCTTGTCGAAATCGGCTTTTTCGTAACCCATTGCGTAGTACATCGAGCGGTTCGGGCTGCGAGCAACGCCCTGGGTGATATTTTTCGAGCGGCGATTGAATGCCATGATGCCTCCTGAATTGAAAATTATTGAGCGTTTCAGAATGAATGACGGGCTGAACGCCCAATCCCTCACTTGCAGTGCGCGTCCTGGCCTGCAGGCCAGGACCGTTCCGCAGGCAGACGGCATGCCGTCTGGAACCCCTGCTCCACCCCCGCCCCTCTCCCCAAGGGAGAGGGTAAGAACAGCCGTAATTCGCTGTCGCGAATTACGGAAAGATCGTTAATGCGTCAGATTGCCTTGTGCTAAGGCAGGTGTCAAATATATCATTCAGTCATTATTAATATGAATTGCATATGAATATAGACCTGCGGCAATTGCGCTATTTCGTGACAGTGGCTGAAGAAATGCACTTTGGCCGCGCCGCCGTTCGCCTGCACATGACCCAGCCGCCGTTATCCCAGACGATCCAGGCGCTGGAAGCAGCGCTTGGATCGCAATTGTTCTGCCGCACCAAACGCAGCGTGGCATTGACGCCGGCGGGCCTCGCATTGCTACCGGAAGCGCAGCGTTTGCTAGTGCAGGCCGGCGCTTTGCCGGATCTGGTCAGGCGCGCCGCAAGCGGTGAATCCGGGCGCTTGTCGCTGGCATTCGTTTCGACCGCAGACTATAGCGTGCTGCCGCCCTTCCTGCGCGAGTTTCGCACGCATTATCCGCATGTGCAGATCGATTTGCGCGAAGCGACTACCGACGTGCAACTGGAAGATTTGACGCAAGGCAGAATTGACGCCGGGCTCGTGATCCTGCCGCTGCCGGACAAGCTCAAGGCGGAACTCGATTTTGCACCAATTTTGGCGGAACCCTTGATCCTGGCGGCGCCGCAAAACATCAACGCGCTTCGCGGCAAAAAAACGGTTGCGCTAACGACATTGAGCGACATGCCTCTCATTATTTTCCCGCGCCGGATCGCGCCCGCTTTCCACGACGCGATTCTGGCCTGTTTTCGCGATGCAGGCCTGACGCCGGAAATCGGACAGGAAGCGATCCAGATGCAAACCATAGTCGGGCTGGTTTCCGCGGGCATGGGAATCGCTCTTGTGCCACAATCCGTGTCAAACCTCAAGCGCCCCGGAGTAGCATATAAATCGTTGTCGGACCGCACGCCATTGGTGGAAACAGGCTTGGTCTGGCGGCACGACAATGCATCTCCAGTGCTGCATGCATTTTTAAAACTCTCAAGAAAGAAAAAATAAATGCTGATCCATCCGATGCCCGACCCGATCGCTTTTTCGCTTGGCCCGCTGGCGGTACGGTGGTACGGCTTGATGTATTTGTTCGCCTTCGCACAGTTCATCGTGCTCGGCCGCTTGCGCATCCGACAGGTGCATATAGCCGCCGCAGGCTGGAAGAAGGAGCACCTGGACGACATGCTTTTTTATGGCGTGCTCGGCGTTGTTATCGGCGGACGTCTCGGTGAGGTATTGTTTTATAACCCAGCCTACTATTTCTCCCATCCCGCCGACATTCTCGCGGTCTGGAAAGGCGGCATGTCGTTTCACGGCGGCTTCCTCGGCGTGATGGTTGCGATGGCGATATGGGGACGCAAGACCGGACGCAATTTGATGGACATCATGGACTTCATTGCGCCGTTGGTGCCGCTCGGCTATGCGGCAGGGAGGATCGGCAATTTCATCAACGCGGAATTGCCGGGACGTATCGCGGACGCATCACTGCCATGGGCAATGATCTGGCCGAATGTCGATAACCTGCCGCGTCATCCATCGCCGATTTACCAGGCGCTGATCGATGGCGTGCTGCTGTTCATCGTTCTGTGGCTGTATGCGCGTAAACCGCGGCCGCGCATGGCGGTCAGCGGGCTGTTTGCATTGGGCTATGGATGCGCACGCTTTTTTACCGAATATTTCCGCACACCGGATTACGAAGTGACATTCATCGGGCTCACGATCTCGGCAGGCCAGATGCTGTCGCTTCCGATGATTGTGCTCGGGATTGTCTTGCTGTTTATTGCTTACAGGAAGAGCCCGCGTTAGCGCTACAGTGTCGGCAACCATACCCATGTCGGAAATCATCGTAAAGAAGGACGGCGCGATCGCGATTGTCACGCTGTCCAATCCTGCCAAGCTCAACGCGATCGACAGCGCAATGTGGCGCAGCCTGGCGGAGGCATTCGCCAATCTGTCGCAAGATGCGTCGCTGCGATGCGTGATCGTACGCGGCGACGGCAGGAACTTTGCCGCCGGCGCGGATATAGCGGAGTTTGCCACGGTGCGAAACACGCTGGAGCAAGGCATCGAGTACCACACTGCAGTCATTGCCGATGCGCTTGAATCGATCGCAAGCTGCCTGCATCCGACCGTTGCCGCAATTGAAGGCGTATGCATCGGCGGCGGCCTTGAAATCGCCTGCGCCTGCGATCTGCGCATTGCATCATCAACATCGCGTTTCGGCATTCCGATCAACCGCCTCGGTTTTCCGCTGGCGCCAAGTGAACTGCAGGGCTTGCTGCAACTCGTCGGCAAAGCGGCCGCGCTTGAAATTTTGCTGGAGGGCCGCGTCTTCGATGCGGCCGAAGCAAAGGAGAAGCGGCTGATCCACCGCATCGTGGACGATGTGCCGGCGGAAGCCTTGGCCGTGGCGCAACGCATCGCCAGCGGCGCGCCGCTGGCCGCGCGAATCAACAAGCAACTGATACGCCGCATGGTTCCGGCATCTGAACCGCTTACGGAGCAGGAACTGCGCGCAGCCTTTGCATTTCTGGAATCCGATGACTACCGCGAAGGCATGCAATCCTTTCTCGAAAAAAGAAAACCCGATTTCATCGGACGATAATATTCATTCCAAATGAACGCCAATCTATACGCCCTGTTCGCATCCAATTTTCCCGGCGACGCAAGCACCTGTTGCATTGAAAATCATGATGGCCTTTTTTATTCCTGGGACGACCTGGAACGCGCAACAGCGAAAATCGCCAATTCCCTGGCCAGCCTGAACCTGCCGCAAGGCGCGCGCATCGCGGTGCAAGTCGAGAAATCGCCGGAGGCACTCATGCTTTACCTGGCAAGCGTGCGCGCCGGCTTTGTATATCTGCCTCTGAACACCGCATATCGCGCCAGCGAGATCGACTACTTTCTCAACGATGCCGAGCCGGCGGTTGTGGTTTGCTCGCCCGCGCATTTCGGCTGGGTTTCGAGCATTGCATTCAAGGCCGGTGCTACGCATGTGTTTACCTTGGGCGAAGATCGCGATGGAACACTGCTGGCGCGCGCCGCGCATCAACCGGATACGTTCGAGACCGTTGCGCGAGCACCCGACGACCTGGCGGCGATTCTCTATACCTCCGGCACCACCGGTCGCAGCAAGGGGGCGATGCTCACGCACGATAATCTCGCTTCGAATGCCAAGGTGCTCAAGGATTACTGGCATTGGCAGGAAAGCGATGTCTTGCTGCATGCGCTTCCATTGTTTCATGTGCATGGTTTGTTCGTCGCTTCCCATGGCGCGCTGCTGAACGGCAGCAAAATGATTTTTTTACCGAAGTTCGACAACGAAAGCGTCGTCCGCCATCTGCCGCGCGCAACCGTGTTCATGGGTGTGCCGACTTACTATGTCCGTCTGCTGGCCGATCCATCGTTCAAGCGCGAAGTCTGCAGCAGCATGCGCTTGTTCATTTCCGGATCGGCACCGCTGCTGACTGATACTTTCGAAGAATTTTCGCGCCGAGCCGGCCACACGATTCTCGAACGCTACGGCATGAGCGAAACCACGATGCTGACGTCGAATCCATACGCCGGAAAACGTATCGGCGGCACGGTCGGATTGCCGTTGCCCGGCGTGTCGGTGCGCGTGGTAAATCAGGATGGTGCAGCTTGTGCGCCGGGAGAAATCGGCGATATCGGGGTCAAGGGACCGAATGTCTTTAAAGGCTATTGGCGAATGCCGGAAAAAACCGCCGAAGAATTCACGTCGGACGCCTACTTCAAGACCGGCGACGTGGGCAAGGTCGATGACAACGGATATCTTTCCATCGTGGGACGCAGCAAGGACCTGATCATCTCGGGCGGCTACAACGTCTATCCGAAAGAAATCGAATCGGTGATCGACGAGATCGATGGCGTAGTCGAGTCAGCGGTCATCGGCGTACCGCATCCGGATTTCGGTGAAGCGGTGGTCGCGGCGGTGGTTACCGGACCGAATGCCAGTTTTTCGGAAGGCGATATTATCGCGGCGCTCAAAACGAAAATTGCGAATTTCAAGGTGCCCAAGCGAATATTTTTTGTCGACGAGCTGCCAAGAAATACCATGGGAAAAGTGCAGAAGAACATGCTGCGCCAACAGTTTGAAAAAGCCTGAAGATCCCTCAATGCAATGCGCTATTGAGCGTTTCATAATGGATGACAGTCAGAACGCCCCCCCCTCATCCCGGCCTTCTCCCCGATGGGGAAGATGAGAACAGCCGTAATTAGCTATCGCGAATTACGGAAAAATTAATACTGCCAGGCCTTGTACAACATATAGGCTGCGAGTGCATACAGCAGGACTGCAAAAATTCTTTTCAGCGATTTCACCGGCAGCTTGTGCGCGGTGCGCGCGCCTAACGGAGCAGTCAATACGCTTGCCGCGGAAATCACCAGCAAGGCCGGCAGATAGATGAATCCAAGCGAACCTGCCGGCAATCCCGGAGTGCTCATCCCATAGTAGATGTTGGATAAGGTTCCCGCCAGCGCGATCGGAAATCCGAGCGCTGCACTGGTGGCGACCGCGTTGTGAATCTTGACGTTACACCACATCATGAAAGGAACGGAAACGAATCCGCCGCCGGCGCCGACCAGGCCGGACAGGATGCCGATGATGCCGCCCGCGCCAAGCATGCCCGGCGCTTTTGGCAAGTCATGCGACGCCGGAGGTTTTTTGTTGAGCAGCATCTGCGTCGCAGAAAACGCCACGAACGCGGCAAAGAACAATGCCAGCCCGGACGAACTCAGATGCTTGCCGATCCATGGTCCTATCCAGGAACCGATCAAGATGCCGGGCGCCAGCAATTTCACGATGTTCCACGACACCGCACCGCGCTTGTGATGCGCTCGCACCGATGAAATAGATGTAAACATGATGGTTGCCAGCGAAGTCGCAATCGCCATGTGGATGATCAATTCTTTGGGAAATTCTTGCGTCACCATCAGGAACGTGATGAACGGCACCAGCAGCATGCCTCCTCCGATACCCAGCAGGCCTGCGGCAAAGCCGGTGGCGGAGCCTAGAATCAAAAAGGCGAGAATCAAGCTGACGTCCATCCCGTGACTCCGGCTCTATTTGAGTAAATGCTGCGTAATATGGCGCCATTCTTCATGGGTCACAGGTGTGATTGAAAGGCGGTTGCCTCGCTTGAGTATCTGCATGCCGGCCAGTGCGGTCTGCTCGCGCAATTCGGCGAGACTGATCAAACGCGTCTTCTTGAGTGCGCGCACATCAACCAGCATCCAGCGCGGATTTTCGCGCGTCGCCTTTGCATCGAAATATTTGCTGCTCGAATCGAACTGCGTCTCGTCCGGATATGCGGTGCTTGCGATTTCCGCCAATCCGGCAATCCCCGGCTCCGAGCAGCTGGAGTGATAGAACAGCACGCCGTCGCCGATTTTCATCGCATCGCGCATGAAATTGCGTGCCTGATAGTTGCGCACACCGGTCCATGGCACCGATCGTTGCGGCGCTGTCAACGCATCGTCGATGCTTACCTCGCCCGGTTCAGACTTCATCAGCCAATATTGCATGTGAAATTTCCATGAGAAGAGCCCGAAAAAACTGCGGCTTGCCGGTATTCTGAGGCAAGTTGACCAAATGCGTGCATCCCTGTGCTGGGCTCGTGCGTCGAGCCTCCGGCCAGGACGTTAATTATCCAGTGAATACTGTTTTATTTCATCTGGGTATATTTGAGCACTTGTTGCAACGAAGGAGCCCATCATGGAACGTCAGCATGAAAACACTACGCCTCTTTTGGAGGTCTGTGCCGGATCGCATCCTGGAAACTGGCACAAGCGCCGCTTCGGATTCAGCCCGACGGCAGGCCGGACTGATTCGCAAAAAAAGAAAAGAAATGCTTGACCCTCACGTAACGTAAGGCTTTATCTTCGAGCAATCAAGGAGGAATTGCCATGTTATTGAAGATCGGTGAACTTGCCAAACGTACCGGAATCACCGTCCGTACGCTGCATCATTACGACGACATCGGATTGCTCGCCCCATCCGCGCGCTCGGACAGCGGATACCGGTTATACGATCGGCTCGATCTGGCGAAGCTGTACCGTATTCAGGTACTGCGCCGTCTCGATCTTCCTCTGAGCGAAATCCAGGACATCCTGGCGGGTGACGGCGCCAGACTGCCGGATGTGGTGGCGCAACAAATCGTCGGCTTGGGCCGGCAGATTGCGCAAGCAACCGAGTTCCGAAACCGGCTTTTGATGCTGCAGGAGCAGCTGGCCAACAAGGACGAACCCAGCCTGGATGCCTGGCTCACCACGCTGGAGGTAATGGCTACCTATGCCAAGTATTTCAGCGAAGACGAACTGGCGCGGCTGCGCAAGCATAGTGAACAGTTTCCCGGCAACGGCGTATTGGAACACGACGATCTGGTCACGGCGTTTCGCGAATTGATCGATCGCGGCGTTTCCCCCGAGAGTCCGGAGGCGAGCGCGCTGGCCAATCGCTGGACCGACATGCTGGAGCGCCATGCAGGCGGAAACCCGGGCCTGATCATCAAACTCTTTACGATGCAATCGAACGAACCGTCGGTACAGGCGCTTACCGGCGTCGATCAGCCCATGCTCGATTACATTTCCCACGCAACCGCTTACACACGGCTTGAAATTTACGTCAGTTATCTGCAACCCGATGAATTGGCGGTGATCCACAGCAATTACACACGCCACCTCGCCGAATGGCCGCGTTTGATCGGGGCATTGCGGCACCAGATGGAGCAAGGCGCATCGGCGGAAAGTGCCGACGTGCAAGCCCTGGCGCGCCAGTGGCTGGCAATGTCCCACGCCGCTGGCGACGTCCAATTGAAATTGCGCGAGGCATTCTTCAACGAGTCGCGCTTGCGAGCCAGCACCGGCATCGAACCGGACATGATTCTCTACGTCGGCGAGGCCATCGCCCATCTGTTGTATACCGCATCCGATTAGGGCCCGCGCAGGAATAAGTTGTGCAATTTGGCGGTCGGAGCGGGAGGCGACGCAAGGCGCCCGACGCGCCGCAGTGCGAGCACTGCAAGCGGCGGGCAACGCAGCCGCGCGCCCGCTCCGGCCAGCAAAAATGTGCAAGTTATTCCTGCGCGGGCCCTAAGCCAGGACGGATCGGCAAATCCAAGCCGCCATTGAATCCTTTATTCAGGCGGCTCATCCGAAATTATCGCAGTTCGTCGCAGGGTGGTCGCATCTTGTGCGCCCCCCGTTTAGTGTGACGACATCACAATTGGAGAAAAACTATGCAGCCTGACACCCCAGTGCTTCTGAAACAGGTAGGCAAGACCTACCATCTCGATTCGGTCGACGTGCCGGCGCTCAGCGATATCAATCTGGAGATACGCCCGAACTGCTTTACCGTCATTTCCGGCGCGTCCGGCAGCGGCAAGACCACATTACTCAACCTGATCGGCTGCATAGACCGGCCCGATCATGGGGAGGTCATCGTGGCCGGCCAAGCGATCCGGAAAATGTCGGATGACGAGCTATCCGATTTTCGCGCCCGGCACATGGGATTCATTTTCCAGAACTTCAACCTGCTGCCGGTACTCACCGCTTATGAAAATGTGGAATACCCGTTGCTGCTGGCGAAAGTCCCTGCGGCGCAACGCAGAGAACGTGTGCTGTCGCTGCTCGACGCGGTCGGTCTGGCGGACCGGGCCGGCAACCAGCCCGGTCAATTGTCGGGCGGCCAGCGCCAGCGCGTCGCCATCGCGCGCGCGCTCGCCACGGCGCCCAAGCTGGTGCTGGCCGACGAGCCTACCGCCAACCTGGATAGCCAGACCGGCGCCGCGATCATTGCGCTGATGCGCAAGATGCAGCGCGAGCATCACGTGGCGTTTGTATTTTCCTCACACGATCCGCAGGTGCAGGCGGAAGCGGATGAAGCCGTCTTCATTCGGGACGGTCGCATCGTCAACATTGAACGTCATGAAGAAAGCGAGGTGCTCGCATGAATACCATCCTGCTCGCGCTGCGCAATCTGCTGCGCAATCGACGCCGTTCACTTACCACGCTGCTGGCGATGATCATCGGCGCCAGCGCGATTCTACTGTTCGGCGGGTATAGCCGCAACATCACCTACGGCATGCAGACAGGTATCGTTCAGCGCACCGGCCATTTGCAAATTCAGCACAAGGATTTTTACCTGTACGGCAATGGCAACGCCGCCGCGTATGGCATCGCCAATTACCCGGACATCATCGACAAAGTAAAGCAAGACCCGGTGCTGGCGCCGATGCTGACCGTGGCAACGCCGACCTTGCAGGTGAGCGGCATTGCCGGCAATTTCGATGCCGGCGTCTCGCGTACGGTGATTGGCGGCGGCTCCGTGATCGTCGATCAAAATCGCATGCGCTTGTGGAACGACTACCATTTCCCGCTGAAACCCCAACCGCTGGCGTTGACCGGCACCAGCGAGGACAGTGCGGTGATCGGCATCGGCGTGGCACGGGTACTGCAATTGTGCGAATCGCTGAATGTCGCCAACTGTCCGCAAGCGCCCGAAAAACAAGAGGTAGCAGGCAGCAGGAACGCCCCTGACGATATCGCCTTGCTCTCTGCCCTGGAAAAACCGGACCGGTCGGCAAAGAACGGTACGCGTATCGAAATGCTGGCGGCCAGCGTGCATGGAGCGCCCAACATGGCCGGGCTCAATATCGTCAAGGCGGAAACCCAGGGCATAAAGGAATTGGACGACATGTACATCGGACTGCATCTGGCGCAAGCGCAGAAACTGATCTACGGCAGCGGCGATCCGAAAGCGACCGCCATCGCGCTGCAACTGCGTCACACCCGTCAGATTCCGGCAGCGCGCGCGCGTCTAGAACAACTGCTTTCCACCCAGTTCAAGAACCAGGCGCTGGGGGTTCAGGATTTCGCGAAGCTCAATCCACTGTACGGCCAAAGCATTGCGATGTTCGGCACCATCTTCAGCTTTATCGCGCTGCTGATCGGATCCATCGTGTTGTTCACGGTTGGCAATACCATGAGCATGGCGGTGGTGGAACGCACGGTCGAGATCGGCACCTTGCGTGCAATGGGCTTGCGGCGCGGCGGCATCCGCCTGCTGTTCATGTGCGAAGGCTTCCTGCTCGGTGTGATCGGTGCGGCGCTCGGCGTAGCAAGCGCCGTCCTGCTGTCGGCCTTGATCAATCAAAGCGGCCTGACCTGGATCCCGCCGGGCTACGTGGTGGCGGTGCCTCTGAATATCTACGTGTGGGGCGAAACCACACTGATCGTCGGCAGCGCAATTGGTTTGATACTGGTTGCAATCCTGTCTGCCTGGTGGCCGGCCAACCGCGCGTCGAAGATGGTTATCGTCGATGCCCTGCGACATGTATAAGAGGACGAAAATCATGATGATGAGACACTTGAAGACGATGCTTCCGGCATGCGTCGCCCTTGCGGGCGCACTAGGATTCGGCGCACTTGCCTGGGCGGCGCCGAACGCGCAGGAGATCCTGGCCGCCAGCGATGCGGTGCGCAATCCGAATTATCCGTTCGGCCTGACCACCACCCTGGTCGAGTACCGCAACGGCAAGCAGACCAGCGGCAGCACGCTGGCGATCTACTCCAAGGAGCAAGCCAACGGCGGCCAGTTCCGCAGCCTGATTCGCTTCGTGGCGCCGGCGCGCGATGCCAACAAGCTGATGCTCAAGAGCGGCAACGAGCTGTGGTTCTACGATCCATCCAGCAAGGCCAGCATCCGCATCTCGCCGCAGCAGCGCCTGCTGGGACAGGCGGCCAACGGCGACATCGTCACGGTCAACCTGGCCAAGGATTACCAGGCCACGCTGGCAGCCGAAGAAGACATTCAGGACGGCGACCGGCAAACCCGGCGCTGCTACAAGCTGGCGCTGGCGGCGACCACGCCGGACGTCACGTATCACAATATCGAGATGTGGATCGACGCCAGCAATAACCGGCCGGTCAAGTCACGCTTCTACACGGAAAGCGGGCGGCTCTTGAAGACCGCGTATTACCGCCGCTATCAGAATAATCTCGGAGTTGAACGTCCCACCGAAACGGTGATCATCGACGGGCTCGATCCGAACTGGGTGACGGTGATGCGCTTTTCCGACTACGTGAAACGCGAGGTACCGGAAACATGGCTGCAGCGCGATTACCTGCCGCGCTTCAAGCCGGAGTAAGCAGTGAACCGGCTCATATCATCTTTATTGCTGGCGACGGCGCTGACGGCAGGCGCCGCGTTGGCCGCCGATTCGGACATGGATGCATTGTTACTGGCCGACCATGCATCGGCGCCGCCCGCCAAGGCGAGCGACTGGCGCGTCTTCGTCGAGGGCGCGGCAGGCCGGACAGCGCTGCGCGGTCCAGGTACGAATAGCGGATCGATCCTCAACCAGCGCCTGTCGATCGACGTGCAATTCGACAAATCCTTCGCGCCCGGATGGCGCGCGGTATTTGCCGATCGGCTCGACATCAATTGGCACAATGAACCGTCGCGCCAGAATAGCGTCAACTCGTTCAAGGAAGGCTACCTGAGTTGGGCGGCGGCGGGCGATCAACTGTTCGATCTGGGCCGCATCAATGCGCGCCATGGCGTGGCAATCGGCTACAACCCGACCGATTATTTTCGCACCGGAGCAAGTCGATCAATCGTCTCCGCCGATCCGTCCAGCCAAAAAAAGAACCGGTTGGGAAGCGGCATGCTGCGCAGCCAAACCTTGTGGGACGGCGGCTCGCTGACGGCGATCTATTCGCCGAAGCTGGCGGATCAGCCCAATCGGGCAAGCTGGAATCCCGATTGGGGTTCGACCAACAATCAGCATCGCTGGCTGGTGGCCGTCAGTCATCAGATTGCCGAAGGCATCAATCCGCAATGGCTGATTTACGGTGAGGAGCACGACGCGACCCAGCTCGGCTTCAACCTCACCAAATTACTTAACGACTCCACCGTCTCCTACGTCGAATGGTCCGGCGGGCGCACCCGCTCGTTGTTGACCCGGGCCCTGAACGAACAAGGGATCAACCGGCCTGACGACAGCGCCTTCCGCAATCGGGTCGCAACCGGCCTGACCTATACGACCGCCAATAAAATGTCGCTCACGCTGGAGTACCAGTACAACGGCGCGGCGCTCGACAAAGCCAATTGGGATGCGTTGGGTCGGTCCTCGCCGCTCGGCTACGGGTTGTACCGCGGCGCGGTGCACAACGCCGGGGACATGCCGACCCGGCAGGCGTGGTTCCTGTTCGGCACCTGGCAGGATGCGGTGGTGAACAACCTGGACTTGAGCGCAATGGTGCGCTTCAATGTCGCCGACCGCAGCCGGCTGTCGTGGCTGGAAGCGCGATATCACTGGGATCAGGCCGAAGTCGCATTGCAGTGGCAGAGGAACAGCGGACATGCGACCAGCGAATTCGGCGCTTCGCCCCAACGTCGGATTGTGCAGGCAGTGGTGCGGTATTTTTTCTGACATATCGGCATAGGGGGCAGCCAAGTTGGCTGCTCCCCTGCCACACCACCCGGCATGCGGGTCCGCACCGGGCGGT
>MESE01000112.1 GCA_001770855.1 Burkholderiales bacterium RIFCSPLOWO2_02_FULL_57_36
AATGTCGCGCAGGTGCTGCAGGGTGCCAATCAGCCGGTCGTTGTCGCGCTGGTGCAGGCCGATGCTGGGCTCGTCCAGCACATACATCACCCCGGTCAGGCCCGAGCCGATCTGGCTGGCCAGGCGGATGCGTTGCGATTCGCCACCGCTCAGGGTCTCGGCGCTGCGGTCCAGGCTGAGGTAGTTCAGGCCCACGTCGTTGAGGAATTTGAGGCGCAGGCCAATCTCGCGGATGACCTTGGCCGCAATCTCGCCCTTGGCCCCCGGCATGGTCAGCTGGTTGAAATAGGCGTAGCTGTCGCGCAGCGTGGCGTGGCTGACCTCAAAAATGGCCCGGGCCTGCTCCCCTTCGCCGATCTTGACGTGGCGGGCTTCGCGCCGCAGGCGTGAGCCGCCGCAGTCGGGGCAGGGCTGGGTGCTGCGCAGGCGGGCCAGGTCTTCGCGCACCACGGCCGAGTCGGTCTCGCGGTAGCGCCGCTGCATATTGGGGATGATGCCCTCGAAGGGGTGCTTTTTGCTGACCTTTTTGCCCTGCGCGACACTGGAGTCGCCTCTGGCTCCCCCGGAGTCCATGGTGTAGCTGAACTTGATTTCTTCCTCGCCCGAGCCCTGCAAAATAGCGTTCTGGATGGCCTCAGGCAGGGCCTCGAAGGCCAGTTCCAGGTCGAACTGGTAGTGCTGCGCCAGGCTCTCCAGCATGGAAAAATAGTAGCCATTGCGCCGGTCCCAGCCCTTGATTGCACCGCTGGCCAGGCTCAAGGTGGGGAAGGCGACGACCCGGTTGGGGTCAAAAAACTCGTGTTGGCCCAGGCCGTCGCAGGTGGGGCAGGCGCCCACGGGCGAGTTGAAGGAGAACAACCGGGGCTCCAGCTCGCTAATGGAGTAGTTGCACACCGGGCACGCAAATTTGGCATTGAATAAGTGCTCTTTGGGGCTCTGGCCCGCGTCGCTATTGCGTGGATCGCTATCATTTTTAGAGTCCATCTCCAGCGCAATGGCGCGCCCGCCAGCCAGGCGCAGGGCGGCTTCAAAACTCTCGGCCAGGCGCTGCTTCATGTCCGGGCGCACCTTGACGCGGTCGATCACCACGTCGATATCGTGTTTCTCGGTTTTTTTCAGTGCGGGCAAGGCGTCAAACTCGTAGGCTTGGCCGTCCACCCGAAAGCGCACATAACCCTGGGCCTGCATGTCGGCAAACACCTCCAGAAACTCGCCTTTTTTCTCGCGGGCCACGGGCGCCAGAATCATCAAACGGGTGTCCGGCGGCAGCGCCAGCACCGCGTCCACCATCTGGCTGACGGTCTGGGCCTGCAGGGGCAGGTGGTGGTCGGGGCAGTAGGGCGTGCCGGCGCGGGCAAACAGCAGGCGCAGGTAGTCGTGGATCTCGGTCACCGTGCCCACAGTCGAGCGCGGGTTGTGGCTGGTGGCTTTTTGCTCGATGGAGATGGCGGGCGACAGGCCCTCGATCATGTCCACATCGGGCTTGTCCATCAGCTGCAAAAACTGGCGCGCATAGGTGGAGAGGCTTTCCACATAGCGCCGCTGGCCTTCGGCGTACAGGGTGTCAAAGGCCAGGCTGGACTTGCCGGAGCCACTCAGGCCCGTGATGACGACCAACTGGTTGCGGGGAATATCGAGGTCGATGTTCTTCAGGTTGTGCGTGCGGGCGCCCCGGACGCTGATATGTTGCTGCTGCAAGGCCTTGGCCAAGTATTTGCCGTCGGGGGATGAATTCAAGGTGGTCGCCGGTGAAGAGAAACCCACCATGATAGTGAAAGACGGCGGATAAGGGACAATTGGCGTTTTTTCGCCTTCCTATGGGAGGCGGATTTTTGATTAAACGAGTACCAACTTGGATCAATCCACCTCTTACGCTGCGGGTTCTGCTGCGCCCATGACCAGTCCATCCGGCCCCGCCCCCTTGCCCTCGACCACCATGACCGCGCTGGAGCGGCGCTCCAGCGCGTCCCTGGCCTTGATCTTTGCCCTGCGCATGTTGGGCCTGTTTGTGGTGCTGCCGGTGTTTGCGCTGGAAGCGCGCAAATACCCTGGGGGGGACGATCCCGCCTTGGTGGGGCTGGCCATGGGTATCTATGGGCTGACCCAGGGTTTTTTGCAAATCCCCTTTGGTATGGCATCGGACCGCTTTGGCCGCAAGCGTGTGATGGTGGTGGGCTTGGTTATTTTTGCAGTGGGCAGCGCCATGGCCGCCTTGGCACCCACGCTGGCCTGGCTGGTGGCCGGGCGGGCGGTGCAGGGCGCGGGCGCCATCTCGGCGGCGGTCACGGCCCTGCTGGCAGACCAGACGCGTGACGTGGTGCGCACCAAGGCCATGGCCATGGTGGGTGCCAGCATCGGCCTGATGTTTGCAATCTCGCTGGTTTTGTCCCCCCTGTTGAACGCCGTCATGGGGTTGAGTGGCCTGTTTGCCCTGACGGCGAGCTTGGCGCTGGGGGGCATCGCCGTGGTGCTGTGGTGGGTGCCTGCGGAGCCCGTGGAGCATGTGGTGCAGGCCCGTGGCCGTTTGCGCGATGTGCTGCGCCATCCCGCCCTGTTGCGGCTGAATTTTGGCGTGTTTGTGTTGCATGCCGTGCAGCTGTCCATGTGGGTGGCCTTGCCCGCGCTGCTGGTGCAGGCCGGTCTGCCCACAGACCACCACTGGTGGATTTATCTGCCTGCCGTGTTGGCGTCCTTTTTTGTCATGGGCGCCACGCTGTTTCCCCTGGAAAAGCGGGGCTATCTGCGCGCCGTGTTCCTGGTGGCGGTCGGCTTGATTGGTGTGGTGCAGTTGGGCTTGTTGTGGATGGCCTCCGGTACGCCCACCATGACCGGCCTGGCCCTGGTGCTGTTTGTTTTCTTTTGTGGCTTCAACGTGTTGGAGGCCAGCCAGCCCAGCATGGCCTCGCGCGTGGCGCCCCCCCAGTCCCGTGGTGCCGCCCTGGGGGTGTACAACTCCCTGCAGTCTTTGGGTTTCTTTACCGGCGGTGTTGTGGGCGGCTGGCTGGTGAAACACACGGGGCCGCAGGGGCTGTTTACCGCCTGTGCGGTGGGCATGCTGGTTTGGCTGGTGGTGGCATGGCCCATGCGTGCGCCGTCGGCACCTGGCGGACATGGCGCAGAGCCGGCGCCAAAGACGAGATAATGCCCCACCTAATCTGGAGAAAACCATGGCATCCGTGAACAAAGTCATCCTGGTCGGCAACTGCGGCCGCGACCCCGAAATCCGCTACCTGCCCTCGGGCCAGGCGGTGGCCAATGTCAGCGTGGCCACCAGCAGCCGCCGCAAGGACAAAAACACCGGCGAAAGCATCGAAGACACCCAGTGGCACCGCGTCACCTTCTACGACCGTCTGGCCGAGATCGCCGGCGAATACGTGCGCAAGGGCCGCCCCATTTATGTGGAAGGTCGCCTCAAATACGGCAAGTACACCGACCAGTCGGGCATCGAAAAAAACACGGTGGATATCATCGCCACCGAGTTGCAACTGCTGGGCGGGCGCGAAGGCATGGGCGGCCCCAGCGATGGCGATGAAGGCGGCGCACCACCGCCACCGCGCCGCATGGCCCCGGCTGCTGCACCGCGCGCAGCCGCGCCGGCACCCGCACCGCGCCAGGCGCCTCCCCCCCGCCCCGCCAGCGGTTTTGACGACATGGACGACGATATTCCGTTTTAAATTGAGTTTTTAGAGCAAAAAAAAGCGACCGCAATGCAGTCGCTTTTTTTATGGGGGATTCTGGATTTAGAAAGTGCGGCCTTTGGTCACGGTTTCACGCACGATTTTCCACTGCCCGTTGACGTATTCCATGGCCAGTGTTTTTTCCACAATGTCGCGGTAGTGGTCAGAGCCATATTCCTGGGTGAATGTGACTTCGGAGGTCTTGGCGTCGCAACGGCTGGGTTTGATGTTTTTCAAGACGGTGGAAATTCCCCCTTGTTTGCCCACCCGTTTTTTGCGCAACGCTTCCCATTCGGAGCGCTTGAGGTCCAGGGCGGGAACAAAGGCATCGCTGTAGGACGCAAAGTAGCCGCTGATGTCTTTCTTGTTCCAAGCGGCAATCCATTTTTCCACGGAGGGCGCAATGCCTGCACAAGCAGCATTTGCCACTGGTGGGAGCGCTTCCGGCGCTGCCACAACGGGAGTCGGTATCGGGGTGGGGGTCGCCACCAGGGGGATGCCTGGGCTGGGGAGGTCGGTTTTGTCCAGTGTCAGCTGTGCGGGGAGGTCTGTGCTGCACAGCAATGCGTCGTCACCGTCTTCGGCACCTCCGGGGGCCGGGGGCGCGTCCTGGTGGAGTGGGCGCAATTGCAAGGCGCCCAGCAATGACCCGTTGACGGCCAACACCCGGGTTTGGGCCAGTTGGTGGTCTTGTTCAGCATTGACCAGGGCCCGACGGGCTTGGTACAGCTCATTCTCCGTGTCCAGCAGGTCCAGCAAGGTGCGTTGGCCGATGTCAAACTGCTGCCGGTAGGCTTCCCGCGCTTTGGAGGTGGATAACTCGTGCTGGGCCAAGAACCCGATCTGGGCTCCCAGTTTGCTGACGTCGTTGAGGGCGATCAAAGCCGTTTGGCGCACGTCGCGGCAGGTTTTGTCGCGAAGGTCAAAGGCCGAGTTGAGTTTCGCCGCGTACTGCTGAATGCGTGCAGCATCGCTGCCTCCCCGGTACAGGTTGTAATTGAGTACGAGTTCCAGCGCATTGTCACGGTAGTCGCCGGTGATGCCACTGCGATTTTTTTCCAGGCTCTGGCTGGCCCGCAATTCCAGCGTGGGGTAGTTGGGGGATTTACGCAGCTTGGCATCGGCGCGGTAGGCGCGGATGGTGGACACGGCGCTGAGGAAGTCCGGGTTGCTGTGGACTGTGTTGCTGATGTAGCCCTCACGCGGGGGCAGAAATTTGGCTATTGCGGGCGGGGACGCCAGTGCGTCGGCCGGCGTCTCGCCCACCAGGCGCTGGTAGCGGGCCATGACATCGTGCAAATTGCTGGCTTCCGTCAACCAGTTGGACTCCGCCAGCGCCATGCGGCCAGCGGCTTGCTCCAAGTCGACCCGTCGGCCTACACCCGCTTTGACGCGGCTTTCCAGGCGGTTGTGCACATCGGCGTGGGTGGAAAAATTGTCGCGCGCCAGGGTTACCAGTTCCCGGTAACGCAAGACGTCGATATAGGCGCGAACGGTCTCCAACGCAATTTGGTCGCTGGCAGACAGCAGGTCGTAGTAGGAAGCCCAGCGTGAATAACCGAGGCGGCGCACTTCGTTGTCGGTGGCAAACCCGTCAAACAGGGTTTGGCGCAGTTGAAGGGTTGCGTCCGAATGCTCATAGTCCAGCCCGGACGTCATGCCTGGGGTCAGCGAGTTTCTGCGCCCAGCATTGGTCTCCAGATCAATCCTGGGGCGCCAGCCACCTTTGGCCGCATCCTGTTCGCTGGTCACCGCCATCAGGTTTTGGTATTTGAGTTTGATTTCTGGATTTTTGAGAATGGCCCGCTCCACCGCCTCTTTGAGCACGGAGGCAGATTGCGCCAAAGCCGGTCCGGTCAACAGGGCTGCGCTTGCGGTGACAATGAATAAGGAGCGTTTGTACATGTTCTGGATGTGCCTTTGACACTGAGTGTTCCAAATGTCCCCTGGTCACCGCGGTTGCGGCTATCCTTGCAGATAAGGAGCTTTGGCCCGGACATTCTAGTTTTTTTGATATCTATCAAGCAGCGATTTGTGTGACAAATTCCCGAATACAAGGATTTCAATTGGAGCTTTCGCGTTTTTCCCGCGACGGAGTTGCGTTCTAAAGCGATCATTGCATGCAGGCAATCCAACGCTATTGTGGACGATCTGTGGTCAGACTTTTGTGCTTGTCCCTCTGGGTCGGCTTGGGCGTTCATTCCGCCACCAATTTTGACCAGCTGTTGGCAGCGTTCACCCCCCGCTGGGCAGCGGTTGGCATGTCCAGATTCAATGCCTGGCGTGAATTCGTGGCGTCCGGGGTGGTCGGTAGTGATGTAGACCGACTGAAAAAAGTGAATGAATTTTTCAATCGTTCCATTGCCTTTGGTGACGATATGACAATTTGGGGGCAAAGCGACTATTGGGCGACACCACTGGAAACCCTGGGGCGAGGTGCTGGGGACTGTGAAGATTTTGTCATCGCCAAGTATTACACCTTGCAAATGGTCGGTGTCGCTCCCGAGAAGCTGCGACTGACTTATGTGCATGCCCGTACGGGTTCCTCGGCAGGCGCCCCCACCCAGGCGCACATGGTGTTGGCTTACTATGCGCGCCCCGATGAGGAGCCCATGGTGCTGGACAACTTGATCGGTGATGTTCGTGTGGCTTCGCGGCGTCCGGACTTGTCTCCCGTGTTCAGCTTCAACAGCCGTGGAATTTTTGCGGGTACTTCCGGTGCAGAGTTGGCTCCTGCCGTCGGGTCTGGACGCCTGTCCCGATGGGAAGACTTGCTCAAACGGGTGCGCGCCGAAGGCTTTCAATAGATTTTGAGAATTGAGGAGAGATGAATGTCCCTGTATCGCCAGCTTTGGCTCGCCATCGTTATCAGTACCTTGCTTGCGTTGGGGGGCAGTCTGGTGGCATCTTTGCTCAGTGCGCGTGGGTATCTGGAGTCACAACTCTCCATCAAAAATACCGACAATGCCACGGCCTTGGCCTTGTCGCTGAGCCAAGGCAGTCCGGACGCGGTGATGGCAGATCTGGTGGTGGCGTCGTTGTTTGACAGCGGACACTACGAACTGATTCGAATCACCGACCCCATGGGGGGGCTGATCACCGAGCGTATTGCCCCCGCAGGTGACCTGGACGCGCCAGCCTGGTTTGTCAATGCACTGCCAGTACGGGCACATCCCGGGGTAGCGCAAATCAGCAGCGGGTGGAAACAATTTGGAACGGTTACTTTGGTCAGCCACAGCCGGTTTGCCTATGGTGCACTGTGGAAGAGTGCATACGAGATGGTTTTTGCGTTGGCCGTTGCGGGGCTGATTGGTGGGTACCTGGGGTCGCTGGTTTTGCGCCGCTTGCGCGGTCCGTTGAACGCCGTGATTGAGCAGGCCAAGGCCATTGCCCAGCGCCGGTTTGTCACCATAGACGAGCCGTCGGTACCGGAACTCCGACAGTTGGCAGTCGCCATGAATGCCACCGTGGGGCGGCTTAAATCCATGTTTGAAGAGGAGGCGGTCCGACTGGAAACGGTCCGGCGGGAAGCCAATTTTGACCCGCTCACGGGGTTGACCAATCGCAGCCATTTCATGGCCCGCTTGCGCCAGTCCCTGGACTCCGAAGACGCAGTGGGGGGCTCCTTGGTGCTCATCCGTTTGGCTGATTTGGTGGGTGTCAATCGGCGGCTGGGGCGTGCAGCCACGGATGATTTTCTGCGCTTGGTTGGGGGGGCGCTGGGGGAATGTGCCGCGCAATCGGGTCTCGGTGTGGCGGCGCGGCTGAATGGAGCGGATTTTGCAGTCCTCTTATCGGACGCCATTGACGGACGGGCCGCTGCAGAGCAGCTTTTACAAGTGCTGGTTGTGGTTGCTGCCCCCTACGTTGAAAACGGCGTAGTGGCGTCGATGGGTGTGGGGCGGTTCAAGTACGGCTCCGACATGGGGGCTTTGCTGGCGCGGGTGGACATTGCCTTGGCAAGTGCCGAGATGGCGGGAGCCAATGCGGTCCGTGAAGCGCCACAGGACGATGCCGATGAAATGCCCAGGACTTCCGATCAATGGGCGCTCATGATCCGACGTGCGCTGGAGCATGGTTGGGTACGCTTGATTTCATTCCCCGTGGTGGATGCCGACGGAAAACTGTCCCACCGCGAATGCCCTTTGCGTTTGATGTTTGATGAAAAGGGTGAATGGCTGCCCGCTGGCCGCTTCTTGCCCATTGCGGAAAGACTGAAATTGACCCCCGCACTGGACCTGGCTGCGGTGGGATTGGGGATCAAGGAGTTGCAATTGCACCCCCAATTGCCTGGGCTGGCGATCAACTTGTCCGCCAGTTCGGTCGGTGATGCCGGTTTCCGCAAAGCGCTGGTGGCGCTTTTGGAAAATCAAAAATCAACGACTTCGCGCCTGTGGCTGGAGGTCGCTGAAGCGGGGGCGCTCAAACACCTGGATGACTTCCGCGAGCTGTGCAGCAGCTTGAAAACCGTAGGCTGTCGCGTGGGGCTGGAACATTACGGGCACCAGTTCAGCCAGATCGGCGCGCTGCACGATCTGGGGCTGGATTACCTCAAAGTGGATTCCAGTTTTGTGCGGGGCGTGGAGAGCAATGCCGGCAATGTTGCTTTCCTGAAAGGACTGTGCAGCATCGCCCACAACATCGGTTTGCAGGTATTGGCCGAAGGGGTGGCAACCCAGGCGGAGCTGGATGCCTTGATTCGCCTGGGCTTTGATGGGGTCACGGGACCGGGTGTTGCGGATACGACTGCCATTTGATAGGCAGCCGTTTGTGTCCCGCAGACTTCAATCGATGAGTAAATTTCCATTCTTGAGCAAAGTCTTTAACAGATTGGTTTCATCGCCTGCAGTTACACCGGTTACGCTGTAGAGGTTGACTCCGTCGATCACAATGCGCTGGTCTTCTGCACCAGCGGTGTACGTTCCGCCCGTAAACCCTCCAGTTTTACTAATTCGCAGTTCCGTATTGCCACCTGTGACGTTGATGTCAATGAAGCGCAGCAAATCGGAGTTAGGGTAGTTCACCAGGTCGGAAATCACCACGTCGGCGATGCCACTGCCGGTGTTGCTGGAGGTGGTGTGTTCGCCTTGCAGTAAATCGCGCAGGTCTAGTACATCCCCGCCACCAGTAGGGGATCCCGATCCGTTGTCTACGTTGCTGTACGCAGCGGCGTTGAAGCCCCCTTGGATATGGTCGATAGTCGGTGTGCCCGCAGTACCACTGTCTGCAAATCGCCATACAAAGGTGTCCGAACCTGTTCCTCCGATCAAAGTGTCATTGCCAGCGCCGCCAATGAGGTAGTCGTTGCCAGCGCCGCCATCGATGGTGTTGTTGGAGTTATTGCCCTCAATACGATTGTCTGCGGCATTGCCGGTCAGATTAATCGTGCTGGATGTACTGGTGGCATCAAATGCCGTCAGATGTTCCAAATTGCTACCTAAAATAAAAGTTGATCCAGCGTTGCTGTCTACATAAGCTTTGTCAAGCTGTACGGTATCAGAGCCCGCACCAGCGGCCTCGTTGATAGTGTCCGAGGTGTCGGATAAACGGTAGACATCATCGCCCAAGCCTCCATTCAGGGAGTCCGCGCCCGCGCCACCTATCAGCAGATCGTTGCCGTCACCACCGTTCAAAATGTCGTTGTCTATACCTCCATCCAGTGTGTCAGCGGCTGCGCCACCATTGAGAGTGTCAATGCCCGCACCACCCGTAAGGTAGTCGCGGCCTGTGCCACCGGTCAGTGTGTCATTGCCTGCGCCACCATCCAAAATTGCACCGGTGCGCAGTTGCCATTGTGAAGTGCCACCGTCGTAAACCAGGTCCTGAATCCGGGCATCCGTAATGGTAGGTGCTGACGCACTGGTGAACATGGCTGTATTACTCAAGCTCATGACTTCCCAAGTTCCAGAGCTACTGGACTTGTATTCAATGCGTAGTCGTGCGTTGCCGCCTTGTTCCCAATACAGCAACTCCATATTCTGCAAGCCGCCTTGCAAGTCACCCAGTTGCACATTCTTGAAAATACGTGTGGTGGGGCCTTGGTTGCCGTCGTACTCAATCAGGGTTTGTCCAGCGACTTGCAGCCGGAACCCATCGTCAGCTGTCACGCGGAAATCATAGGATCCAGGCTGGGTGTATATCTTGCCGGACAGGCGAATCGCGGCATCCGTGGTTTGACCTAACCCGGATGTGGCGTTGGCGTTGAGCGTACCGGTTTGAACGATGCCGGTACCAAGATCCTGATCAAGGAAGTTGCTTAACGCCCTGGTTGTGGAGTTTGCGTTGTTGTCCTTGGCGAGTAGTCCGTTGCCGGCAGCTACCGTTTGATTCGAACCAAGCGAGGAATTAACCGTTGGATTGAACCCATAGTCAATCGCTCTTGCCTTGAATGAGACGTCTGCCACGTTGGCCGACGCGGTGATCGCCGTGCCCACAATATTCCCGCCACCGCCTGCAATGTTTCGGCCATCGATGATTTTGTATAAATCCTCAACCGAATTCAGGTTTCCAGCTTCTGAATGGATGCCGAAGGTGGCGGTTCCGTCATCGCTGTGCCGGCGGGTCGCCCCCGCTGCGGTTCCGTTGTATCCGTAAAACTCGCCGTTCAGACCGGTGGCTGCACCAGTCAGGGGCGTGATGGTGGGTGGGCCGGTGGTGATGTCTTGAGCGCCAGTGACGTTGATAGTGAGTGCCGCACTGTCTGTTCCGCCATTGCCGTCGCTGATGGAGTAAGTGAAGACATCTTGAACCACTTGGCCTGCTATCAAATTTTGGATGGCAGGACTTGAGTTGTTTAGTATGTAGTCGTATCTACCGTCGGCATAAAGTGTCAAAGTTCCGTAGGTGCCTGCGAGTGCCGTCCCAATTGTTCCTGCAGTTCCTGTCCCAGACTCTGCTCCAGTACGAACAGTAGTCACATTCAAGGTGTCGCCATCTATATCCGTGTCGCGAGCCAGCAAATTGCTGTTGCTTTGGATAACACCATTGGCGGCAGTGACGTTGAGAGTCGTAGTCCCATCCTCTGTGACCGCGTTCGTATCGTCTTGGGCCAGCGGCGCGTCGTTGGAGGCCACCACCGTGATGGTGGTGATGGCGGTGTTGGAGTTGATCGTGCCATCGTTGACCACCACCGTGATGGTGCGCTCGACGGTGCTGGGGTTCTCCGAGGTGTTGGCAAACGTGATGGCGCGGATGGCCGTTTGGTAGTTGGCCAGCGTGGCCGAGCCCGACAGCGTGACCACATTGCCCACGATCGAGGCGGTGATGCCTGCGGGCAAGACGCCTGCGGCCAGGACGTCACCGGCTTGGGCGTTGGTCAGGGTGATGGTGGCCTTGGTGATGTTGGAGGAATCCCCATCGGTGATGAGCACATCGGTGTCTGCAATGGCCACGGCCGGGCCGTTCTCGTTGAACGTGGTGGCGTAGCCGGTGTCTGCGGCGCTGGCATCGAGATCAAGCACCGGCGCGTCGGGTGCGGTTAACGTTGTGTTGATATGACGCTCAATAGTCGTGTCACCGTCGGCGTCCGTTAGCGTATATCCAAAACTGAGCGGGATATCTTCAAAATAATTATTCACCACTGCACCGGAGAAATTCACTCGGAATTCACCGCTCAATTGTTTGATAGAGGCGTTGGTGAAGTAAATGGCACCATTCTGCAAAGGTATGTCGAACGTCACGTCCCCATTGCCAGTTCCATTGAAGATGCCGGAATAGGTTGCGGTTTGGGCGCCGTCTGCAGTAATTGCAACGGTCACAGTCCACTCAAGTGCATAGGCGCCACTGCCTTGCCCTTCAACAATGACACCCAAGGATCGCACTTGGCCCGGTTGACCGGCAATATCTTTGAATTGCATTACGAGAGACTCGCCTGCCTCAAACCAGTTGCCCGGGCCACCACCGGAACCAATGCCAACCCAGTTTTGGTTGGTATTGACCATCGAGAGCGAGCCATCCCCGCTATAGCCAGTGAGGCTATCCACCAAATAGCCACCGAACAGGAGGTCCTTGCCATTGACATTGCCACCACCGATGACTGTGTAACCACTCTCGTTGTCGACCACGCCGAGTCTGGATCCCAGTGGTTGGGTGATTTCAATACTGTATTGCGGATGATTGTTGGCATCCACCGTATTCGGATCAATCGTTGCACGAATAATGACGGTTCCGTCATCCAATCGACCTTCTAATGAGCCGTTGCCAGTGTCAATGTAACTGATGGTTTTTCCATCAACTACCAAATTTGGCAATCCGCTGGTGTTCCAGGTCACTCGGGTAACGTCGTTGGAAATGGTCGCGAGGTTGAGATAGCCCGACTCCAAAAAGGCGCCGTCATTGGGGGTTGAGATGGACAAGTCTCCAGTGGCAACCGGCGCATCGTCTTCAACGACAATTGAAAATCCTGCAGAAGTCAGCAACGTTCCCGACGAATTCTTGACCAACAACGTCAGCGGGATGGTCAGGTTATGTGCCTCACCTGCTATGACCGGGTGATCAATGCCCGCGTACTGCTTGAAGACATAACCATCATTTGTGGGATTCAGTACAACCGTGAAGGCCCTGCCAGCCGCTGTGCTTGCGGTAAGTGTGCGCGTTGCGGCATCCCATGAGTACGAAATATCTTGGCCGTTCGATTTCAATCCGGAAGTTGTTGTCGCCAACGAAAGGACCAACTCAGGGGCCGCATTGCCTATTGCGCCACTATGAGAGATGTCGTTACCGGATAACGCGTCAACATTTTCGTTGACATCGTCATCATCCCCTGTGGAGTCGCCGATGGTTAGTACGTTGACGCTCACCGTGGTGGTCTCGGTGACACCGGCGGGGCTTGTGACGGTGTAGGTGAAGCTGTCGGAGCCGTTGAAGTTGGCGTTGGGCGTGTAGGTGACGGCGCCGGCGGCGGTGAAGCTGACGGTGCCGTTGGCGCCGTTGGTCACGCCGGTGAGCACGGGGCTGCCTTCGAAGGTGTCGGCGGAGGCGCCAAAGGTGCCGGTGATGACGTTGGCCGTGATGGCGGTGTCTTCATCCGTGGTGAGGGCGTCGGCGACGATGTCGGCCACCGCACCGACCGTCAGGCTGATGGCCTGGGTGCTGGTGTTGCCGGCGTCATCGGTGATGGTGACGGTGAAGCTGTCGGCGCCGTTGTAGTCGGCCACGGGCGTGTAGCTCCACGCGCCGGTGGCGGCGTTGATCGAAGCCGTGCCGTGGGCGGGGGCGCCGGTGACGCCAAACACCGTGCCATCGCTCAGGCCGTCGGCATCGCTGGCGGTGAGGGTGCCGGTGATGGCGGCGCCATCCTCTGCGCCCGTGCCGCTGGTGCCGGCGGTGACGGTGGTGGGATCGTTGACGGCATTGACGGTGATCGCTACGGTGTCGATGTCCGACAGCGGAGTGCCCGCACTGTCTTTGGACAAGACAGTGAGCGTGTCAGCGCCGTTGAAATTGGCGTTGCCTTGGTAGCTCACGGTGGCCAGCGCGGCGTTGATCTGGGTTTGCGAGCCCGACAGCGTCAGTGCGCCAGAACCGTTGGCTCCGGCGCTGATGGTGGCGCCGCCGACCAGGGAGACGGTGAGCGCGCCATTGCCCACGCTGAGCTGGGTGGTGGCCAGGTTGCCGTCCACGTCATTGACGGACAGGCCGGAGATGGCCAGGGCCAGGTCTTCGGTGGCCGTTTGCGCAGCAGGCACGGTGTTGACGGGGGCGTCGTTGACGGCACCAATGTTGATATTGACGGTTGCGTTATCTACCTCACCGCGACCATCGCTGATGGTGTAGTCGAAGGCCACCGGGCCATTGAAGTTGGGGTTGGGTTTAAAGCTGAGTGAGCCATCGGGGTTGATGGACAGCAGGCCTTGGGGCAGCGTGACGGGAGCGCCAATGGCAATGGCTGTGCCGTTGATCTGGGTGATGGTCAGCGCATCGCCGTCCGGGTCGGAGTCGTTGGAGCGTGGGTCGAACGTAACAGTGCTGTCTTCGGTGCCTGTGATGGTGTTATCTTGGGCTACCGGGGCATCATTGACGCTATCGACGATCAGATGTACGTTGGCTTGCACCGGCGTGGTGCCATCCGTGACGGTGTATTTGAAATCCACTGGACCATTAAAGCCCGCCGACGGGTCCACCGTCACGGTGCCGACTGCATTGACCGTCACGCTGGCAATCGGTGCACCCAGTCCATTGGTCAGGGTCACGGGGGTTCCCACGGTGATGGGGTTGCCATTGATTTGGGTGATGGTCAACGGCTCACCATCGGCGTCGGAGTCGTTTGCCAAGACGGGGATCGTGATGGTGGTGTCTTCGGGGGTTGTGCGGCTGTCGTCAATGGCCACGGGCGCATCGTTGCGCCCTGTCACCGTGAGGGTGAGGGTGGTTGTGGCGTTCAAGCCTGAGGGGTCACGCACCGTGTAAGAGAAAACGTCAGCTTGACTCTCGCCATCGTCCAGTGCCTGCGATGCGGCGTTGGGGGTGTAGGTATAAGAGCCGTCGGCGCGCAAGGTCAGCGATCCCCAAGCGCCCGCCATAGGAGCGCCCACCGTGCCGACGGTAGCGCCAAAGGCGACTGCTGAGACGCTCATGCTGTCGCCGTCGGGGTCCGTGTCTGTTCCGGCTGCGCCCAGGATGACGCCATTGGCCGCAGACACGACCAACGAAGTGTCCTCATCGGCGCTGCCGGTGTCTGCATTGGCGACGGGTGCGTCGTTGACGCCGCCGACATCGATGGCGACTGTGGCGGTTGAGGTGGCTACGCCGTCGGTCACGGTGTAGGTGAAGTTGGCCGGACCGTTGTAGCCGGGGTTGGGGTCAAAGGTGACGCTGCCGTTGGCGTTGACGGTCACCGTGCCATTGGGCACCACCACGGGCGTGCCCACAATGATTGGACTGCCGTTGATGTGAGAAATAGTCAGCGGGTTGCCATCGGCATCGGTGTCATTGCCCAGCACTGGAATTGTGACGGGGGTGTCTTCCAGAATGGTCAGGGTGTCGTTGTTGGCAACCGGGGCGTCGTTCACGGGCGTGACGGCGACGTGCACATTGCCTTGAACAGGCGTATTGCCATCGGTGACGGTGTAGGTGAAATCGACGGGGCCGTTGTAGTTGGGGGTGGGCGTGAATTCCAGCTTGCCGTCTGTGGTGAGGCGCACGACGCCTTGGGGTAGGGTAATGGGCGTGCCCACTGCGATGGATGTGCCATTAACATGGGTGATCGTCAGCGGGTCGGCATCGGCGTCAGTGTCATTGGCGCGCACATCGATGATGACCGGGGTGTTTTCTGGGGTGGTTGCGGAGTCGTTGCTTGCAGCGGGCGTGTCATCCAGTGGGGTGACAGTGATATCCAACGTCGAACTGCTTCCCGTGTTCGTGGTGTAACGAATGGTGGGCACCGTGCCGTTGTAGTTCGGTGCAGGTGTGAAGGTGTATGCGCCATTGGTGGCCATGGTGATGGCGCCAACGCCTGCTATTGTGGTGGTTTGGCCTGCGGTGGCGGTGATCCCGTTCACCGTGAATGAAGCCACAGTCAGGGTGTCATCCACATCACTGTCGTTTGCTAACACGTTGCCGGAGGTTGGTTTGTCTTCAACCACCGTGGCGGTGTCGGACGCCAATACCGAGGGGTCATCGACCGCAGTGACGGGGCCGAGATGCAGTGTCCCATCGCTGGAGCCACCAACGCCATCGCTCACGGTGTAGGTGGCGCTTGGAACCGGTCCGACGTAATTGAGGGCGGGGTTGAAGACATAAGAGCCGTCGGCTGAGATGCTCAGGGAGCCTACGTCAGGCATAACTGCGACTGCGCCAGCACCAAAACTACCGGACATTCCTGCGATAGTGAATTGCGTCACCGTGAGAGATTGCCCGTCCGGGTCGCTGTCATTGGAGAGTACGTTGCCGACGACGGGCGTGTCTTCCACGATGGACATGGGACCGTCGGCGTTTGCGTTTGGCGGACGGTTGGTTGCCGTGTTGGCTGCTCCAAAGTCCGCTTGCTCGGTTGCCGAGGCTGTGGCTTCACGGTTGATTTGAAGCGGCGAGATTTGTTCATCAATCCGCAGCACCCGCACAAAACCGTGCGAATCACTGGCATCACCACCGCCCAGGCCTGCTGCAGTGGGGTCCAGTTCGGTGGAAAGGTCCCCGCCTGCCGCGAGCACTTTTGCGATTTGCTCAGACCCGCTGTTGAGGTCTTTTAATGCGGCTTCTGTTTTGTCTGTAGATACCGTGCCTAGGAGGTTAGCGTCAATCAGCAATTCGCGGCCCGCAGCGATCATCAAGGGCTGGCCGTTGGGCAGTGCCAGTTCAAGACGTGTTCCGTCTTCTGTGATGACTTGCTGGCCTTCTTGGACTTCGTCCCCCACTTTGAGGGCAATGCGCACACCGTCTGCATTGACCACCCAGGCTTTGCCTTGCAAAACGACAATAACACCACGGGCTTGGGCGGATACTTGATTGGTTGCCATGCGGGACTCCAGAATTCAGCAAAGATAGATTTGCTGAATGTAAAGTGCCGCAAGGCGATACGCTATTGTCCTTAAGTACAGGTTTTTGTGTAGTTTGGGTACTTAATGTATGCCATGGACTCTCAATGCCAGTTGCAGGCGGTCAGTCAGGTTCAATTTGTCAAACACTGCGCTCAAATGGGCCTTGACGGTTCTTTCCGAGATGCTGCAATCCCGCGATATGTCCTGGTTGGATGCGCCATTGGCTGCCAAAACAGCGACTTCTCGCTCTCTTTGGGTCAGGCCGTTACCCCAGTCCAGTTGGGGCGGCATGCTTGAGGCAGCGGCCCGGTGTGCGCTGTGAATCAGCCGTTGCATGAGTGTGGGGCCAATCCAAACGTGTCCCGCTTGAACGACTTCTTTCACTTGCAACAGGGTAGCTGCGTCGGCAAAAGCGTGGCAGTAGGCTGCGCAACCGGCATCCAAGGCTTGGATGGCCTCATTGTCGTTGGGGTTGGAACTCGCCGCCACGACCTTCATTTGCTGTGTTTTGAGCAGTTTCGCCCAAATCGGATGTGTCCAGGCCGCGATGTCTGGCACAGACAAGTCAAGCCACACCACCATATCACCACTGCTTGCAGGCGGTGGCACATCGATCAAGCGGGAATATGTTGTCGTCACGCACCTGTCAAGGGCGCGCTGCCAGTGGTTTAGTAGCCCTGGGTCAGCGGACACAAATAGGAGATGGGGAGCGCGGGTCATCGTTCTGTCATTGCCTTGGCCTTGGCTCTCAGTATGGGTTTCAGTAAGTAGGAGAGCACGGACTTCTTGCCGGTCAGGATGTCAACTTCCACGACCATACCGGGGATGATGGGAAAATTATGGGGGCCGATGGTTGTGGACAAGGTACGCACACGAACCAGAAAATAAGCGTTTCCTTTGTCGTCCAGCACACTGTCGGCACTGATGTGCTCCAGCGTGGCCTCCAGGCCGCCGTATGTTGAGTAATCGTAGGCAGTAAACTTGACCAAAGCCTTTTGGCCGGGGCGCAGAAAGGCAATGTCTTTGGGCAGCACGCGTGCTTCCAGCAGCAAGGCGTCGTCCGAGGGGACCAGTTCAATGACATCCTTGCCGGGTTGCACGACGCCTCCGACGGTGTTGACTTTGAGCTGTTTGACGGTCCCGTTGACGGGAGATCGAATCTCCGTTTGGTTGACACGGTCTTCCAAGGCGGCACTGCCTTCGGAAAGAGCACTAATTTTTGCATTGACTTCACTGAGCTCAGACCGAGCAACGTTGCGAAAGGTCAGTTCAACTTCTTGCATTTTTCGGCTTGCCTCGAGAACTGAGGACTCCAGTCTGGGAATGTCCGAGTTCGCGCTGTCGCGTTCACCTCGGTAGCGGGCGACATCCCGTTCCAGTCGCAACAGCTCAACATCAGAAACAGCACCTGTTTTGACCAAAGGGCGCGTCATCTCCAGCTCCCGGGCGGTCAATGTGTAGCTTTGGGAGGCTTGTTCACGGCGAGCTTTGGCAGAGATCAGTTCTTGGGAGCGTTGCGATGCTTGTTGTCGGAATACCCCAATGGTTGCATCCAATTCCGCCCGTCGCGACTCGTACAGTGCACGCTCCTGGGCGACGATTTCTGGCGCTTCCTGGGCAACCGCTGGAGGTGGAATAAACCGCGCCCCATCCGCGAGCGCCTGCAGGCGAGCCGCTTTGGCCAGCAGCGACAAATACTGCGACTGGTTCTCGCGTAACGAAGAAACCATCCGTGTGGGATCCACCTTAAGCAACAAGTCCCCGATTTTGACGCTTTGGCCTTCTTTGACCAGTATCTCGGAAACAATGCCCCCATCCAGGCTTTGCAAAATTTGTATTTGCCGGGTGGGGATGACCTTCCCCTCGCCCCGGGTCACTTCATCCAGAACCGCAAAAGCGGCCCAAACAATGAGCGTCAATACCGCCGCCAAACTCAGCCAGACAACGATGCGCGCCCCTCTTGGCGTTTGCTCAGCAATGGCCCAGTCCGCATTGGCGTCGAAATCGCCATCCAGATCCTGCTGTTGGCCAGCGAGCGCTTTCATCCCCGCATCCATCCAGCTGGAGCACCAGCGGTAAAAGCGATTCCACATTCGCTTGGCGCGTGAAGGGGGTGTCGTGGATCCCATCAATTGGCTCTTCCGATTCTGCCGCCTTGCAGCGCTTCAACCACTTGGGCTTTAGGACCGTCTGCCATGACTTGGCCGTTGTCAACCACGATGAGACGGTCCACCAACTCCAGCAAGGAGGTGCGGTGCGTGACCAAAACAACGGTCTTGCCCGTCGTGAAACGGCGCAAACGCGCCTTGAGCAGGTCTTCGCTTTGGTGGTCCATGGCACTACTGGGTTCATCCAGCAGCAAAATGGGTGAATCATTCAGCACCGCCCGCGCAATGCCGACGGCTTGGCGCTGACCGCCTGACAAGGACTCCCCCCGCTCCCCGATAGACATGTCAAAACCCCGTGGGTGGCGGTTCGCGAACTCTGTGACTCCGGCAATCTCTGCGGCGGCAATGATGTCCTGGTCATCGGCAAACGGCGCCCCTAACGCGATGTTTTCCTTCAAGGTCCCATAAAAGAGGCTGACGTCTTGCGATACAAATCCGGCAGCCCTGCGCAATTCTGCGGGATCAATTTGACGCAAATCAATTCCATCAATCAAAATCGCACCTTCGGATGGCTGATGCAGCCCCAGAATCAGGCGCTGCAGAGTGGATTTCCCCGAACCAACCCGCCCAATGAATGCCACCCGTTCTCCTGCGTGGATTTTGAAGGACACCTTGCTTAAAACCGCTTGCTGTTGGCCGGGGTAGGTAAAGCTCACATTTTTGAACTCAATCGTGCCCTGAAACCCTTCACGGTGCAAAAACGGCGCGTCATCGGCGCGTTCGGGCAGTGTTTGCATGTGGGTGGCGATGGATGCCAAGCCGCTTTTGGCATTGTGGAATTGCATCAGGAGCCCTGCGACTTGTCCAAACGGCGCCATCGCCCGTCCCGCCAGCATGGACGCGGCAATGATCGCACCCATGCTGATTTGGTTGTCCATGAGGAGGTAAACCCCTACCACCAAGACGCCGACGGAGACCAATTGCTGCAGCATTTGTGCCGTATTCATGACGATGGACGACAGCAGCTTCAGTTGGGTGCCGTTTTGGGCGAGAAACACGGTGGAATGTTCCCATTTGCGTTGAAAGCTGCTTTCAGCCACCATGAATTTGATGGTTTCGATGCCCACCAGACTCTCCACCAATGTGGCATTGCGCTGGGCAGATGCACGTTGCGTGACTTCTACCAACTCCTGCATCTTCTGCTGGACCACCATGGACGCCACCAGCAAACTTACGATGCAAAGCACAACGGGGATTAAAAGCCATGGGGAGATCCAGCCAATGACACCAAGAAACACCAGGACGAAGGGTATGTCCACCAGCGTGGTGATGGAGGCCGATGCAACAAAGTCGCGCACGGACTCAAAGGCCCTTAAATTGGCGGCAAACGAGCCGACAGACGCTGGCCTGTCCGCCATTTTGAGCCCCAAAACCCGCCCCATGATGTTGGCAGACAGCGTGACGTCGATCCGTTTGCCAGCAGTATCCAAAATGTACGCGCGTAACACCCGCAAGACGGTGTCGAACACCATCATGAGCAACACACCAATGGTGAGCACCCACAGTGTTTCCTCCGCCCGGTTGGGGACCACTCGGTCATACACCGTCATGGAAAACATGGGCATCGCCAAAGCGAATAGGTTGACAACCAATGCCGCCAGAAGGCTGTCGCGGTACAGGCGCCAGTTCTGCATCACCACCCCCCAAAACCAGTGTCGTGCCTTGATTTGTCCTGAGTCCGGTGCGCGCTGGTCGAAATTGAAAACCGGGCGAACAAAAAAAACGACCCCAGCGTAAAGGGCTTCCAGTTCTACTGGGCTGAGAACATCGGCAGATTCGCCACTCTCAGGGAACCTTACCCGAGCGGAGCCCGTGTCCAGCCACTCCAGCAAGATACAGGCTTGTTTGTCTTTCAACAGCAAGATCACCGGCAAGAGTCCCGGCCGCAAATCGCTCAAAGCACGGCGCGCCAAGCGGACCGTCAGCCCCGCGCGCGCTGCGGCCCTTGGCAATAAAGCCGGTGTGATTAGATTGCTTTCCAGTGGCAATCCCGCTGACAAGGCTTCCCTGGTAGTGGAAATTCCGAAAATTCTGGCGATGGCCACCACACTGCCCAGCAGCGGGTCAAAGTGGACGCTGTGTTCGCCCAGGCGCCAACCGCTTTGGCGCCCATCGCTGGATTGAAGTGTGGTGGTAGACATGGCCGTTACAGAACCTGGTCGTCGCCACCAAACAAATTCAAGGCACCCTGCACGCGGTTGCGCAGCCCCTTTCGCAGCATGAGTTTTTTCTGCGCTGCCGCAGGCAAGTCGGTGTGGCGGATCACGTTTTTCATGATCAGAGTATCAATCAAGTCTTCGATGACCCGCACAAAATCCGCGTCGACCGCATTGAACGCGGGTGCCGCTCCATCCGCATTGAAAAAAAGCTGGATATCCGGGTGGTGCTCATCGATTGGTTCGCTGCCGGGCTGAGGCAGCTTGGATACGGACTGGATGGACCCGTCAGCATGTCGGACAACGTAAAACATAATTTTTCTCAGGCGTGTTATCCCCAGTCGGGCCAAAGAGCGCAGGGCAATTATGCGGTTTGTTCTGGCAGTGGTCCGCTGGATTTGGGTCGTCTGCAGGGGGCAATACTGCCCTGCAGTCTAGCCGCTCTTTTCTCCTTGGGGTGTGAAGAATTTCACGAAAGCGGCGCTGTGATCTCTGCGAGCGTGGGTCCAGACAATGACGGCGTGCGGCCTTCGGGTTGAAGACGGAGCATTGGACAACTCGCCCTTGTTTGGGTAATTTCGATTTCTCTTGATACTCTATAGGGTATGCGTATATACTGCATGGGGTATCAAGGAGGTGGTATGAAATTTTTGAATTTTCCTTATGGCGCTCACCGCTTGCTGACCTGTGGCGCGTGTGGACGCTGGCTGGTGATGGCCATGTTGGCCGCACCGGCAATGGCCCAATCTGGCGTGATTCCGACCGTGGTTGCCCAAGCCAGGGTGGTCGGTTCGGTGTATGAACTTGACGGTGTGATCCAAGCGGTCAAGCAAAGCACCCTGTCGGCCCAGGCGTCTGGACGAATTGCGGTTTTGCTGGTCAAGGCCGGGGACCGGGTGCGGGCGGGGCAATTGCTGGCGACGATTGACGACAGGGAAGCGATGGTGGGGGTGCAAAAAAGCCAGGCCCAGATCAACCAAGCGCAAGCCGAGCTGCGCAACGCACAGGCCCATCTGGAGCGGACCCGGGACCTGCAAAGCAAGGGTTTTGTCAGCAAGGCCGCATTGGAGACCGCAGACGCCTTGTACCAAGGTGGTTTGGCGGTGCGTGACCAGGCCACTGCTGCCGCAAAACAGTCCAGCATTTCCCAAGGCTTTACCCGCGTCAGCGCACCTTACGATGGCTGGGTATTGCAAACACATGCGCAGGCGGGTGACCTGGCGGTACCTGGCGCGCCGCTGGTAACGGTGTATGCGCCGCAGCCCTTGCGTGCAGTGGTTCAGGTGCCAGGGTCACGCACCCAGGTGGTTCGCACCGCGGCGCAAACCACTGTTCAAGTGAACGACGCAGAAGGGGTGTCGCAATGGATTGCGCCGGTGGCCCGTAGCGCCGTTCCGTCAGCGGACCCTGTGGCACAAACCACCGAATGGCGCCTGGAACTTCCGGCCAAGGAGAGTGTTGCTTTGGTGCCCGGCCAGCAGGTGCGTGTTCGCTTCTCGCAAGCGCAAGCGGTGAAGGCGCCCAAGTTGTTGTTGCCGCCAACGGCCATCCTGCGCCGTGGTGAGCTGACGGCGGTATACCTTGCATCCGCCGGCGGATTTGCGTTGCGCGCAGTCCGACTGGGTGCGCAACAGGGCGCGGACGGGGTAGAGGTCTTGGCCGGTGTGGCGGCGGGTGACGTCGTTGCGCTGGACCCGATCCGTGCCGGCATGGCCCCTGCGATGTCGCTCAAGTCCACGAAGTAGCCCACCATGCAGCCCAAGCAAATTTTAGGTATTTCCGGTCGGATTGCCTCGGCGTTCCAGGCCAATGCCTTGACCCCCTTGCTAGCTTTGGTGGCGTTGCTGCTGGGCCTCTTTGCCGTGTTGGTTACACCGCGTGAAGAGGAGCCACAGATCAATGTGACCATGGCCAATGTGCTGATTCCCTTTCCGGGGGCCAGCAGCGCGGATGTGCAAAACATGGTGGCCCGTCCTGCAGAGCAGCTGTTGGGCCAGGTCGCGGGCATAGAACACACCTACTCCGTGGCGCGGCCCGGCCTGGCCGTGCTCACCGTGCAGTTCAAAGTGGGGGTGCCGCGCACCGAGGCGCTGGTGCGCCTGTATGACGTGTTGAATGCCAACCAGGACTGGCTACCCCCTGAACTGGGCACCCTGACTCCCATTGTGAAGCCCAAGGGCATTGACGATGTGCCGGTGCTTGCCGTGACACTTTGGAGCAAAGCGGACTTGGCGGCCCTTGACTTGGAGGCGGTGGCGCACGCGGTGGAAAGCGAGCTCAAAGCGGTCTCCGGGGTGCGGGAAGTGCAAACTTTGGGTGGCCCGGGCCGCGCTATTCAGGTGCGCGTGGACCCTGCACGCTTGCGCACGCGCGGCGTGGACTTGTTGAGCCTGAAAACCACCTTGGCTGCCGCCAACTTCGGCATGCCCGCAGGTGCGGTGATTGAGCCCGCGCAGGTCGGAGCATCGACCCACATGCTGACGGTCGATGCCGGTGAGTTTTTGCAGTCGGTGGACGATGTGGGGGACTTGGTGGTGGGGACGCACCAGGGTAAGCCGGTGTTCCTGCGGGACGTGGCCCAGATCGACATGGGTGCACAACAAGCCCGGCGTTATGTCTGGTACACGCCCGGTGCGGCGGCGCCCATCCCCGACTCCGCCCCCGCGGGTGCCGCTGCAGGCGTAGGGCAAACCTTTGCGGCGGTCACCCTCAGCGTGACCAAAAAACCCGGAGAAAACGCGGTGGAGGTATCCCATGCCGTGCGCCAGCGCCTGGAGTCTCTGCACAACACCCTCATTCCAGCCAATGTGGAAGCCACGGTGACACGCGACTATGGGGAAACTGCCGCCGACAAGGCGAACAAGCTGATTCAGAAGCTGGCCTTCGCCACGGGATCGGTGATTTTGCTGGTGGGTTTTGCCCTGGGTCGCCGAGAGGCCTTGATTGTGGGGGCGGCGGTGATCCTGACGCTGACCGCCACTTTGTTTGCGTCCTGGGCCTGGGGGTTCACGCTCAACCGTGTTTCCCTGTTTGCGCTGATTTTTTCGATTGGTATCCTGGTAGACGATGCCATCGTGGTGGTGGAGAACATCCACCGGCACCAGCAACTCACGCCCGATGCACCTCTCAAAGACATCATTCCCCGGGCTGTGGACGAAGTCGGTGGCCCCACCATATTGGCCACGCTGACCGTCATCGCAGCACTGTTGCCCATGGCCTTTGTGTCGGGTTTGATGGGGCCGTACATGAGCCCTATTCCCATCAACTCCAGCTTGGGCATGGCCTTGTCGCTGGCCATTGCCTTCACCGTGACCCCCTGGCTGGCCCTTCAGTTCATGCGTGAACACGGGCATGGTGGCATCCAGTCGGCGCCGGCCGATGGCGCGGCTGCGAGTTCCAAAATTCAAAGGCTGTTTGGCAAAATTCTCACCCCCTTGCTCCACAGTGCACGCAAGCGCTGGTTCCTGCTGGGCGGTATCCTGGCGGCCTTGGCGCTGTCAGTCGGCTTGACTTTGGTGCAATGGGTGGTGCTGAAAATGCTGCCTTTTGACAACAAGAGCGAGTTTCAGGTGGTGGTCGATATGCCCGCGGGCACGCCGCTGGAAGACACGGCGGCTGCCTTGCAGGATTTGGGTGCTTTTTTGGCGCAGCAAGCCGAGGTGGTGAATTTGCAGGCCTACGCGGGAACAGCGTCGCCCATCACCTTCAATGGTCTGGTGCGCCAGTACTATCTGCGCTCCGAAGTGGAGCAGGGTGACCTGCAGGTGAACCTGGTGGACAAGCAGCACCGCAGCGAAAAAAGCCATGCCATTGCCCAGCGCCTGCGCCCTCAGCTGGAAGCCATTGGCGCCAAGCACCATGCCCGCGTCAAGGTGGTGGAGGTGCCCCCCGGACCCCCGGTCATGTCACCCTTGGTGGCGGAGGTGTACGGTCCAGACGAAGCGGGCCGCCAAAAACTCGCGGCCCAGTTGGCCACAACCTTTGGGGACACGGCCGACATCGTGGGGGTGGACACCAGCTTGCGTGAGAATGCACCGCGCGCCTATCTGCGGGTGCGCCGCCAGCGGGCGGAGTCCCTGGGTATCCCGGTGGCCGCCATTGCGCAAACGGTGTCCGCCGCTTTATCGGGTACCGATGCCGCCTATTTGCACGACCAGCAATCCAAGTACCCGGTGCCGGTGCGCCTGCAGCTGCCACTGGAAAGCCAGGTCGGTCTGGACGCCATTCTGGCCCTGCCCCTGCGTGCCGCCAATGGGCAGTTGGTGCCCCTGTCCGAACTGGTGCAGGTGGAGCGCGGCGTGATTGACAAGCCGCTGTACACCAAAGACCTGTTGGGGGTGAGTTATGTGGTGGGGGATATGGCGGGCAAGCTGGACTCCCCCCTGTATGGCCTCTTTGCCATCCGAGGCAAGCTGGCCGAGGCCGCCCAAACCTCGCAGGAAGAGATGGGCGAATACTGGATTAAGCAGCCCGCAGACCCCTACCGGCAATACGCCATCAAATGGGATGGCGAGTGGCAAATCACCTATGACACCTTCCGGGACATGGGAGCCGCCTATGGCGTGGGCCTGATCCTGATCTATCTGCTGGTGGTGGCGCAGTTCAAGAGCTACCTCACGCCGCTGGTCATCATGGCGCCCATTCCCTTGACCATCATCGGGGTGATGCCGGGCCATGCCTTGCTGGGGGCGCAGTTCACCGCCACCTCCATGATCGGCATGATTGCGTTGGCGGGCATCATTGTGCGTAACTCGATTTTGCTGGTGGACTTTATCGAGCTGCAGGTGAGCCAAGGTCTGGCCTTCAAAGACGCCGTGCTGCAGTCTGCCGTCGTGCGGGCACAGCCGATTGCCCTGACCGGCCTGGCCGCCATGATCGGGGCCTTCTTCATCCTGGACGACCCCATCTTCAACGGCCTGGCCGTTTCCCTCATTTTTGGAATTCTGGTGTCCACCGTGCTCACGCTGGTGGTGATCCCGGTCCTGTATTACGCGCTGTACCGGCGCCGTATGGAATCGCGCGCAGACGCGAACGCTGTGCCAGCCCCACCGGCTGAACCTGCTTAAACCCTACTAGGAGACATTCCATGGCCCATATCGTGATCGTTGGTGCAGGGTTGGGGGGCATGCCCGCCGCCTACGAAATCCGCGAGCTGCTCGGCAAAGAGCACCGCATCACGGTGGTGAATTCCACCGACTATTTTCAGTTTGTGCCCAGCAACCCCTGGATTGCCGTGGGTTGGCGCGAGCGTGAGGACATCACGCTTCCCATTGAACCCTATCTCACGCGTAAGGGGATCAACTTTATTGCGCAGGGCGTGACCCACATCGACGCGCCCGGCAACCAAGTTACCTTGGCCGATGGCCAGACCCTGGCCTACGACTACCTGGTGATCACCACCGGCCCCAAGCTGGCGTTCAGCGAGGTGCCAGGGGCGGGCCCCGTGGCGTCGGGAGGCGGTGGTTTTACCCACTCCATCTGCAGTGTGGACCATGCACAAGCGTTTTTTGCCGACTACCAGAAGTTTTTGGAAAATCCGGGCCCGGTGGTGATTGGCGCCATGCCCGGGGCGAGCTGTTTTGGTCCGGCCTATGAGTTTGCTTTCATTTTGGACACCGATTTACGCCGCCGCAAGCTGCGCAACAAGGTGCCCATCACCTACGTCACCAGTGAGCCCTACATCGGCCATTTGGGCTTGGGCGGCGTGGGCGACAGCAAATCCATGCTGGAGTCCGAGATGCGCAACCGCGACATGAAGTGGATCACCAACGCCAAGACCACCCGGGTGGAAGAGGGCAAGCTATTTGTCACCCAGCTGGACGATTTGGGCAATGTCTACAAGGAGCATGAGGTTGGCTTCAAGCTGTCCATGATGTTACCGGCCTTCAAAGGTGTGGATGCGGTGGCGGCGGTGCCCCATCTGTGCAACCCGCGCGGTTTTGTATTGATTGACGAATTTCAGCGCAGCAAGGCCTACCGCAACATCTTTTCTGCCGGCGTGTGTGTGGCCATTCCCCCGGTGGAGACCACGCCGGTACCCACGGGAACCCCAAAAACCGGCTACATGATCGAGAGCATGGTGGGCGCCATTGCCCACAACATCGCCGCCGATCTGGCGGGCCTGCCCGCCGAAGACAAAGGCACCTGGAACGCCATTTGCCTGGCCGACATGGGGGACACCGGCGCCGCCTTTGTGGCCCTGCCGCAGATTCCGCCACGCAATGTGAACTGGTTCAAAAAGGGCAAATGGGTGCACCTGGCCAAGATTGCGTTTGAGAAATATTTCCTGCGCAAGATCCGCAAAGGCAATTCCGAGCCGGTGTACGAGAAGTATGTGTTGAAGGCTTTGGGCATTGTGCGGCTGACCGACCGCGCCAAATAGACCATTTGGTTTTCTAGTTTGTTTTCTACTGAGGAGTATTTGTATGACCGTTGACCGTTACATCCGCATCATGGCTGGCTTTTTTGTCATGCTTTCACTGGCCTTGGGCGTGGAGGGTAGCCCCTTGTTCTACAGCCAATGGGCCTTGGCCTTCACCGCCTTTGTGGGCTTTAACCTGTTCCAGTCCGGGTTTACCAACTTCTGTCCCCCTGGGATTTTGCTGCGCAAACTCGGGGTGTCTGATGCGGGCCCCTCCTGCGGACGCTGAGCCAAGGATCACCATGGGCGAAAATGCAGTGTCCGAATCGATAAGTGATGAAATCTGCGCCATGACCGTATTGAATAAAACCCAAGCCCGTACCGATGTCCTCAACCGCCTGCGCCGCGCCGAGGGGCAGATCCGCGGGATCCAGCGCATGGTGGAGGAGGGCGAAGACTGCCTGAAAATCGGGCAGCAGTTTTCCGCCGTGCGCAAGGCGCTGGACAGCACCTATTTGCGCATGACGGTGTGTTTTATGGAGCAGGAGCTGGAGAGCCGCATGCACCCCGACGCCGAACAAAAGGCCAGTCTGGATGCCATGCTGAAAGACATGGAGACCCTGCTCGCCCGCATGGGCTGACGCTGGGCCTGAATCAGGCCTGGGCTGCGGCGATCACACCGCCGCCCAGACACACTTCGCCGTCGTACAGCACGGCGGATTGGCCTGGGGTGACCGCCCACTGGGCATCTTGAAATGCGAGGGAGAACTCTGCGGCGGTGGCGCGGGTCAATGCACATGCCGCGTCACTTTGCCGGTAGCGGGTTTTCGCCGCCAGCAGGCCCACGGGCGGTGGAGTGCCGGCAACCCAGCTGGCGTCCAATGCCTCCAGTGACAGGGATTGCAGCCACGGATGGTCATGCCCTTGCACCACCCACAGGGTGTTGGTCTGCATGTCCTTGCGGGCCACAAACCAGGGCGCGTGTTCGCCTCCGCCTTTTTGCGCCCCTTTGGCCTTGAGACCGCCAATGCCCAAGCCTTGGCGCTGGCCCAGGGTGTAGAACGACAGACCCACATGCTGGCCAATGGTGCGGCCCTTGGCATCTTTGATGGGGCCGGGCTCCTTGGAGATGTAGCGGTTCAGAAAGTCCCGAAACGGCCGCTCGCCGATGAAACAAATGCCGGTGGAGTCTTTCTTCTTGGCGTTGGGCAGGCCAATCTCGTCGGCGATGCGCCGCACTTCTGTCTTGTGCAGCTCACCCACCGGGAACAGGGTTTTGGACAGCTGGGCCTGGTTCAGCCGATGTAAGAAGTAGCTTTGGTCTTTGGACGGGTCCAGCCCTTTGAGCAATTCATGTTTTCCCGTGGCTGCGTTCAGCCGCACGCGTGCGTAGTGCCCGGTGGCAATCTTCTCGGCGCCCAGGCGCATCGCATGGTCCAGGAAGGCCTTGAACTTGATTTCGGCATTGCACAGGATATCGGGGTTGGGCGTGCGCCCGGCCTGGTATTCGCGCAGAAACTCGGAGAACACGCGGTCCCGGTATTCGGCGGCGAAGTTGACGTGTTCAATCTCAATGCCCAGTACATCGGCGACGGCGGCAGCGTCGACAAAATCGATGTTGGAGGAGCAGTACTTGCCGTTTTCATCGTCCTGGTCGTCATCCTCCCAGTTCTTCATGAAGATGCCGACGACCTCATGGCCTTGCTGTTGGAGTAGGTAGGCGGTGACTGCGGAATCCACTCCACCACTCAGGCCCACCACGATGCGTTGCTTGCTCATACCCGAATTCTAATCGG